>NZ_CAXQZB010000024.1:0-86679 GCF_964228225.1 Nocardioides sp.
CGCCGTGGTCGAGCCGTAGTCGGCTCGGTGCTCAGCGACCATCCGAAGCGCCCGATCCTTCAGGGCCGGGTCCACCTTCTTGGGCATGTGCTCATCCTCCTTGACTCACAAGGAAGCGGCATCAAACCCGTGACGGTTCAAACTTGCCCGGCGCCGCCTGGCAACGATGCCGGACGCACTACTCAGCGAACCTCATGAGCGTGACACCCAAGAGCATGTGGCCAGCGGTCAAGGCGATGCTGCACAGCGTCTACGACCAGCCCGACCGACCCTCGGTGCACGCCCAGTTCGACCGGCTTCTCGACTACGTCGACGGCAAGCTCCCCGAGGTCCACACCCACCTCGACACCGCCCGCGCCGACATCCTGGCCTTCACCGAGTTCCCCAAAGACGTCTGGACCCAGATCTGGTCCAACAACCCCGCCGAACGCCTCAATCGCGAGATCCGCCGACGCACCGACGCCGTCGGCATCTTCCCCACCCGCGAGGCCATCGTGCGACTCGTCGGCGCGGTCCTGGCCGAGCAGACCGACGAATGGGCCGAAGGCCGCCGCTACCTCGGCCTCGAGGTCCTCGCCCGCTGCCGCGTCACCGTCGTCCCCAACACCGAAACCGAGATCGGAGCTGATCAGCTGCCCTCCCTCACCGCATGACCAAACAGGAGGAACGCAGCGCTACACCACTACCTGGGACTTGACCCGTGGAGGTCTTGGGTCAGCATGGCCTCGAGCTCCGGAAGGGCCAAGGCCGACTGCGCGGCGTCGCGAACTCGACTGCGTGCCGGCTTATCCCGGGCGGTGGCCGAACGGGCCACCGTCGTCCAGGCCTCTGCGGCTCGGCTGGCTGACCGCGCCGATGAGGTGGTTGCTTCATCCCCGGTCATCTGGGCGATCTCGAAAGCCCCCTGGGCCAGCAGCCGGCGGAAGAGGCCGCCGCCTGTGCCTGCCTTCTCGATGAACGCGCCGAGGCTGAACAACATGATTTCGAGTTCCTCGTCGTCGTGGCGCTCCCAGCCCGCAATGTCCGTGGCAAAGGCATGCGCTGCGGCGACTCCTGCGCTGCGGACCATCAGACCGGCGGCGTCACCCGGTTCTGAGGGTAGCTCGTCGAAGACTCTGGTGGCGCTGGTGGGATTGCTCACCGCTTGGGCTGACTGGGCGAATGCCTCAGCCGCCGCGGACGCCAGATCCGGCAGCTCGGCGGGCCACCTGATGTCATACAGCGTGTGTCGCGTCGGTTGCGGGAACGACGTGGAACTGCGGGCCCGCGCAAGGGCCTCGTAGGGGACCTCCTGGACGTCTTCGCGATCGTTGTCGACCACCAGAGCGCATGGTCATCGAACCCGATGACCACGATGTCGTGGCGGCTCATCGAAAGTTTGACGCGCAGATATGGCAGCTCGGCAATGTCAGCCCAGAGCATGACTGGACGACCGCCCTCGATCTCGGCGCGTACCCAGCTCCACCCCTCGGCGGGATCATCAGTAACCCGCTGCTCGGCCGCTGCGCCAAGCCGACGAGGCAGATCCAGCTCGAGCTCTCCGCCACGGCCAACCAGGTACAGGGGTGGGAAAAGGCCTACCGAGCGCACATAGGAGAGACCGAGCGCGCCGCCGAGAGCGAACACCAGACCTTCGCTGGGAGGGCCGTCCCATCCGAGTCCGGCCCACTCCAGCAGGTCTCGCAGAGCGCCGGACCCACAGTGCCCACCGATCCGATGCGGGTAGGGCGACACCTGTGCGGCGGCATGACTAGTAGTCATGAAGCCGTCTTTCGCATCCGAGCCTGCGTGTCGGACGGTGATCGGTAGCAGTCAACCTCTGCTCGCTGAACGATCACGGCCTCGGCTCTCTCTCAACGCCTCTCGGACCGCCGGTCTCCTCGGCGGTCTTGGTGATGGCGCTCTCCAGGCTCCGTGCGTACGCAGCAGCGAAGTGGGCGACGTCAACGAGCACGAACATGGCGGTCGAGGTGAGCACCCTCTGCCCCTCCGGGTCGGTGATGGTGGCTTCAACCTGAAGTCGACGCCCATCGCGACCGGTGAGGTGGGCTTCCAACCGATAGGTGACGTCCAAGAGGACAGGCTGCAGGTACTCGATCTCGAGGCGTCGAGTCACCGCCGGGCCGCCAACTAAGTACTGGAGGAATCCATAGAGGTCGTCGATGACCGTCGCCAACGCCCCACCATGAGCGATCCCCGGCGCGCCCTCGTGCCGGCGGTCGAAGGCGTGCGCAGCGACCACGCCGTCCCCCGCACGTCGCACCTCGAGATGGTGACCATGCGAATTGTCCTCGCCGCAGCCCAGACAGTTGGCGTGGTGTGAGGCAAGGCGAGCCCCGTCGTCAGGAGGACGGAACTTCTCTGCAAACGTCGCGATCAGGTCATCAAATCGACTCATCCCGCTACCCCGCCTGCCATGACAGTGTCGATCCAGCGTTCGAGGACATCACGCTGCCACTTAGAAGGATGCGGGACGAGCATCCCGCTCACTCCTCGACCTAACAGGAGATCCAGCGTCAACTGGATCAGAACCGGATCCGTGGTGATCCAGACGCGACATACCTCCCGAAGCTCGGCGTGCACCCGCTCCTCCGCCGGAACCAGCTGGCGTCGAAGGTCCTCGTCGGTGCGTGCCGCGGCCCATAACTCCAACGTGGCTCCGTACAGCGGCCCGGACAACGCCTCAGCGAGGAGCTCCAGGGCCGCCAGTGCTGCCGCTCTGGTCGGTTGAGCCGAGGGGTCCAGACTGTCTCCGATCCGTATCGCGAGACTGTCTTGAACATGCGTGAGACGTTGCTGAGCCAAATGCTCGACCGCCGCCACGACCATCTGGTCTCGCGTGCCGAAGTGGTGGAGCTGAGCGCCTCGCGACAAGCCAGCTCGCTCGGCCACGGCAGGGCCAGTGGTCCCCGCGTACCCCAGCTCCGCCAAGCAAGCCACCGTGGTGTCCAGCAGCAGCCGGCGGGTTGCGACCGCCCGAACCTGTCGATCCTGCACGCCAGCGGTCATGTTGAACAGTGTACATACATACATGCATGTATGCGCTCTAGGTGGAGCAGTGCTCGCCTTCGCACTCCTAGCGCGCCAGACACCGTGCCGAAAGCCGTTGCTAGGTAACGGACCGCGGACAATGCCATCTGCTGGCGCGCTGGCAGCAGGCTCTCCCGGCCAACCAGGCGGCATATGTGTCGATCTCGCCACCCGCGCCCTCTCCCCCGGTGGCCTACTTGTCCCGGCCACGTTCGGCCCCGACGGGACCCCGTCTTTCTCGGGCCAGCCAACGGCCCGTCACTTGGCCGACGACCTCGCCGTCTCCTTCGCGCCCGCCTTCCCCTTTGGCCCGTGCGGAGACGCGATGCACTGCACTCCCGGCGGCGCCGAGCAGCAGTTCACCTGAGAACGGCGCGGCGCACCGATCTACTGCTGCTGACCTCCGCCAAGCGGATCACGAAGGAGCGGGGCGCCGGCGCCATGCCCTCGACCGCGCCCGAGTTCGTGGCCGTGGTCCCGGAGAGCACGCCCCGACTTGTCGTGACCAGAGTCCGTGGCACCGTTGCAAGTCATGCCGAGTGTCCTCCGATCGATGGTGACGCACGTAGGGACGACGTAGGGACGCAAGGCCTAGCTGCTCGGCGTGTGTTGGAGACTAGCCCTCGGAAGTCGCTGTGGTCGTGTAGGAAATGGGGCCCTTGGTACTTGCGGTGGGGGTAGGCGACACGCGCCACTGAGCTGACCCGGAGATGGGTCGAGACCTTCCAAAGTTTGGTGCGACCAAGCAACCGAACCGGAAGGCCTCGACGATGTCGCAGCCTACGGCGTGCGATCGCGCGCGTTCGTGTCCAGATCCGTCCTACTGCCAGTGAAGTGCCCCCGCTAGCCCGGACACCTTGAGTGAGGCGACGATGGTCGCCCGAGAGGAGTCCCTGTGCCTGCACCGAAGAGTCCTGAGTTCCGTCGTCGAGCAGTCGAGCTGGCGCGGCTGCGTGAGAAGCCGATCGCTCAGATCGCGAAGGATCTCGGCATTGCCGAGTCCGGTCTGCGTCGCTGGATGAAGCAGGCCGACATCGACGACGGCGTCCAAGACGGCCTGACCTCTGATGAGCGGGCCGAGCTGGTCCAGCTGCGCCGTGACAAGCGGGTGCTCGAGATGGAGATCGAGATCTTGAAGCGGGCCAGTGCCTACTTCGCTCGGGAGAACGTGCTCCCAAAATAGTGTTCCCGGTAGTCCAGGAGCTTGCCGCGGACGGTGTTCCGGTCGCGGTGACCTGCCGGGTGCTGAACGTCTCGACCTCGGGCTACTACGAATGGGCGCGGCGCCGAGCGAGCCGTCGTGACCTCGAGCAGGCCTACCTGATGGCCGCGATCCACGACGTGCACGCCGCCTCCTACGGCACCTACGGCCACCGCCGGGTCCATGCCGAGCTGACCATGGGCCGGCGTCTGGAGGTCAGCCACGGCCGTGTCGAGCGACTGATGCGCTCCACCGGCCTGCAGGGCGTGCACCGACGCAGGCTGCGGGGCTGCACCCGCCGCGATCAGGCCGCGACACCATCGGAGGACCTGGTCGAGCGGAACTTCCGCCCCGATGCCCCAGACAGGCTCTACGTCGCCGACGTGACCCAGCACCGCACAGGTGAGGGGTGGTTGTACTTCGCGGTCGTCATCGACTGCTTCAGCCGCCGCGTCGTGGGCTGGTCGATCGCGGACCACATCCGCTCCGAGCTGGTGGTCGATGCGTTGCAGATGGCGATCTGGAACCGTCGCCCACCGGCCGGGGCGGTCCATCACAGCGACCACGGGTCGACCTACACCAGCTGGGCCTTCGGTCACCGGCTGCGCGAAGCAGGGTTGCTCGGATCGATGGGCACGATCGGCGACTGTTTCGACAACTCCGTGGCCGAGAGCTTCTTCGCGACCCTGCAGACCGAGCTGCTCGACCGCTCGACCTGGCCGACCCGTGAAGTCCTGGCGAACGCGATCTTCAGCTTCGTCACGGCTTCTACAACCCGCGCCGGCGTCACTCGACGCTCGGCTACCTCAGCCCCGCCGACTACGAGACCCAGCACGCATTGAGGACGCCTGCTGGACCCCCAAGCGAGACCGCTGCATGATCAGATCCACCCAACCCCAGTAGTCCGGGGAACCGGGGGCACTTAACAGCGCTGCGATCTCCTCGTGGGCCTGGAGGGGTTCCACGTCATCGAGGTCACCGAGCAGCTGCGTCATCTACGCGTGGTGGTCGAGTCCGACCCCGCACCGGCGGGCTGCCACGCGTGCGGTGTGATCGCCGCGAGCCATGGCCGGCGCGAGGTCCGCCTGGTCGACGTGCCCTCCTTCGGCCGCCCGGTGCGACTTGTGTGGCGCAAGCGGACCTGGCGCTGCGTTGAGCCGAAGTGCAGGGCCGGCGGGTGGAGCGAGCAGCACGACGGGTTGGCCCGGCCGCGGGCGCTGCTCACGGTGCGGGCGTGCTGGTGGCCGATCGCTCAGATCCGTCGCGAGCACGCCTCGGTGGCTGTTCTCGCCCGCCAGTTGGGCACCTCGTGGCGCACGGTGTGGCGCTCGATCAAGCCCCTGCTCGAACAGATGGCCGCCGACCCGACCAGGTTCGACAACGTCGAGGTCTTGGGCGTCGATGGGCACATCTGGCACCACGTCTCGACCAAGCCCGTCGACCAGGGTGGACGTGGGCCGAAGGAGCTGACCGGGATGGTCGACCTGAGCCGTGACCAGCACGGACGCGTCCGCGCCCGGCTCCTCGCCTCGTCCCGGGACGATCCGGGAAGGCTTACGCCGACTGGCTCGCTGAGCGCGGTCAGGGGTTCCGCGCCGGTGTGAAGATCGCGGCCCTGGACCCGTTCCAGGGCTACAAGAGCGCGATCGATGACCAGCTCGAGGACGCCGTCGCAGTCCTCGACGCCTTCCATGTCGTCAAGCTCGGCACCGCCGCGGTCGATGAGTGCCGCCGCCGGATCCAGCAGGAGACCCTCGGCCACCGTGGCCGCAAGGGCGACCCGCTCTACGGCATCCAGAAGCTCCTACGCGCCGGTGCGGAGAAGCTCACCGACAAGCAATGGACCAGGTTCGAGAACGCGATCGCCGCCCGCCTCGAGGAGCACCTGGTCGTCTACGTTGCGTCGTGCGCCCAGCAGCTCCGCTCGGCCTACCGCCACCCCAACACCGCCGAGGGCCGCAAGATCGCCGAGAAGGTCCTCGCCACGTTCGCGTCCTGCCCGATCCCCGAGATCGCCCGCCTGGGCCGCACGTTGAAGCGCTGGCGGCAGGCGTTCCTGGCCTACTTCGACACCGCCCGCTCGAACAACGGCGGCACCGAAGCCATGAACGGCCTCATCGAGCTCCACCGCGTCGCCCGCGGGTTCCGCAACCGCGAGAGCTACCGCCTTCGGATGCTGCTGATCGGGGGCGGACTCGCCAGCCCCCACCTCAGGTAATAAGAGCCTGATAACCGGGCTCATCCGCGCATCGACCGCCATCCCGGTAGCGCGCTTCCCGAGGCTTGTCGTGGTGCGCCTGGGCGCTGCCATGGCTCTCAATCACGACAGATCCGAGGGGCACCCCAGAACCTCTACCAGACCCAGGCGATTCACTTGCAAAGGTGATCCCCGAGGGACTGCTGGCGGGCCACCGCACCACCGGAGAACAGCCTCAGCCGCGCACTCGGCGAAACCGCGGCAGCAGCGAGTCCCCGGGCCACCCTGGACGCGACCGTGCCATTCACCAGCTACTGGTCCTCGGGGTCGCCGGCGATCCCGCCACCTGAGCAACCGTCACGTCGCGATTCCCTGCTCCGGCGTGCCGGAGAGCCCGAGGCACCTGAGTCCCACCTCAGTGATCTTCCGGGCGGTGTCCGCCCGGGACCTGGTCGGTAGGGCGAGGTGGCTCACGGTGAGCCGCACCAGGGCTTCGGCGGCGTCTGACACCTCATCCGCCCGCAAACCGGCCACGTGGGAGGTGAGCCACCGGGCCAGGGAGCCGGAGGCGAGCTCCAACAGCTGCGCAGACGTGGTGAGGAGGGGGAGGATGCCCGTCGCGGGTGGTGGGGAATCGCGGTTGGAGATCAGGACCGCTCTGAGCAGGGGACTGTTCTCGGCTTCCTCCAGCACGAAGCCCACCGACGCCGCGAGGCCGCTTGAAGCGTCGGAGCCGTGATGCGCGAGCACGTTCTCGATGCCCTCGATGAAGCGCGCCGCCTCCCTCAGGACGACGGCTTCCCCCAAACCGGGCTTGTCGCCGAACTCCTTGTACAGCAGTGCGCGCGAGACGCCGACCGCCTCGGCGATCTCGCCCATGCGCACCCGCTCCCAGCCCCGCTCAGCGATCAGGTCGTGGGCAGTCTCGAGCACCGCTGCACGAACGTGCTCGCGGTAGCGCTCTCGCATGGAGGGGGACGACACGGTGGACAGAGTATCGACAATGTCCGACTGCGGACACGCGTCAGATGGGCCGCGTCATGACATTCTTAGCGCGGTGCCTTAGGTTTGAACAAAAATCACTAGTTGTCTTCAGGAAGAAGCCTCATGGTCAACTCGAGCGACACTGAAGTGGTCAAGTACCCGCACCGACGCGGCGGGCACTGCGGCTCCGGGGCCATGCGGGACCTCCTGGAGTGGGCCGGACTCGGTTGGGAGGGCCCCCCTGACGAGGGCCTCGTCTTTGCCCTGAGCGGCGCCTTGGATCTCTCCTACGTCAGGGACGCGGCACTCATGCCACCGGTATACCTCGTGGGGCGGGGAGGCGACCTGGAGACGGACCTCCCGACGCGGCTGGGCGCCGAGGTCTCCGTGCATGCGACGGATGACCCGCAGGAGGGCTGGGCGTGGGTGCGCGACGCCGTACGAGACGGCCGTCCCGCCTTGGTGTGGGCCGACATCGCGGAGCTTCCCTACCTCCGCGTACGCCTGCAGATGAGTCGCCACGACATCGTCGTCATCGGTTACGACGATGAGCAGCAGGTCGCGCACGTCGTCGACAACGACCGGGACGAGGTGCAGCTCGTGCCCTACCCGGCACTGGCCCGAGCCCGGTCCTCCCAGGGGTTCCCGGTCCCGACGCGTCACACCTACTTCGACATCGCCTGGCCCGACCGGCTGCCCGACCTGTCCGAGATCGCGCAGGCGGCGTTCGCCCAGGCGGCGGCTGCGATGACCACCTCCACCGGCAGCTCTATCGTCACCGGGAGGGATTCGGCGGTCGGGGCCTCCGGGCTGGCTGCGGTCGACCTCTTCGCCGAGGACCTCGCTGACTGGCCGGAAGTCTTCCCGGACGATGTCCTGGACCTGGTCCTCCAAGGACTCAGCGCCTTCGTCGAGAAGGCCGGCACCGGCGGCGGGCTGTTCCGCCGACTGCTGTCCAGCGGCGCCGCCGACATCGCGCGCCTGACCGGGGACGCGCGGGCGAGCGAGGTTGCCGCCGCCGCGCACCTGTGCGCGGAGACATGGTCCCTGGTCGCGTCGCTGGCCCGTCAGGACGGCCCAGCACGAGGACGGGTCGAGCAGGCAGCTCGCTCGGCCGCCGTACTCCCCTCGCTCGAGCGGGACCTCGTCACCGCCCTCGAGATCGCGGGGGCGCGCCAGGACCTCCGGACCGGCGCCTGATGAGGGGCGAGCTCGACCCACGGGAGGCCCTCGACCCGAGCCGGTTCGTCGACAGCGACCACCCTGACGTCCGGGACTTCACCGAGTCCGTCGTGGGTGGCATCCGGGATCCTCGAGAACGGACGGGACTGCTGTTCACCGCGGTCCGGGACCGGCTCCGCTACGACCCCTACAGCGTCACCACCGAACCCCCTGACTACCAGGCCAGCGCGATCCTCGACGGTGGCCCCACGTGGTGCGTGCCCAAGGCGGTACTGCTCACCGCGAGTCTGCGCGCTGCGGGGATCCCGGCAGTGCTCGGATTCTCCGACGTGCGCAACCACCTCAACAGCGCCGCGCTGCTGGAGCTGATGGGCACGGATCTGTTCGTGTTCCACGGGTGGAGCGCGGTGTACGTCGACGGCCAGTGGCGCAAGGGGTCGCCGGCCTTCAACTCCGAGCTGTGCCGTCGCTTCGGAGTACCCCCGTTGGAGTTCGACGGGTCGCAGGACGCGTTGCTCCATGCAGCCGACGGCGCCGGCCGACGTCACATGGAGTACGTCCGCGAACGGGGCATGTTCGTGGACCTGCCGTTCGACGGCCTCATGGCAACGCTGCTGGAGACCTACGGTTCCGCCATGGTGCGCGGCTCCGACACCCCGCGCCCCCAGGATCCCCGCTTCCGGTCGTGAACGCCCATCTCACTGGAGGAGTCTCCCGTTGCGCGCCGCGCTCACCGCCTCGCCGCACCCGGCGCGGCCGGCGGCGCGGTCGACCTCGACGTGCCCCGCGGCACGGAACCACCTGCCCACGACCGGCTTGTTGAAGAGGCTGTCCTTGGCCGAAACCGTGGCACCCGCCACCTCGGCCAGCACCATCTCCGCGACCAGCAACGGGTCAAGGTGCGAGACGTGGTTGGCAGCCAGCACGACGCCACCGACCCCGGGAATGCCCTATGACCCGCGCCAGTCAGGCGTCGCAGCACCACCAGGGCCGCTTTGCAGACCGCCACTGCCAGCCAGTCCACGTCGGTCCTGGTGCGTCGATCCACGCCGCAGAGTCAAGGTCGGCCGCACCTCGGTGATCGTAGACACCAGAGGCCGGGACGCGGCGGCAAGCCAGCGGGACGGGCAGGGCCCACGACGATGCCGGCCCTCAGGAAGCGACGGCGGCCTCGAGCTCTGCTCGATCGACTCTCTCGCCCTGACTGATCAGCAGCTTGGCCTTCAGGAAGTCCCGCGGTCGGTTCACGCAGTCCGCGGCCAGCAGCCGTCCCTGCTGGAGGTAGTAGCAGGTGAAGTCGCGATCTCGAGAGGGGTCGCCCCTCACCACGAGCTCGTCGTAGCCGACATTCAACCCCGCGATCTGCAGCTTGAGGTCGTACTGGTCGGACCAGAACCAAGGCAGCGCTGCGATCGGCCTCTCCTTGCCGCACAGTGTCGCGGCGGCCGTCTTCGCCTGCTCCCCGGCGCTGGGCACGGACTCCAACCTCACGAGGCGGTCGTAGCGAGCCATCCGGTGGCTGGCACAGTCGCCGGCTGCGACGATGCGGGGGTCGCTGGTGCGAGCCAGGTCGTCGATCACGATCCCGTTCTCGACGTGCAGGCCAGCCTCGGCTGCCAGCTCGGTGTTGGGAACCAAGCCCACTCCGACGACGACGAGATCGGCCGGGATCCGCTCACCACCCCGCAGGACCACCTCACGCACGCGTTCGTCGCCGGCCATGGCGCTGACCTGGGCGCCCGTCCGGATCACGACGCCGGCGTCGCGGTGGACCCGCTCGTAGAACGCCGAGACCTCGGGTGCTGTGACCCGCTCCAGCACGCGCTCGGCGGCCTCCAGGACTGTCACGTCCAGGCCGAGAGCGCGCAGGGACGCGGCTGTCTCCAAGCCGACGTACCCGCCGCCCACGATGACGGCGTGGCTGCCGGAAGCCGCCGAGGCCCGGATCGACTCGACGTCTGCGAAGGTCCGAAGGTAGAACACCCCGGGCATGTCGATACCGGACACGTCCAGGGTGCGCACCCGGCCACCCGTGCACAGGGCGAGATGGGTGTAGCCCATCGTGGTGCCGTCGTTCAGCCCCACCTCCTGCGCGGCACGATCGACCTGCGTGACCGTCGACTGCACCAGGCGGATGTCGTGCTTGGCGTAGAACTCCGCCTTGCGCAGAGCGAGGTCTTGCAGGCTGCTCGTGCCGGCGAGGTAGGCCTTGGAGAGGGGAGGACGGTGATAGGGCAGCGCTGGCTCGTCGCCGACCACGACGACCTCTCCTGACCAGCCCTGCTGCCGCAGGCCGGCCGCCACCTGGACACCGGCGTGGCTGGCGCCGACGACCAGCGCCCTCCCCTCGGTCACGCCTGGGTCTTCGGCGTCAGGGTGACCATCAGCCTGCTGATGCCGCGCACGAAGTTGGACTGGACGTACTCAGGCTCTTCGACGACCTCGATCTTCTCGAAGCGCGGCAGCAGCTCCTCCCAGAGGATCTTGAGCTGCATCTCCGCCAGCCGGTTGCCCATGCAGCGGTGGACTCCGAAGCCGAAGGAGATGTGGTTGCGTGCGTTGCTGCGGTCGATGATCAGGTCGTCGGGCCGGTCGAAGACTCGCTCGTCACGGTTGCCCGAGGCGTACCACATGACCACCTTGTCGCCCTTGCGGATGAACTGTCCGTTGAGCACCGTGTCCTTCTTGGCGACCCGCCGCATGTAGGCCAGAGGTGTCTGCCACCGGATGATCTCCGAGACCGCATTGGGGATGAGGTCCGGGTTGGCCTTGAGCTTCTCGAACTGGTCCGGGAACCGGTTCATGGCGAGGATCCCACCGCTCATGGAGTTCCGCGTCGTGTCGTTGCCACCCACGATGAGCAGGACGAGGTTGCCCAGGAACTCCATGGGACGATCGATGAGGTCCTTGGTGTCCTCGTTGCGCTGCAGCATCGTGATCAGGTCGAAGCCAGGCTCTTCTCCCCCCGCCAGCCGCGCCTCCTTGTCGCGCCACAGAGCACTCAGCCCCTGCGCTGCGTCGACGAATCCGCGGAACACCTCGTCGTTGTCCGAGGGGCCGCCGTTGGCCTGCTCCATGGAGCTGGCCAGGTCCGACCACTCGACGAGCTTGCGGCGCTGCTCGTAGGGGAAGTCCAGCAGTGTCGCCAACATCCGCGCAGTCAGCTCGATGGAGACGCGGTCGACCCAGTTGAAGGGCTCACCGATCGGGAGGTCGTCCAGCACCTCTTGGACCCGCGAGCGGATCAGGCTCTCCATCTCGCGCAGGTTCTTCGGAGCCACGACGCCCTGGACGGCGGCGCGCTGCCGGTCGTGCTTGGGCGGGTCCATGGCGATGAACATGGCGACATCCATGAACCGCGGCGGCTCGCCGATGATGATGAACGGCTCAGCCGAGAACGTCTCATGGTCCTTGTCGACCGCGATGATGTCAGCGTGGCGGGTGACCGACCAGAAGGGACCGAACGGGCTGTTGGCCTGGAAGTGGACGGGAGCCTCGTTGCGCACCCGCTCGAAGTACGACTGCCACTTGCCCTGCCGGTAGAGGAACGGGTTGCTCAGGTCGATGTCGACCAGGGCAACCTGCTCCACGGGGGGGATCGGCTTCTCGACGAAGATCTTCTGCCCGTTGGTCCGGGTCACGAAGCGACGCGCCCGGTCGTACAGGTGCGCCCCGCGGATCTGCATGCTCATGGGGACGATGGACTGAGCTCGCTCGGTCATGGCGTCGGTCACGGTGGTCAGGGTCGTCATGGTGCGGTGTTCCTCTCGACAGTCACAGCTGGAACTCGGGGAGCCGGACGACGAGGCCGTCCAGGCTGTCGCTCAACCGCATCTGGCACGACAGCCGGGAATTCGCCTCGCGCTCGGGGTTCATGGCGAGCATCTCTTCCTCCACGGGACCCGAACGGCCGACCTGGTCGATCCATCCGTCCTCGACGACCACGTGGCACGTACCGCAGGCGGCTTCGCCGCCGCAGTCCCCGTCGATTCCAGGAACCATGTTGTCGACGGCGACCTGCATCAGCGAGACACCCTCTTCCAGTGGTGTCTCGTGCTTCTCCCCGTCGTGGGAGATGAAGGTGACAACGGACATGAAGAAACTCCTTGGTAGACCGGCCCTCAATCCTGTGTCTCCCCGTCAGGCTGTGGCTATGGTCACCTACGTCAACATATTGTGATTTCGGCTCAGGAGGTGCAGTGAGAGTTCCCGAACCCGGCGTGCCTCCGCTGGCGTTCGTCCAGCTCCTCAACAGCGACGCGCTTGAGCCCAGCGCCGTCGCGCACTTCCGTCGGATCATCGAACTCCAGGGCACTTCGGAGGTCGAGCTGGTACAGCGCGACCGGCAAGTGCCCATCCGATGGTTCCGCGAGGTCTACCCGGACCTCGACCCCGACGGTGCTACCTACCTCGGGCTCGCTTTCGCCGAGAAGGCCCAGCTGACCTCGTTCGGCCCGCTGAGCCTGCCCTTGGTCAGCGCTGGCTCGGTGGACGAGATCTTCCAGTTGCTGGGGTATCTGCCCGTGATCTCCGGCGCTCTTCGCCCTCACTTCCACCCGGGCGAGCACGGCTTGACAGTGGGGCTGAGCGGTCAGACCGGCGATCCCGATCTCGACTGCCTGGTCATCACCTACGGTGGTGCGGCGCTGCTTCGACTACTCGACCTGCTGGCCGGCCCGCTACCAGGGGTGACGTTGCAGCTGGCATGGCCTGCCCCCGGAGTTGTGGAGACTCGCACCGACCTGATGAGCGAACGGTTGGACTTCGACGCGCACACGTCCTTCATCGACGTGCCGGCCGAGGCCCTTCGTGTCCGCTGCCGGTTCCCGGACCCGGTCGCCTACGGCTTGGCCATCGCCGAGCTGCGCCGCATGCTCGACCGCAGTACCAGTGCCACCAGCGTGACGGAGCGGGTGCGACGACTGCTCGAGCAGGACCCAGGACGGTCGAGCAGCCGGGACATCGCCGCACTCCTCGACGTCTCCACCAGCACCATGAAGAGACGGCTCGAGGACGAGGGCACGACATTCCGTCAGGTCCGACAGTCCCTGCTGCGCGAGAGAGCCATCGTGCTGCTTCTCGACCACTCCCTGACGATCAGTCAGATCGCGGTCGATCTCGGCTATGGCGATCCTGGGAACTTCTCCCACGCCTTCAAGCGCTGGACCGGGCAGTCGCCGAGCGAGTTCCGCAACGTGGGGCGCCTCGGACCAGGGGGGTCGGCCGTCCTGAGCGGGAGCGGCCGCCCTTAGCTCGGCGCACTCGGCGCCACGTCTACGACCGGAGCGGGCTATCCGCGAAGCGGCGACAGGCGAGGCGCATCACGTGGTGACCAGTCGAACGGGGAGTCTGGTGGGCCCGCGCAACGAGCTGTTGGTCGACCATGTCGGGTCACCGGACAGCTCGATCCTCGAGACGCGACCGAGGAGCTCGGTGAGCACGACATGGGCCTCCATCCGAGCGAGCGGTGCTCCGACGCACAGGTGTGCGCCGTGCCCGAACCCGACGTGCATCCTGGGGTTGCGGTCAGCCCGATAGGTGTCGGGCTCCTCGAACGCCTCGGGGTCCCGATTCGCAGCACCGAAGGACAGCAACACCCTGGACCCTCGCGGGATGGTGACACCGGCGATGTCGTAGTCAGCGCGCGTGTAGCGGTACAGATTCTGGATGGGGCTGGAGAACCGCAGGTGTTCCTCGATCGCCATCGGGACCAGACCAGGATCCTGTCGAACGCGGTCGTACTCCTCCGGATTGCGAGCAAACGTCTCGAACATCCCGCCCAGCAAGTTCGTCGTGGTCTCGTTACCAGCCACGAGGAGCAGCATCGCGATCATGAACCGGTCGTTGCCGGTGAGAGCACCGTTCTCACTGTGGTTCATGAGTCGACCGAGAGCCGAGTCAGACTCCCGAATCCTCCCAGCGTCGAACTGCTCGGTGAAGTACCGCCGCAGGGACGCCAGGCCTGTCGCGGCATCTCGTGCGTGCCGGATGCCCAGCGGCGTCGCATTCGCGTCCATGATGCGCACCGTCGTCTCCGACCATCGGCGGAAGTCGTCGAAGTCGCCATCGGAGACACCCATGATGTGAGCGATCAGGCTCATCGGTAGCGGAGTGGCCAGTGTCGTCATCACGTCCGAGCCGGGAGCACGCACGAGTTCGTCGACCATCTCGGAGGCCAGCTTCTCCGCCATCGCGCGCCAGGAGGCCATCGCACCTGTGGTGAACATGGGCTGTATCTGCTTGCGTAGCCGGGCGTGCTCCTCGCCGTCAGTGAGGACGACGAGCGGCGCCTGGATCCGTAACCGGGTGACCCCCTGACTGCTGGTCACCTTGTCGGTGGCTCTCAGTGTGGCGCGGACGTCGTCGAGGCGCGAGAGGACCCACATGGCCCGACGCGGGTTGTAGTGCACCCGCCCCGTCTCATGAAGGCGTCGATACGCCGCATGCGGCTGGGCCGCCGTCCGTGGATCCAAGGGATCGTAGTCGGTATTGACCGCCCCCCACCCAGCCGCGACGGCCGCGGATCACGGTGCGCGCGGCACCCTCGAAGTTCAGCCATGCTGCAGTCCCGACCACCTTGAACAGGTCAGGGGCACCGTCTGTGCGTGTGCGGGTTGTCATCACGATCCTCCGTCTCAGGAGCAATCCTCAACCGCGGAGACGTGCACCCACAAGGCCTCTTGAATGACTGAGACGCCTGGCGGGGACGAGTCATCGGGAGGCCGTCTCAGACCAAGCGCGCCGCCTCTTGGAGGCCACCAGGCCGCCCGGGACCGGGGTCTTCGCTAGCCTTACAATCGTCTCACCGTGAGACTAAATCGCTCAGTAACGTCAGGGTACAAAATGCCAGATTCCGACGCATGGCTCATTCCTGGCAGTCGAAGGGAAGCCGCCCTGGAACGCATCTACGCAGCCGGCAGCGACGTCCTGCGCGAGCGCGGTCCCAAGACGTTCAGCTTGGAAGAGGTCGCCCGCAGAGCAGGGTGCTCACGCGCGACCGTCTACCGGTTCGTGGGCAACAAGCGCAGCCTTGTGGACACACTGGTAGGCCTAGCCGCGACTACCGTGGTCGAACAGGTGCGAACGCAGACTCGCGGGATGCAGGGCAAACAACTGGTCATCGAGTCGATCCTTGCCGGAGTCCAAGCGATTCGCAGCGACCGCACCCTGGCTGAGTTCGTCAAGTCACCCCCGGCTTTCGACGACACCTACTTCACCCACTCCGAAATGCTGAACCGTCTCGCTGCGTCTCTGATGGACCTCGGCGAAGAACACGATCTCGGCGCCGAATGGCTCATTCGAGTCGTACTCAGCATGATCACTTGGCCCGTGGACGACCCCACCACCGAGCGAGAACTGATCGAACGCTACGTAGGTGCCGCCTTCTGATGGCGGACACCCTGTTCGAACTAGATTCGCGCCTCGGGGTGCAACCATCGATGACGACGCCAACCCGGCGCCGCCCGAGAAGGAACCGCCCTCCGTTACAAGCGTGGTACAAGTAACCAAGATCTCCTAGAGTTTGCGCAGGTCAGCATGGGTCAGTCAGTCACTACTACGACATCTGATCCACCACCGGGAACGCCCCCGCACCACCGCTCACCTGCGGCGGAGCGGGGGCGTTCTGGTGCGCTGACCTGCGCGTGTACACGCTTAGCCTCCAATTCAGACGGGTTGCCCTGGCTGGATGCGATCCCGGCTTCACCGGTCACGCAACGGTCACGATCGTTCAGCGCCGAACATGCCGAGGTTGGCGGGGCTGCCTGGGACACTGAGCACGTGACCAAGATGCCAGGAGATGACGCGGTGATCCGTGCGATCAACAGCCTCCACTTCAAGCGCCATGTGGTCGTCGGGGACCGCACTATCGAGATCGTGCTTCTGGTGCACCCGGATGGTGTGCGACCGATGACAGCAGGCTGGTGGTCCGGCGAGGAGGCCTCCATCATCGGCGCTGACATCTCCGGCAACTTCCTTCTTCGTCAGAGCAGCGGGGCCGTCGGGTATTGGGATCACGCTGAGTCGAGACTGACGCCCGTAGCCCCAAGCGTCCGCGCCCTCATCGCCTCGATCCACTAGGCAAATCACGGACGTACGCGCCTGCCCGGTCGTTCCGCGTTGAGAGCGCACCCTCATGCCGAGCGCGTCCGATAGGGGTTGAGCACGGTGGACTCGAGGTAGGTCAGTTCGACGGGTGCAAGGCTGACCGACGGGCCTTCGGAGGACACGCTGCGGATTTCCTCGGGGTTTCGCGCAGCGCGGACGGCGAAGGCCAGGGCCACGCGAGCCACGACGGGCGGCACAGCGTCGCCGATGCGCAGGCGGGTGCAGTAGGCGGCGATGAACGTCGAGGCCGTCTCGGCGGCGTCCTCGGCTGCGTCGAGGGCGCTGGCGGGTGAGCACCTCGCGCAGCGCCTCGGCCTCGACGAGCGCCATGCTCAGATCGCGATGCCGGTCAGCCGGACGACGGCCAGCGGGTTGAGCGGCTTGGTGTCGTAGCGGGCGACGACGCGCAGGGCCTGCTCGTCAAAGTCGGCGTATCGCTCGCGAAGCACGGTCACCGATGGCGCGAGGTCCCGTGCGACGGCGACTTGGGAGAAGTCGAGCAGCGCGGCCCTGCCGGTCGGGGTGCCTCCCGTTGCGTCGGGCACCCGCTTGGTCACCGTGCCGGGTGCACCGAGCAGGCGGAACACGCCGTCCTGTGTCGGGTCGGGCTGCAACTGGTAGCGGTCCTGCCCGTCCTTGATCTTGCGGAGTTCGACGAACTCGCGCGGGGTGAACACCCAGCGCAGCGCCGACATGTTGACGTCGGCGGCGAGGGCGAGGCCCCAGGCGTCGAGTAGGTGGTCGAGGGTGAGCGCGCCACCGATCGGCAGCGTCTGCACGCCGGTCCACGCGAACAGGCCCTGCGGGGTCGTGACCCCGTCGCCACCCGCGCCGAAGAACTGGCTGTCGATCTTGGCGGCGACGTCGGTCACGAGGCGACCGCGGATCGCGGAGTCGAGAGCGACGACGGACTGCCGGCCAGTTCGTTGCTGTAGCGGGTGATCACCTTGACCGACTTCATCGTCGAGGGCATGAGCACGACCTCGTCGACTTCGACTTCCTCGTCGGCGGGAATCTCCTCGCTCTCACCGATCCAGTCGACGTCGATCGGTCCGCCCATCTTGGGGACGCGGACCGGGCTGCCGTTGGTGTCGAAGATGCGGGGGCCAGCCGCGAGGAGCAGCGACTGCTGTTCGAGTGGCTGGACGAGGATGCGCTGTACTTGATCGGCGGTCAGTTCGGGCGCGTTGGCGGTGGTCGTGGGCATGGAAGGGCCTTCCATTGAGCGGGAATCTCAACGGACGGCACCTGGCCGACCGTGCTACCGCTGCGAGGCTCCTGGCCTCGTCAGCGGCCTCCTGTCGCCGGGCTCCCCGACCCGGTCACAACCGGGACCGGGAAGCCCTGCAACGGGCGCTAGCGCGCGGGCGCTCTGTCACGGCTCACCGCTAGGCGCTTGACCCGGCCTGAGTCGCGTCGGCGACGTGTTGCGGGAACAAGTGGTGTCGATCCGCTACGAACGGGGCTCGCGACGAGCGTGGATGTAGGCCTCGACGAGGTCGCAGACGAGCACTGCTATCTCGGTCGCTCGCTCCCGACCAAAGGACGCCTCGCCACCGCTGTCCGTGGGAAGGCCGTGCTGGCGGCGAAGTTGAAAGATCGGGTCAGTGTTCGACTCGGGCGCGCCGAGTTGCGCGAGGCCCCAAGTTCGGAAGTCGCTCACCGCGTGGTCGCTGAGTGCGTTCAGGTAGCCCGACCAGTAGGCGTCGAGCGTGAACCAGTCGAACTGTGCAATCCACATGCCGGGGTATTGGCGAATCCCCGCGCAGACTGACAGCGCCCGCTCCGCCTGAGCATCGGTCAGCGTCACCTCGGTCATGCCGACCAGCATGACGCGGGCGGTCGGATTCACGAAGGCGCGGGGCTCACGCACCGCTTCTGAGGAGTCCGGCCAGGTCGACCCCCGGCGCGTCGTCGCGGGATCCCTGGTCGATGCTGCCGCGGGGTGTGCGCGAGGCAAGGTGCGGCTTCGCGTCGAGCAGCATCACGACGGCCTGCTCGACCTTGGTGCGGTCGACGAGGCCGTCGTCGTCGAGGACGGTGGCGAGGTCGGCGCGCAGGTCGGTCGGGTCGGAGAGCAGGCCCATAGCAGCGGCGTACGCCTCGACGAGCCGCTGCGCGAGGGTGTCGGTCCGTCGGGTGGCCGCGCGTCCGGCAGCGGCCTCGTCGCGCAGCCTGTGGACCTCGGCGCGCAGAGCGTCGGGGGTCGCGTCGGGCATGACCTCCGCGGCGGGGTCAGGCGGCGTCGCCGGGTCCGTCGTCGGCGGCTGGGTCGGATCGGCTGGCGGGGCGCTCGGTGGCGGCGTGGGGCGTGCCTCGGGGGCGCGCTCGGGTCGGGACTGGGTGCCTCGGACATCGGCTTCCACTCGTGTGACGGGTTGTTGCACGCACTGGCACCCGCGGTGCCGCTTCATGCGCACGGTGTATGGACGGACGGGCGCGGGACCGCGGGGCACACCCCCGCTGTTCCACCACGCGACCCAGCGAGCGCACGGGTCGGCGTCGAGGATGCGGACCCACCCGACGACCTCGGAGGCGTGGGCGAGGGCCTGTGCTGCCTCGGCGAGCGCGCTGGCGGCTGCCTCCGCCGCCTCGGTGCGGGCCAGCGCCTCGGCGGCGCGACGTTGTGCGGCCCGGCGCTCCCTGCGCGCTTCGTGGCGTGCTCGGTCGGCCTCGACGCGGGGCTGCTCGCGAGCGGCTCGGCGCTCGGCGTAGAACGCGGCGTCTAGGGCTCGCTGCTCCTCGCGGTCGGCGGCGTCCGCCTCGGCTTCGGCTCGGTCAGCGTTGGCCCGGACCGCGGCATCGCGGCGGCGTTCGACGGCTATGGCCTCGGCCTCATGTCGGGCTGCTTCGGCGTTGAGCGCAGCGTCGCGACCTGCATACTCGACCTGCGCGATCTGCTCGGCGCGGCATGCGTCGGCGATCACCTCGTCGAGGGCGCGCCGCTGCTCGTCTCGCTCGCGCTCGGCCTCGTCGAGCAGGCGCTGTACCTCGGCGGCTTCGAGTTCCTCGGCGTCGTCGGCCATTGCGTCGAGTCGGGCGACATCGGCCTCGAACTGCAGAAACTGGCGCCTGGCCGATCACGCACCCTCAACACCGTTCGACTGAACCGCGCTGGCTCTGGTTCAGCAGCGCATCGCACTCCGACCGCAGAGCGACCGCGGATCCGCTGGAGCGCCCGTCGGCACCGAGGCGACGCGGGTGCTCCGGGCCGTTCCCCCTGTTCGTCGCCGGGCGCTAGATTGCCGCCACGGCGGGGCCAGCACTCCCCCCGCGTACCTCTCCCCCTCCCCGCAAGGAGCCCCATGCGCGCCGTCCGCACCGCCGAGAGCGACGAGCTGTTCGCCCGACTCAACGGGCCGGAGGGTCGGCGCGACCCGTACCCGATCTATGGGGAGCTCCAACGGATCGCGCCGTTCCTGGAGCACCCCGACGGGAGCATCGTGCCGACCCGGTACGCCGCGTGCGACCAGGTCGGGCGCGACTCACGCAACTTCGGGCGCTCCGACCCCGACCGGTTCTTCGCCGACCTCGCACTCCCGAACTGGCGCGACTTCCCGGCGCTCAAGCTGCTGAACACGAGTATGGCGACGGCGAACCCTCCCGTGCACACCCGGCTGCGCCGCATCGTGAGCTCGCACTTCACCGCACGCCGCGTGGAGGAGCTCCGACTCGGCATCGAGCGGCTCGTGCCGGACCTCCTGGACGACCTGGCCGACGGCGGGGACGTCATCGAGCGCGTCGCGTTCCCGCTCTCGGCGTCGGTGATGGGTGAGCTGCTCGGGATCCCCGCGGCGGACCGGGCGCGGTTCAAGTCGCTGATGGGCGACTGGATGTTGATCCTCGACGAGTTCTCCGAGGAGTCCTTCACCCGCAGCAACGCCGCGGCCGCGAGCATCGAGGAGTACTTCACCGCCTTCGTCGCCGACCTGCGCGCCGCTCCCGGCGAGGACCTGATGAGCCGGCTGGTGTCACCGGCCTCCCACGGCGACGGCACCGACAGCCCGGACACCCTGGACACCGAGGAAGCGGTCGCCATGGCGGCGCTGCTGTTCTCGGGCGGTTTCGAGACCACGATGCACCTGCTCGGCAACAGCCTGGTGGCCCTGCTCGAGCATCCCGACCAGCTCGCCGCCCTGCGCTCGGAGCCGGATCTCGAGCGCACGGCGGTAGAGGAGCTGTTGCGCTTCGACAGCCCCGTCCAGGTCTCTGGACGCGAGGTGCTGACCGAGACCGAGCTGGGCGGGCCGGGCGGACTGCGGGTCGGTCCGGGCGACCGCGTGAAGATCTACGTCGGCGCCGCCAACCGCGACCCGCAGCAGTTCCCGGACCCGCACCGCCTCGACCTGCGGCGCGACCAGGGCCCGCACGTCTCCTTCGGTGGCGGCATCCACTTCTGCCTCGGCGCCCCGCTCACCCGCCTGGAGACCAGCATCGCGCTCCCCGCGCTGGTGCGGCGCTACCCCGACCTCGCCCTCGTCGGGACGCCCCGGCGCCGCGACAGCCTCTCGATGCGCGGTTTCGACTTCCTCGAGGTGACCGTCGGCTCGCCGTGAACCAGACACCATGAGCGCCTGCGCGTCGGCGCATCGCCACCCGCGACCGATCGGACTCGGCTGCGGTCGGTCCCGGTCTAGGCTCGGCGGCGTGGAGATCACCTCACTCGGGTTCCGCACCGACCTCGCGCTGCTGCGTCTCGGCGGCTCGCTCTTGGAGGACCGCGGCGACCACGTCGCCGTCCGCACACCGGCGAACCCGACCTACCGGTGGGGCAACTTCGACCTGCTGGCCGCGCCGCCGGGCCCCGACGACGTCGCAGCAGTGCTGGCTCGCTACGACGCTGACCTGCCCGACGCTGACTTCCGCACCTTCGGCATCGACGGTCGAGCGCTCGACGTCGACGCACTCGCACCCTTGGTCGCCGCCGGCCCGCGCGTGGAGAGCTCGGCGGTGATGACGGCGACCTCGGTGCGCCTGCCGGCGCGGCCGAACATCACCGCGCAGTACCGGACCCTCGCCACCGACGACGACTGGGCGCAGCGCGTGGAGATGTCGGTGGCGGTGGATGCCGCGGAGGCGGGCGGGGACCCCGGCTATCGCGCCTTCGCCGAGGCCCGGGCGGAGGCGGACCGCGCCGTGTGCGAGGCCGGGCACGGCGCGTGGTGGGGCGCCTTCGAGGGCGACCGACTGGTGGCCTCGATGGGGCTGCTGGACGCCGGCGGCGGGCTGGCCCGGTTCCAGACGGTCGAGACCCACCCCGACCACCGAGGTCGGGGGCTCGCCGGGACGCTGCTGCACCGCGTGGCGACCTACGGGCTGGATGCCACCGACGGGCTCGGCGCCCACACCCTCGTGATCGTCGCCGACCCCGACTACCACGCCCTGCGGATCTACGAGTCCGTCGGCTTAGCCGTCACCGAGACCCAGATCCAGCTCGAGCAGCGCCCGCGCTGACCCGGACGGACACCGCGCGATGCCCCCGCGCGGATCGGGGGGCGGCCCGGCGGCGGCTACGGTGGGCGCGCCATCCAGGAGGTCCCCATGACGTCGCGACACCCGCTCCGCTCGGCCCTCGCCGTGCTCGCCCTCGTGGTCGCGTCGGCGCCGGTCCCGGCCACCGCGGCCGAGCGCGAGACCCAGACGGTGGGCCGGGTCGAGCTGACTCAGATCGCGGTGAGGGACGACACCGTCCAGTTCCAGTTCCTCGCGAGGGACATCGGTGCGGAGCCGTCCCGGTTCGGATCGCAGAACGACGTGGTCGTCAACATCTCCGGCTGCGACTTCGAGGGCGACGGCGTCGCGAACACCGTCGGACTCGCCGAGGAGATCCGCTCGGGCACCTACCTCATCACGGTGGAGGCCCCTGCTTCGGACCTCGGCCCCGACTGGAGGATCGGCATCGCCGTGGTCCACGGCGGCTATGAGGGATGGGGAACCGAGATCCCCCGCACCGACGACCGCACGGCGTTCACGTGCGCCACCCCTCACGTCGGCTCGGTCACCCTCACCTATGCCGAGCCACCGGAGTACGTGTCCGTGAGCGACTGGAGCCGACCGCACGGGCGCTCGGAGGTCGGCGACCGCATCAGCGTCACCGCACCGTCGACCGAGCCAGGCGCGGCCGTCGCGTACGAGTGGTACTTCGGGAACTACAAACTCACCGACGGCCCGGTCCTGGACCTCACGAGCGCATTCCGTGGCCAGGTCCCGATCGCGCGCGTGACGGTCTCGCAGTCCGGCCGGCTCTCCCGCAGCCGCGACGTCGTCTTCCCCCGCGTGGGACTGCGTGCCGTCGTGGTGTTCTCGTGGAGTCGCCTGCTCGATGCCGCGCGGGCGGGTCGCACCGTGCGGCTCTCCCCCACGGAGGCAGAGGGCGGCGCGAGCGTCTCCTACCGCTGGCAGCTGGACGGGGCCACGGTGGGGACGGGCCGCTCACTCGCGCTGCGCCCCCGGTGGCGCGGCCACACGCTCTCCGCGCTCGTGACGGTCAGCAAACCCGACACACGGCCTGTGACGCGGACGGTGTTCGCCGCTCGGGTGCGCTGACCCGGCATCCGTCACTCGTCTCTCAGCCCACGACGGCGTAGCCGACCCTGAAGGCCACCGCCACCACCGCCAGGACCGCCGCGACGAGCACGCGGTCACCCCAGGTCGGGAGTCGGCGAGCCACGAGCACGGCGCCGACGACACCACAGGCCAGTACGAGGCTCCACGCCACCGGGCTCGTCGACGACGCCACCACGGTGAGGCCGTAGACGCCGTCCCCCACCAGCACCCCACCGAGCACGCCGGCGGCGACCGCCCGCGGGCGCGGGGGCTCCTGCCGCAGGGCGGCCGCGCAGAGCCCGATCACCGGACCGGTCAGGACGCCGACGACCAGCCAGAAGCCGGGGTCGTCGGCGAGGCCCCGGGCCTCGGCGGCTCATCCTCAGCCACCACAAGCACCTCAACCGCGGAGACTTCCTCGTCGACGACCGGCCCACGAAGAACGGTGCCGACCGGTTCGAGGGCGAGGTCGTGCCGTTCGGCCACGCCGGGTTCGAGGACTGGCCGACCGTCGTGGCCTACCTGCGCGAGCGGGCCTGAGGGACGTCGCCGGTCCTCGGGGCATCGGACCCTGTCGGTCTCACGCCACCTGCTGGACGAGCTGGAGCAGGTTGCCGCAGGTGTCGTCGAACACGGCGATCCGCACCGGCCCGGCATCGGTCGGCGCCACGGTGAAGACCACACCCCGGCCGACGAGTCGGGCGTGCTCGGCGTCGAGGTCGTCGACCCCGAGCTGGCAGAACGGGATGCCGTCGGCGCGCAGCGCCGAGGTGAACGGGGCGACCGCCGGGTGGCCCTTCGGCTCCAGCAGCACGTCGGGGCCGTCCTGCCCCGCGGGGCGCACGGTGAGCCACCGGTACTCCCCCAGCGGCACGTCGGCGACGACGTCGAAGCCGAGCACGTCGCGGTAGAACTCCAGCGCGTGCTGCTGGTCGTCCACGAAGATGCTCATCGTCTGCAGCCGCATCACATCGAGTCCCCCTCGTCCAGGTGCACGTGGGCCCGCTGGCCCTCGCGATCGAAGATCATGATGACCTCGGCCGGTCCGTCGAGCGCGCCGAAGGCGTGTGGGGTCATGGTGCTGAACTCGGCGGCCTCGCCGGTCGCGACGTCGATCTCCCGCTCGCCCAGCCACAACCGCACCCGGCCCTCGAGCACGCAGAACCAGTCGTGGCCCGGGTGCACCCGCTGGGTGGGGCGGGTCTCGCTCGGCAGCAGCCGCATCTTCATCGCCAGGGTGCGACCGTCGGGCCGGCTCAGCAGCCAGGTGGTGCGGGCACCCTGCTGGTGGGCCACCGGCCGGATGACGACGTCGTCGTCGCCGGGGGCCTCGAAGAGCACGTCGAGGCTCACCTGCAGCGCCTGGGCCAGCGGCACCAGCACGTCGAGGCTCAGGGTGCGCTTGCCGGTCTCGATGCGACTGATGGTGGAGGCGCTGAGGTGGGAGCGGGCCGCGAGGTCGTCGAGGCTGTAGCCGAGGGTGAGCCGCAGGCTGCGCAGCCGGGAACGGGCCAGCGTCTCGACATCCGTTGCTCCGCTCACCTGGCGATCCTCGCCCCTCCTTGCGGGGAGCGCAAGACGCCTGGCGGGAAACGGGTGAGCCGGCAACATCGCCGACATCGACGGCCCCTAGGCTTGTCCCGCTCGAGTTCAACAGGACAGCAAGGCCCTGCGGCCGGGAAAGCGGACACCTCCGAGCGCCGTCCCCGCACGCCCACCCGTCAGGAGCATCCCGTGACCTCCCAGCCCCTCTCCCCCCGTGCCGCCCGCCCGTTCCGCGTGCCGGTCGTCGACATCGCCCCCTACGTGCGCCCCGACGCCACCCCCGACGAGCGCGCCGCCGTCGCCACCGCGATCGACGCCGCCTGCCGCGACATCGGGTTCATCCAGATCCGCGGCCACGGCATCGCACCGCAGGCGGTCGAGGCGCTGCTGGACGCGATGGACGCCTTCTTCGGCCTTGCCTTGGCGCAGAAGCGGGCCTGGCAGCGCCCCACGGCCGAGAACCGCGGCTACACCCCGCCCAAGTCTGAGACCCTCGCCCTGAGCGCCGGGGTGCAGTCCGAGACCCGGATGAAGGACTTCTTCGAGGCCTTCAACGTCGGCTCAGCCGCCTCCGAGCTGCACCCCGACGGGATCCCCTCCGAGACCCTGGCCGAGACCCTGGCCGGGCACCACGCCGAGAACACCTGGCCCGACGTGCCCGGCTTCCGTGACGCCGTGCAGGCCTGGCGCCGCGAGGCCGGTCGGGTGGCCCGCACGATGATGACGATCTTCGAGGACGCCCTCGACCTCGCCCCCGGCACCCTCGGCGACCTCGCCCGCCACCCCATCGAGGTGCTGCGGATGAACAACTACGCCCTGCCCGACGGCACCCGCGTGGAGATCGACGAGGACCTGATGGGCATGGGCGAGCACACCGACTTCGGGTTCGTCACGATCCTGCTGGCCGACCGGATCCGCGGCCTGCAGGTGCTGCACGACGGCGCCTGGCACGACGTCAGCCCGGAGGAGGGCGCCCTGCTGATCAACCTCGGCGACCTCACCACCCGGCTCACCAACGAGCAGTGGCTCTCGACGCTGCACCGCGTGAAGCCGCCGGTGGTGGACGGCACGATCCAGCGCCGCCGCTCCGCGGCCTACTTCTTCGACGGCGACGCCGACGCGGTGGTCGGACCCCTGCCCGGCTTCGTCGACGCCGACCGCCCCGCGCTCTACACGCCCGTGACGGTGGCCGAGCACATCAGCGCGAAGCTGGCCGGCTCCCGGGCCGGCGTGGTGAACCGCGACGCGGCCCGGGAGGCCGAGCGGGTGCTCGCGGCCGACCTTCCCTAGGTTTGCGGATCCTGCAAGCCTCCTTGGGCAGATCGCCAGAGACCCCTATCGTCGGGACCATGAGCGAGCACGACCACGACCACGAGACCGGTTCCGGGCATGGGCATGGGCATGGGCACGGGCATGGGCACGGGCACCCGCGGACGATGAACCGCAGCTGCGACGTCGCCGTCGTCGGTGGCGGTCCCGCCGGGCTGGCCGCGACACTGCAGCTGGCCCGCCAGCGGCGCAGCGTGATCGTGATCGACGACGACACCCCGCGCAACGCCCCGGCCGCGCACATGCACGGCTACCTCGGCCACGAGAGCGCCTCGCCGCAGGAGCTGCGCGCCCGGGGGCGGGTGGAAGTGCGTTCCTACGGCGGGGAGGTGCTGAGCGGCCGTGTCACAGGCGCGACGCGCGACGACGCCGGTCGGATCGCCCTGAGCCTCACCGGCGGGCACACCCTTCGCGCCCGGCGGGTGCTCCTGGCCACCGGCCTGCGCGACGAGCTGCCCGACATCGAGGGCGTGGCCGCGGCCTGGGGCGGCGGGGTGCTGCACTGCCCCTTCTGCCACGGCTTCGAGGTGCGCGACACCCGGCTGGTCCAGATCGTCACCCACTCCTTCGGCCTTCACCCCACCGCGCTGCTGCGCCACCTGACCACCGACCTCACCGTCGTGCTGCACGGCGGGGTCGAGATCGACGCCGCCGCGCTGGCGCCCTACGAGTCGGCCGGGGTGCCGGTGCTGCGCGCCGACGTCCGCCGGGTGCTCACCCGCCCCGCCGACTCCGGGCCCGCCGACGTCGAGGGGGTCGAGCTAGCCGACGGGACCGTCGTCCCGGCCGACGCGGTGATGGTGGGTCCGCGGTTCGCGATGCGCGCCGAGGTCGCGGCGGGCCTGGGGCTGACCCCGGTGGCCCACGTGAGCGGGGCCGGCGACCTCGTCGAGGTCGACGAGCGCGGTGAGACCGCCGTGCGCGGCCTCTACGCCGCCGGCAACGTGACCGACCCGAGCCTGCAGGTCATGCCCGCGGCCGCCCACGGCAGCCGGGTGGCGGCGATGATCGCCTTCGACCTCGCCGGGGAGGACCTCGCCGCCGGCACCCGGGGCGGCGGCGCCCGCCAGGACTGGGAGGAGCGCTACGCGGGCGAGGAACCGATGTGGAGCGGCAACCCCAACGGCACGCTGGTCGCCGAGGTCGCCGACCTGCCGCCCGGACGTGCGCTCGACGTCGGCGCGGGCGAGGGCGGGGACGCCATCTGGCTGGCCGAGCGGGGCTGGCAGGTGACCGCCACCGACATCAGCGAGCACGCCCTGGCCCGGGTGGGTGCGGGCGCCGCCCAGCGCGGGGTGAGCGTGGAGCTGCTGCGCGCCGACGCCAACGACCCCGTGCCCTATCCCGAGGGCGCCTACGACCTCGTGTCGCTGCAGTACGGCTCCTTCCCCCGGACGCCGGACGACCGCGGTCTGCGGCACGTGCTGGCCGCCGTCGCCCCCGGGGGCACCCTGCTCGTGGTCGCCCACGACCTGGCGCCGATGCGGGAGCCGATCGACGTGGACACCCAGACCCGGATGTGGGACCCCGAGGCCTTCGTCGGCGTCGCGGAGTTCGCCGCGGCCCTGGCCGACGACCCCGCCTGGCGCATCGACGTCCACGGCACCCGCCCCCGCCCGCCCGGCGCCGCCAGCAGCCACCACGTCGACGACGTCGTGCTGCGCGCGGTCCGGCTCACCTGAGCGGTGCGGCCGGCCCCGGAAGCCGCTCGACGCGGTCGCTCGGGTGCGCGCGTCTCGTGACACTCGCTGGCGCACGTTCCTCGACGACCGTGCCACCCCACGTCCACAGAGGACGCGGTCGTTCGGGTGCGCGCGTCTCGTGACACTCGCTGGCGCTCGTTCCTCGACGACCGTGCCACCCCACGTC
This sequence comes from Nocardioides sp., assembly GCF_964228225.1. Taxonomy (GTDB): domain Bacteria; phylum Actinomycetota; class Actinomycetes; order Propionibacteriales; family Nocardioidaceae; genus Nocardioides. Next base: position 27,990 of record NZ_CAXQZB010000024.1, read on the forward strand.
CACAGAGGACGCCGTCGTTCGGGTGCGCGCGTCTCGTGACACTCGCTGGCGCTCGCTCCTCGACGACCGTGCCACCCCACGTCCACAGAGGACGCCGTCGTTCGGGTGCGCGCGGCCCGCTCCCTGCCCGTGCCACCCCACGTTCGTCGAGGAGGCGCCCCAGCGCCGTCACGAGACGCGGCGAGGTGGAGGAGGGCCGGAGGGACGCAGCGCACTCCCCCACGGCCGTCGAGGAGGCGCCCGGCTAGGTCGCCGTGCTGGAACGGCCGGCGTCGGTGATGGGGGTGATCCAGGAGCGGTGGGTGGCCGGGTCCTTGGTGATCGCCAGGAGCTCGTCCATGTGGGGTTCGAGGCCGGTGACCTTGTCCAGCGGGACGCCGATGATCAGCTGGAACCCCAGGCCCTTCCAGGCCTGCACCGCGCGGCCGGCGAACTCGGAGTCGGCCTTGACGAACCCCTCGTCGAGGAAGACCGGGGCGAACCGGGGCCGGGAGCGCAGCTCGTCGCCGAGCCGGAACCGCAGGGCCGCACCGACGATGAACGCCACGAGCTCCTGGCTCTCCCCGCCGCTCTTCTCCCCCAGCGTGCGGTAGGTGGCCCGCAGCTCGCCGGTGAGGTGGGAGTAGCGCTCGGCGCTGATCTCGACGTGGCGACGCACGTCGAGCAACCGGTCGCGCTCGCTGAGGGTCGCGTCCGCCCCCGGTGCCGGACGCCGCAGCTGCTGCATGAAGCGACTCAGGTCGCTGAACCGCTTCTCCAACGCGGCCTCCCCCAGCCCGGTGGCGGACTCCGCCGCCAGGGTGCGCAGGTCGCGCAGGAAGACCTGCACGTGGGCGGGGGCGAGTCGGCGCAGGCGGATGCGGAGCCGCTCGCCGGTGGCGCCGAACTCCAGACGGCGCAGGATCGCGTTGATCGGCTCGAGCCGGTCCTCGATCTCCTCCACCGAGGCGTGCATCGCCCCGAGCAACGGCACGAGGTCCTGCCCGCTCCACTCGGTGAGCCGGCGCCGCCACTCCGCCCGCCGCTGCGCCAGGCCGGTCCCGCGGATGTCCTCCAGGATCCGGGCGTAGTCGGGATAGGAGTCGGCCGTCGAGCCCAGGTTCGGGGAGTCCCAGTGGAACTTGTAGGCCCGGAACACCGCGACGAGGTCGTCGTCCATCCGCCTGATCTCGGCCTCCGCGTCGGCCACGGCCGCGCGCAGCCGCAGGTGGAGGCGGTCGGCGTTCTCCTCGAACCGGGCGGGGTCCTCGGGGTCGGCGGGGGCGGCAGCCGCGGCGAAGTCGGCCGCCAGCGCGGCCTCCTGCGCCGGGGTGAGGACGACGGTGCCGGCGTCCTCGAGCGCGGCGAGCAGGTCGCTCACCTCGTCCTCGACCTCGACCAGCTCGGCGTGCACCACCCCGAGCTCGCGCTGACGGCCCTCGTGCCCGAACCGGGTGCGCCGCGCCTCCTCCAGGGCCCGACCCAGCTCGTCGATCTGGGTCTGCAGCACCTGCAGCTGGTCGTCGGCGGCCAGCAGGTCGGCCCGGCGCTGCTCGAGGTCGTCGATGCGGCGCTGGGAGCCAGCCACGTCGAGGTCGTCGAAGCGGGCCGCGGCGACGGCGTCGTAGGCGCTGCGCACCAGGTCGAGGACCCGCAGCCGCCGGTCGAGCTCGGCGACCTCGGCGTCGAGACCGCTCAGGGCGGTGTCGAGCGCGGCGAGCTCGACGTCGATCTCGGCGAGCGTGTCGGCGTTGGAGAACCCGATGATGGCGCGGGTATCGGCGCGCCCGTGGGTGCCACGGCGACCGTGGCGGGTCTGCCCCGCCCGCGTGACCCGCAGCCCCGGGCCGGCGAGCCCCGCCGCGTCGTCGACGCAGAGCGCGTTGCGAGCCGGATCGGCCACGTGGGCCTGCACCCAGCCCCGGAAAGGAGAGTCCTGGTGGAGCAGCTTGCCCGCCACCCGTGCCGGGTCCTGCGCCCCGGCGTCGGGGAGGTCGAGCTCGACGCCCTCGAAGGTGAGCCGGCCCCGCAGCTGCAGGCCGTCGATCGCGGCGGAGAAGTGCTCCAGCCGGTCCAGCGGCACGAGGAGGACCCGCGCCGAGGCCCCCAGCACGGTCTCGATGGCCGTGCGCCACGGGGCCTCGCCGGGCGCGAGGTCGAGCAGCTCGGCCACGAAGGGCAGCTCCTCCACGGCGAGCCCACTGGCCTCGGCCACCTCGGCCCGCAGCTCGTGCAACCGCGCCGGGATGCGGCTGGTGCGACCCGCCAGCGAGGCGCGCTCGGCGCGCAGCTCGGCCTGGCGCTGCTGCAGCGGGAAGCCCCGTTGGCGGACGGCGTCGCGCTCGGCCCGCAGCTGCTCCAACGAGCGCGGGGCACCGGCGAGCCAGTCGCGCGCCCGCTCCTGCAGCGCGCTGAACGCAGCGGCCTCACCCAGCGCCGCGTGGAGGTCGGGACCCTCCGGATCGGCGGAACCGGCGGAACCGTCAGGGTCGGCGGCGTCCAGCAGCGGCAGCAGCCGCTCCTGCAGGACCGCCCGGCGACCGAGGCGGTCCTCGCGCACCACGGCCTCCTGCTCGATGCTGAGCGCCAGCGACTGCAGGGTGGCGCCACCGGCGGCCCGGTGCGCCTCCTTGGCCGCCTCGAGGTCGGCGTGGAGGGCCGACTCGGTGGCAGCCGCGGCCGCCACCGCCTCGGCGCTGGCGCGTCGCTCGTCGCGGTTGGCGGCCACCGCCACCTGCACCAGCCGCTGGCGGGTGCGCAGCAGCCAGAGCCGCAGCGGGGTGTCCCCACCGCGGGTGACCCCGAAGGAGTCCAGCTCGGTGAGACGACGTCGCGCCACCACCTTGCGCTCGTGGAGCTCGGTGATCGGGCCGAGCAGCTCGAGCTTCTGCTCCTCGGTACGCATCGCGGCGTAGGCGGTGTCGAGGTCGTCGAAGTGCTCGATCGCGCGGTCGGCGGCGGCGTAGGTGCCGGGCCGCTCGAGCACCATCTCCTTGTACAGCTCATCGACGCTGCGCACCTGGTTGCCCGCCTGGATGCGGGCGAGCAGCCGCAGGGCCTTGGCGCCGTCGCTGTGGGCGCCGATGCCGAGACGGGCATGGAGCACGGCCGCGAACTCGGCGTAGGTGCGGTGCACCCGCACCCCGGGGAACAGCTTCTTGAGCACGTTGGCGTGGAACCGGTCGGGCACCGCGACCTCGAGCAGGTCCAGGGGCAGTGCGGCCTCGTGGGTGACCAGCTGCATCTGGACGTCGCCCGAGCGGGTCGCGCGCCGCGGCACGTAGTAGGTGCGCAACGCCGTGAACCGGCCGCCCTCGTCGTTGACGAAGGTCATCGCCACCGCGCCCCAGGTGTCGCTGCCCCGCCCGCGCAGCAGCTGCTCGACCGGCCGACCGGTGCGCGGGTCGTCCACGACGTCGACCGCGCCGCGCAGGTAGGACAGCAGGTTGCGCTGGCCCGCGCTGCGCGCACGGCCGGCCACGGCGTCGTTGGAGGCGCCGTTGAACTTGGTGTCCGAGGGCATCATCAGCGCCGTGTAGGCGTCGAGGATCGTGCTCTTGCCGACCCCGGAGGCGCCGCTGATCATCGTGGCGTCCCCGCGCAGCGGCACGGTGGTGAGGCCGCTGAAGCCGCCCCAGTTGACCAGCTGCAGCAGCGCGGCGCGCCACTGGACCGTGTCGTCGGCGGGGGCCGCGACCACGCTGCGGTCGAAGAGCCCCCCGGTGGACTCCGCGGCGATCTCCTCGATGCTCACGACGCACCCTCCCGGTCCTCGGGCTCGACCGCGTCGGCACCGTCGTCGAACAGGTCCGGAGCGACCCCCTCGTCGGCCTGCCCGGGGCTGCCGTTGGCGCGCCGCAGCGCCTCGAGCAGCTCGGTGAGCAGCTCCAGGGGCAGCAGCGGCTCGACGGCCTCGCTGATCTCGAACCGGTCGTCGGTGGCCGCGCCGATGAGCAGCCCGGCCTTGACCAGGCTCACCACGGCGTTGCGCGCCCGCTTCTCATCACCCGCCTCGTCGGTGGCGTGCGAGGGGCGGAAACTCGCGACGTGGTCGAGGATGTCGTCGCGGTCGACGAAGACCCGGGTGTCGCCCGTCGCCAGACCGGCGCGCAGCCGGTCGCGCAGGTGCACCAGCACCAGCGTCTCCTCCCGGGACCAGGCGGTGTCGTGGAGCAGCGTGGGGAACCGTGCCCCGGCCTCGCCGCTGGCCTGCCGCTTCCAGGCCACCTCGCGCTCCCGGTCGATCTGCAGATCGAGGAACAGGTCGTTGAGGCGGGAGCGCAGCACCCGCTCGTGCTCGACCAGGACCCGCCAGTCGCGGGGGTGGGTGCGGGCGCTGATGAAGCGCTGCTTGAGCAGCGTGACCAGCGCCAGCCGCTGCCGGAACTCCAGGCCGCCCTCGTCGCCCTCGAACAGCGACACCGACGTGGCGAACTCCAGGTCCTGCTCCTCGATCTCCTCGTTCCCCTGCTCCGGACGGTCGACGGCGTCCGCTGAGTCCGCGGCGTCGTCGGGGACGTCGATCACGTCGGTCGCGTCGGTGGGGGCGGGGTGCTGATCCAGGCTCATGCGGGGGGCTCGCTTCGCGGCGTGGGTCGATCGGGGTCGGACGGATCGGGGTCGGGCAGATCGGGGTCGGGCAGGCGGGTCCGCGGCACGGTGAAGGTGCGACGGGTGCCGTCGGGGCGCACCGCGGCGAACGCCTCGAGGACGTCCTCGGTGGCGAAGCCGCGGTCGGCGGCGAGGTGGAGCAGGCCGTAGATCTCCACCGGACGCCGCAGCGAGGGCTCCAGCGAGGCGAACAGCTCGCCCAGGCTCGCGGCCGGGGTGAGGGAGGTGAGGGCGTCCTCGAGGCGACGCCGCAGCGGGGCCAGCTGCGGCCCGCCCTGGGCCATCAGCTCGGCCAGCGACACCGCCGGGGCGTCGTCGGGGTCAGCCGCGCAGATCCGCTCGGGGAGCACGTCGTCGGCAGGGTCGTAGAAGCGCTCGCGCAGGTGCTCGACGCCGGCGCGGGCCGGCAGCAGGGCGACGTCGTGGGTGGCGCGCGGTCCGGTGGTGGCCATCCAGGTCATCAGCTCCGACTCCACCGCCCGCAGCGTCTGCTCCAGCTCGCGGTCGCGGGCACCGTCGTGGGAGACGATGTACTCCTTGAGCGTCGCGGTGACGCGCGAGCGCTGGGTGAGGACCCGGTCCAGGCCCTCGCGCACCAGCCGCACGGTGCCCCGCAGCTCGGCCCGGTCGGCGTCGCTGAGCAGCCCGTCGGAGAGTGGGTGCTCGAGCAGGGCGGTGAGGTCCTCCCGCAGCTGGGTGACCAGCGCGTCGTCGCGCAGCAGGGCGAACGCGCCCTCGAAGGCCCGGCCCTCGTGGGTGGCGGTCATCAGGGCGTCGGCGCGGGCCAGGTAGTCGTCGATGACCTCACCGGCCGGCCGGTCCTCGGCCCGGAACGCCGCGAGCACGGTGCCGCGGATGCTCGCGAACCGCTCCTCCACCCGGGCGAAGTCGCTGGGGAGGGCGGAGATGAGGGAGAGCAGCTCGGTGAAGCCCTCGAGCATGTAGTCCTCGGTGGCGCTCACCAGGGCCGCGCCCTCCACGAGCCGGTCGCGTTCAGCCTGCAGTCGGGCGATCTCGGCGTTGAGCAGCGTGACCCGGGCGCCGCGGTCGGGGTTGGCCTCGGCGTTGAAGCGCCGCACCGTGCCGAGGATCGTGGCGATGCGGTGCTCGCTCAGGGTGGCGCGGTCGCGGGCCAGGGTCTTGACCAGCTCGAGTGCGTGCTGGGCGTGGGAGGTGAGGGTGTACACCTCGTGGCCGGTCTCGTCGAGGGCGCGCACCAGCCACTGGCCGCGCATCCAGCGCTGACACAGGTCGCGGCCGCTGCCCGCCGGGATCTCACCGGGGTCGACGTCACCGGCGAGCCGGATCTCGGCGAGGTGCTCCTCGACCTGGGTGTGCAGGCGGGCCGTGGGGATCGGCTTGTTCTGGCGCCCGAACGCCGCGCGGAAGATCGTGATGACCACCGGCGCCTGCCGCTGGTGCAGCAGGGTGAGGGTGGGTTGGGCGAAGGCACCGCGCACCCGCGCGTACTCGCCGACGACGTCGCTCATCACCCTCCTCCCAGGCTCGACGGGGGACCGTGCGTGCCGGGCGCCCGGCGGTCCAGCGCGCCAGTGTTCCAGAGCCCGCCGACGGTCCCGGGCCGCGGCCCCCGGGATGTGGACCCCGGGATGTGGTGGACGACGCCCCGGCGCGCACAGGCTGGGTGGGTGACCTCCGGCGACGCACCAGCCCTCGGCTTCGGACTCCCGGTCTCCGGGTCGTGGGCGGAGCCCGGGACGATGCTCGCCCTCGCCCGACGCGCCGAGGACCTCGGCTACCGCTCCCTGTGGACCTTCCAGCGGCTCCTCCACCCGGCCCCCGACGACGCGCCGCCGGCGAGGAGCGACGGCGTGGCCGCCAGCAACCCGGGGGCCCGCCCCGCCGACGACGCCGCCTACCGGGCCGTCCACGACCCCCTGCTGCCCCTGGCCCTCGTGGCCGGTCACACGACCCGGATCCGGCTCGGCACCGCCACCGTGTGCGCGCCGTTCCTCGCCCCGCCCGTGCTCGCCAAGGCGGCGCTCACCCTCGACCGGCTCAGCCAGGGCCGGTTCACCCTCGGCGTGGGGATCGGGTGGATGCCCCACGAGTACGTCGCCACCGGGGTCCCGGAGACCGAGCGCGGCGCCCGGATGGAGGAGTATCTGCAGACCCTGCACGCCCTGTGGGCCGCGGACGCCGACCATCCGGCCGGGTTCGAGGGCCGCTTCTACCGGGTCCCGCCGTCCTCGCCGGGCCTGGCGCCGGTGCAGCGCCCCCACCCCCCGGTGCTGGTCGGAGGAACGGCGCCCGCCGCGCTGCGCCGCGCCGGCCGCCTGGCCGACGGCTGGATCGCCCACAGTCGCCACCGCCCCGACGACATCGCCGACGGCGCACGACTGGTGCGTGCCGCCGCCCGCGACGCCGGTCGCGATCCTGACGCCGTGACGGTCCTGGTCCGCGCGATCGTCGACCTCACCGCCCGCTCCCTCCCCGCCTCGCGCCCCTTCCTCCACGGCGACGCCGCACAGGTGCGCGGCGACCTCGCCCGTCTGTACGAGCGGGGCGCCACCGAGGTGTTCGTCGACCTGAACTTCCACCCCCGGGTCGGCTCACCCGACGTCCCGGCCACCGCGGCGACGTCCTACGCCGAGGAGGTGCTCGCCGCCCTCGCTCCTGCGGCCGGGTGATCGCGCGGGGTCAGCGCCTGAGCAGCAGACGCTCCAGGACCAGCCGGGCGCTGCCGGGGACGCGGCGTGCGGTGACCAGACTCAGCGCGGTACCCGCGCGGGAGGCCCCGACGACCAGCACCGTGCGGGGCGGGGCCACCCGGACCAGGCCCTGCGGCCCGAGGGCAGGCCACCGCGCACCCGAGGGACGTAGCCCGACGACGAGGTCGGTGGCCGCCACCCGGGGGAACAGGTCGAGGTTCGCGCGGGACCGGTCGACGGTCAGCACGACGTGGCGACCCACGAGGTCGAGGCGGGTGCGCACCAGCACCTCGGGGAGCTCGGTGCGGTCCAGGCCGGCGTCGCGGTCGGTGCCGAGGTCGGAGCACCGCACCGGGCGGGTGGTGCGGGCGAACCCGCGGTCGACCCGCCCCCTCGGAGGTGACCCGGACGACGTCGACGAAGGTGTCGGTGCACCGGCCGCCGTCGGGCAGGGTCGGCACCAGGAGCCGGCCCGCGGGGTCGATCAGCGCCGAGCCGACCTCGAACTCGCCCCGGTCGGGGATGCCGAGCCGGCCCTCCCGACCGTAGGCGGGGTCCGGACGACCGTCCGGCCCCAGCGCCCAGACCCGCATCAACCGGAACCGGGCCTGCACCACGAGGAGTCCGCCGCCGGGACGCGGCAGCACCCGCCGTGGTGCGGGCACGGTGTCGGCCAGCGCCGGCGGCAGGACGGCCACGCCCCGGTCGCCGAACGCCGGGTCGAGCGTTCCGTCGCGGCGCACCCGCATCGCCCGCTGGCCGATCAACGCACCGTCGGCGTCGGCGGCATCGGCCACCACGAGCAGACGACCGCGCGCGTCGAGTCCGAGGTCGACGTCGCCGAACACGTCGGGCCGCATCGGCAGGACGACCCGGACGCGACCGCTGCCACCGCCGATCACCGCACGGCCGCGGGCGTCGAACCGTGCGACGGACAGCACCACCCGGGGCCGATCGGCGAGGGTCGCGACCCGCCACAGCCCGCCGTCGGAGGCCGGCTGGTAGGTGGCCGCCGACCGCTCCCCACGCTCGCGCGGGCGCAGGACCCCACCGGCGAAACGGCGATCGAGCCGGCCCTCGGAGCTGATCCGCTGCACGCGGTCGCGCTCGCCGCCGCGACGCGAGACCACCACCAGCCCACCGCGCCCGTCGGGCAGGAACTCGGGGGCCGGCGCCCGCTCCGGCGCAGGGATCACGAGGCGACCCGCGTCGCCGTACCCCGGATCCGGAGCGGGCCGCGAGCCGGGATCGGCGGACGCCGTTACCGCGGTGGCCGCGAGCACCGACGCCAGCACCGCCAGGCAGACCGCCGCCGGCGGGCCGGACCGGCGTCGTCCTGCGGGGCACCGGAGGGATCGACGGCGGCTCATCGGCTCAGGCTACGCCGCAGGCGCGGGGGGTACTGGCAGCGACGACGCGACGTCGCGACGCAGCGTGAGGGTGGGGGCGGTGAAGACGCCTGCGGGGTACTCCGCGGTGATGACCGCGAGGTCGGAGGTGCCGTCGGCCCGGAACAGCGCGCCCACCACGGTCCGGGTCGCGGGCAGCACCGCGATGCCGTGCGGGCCCAGGCCCTCCCACCGGGCGCCGGTGTCGAGCAGTCCGACGAGGCGGTCCGCGGCCGGGCCCACGGCGGTGCCGTCGGCGCTGCGGCGCGTGGCGTCGAGGGTGAGGGTGACGTAGGGGCCGGCGGCTGCGAGGCGGGGCACGACCACGGTCCGGGAGCCGTCTCCCGGCCCGGCGCCGGGGTCGGCGCCGGGATCGGTACCGGTGGCGAGGCCGTCGTCGCACGTCACCGGTGCCGCCTCCTCGGTGAAGGCGACGTCGCGGGCGCCGTCGGAGCGCCACCGCACGATCCCGATCCGGCCGGGTCCGCAGGGACCGGCCCCGCGGGCGCTGGGCAGGAGCAGCCGGTCGGTGTCGTCGACCATGGCTCCGGCCAGCTGCAACCGGCCCTGGCCCGAGGTGACCCGGCGCCCGTCGCCGCCGTAGGTGCGATCGACCCGGCCGTCGGCGCGCAGGGCCCGCACGACGAGCCGGCGCTCGCGCAGGTCCTGCTCGAGCGCGAGGATCCCGCCGCCGGGGCGGAGCACGAGTCGCTGCTCGAGGCCCGGTCCGCGCCGCGCGGGCACGATCGAGATCCCGCGGGCACCGAAGCCCTCGTCGAGGGCGCCGTCGCCACCGATCCGGAGCAGCACCTGCGGCCGGAACCGCCCTCCGACGCGCCCGGCGACGGGAACGGCCACGACCACCCGCCCGAGCGCGTCGGCCACGGCGTCGATCGCCTCCCCGGGGAGGATCGGGAGGTCGAGGACGTAGACCGCCCGACCACCCGGACCCACCCGGGGGTCCGCGCGCCCGGCGTCGGTGATGCGCTCCAGGCGCAGCGTGGTGCGCTGTCCGCCACGGCCCCGCGGGCCGGCCGACACGCGCCAGAAGCCGCCGTCGGCGGTGGGCACGAGGTCGCGGGCTCCGCGCAGACCGTCGGGCAGGGACGGGAGGCGCAGCGCGCCGGCGTCGCCGTACGCGGCGACCACCTGCCCCGTCGGCGTGACGCGCTGCAGGGTGTCGGCCCCGCGCGGGCCCGGCTGCTGCACGAGCACCCCGCCCGCCGGATCGAGCACCGGCCGCAGCACCTGCCCGCTCCGACCGGTGACGACGACCGATCCGGCGTCGCCGTAGGTCGGGTCGGGCTCCGGCGCGGCCGAGGCCGGTGGCGCCAGCACCGCCGTCGTGACGGCGAGCACCGTCGCGGCGGCCAGCGCGCGACCTGACGGGATCCGGCGTGGGGCCGGGGTCGGGGAAGGGGCGAGGAGACGGTCCGAGTTCCGCATCCCGCCACGCTAACCCGCGACGCCGACAGCCCCAGATCGGCGCCGAGGTCGACACCGGTCGACGGGCGCGCCCACGGGCCGGCGCCGCCGCCGCGGCGATCTCGTCACACTCGTGCAACTCGGAGTTGCACACGCCGTACCATCGGCCCATGAGCAGCACCCCGGCCTCCCCCGCCGCGCCCGCCGCGCCCGCCGCGCCGGCCACGGACGGTCGCCGTCGCGCGGCGGCCGCTCGCCGACGCGCCCGGGAGGCGGAGATCATCGCCGCCACCCGCACCCTGTTCGACGCCAAGGGCACCGGCGACGCGCAGATCGAGGACATCGCCTCGGCCGTGGGCATCAACCGCGCGATCGTCTACCGCCACTTCACCGGCAAGGAGGAGCTCTTCGCGCTCACGCTGGTGAGCTACCTCGACGAGCTGCGCACCGAGATGGACGCCGCCGCCGCGCTCACCGACCGGCCCGCGGACCGGCTGGCCGCGATCGTGGCCGCCTTCGTCGACTACGGCGTGCGTTACCCCGCCTTCGTCGACTGCGCCCAGGCGCTCATGCGACGTCGCGGCGACGAGCTGCTCGCCGAGGTCTCCGAGGGCGCCCTGTTCCGCCTCGGCCGGGCCATCTCGGCCTGTCTCGCGCTGCTGAGCGCGACCCTGGAGGCCGGCGTCACGGCCGGCGTGTTCGCGACCTCCGACGACCCCGACCTGCTCGCCAACACCCTCTACGCCTCGGGCCTGGGCGCGCTGCAGCTGGCCCGGATCGGCATCCTCGTGCGCGAGGCCGCCCCGGGCATCCCGACCATCGGCACCATCTCGGCCGACCAGGTGCGCGCCAACCTCGTGGCCAGCGCCCTCGCCCTCGCCGGCTACCGCTGAGGCGCCGTCGTACCACCCCCCGGGGCAACCCCGGGAGACGCCGGTGCCCCGGCCCCCACGAGGGGGGCCGGGGCACCGGGACCAGCGGTGGATCAGGGGCGCTCGAGGATCGCGACGACGCCCTGGCCGCCGGCGGCGCACAGCGAGATCACGGCCTTGCCGGAGCCCTTCTCGGCCAGCAGCTTGGCGGCGTTGGCCACGATCCGACCGCCGGTGGCGGCGAAGGGGTGACCGGCGCCGAGGCTGGAGCCCTTGACGTTGAGCTTGCTGCGGTCGATCGAGCCCAGCGGGGCGTCCAGGCCCAGGCGCTCCTTGCAGAACACCGGGTCCTCCCACGCCTTGAGGGTGGAGAGCACCTGCGAGGCGAAGGCCTCGTGGATCTCGTAGAAGTCGAAGTCCTGCAGCGAGAGGCCCTCGCGCTCGAGCATCCGCGGCATGGCGTAGGCCGGGGCCATCAGCAGGCCCTCGTTGCCGTGCACGTAGTCGACCGCGGCGGTCTCGTAGGCGGTGAGGTAGGCCAGCACGGGCAGGCCCTTCTCCTTGGCCCACTCCTCGGAGGCGAGCAGCACGACCGAGGCGCCGTCGGTGAGGGGGGTGGAGTTGCCGGCGGTCATGGTGGCGGCCTCGCCCTTGCCGAAGACCGGCTTGAGCTTGGCGAGCTTCTCCGCGGTGGAGTCGCCGCGCATGTTGGTGTCGCGCTCGGTGCCGCGGAACGGCGTCACGAGGTCGTCCTGCCAGCCGGCCTCGTAGGAAGCGGCGAGGTTCTGGTGCGACAGCGCGGCCAGCTCGTCCTGGGCCTCGCGGGTGATCTGCCACTCCAGGGCGGTGAGCGCCTGGTGGTCACCCATCGACAGGCCGGTGCGGGGCTCGCCGTTCTGCGGGATGGCCAGCCCGATGTCGCCGGGACGGATCTTGGCCAGCGCCTGCAGGCGGGCCTTGGTGTCGCGGGCGGAGTTGACCTTGAGCAGCTTCTTGCGCAGCTTCTCGCTGATCGCGACCGGGGCGTCGGAGGTGGTGTCGGTGCCACCGGCGATGCCGGACTCGATCTGGCCCAGGGCGATCTTGTTCGCGACCTGGATGATCGCCTGCAGACCGGTGCCGCAGGCCTGCTGGAGGTCGGTGGCGGGGGTCTCGGGCGAGAGCTTGGACCCGAGGACCGACTCGCGGGCGAGGTTGAAGTCGCGGGAGTGCTTGAGCACCGCACCGGCGACGACCTCGCCGACCCGCTCGCCCTCGAGGCCGAAGCGGACCACGAGGCCGTCGATGGCCGCGGTGAGCATGTCCTGGTTGGACGCGGTGGCGTAGGCCCCGTTCGAGCGCGCGAAGGGGATGCGGTTGCCGCCGATGATGGCGACGCGGCGGGTACGTTCGATCATGAGAACATACTGACCGGTAACACGCCCCGGGGCCACCCGATGAGGGGCAGGTCACGAAATGTGGACACTGAGTTACACCCGTTGTTACATATTCTCGGCCCCGCCCGCCCACCCTGGCGGCCCCACGCGTCAGGGCGGTGCGGGCGGGACCGTCCGCCCGGCCCCGCCGGGCGCCATCCCGCGTGACGTCCTCGCGTCGCACCCCGTCGTCATCACACAGGAGCAGCCCGCCATGAGCGACCGCTACCAGGAGTTCACCGCCAGCCCGATCGGCAAGGTGCTGGTCAAGAACCTCGGCCTGCCGAGCCCGACCCGCCTGGAGCGCTACACCGCGGGCGACCCGCTGGTGACCGGCACCGTGCTGGTGGGCGGCCGCGGCCGGCTCGCCGAGTCCCTCCCGGGTCTGCTCGACACCCTCGGCGTGGCCTCCACGGTGCAGCTCGAGGACGGCGCCAAGGCCAAGGGCCTGGTCTTCGACGCCACCGGGCTGTCCACGCCGGCCGAGCTCAACGCCCTGCGCGACTTCTTCACCCCCGTGCTGCGCCGTCTCGAGGGCTGCGCCCGCGTCGTGGTCATCGGCACCCCGCCGGAGAAGACCAAGGGCAGCGAGCGCATCGCCCAGCGCGCCCTGGAGGGCTTCACCCGCAGCCTCGGCAAGGAGATCGGCAAGGGCTCCACCGTGCAGCTGGTCTACGTCGCCGACGGCGCCGAGGGCGGCCTGGCCAGCACCCTGGGCTTCCTGCTCTCCCCCAAGTCCGCCTACGTCTCCGGCCAGGTCGTGCGCATCGGCTGCCACACCGGTCGCAGCAAGAAGGTCGGTGCCGTCGCCGACCTCACCCGGCCCCTGGCCGGCAAGGTCGCGCTGGTCACCGGCGCCTCCCGCGGCATCGGCGAGCAGATCGCCCGTGTGCTGCACCGCGACGGCGCCACCGTCGTCGGCGTCGACGTGCCCCAGCTCGCCAGCGACCTGCAGTCGCTGATGAAGGAGCTGGACGGCGACTGGCTCACCCTCGACATCACCGCCAAGGACGCCCCGCAGCGCATCGCCCACCACCTCAAGGAGAAGCACGGCGGGGTCGACGTCGTCGTGCACAACGCCGGCATCACCCGCGACAAGAAGCTCGCCAACATGGACGAGGGCCGCTGGGACTCGGTGATCGCGGTCAACCTCACCGCCCCCGAGGCGATCACCCGCGAGCTGCTCGACCAGGGCGTCGTCAACGAGTTCGGCTCCATCATCGGGGTGGCCTCCATCGCGGGCATCGCCGGCAACGTCGGCCAGACCAACTACGCCGCCTCCAAGGCCGGCGTCATCGGCTTCGTCGACGCCTTCGCCGACGACCTCAAGGACGGCATCACCATCAACGCCGTCGCCCCCGGCTTCATCGTCACCGCGATGACCGCCGCGGTCCCCTTCGCCACCCGCGAGGTCGGCCAGCGCCTCAACGCGATGTCGCAGGGCGGCCTGCCCGTCGACGTCGCCGAGACGGTGGCCTGGTACGCCGACCCGGCCTCGAGCCTGGTCAACGGCAACGTCGTGCGCGTGTGCGGCCAGATGATGCTGGGCGCCTGAGATGGCGCCTGAGATGACGGGGGCGACCACCACGATCGAGCCCGGCTCGGGCCTGTCGGTCCTGCTCAAGGCGGCCCTGCCCTCGATCCCCGTGGTCGGCGGTCTCCCGGGGGTCCGGAAGGCCCCGCTGAGCGGCTTCGGCGGCCTGGGCTTCGATCGGCGGCCGGTCACCATCGAGCGCGCGCACGTGGAGGCCTACGCGGCGGTGTGCGGGTTCCCCACCAAGGACACCGTGCCGCTGCCCTATCCCCACATGCTGGCCTTCGGGCTGCACATGGCGCTGATGAGCGACCCCGCCTTCCCGGCGCCCGCCATCGGCACCGTGCACCTGGAGAACTCCATCACCCAGCACCGCCCGATCGGCGTCGGTGAGACCGTCGCGGTCTCCGCCCACGTCGGCGCGCCCGTGGCGCACCCCAAAGGCACGGTGTTCGAGTTCGTCACGACCGTGCGCGAGAACGACGCCGACGGCGCGGTGATCTGGGAGGAGACCTCGGCGTACCTGCGTCGCGGTCGCGGCGAGGAGGGCTCCTCCTACGGCATGGTCTTCCCCGACGCGCCCGCTTCGGGCACGGTGTGGAAGCTGCCGGCCGACCTGGGCCGGACCTACGCCGGGGTGTCGGGCGACCACAACCCGATCCACCTCTACCCCCTCACCGCCAAGGCGCTGGGCTTCCCCCGCCAGATCGCCCACGGCATGTGGACGATGGCGCGGTGCGTGGCGGCGCTGGAGAACCGGCTCGCCGACGCCGTGCGCGTCGACGTCGCGTTCAAGAAGCCGGTGCTGCTGCCGGGCGCGGTGGCCTTCGGTTCCACCCCGGTGGACCAGGGGTTCGCGTTCTCGCTGTCGAACCCGCGCAGCGGCGCTCCGCACCTCGCGGGTCGCACCACCGACCTCTGAGTCGGCTCCGGCGCACCCCGCACCACCCGACGACGACGGCCCGGCACCCCTTTCCGGGGGTGCCGGGCCGTCGTGCGTGCAGGTCGGTCTCAGCGGCGCACGGGTCGGATGAGCCCCTCCTGGGCCGCGGTGGCGGCGAGGGTGCCGTCGGCGGTGAAGATGTGCCCGAAGGACAGGCCGCGCGCGCCGGAGGCCGAGGGCGACCACTGGTCGTAGAGCCACCACTCGTCGGCGCGGAAGGGGCGGTGGAACCACAGCGCGTGGTCGAGGGAGGCCATCTGGGTGTCCATCGGCGTCGCGGGGTGCGCGGCCAGTGAGGCACCCAGCAGCGAGACGTCGCTGGCGTAGGTGAACAGCGCGAGGTGGCTCAGCGGGTCGTCACCGACCTCGCCCTTGACCCGGATCCACATCCGGGCCCGCGCGGGGTGCACCGGGTCCTCGGGCAGCCCGCGTCGGGAGTTCCCGAGCCAGCGCACGTCGAGCGCGGACCACTCCTTGCCCAGTGCCTCGGCGTCGGTGTTGCCCCGCGCGGTCATGACCTCGACCAGGTCGATGCCCTCCTCGGGGCCGGGCACCTCGGGCATCGCGTCCTGGTGCTCCCAGCCCTCCTCGGCCTTCTGGAAGTTCAGGGTCTGGTAGTAGATCGGCCGGCCGTGCTGGCGCGCCATCACCCGGCGGGTCGCGAAGGAGCGGCCGTCGCGGATGCGCTCGACGTCGTAGATGATCGGCACCTTGTAGTCGCCGGGCAGCAGGAAGTAGGAGTGCAGCGAGTGCACGTGGAAGTCGGCCTCCACCGTGCGGGCACCCGCGATGAGCGCCTGCGCCGCCACCTGACCGCCGTACACCCGCTCGCGCACGGAGTCGGGCTGGCCGCCGCGGAAGAGGTCGACGTCGAGGTTCTCCAGGTCCAGCAGCTGCAGCAGGTCGTGCACCGGCGGGGTCGCGCTCACGGGGTGTCCTCCTCGGGATCGGTGCGGCCAGTCGGATCGGTGGGCCCAGTGGGATCGGTGGTGCCGGGAGGCTCCGGGGGCCCGGGCTCGTCGGCCAGCCCGGCGAGGAACTGCTCGAACTGCTGACCGATCTCCTCGCCCGTGGGCAGCGGCTGGTCCTCGGCCAGGAGGTTGGCCCCGCTGCTCTCGGCGCGGGCGAAGGTGTCGTACTGACGCTCCAGGGACGCCACGACCTCCTCCACGTCGGGGGTGTTGGCGAGGTAGGTGGTGATCTCCAGCTCGCGGGCGCCGGCGGCGGTCCGCAGCTCCTCCAGGTCCAGGGTGAGTCGACCGCCCCTCTCGACCCGCTCGAGCAGCACCGCGCTGGCGCGCGGGAAGTCGAGCTGGGCCAGGTAGTGGGGGATGTGGGCGACGTAGCCCAGCGCGTCGTGGCCCCACTCCCCCAGCCGCACCTCGAGCAACGCCTGGGCGCTGCCCGGGACCCGCAGCTCACTGCTCCACAGGCTCTCCTCGGTGATGAGGTCGGGGTTGTTGGCGTGGTGGGTCACCGCGATGGGGCGGGTGTGCGGCACCGCCATCGGCACCGAGCCCAGGCTCACGGTCCGGGTGACGCCGAAGCGCTCCACGACCTCCCGCACCGCCCGGGCGAAGGCCTCCCAGCGGTTGTCGGGCTCGGGGCCGTGCAGCAGCAGGTAGGGGTCGCCGCCGGCGTCGCGCAGCAGCCGCACCACCAGCCGGGGCGCCTCCCACGACTCGTAGTGGTCGCGGGCGAAGGTCACCGGGGGCCGCCGCGCGCGGTAGTCGTGGAACTCGTCGACCTCGAAGGTCGCCACCACGGCGCCGCCGCGGTCGGGGTGCTGCTGGCCGAGCAGGTGGGCGGCGGCGAGTCCGGCGGCGTTGCCGGCGTCGAGGAACCCCTCGAGCACGACCAGCATCGTCAGGTGATCCCCGGGTCGACGCTGTGCCAGGGCCGGCACGTCGTCGACGATGTGCACCAGTCGCTCAGCTACCACGCCGGTCAGCGTAGTGGCGCCGACCGCCCGCCGCCGGTGGAGGTGGCGTCGGATCGGGCCGGGAGGTGGTCCGGATCACCCGTCGGACGTCGTCCCGGCCCCCGGGTCGGTGTCCGGGTCGGTGGTGGGGTCGGTCCCCGGGTCGGTCGTGGGGGCGTAGGTGGCGGCGAGCAGGTCCGCGCCGCTGCGCGCCACCCGGTCCAGGTCGAGGTCGAGCAGGTCGCGCACCACCTGCCGGTCGGTCGCCTCGGGGTCGGTGGTCGTGGCGTCGAGCACCGAGGACAGCACCGACCAGGGCGCGCTGTCGCCGTAGGTGGCGGCCAGCCACTCGCACACCCACCACGAGAGCAGGTAGTGCTCGGCCGCGGCGTCGTCGTTGAAGCTGCGCCCGGGCGGCATCGTGAGGGTGCCGGCGGCGCGGGCGTCCTGCACGGCCGCGAGCGCCGTGGGGTCGACCAGGCGACGGGCCGGGGGGAGCGCCTGCACCGAGAGCCACTCGGCGAGGCCCTCGTTGAGCCACAGCGGCACCGGGGCCCCGGCCTGCGCGGCCTGCTCGGCGACCCGGGCCAGCACGACGTGGGTCAACTCGTGGCGCACGAGCCGGTCACGCACGAACGCCGGCTGCTGCAGCGCGGTGGGGGCCAGGACGATGCGGGTGCTGGCGAGGGCGGCGCCGTCGCCGCGCGCACCGTAGGCGAGGGCGTCGATCACGGTGGTCTCGCCGCCCGGGACCCCGGCGATGCCCTCGAAGCCGGCCAGGAAGCGCGGGTCGGTGAGCGCGTAGACGACGACGCGATCCGGCACCGACGCCAGTGCGGCCGGCACCCGGGCGCCGATGTCGGCCAGGCCCTCGGTGACCCCCCGCAGCAGCGACTCGACGTCCGGGGTGGCGGCGTCGGTGACGAGCAGGACGCCCGGGGCCTCGCGGACCCGGATCGGTTCGATCTCCCACGGCTCGGGCCGCACGCCGGTGCGGGCGTCCCAGGACGGGTCGCGGAAGCGCAGCACCACCCAGCGGCCGCGCTCGCGCACGAAGCGCATCCGGGTGGCCGACATCGTCGGGATCGCATCCACACCGTCGAGCGTGAGCCGCACCTCGACGCTGGCCCAGTACCCCGGCACGCCGGTGCCGTCGTCGCGCAGCAGGGTCTCGGGCACGAGCCGGAACGCGAGGTCGGCGATCGGCAGCTGCACGAGGTTGTCGAAGTAGCCGCCCTGCACGACCGAGAGCGCGGGGTCCTCGGCCACCGTCCGCGCGAAGGCGGGGGCGTCGCGGGCGAGCAGGGCCGCCGCCCGGCGGTCCAGCAGGCCCTGGAGCGCCGGCACGATCTCAGCCGGGACGGGCAGGGCGGGACTGCTCGTGGCGCCCTGCGTCGGCGCCGCGGACGCCGCGCCGGAGCCCGGGGCAGGTGCACCGGCGTCGAGCGGGGCGTCGCTGCCGCACCCGGTCGGCACCCCGGCGAGGAGCACGAGGACCGTCAGGGTCGCGCCGCGCAGCACGACGCGGTGCGGGCGTCCGGAGCGCATCGGGGAGCTCGACCTGGGGACGGGCGGTCGCGGGGAGCGGGCCGACTCAGGCGCGCGGGTCGGCGTCGAGCAGGACACCGCCGTCGGACAGGGCGGTGACGTCCTCCAGGACGCTGCGGGCCAGCGCCTGCGGGGTGAGCCCGATCCGGGCCAGGATGGCATCGCGCTTGGCGTGGTCGAGGAACTCCTGCGGGATGCCGTGCAGCCGGAACGGGGTGGTGATGCCGGCGTCGTTGAGGGTCTGCAGCAGCACCGCGCCGCAGCCGCCGACGCGACCGTTGTCCTCGACGCTCACCACGAGGCGGTGGCTGCGGGCGAGGTCGAGCAGCGCAGGATCGACCGGCTTGACCCAGCGCGGGTCCACGACGGTGACGCCGATGCCCTCGGCACGCAGCCGCTCGGCGACCTCGACACAGGTCGTGGCCATCGACCCCACGCCGACGAGCAGGACGTCCTGCTCGCCCTCGCGCACGAGCACGTCGACACCGCCGAGCCGCTCGATCGCCGGCACGTCCGCCGGCGGCGGGCCCTTGGGGAAGCGCACCACGGTGGGGGCGTCGTCGATCGCCACGGCCTCGTCGAGCAGCTCGTGCAGCCGGGCGACGTCACGCGGGGCCGCCAGCCGCAGGCCGGGCACGAGCTGGAGCATCGACATGTCCCACATGCCGTTGTGGCTGGCGCCGTCGTCGCCGGTGACGCCGGAGCGGTCGAGCACGAACGTGACGCCGCAGCGGTGCAGCGCGACGTCCATCAGCACCTGGTCGAAGGCGCGGTTGAGGAAGGTGGCGTAGACGGCGAAGACGGGGTGCAGCCCGCCCATCGCCAGACCGGCGGCGGAGGTGGCGGCGTGCTGCTCGGCGATGCCGACGTCGAAGGTGCGCTCGGGCCAGCGGGCGGCGAAGGCGTCGAGGCCGACGGGGTGCATCATCGCGGCGGTGATGCCGACGACGTCGGGGCGGCGCTCGCCGAGCGCGAGCATCGCCTCGGAGAAGTGGTCGGTCCAGATCTTGCCCTTGGGCTTCTCCGCACCGGTCTGGACGTCGAAGGGGCCGGGGGCGTGGAACTGGTCGGCCTCGTGGCGCTCCGCCGGGCTGTAGCCGTGGCCCTTCTGGGTGAGGGCGTGCACGATCACCGGGCCGCCGAAGCGCTTGGCCTGGGTGAGCGCCTGCTCCATGGCGGCGCGGTCGTGGCCGTCGACCGGGCCGACGTACTTCAGGCCCAGGTCCTCGAACAGACCCTGGGGCGCCAGGGCGTCCTTCATGCCCTTCTTCACCGCGTGCAGGGCGTCGTAGGCCGCCGGTCCGACGCCGGGCACGGCCTGCAGGCGCCGCTTGACCTGGTCCAGCACCTGCTCGTAGCGGGGGTTGGTGCGCAGCGAGGTGAGCGCCGTCGCGAGACCGCCGATGGTCGGGGTGTAGGAGCGGCCGTTGTCGTTGACCACGATCACGAGCCGGCTGTCGTGGGCGATCGCGATGTTGTTCAGCGCCTCCCAGGCCATGCCGCCGGTGAGCGCGCCGTCGCCGATGACCGCGACGACGTGGCGGTCCTCGCGCCGGATGCGGAAGGCCTTGGCCAGCCCGTCGGCGTAGGACAGCGCGGTGGAGGCGTGGGAGTTCTCGACCAGGTCGTGCTCGGACTCCGCCCGGCTCGGGTAGCCGCTCACCCCGCCCTCGCGGCGCAGCGTGCCGAACTCGGCGACGCGGCCGGTGAGCAGCTTGTGGACGTAGGACTGGTGGCCGGTGTCGAAGACGACCTTGTCGCGCGGGGAGTCGAAGACCCGGTGGATCGCCATCGTCAGCTCGACGACGCCGAGGTTGGGGCCCAGGTGGCCGGAGTTCGTGGCGACCGTGCGGATCAACAGGTCCCGGATCTCCTCGGCGAGCAGATCCAGCTGCTCACCCGAGAGCCCCCGCAGGTCCCGCGGGGCGGTGATCTTCTCCAGCACGGCCATGTCCCGAGTCTACGGGGCCGCCCACCCGCCCGGATGAATCAGCACCGGCCGGTCACCACCCGCCGTCCCGCACCGGTCGATCACCACCGATCCGGCTGTCGCGGCGCGGTGACAACTCGTCAGGTCCCTGACGTCGTTCCCGACCCGCGCGCCGCAGGCCGCCCGCAGCGAGGAGGCGGGCCGGTCAGAGGTCGACGACGGCGACGGCGGCCTCGTGGAGGCTGCCGAGCCAGACCCGGCCCTCGTGCTCGCGCACGCCGGTGACCATGTGGAACGGGACGGTCTGGGAGCGGGGGTCGATGTCGAGGTCGTGCACGAGCCGACCCTCGTCGTCGTAGGCCTGCACGCGCACGGTCTGCTTCGGCGCGGGCTGCAGCTTCTCGGGGATCTTGGTCACCAGCGCGCGCAGGCGCAGCGGGGCGCGGTGGAGCCGCTCGACGACGGGGTCCACCGGGCTGGCGAGGGTGATCCAGATCAGGCCGTCGGAGCCGCGGGCGATGTTGTCGGGGTAGCCGGGCAGGCCGCTGCAGAGCAGGTCGCGCATGCCGGCGCGGTTGCCGGTGAGCCAGCGCCGCACCACGGTGCGGGCGGCGGTCTCGGCCACGCACACGTAGTCCTCGGCGGCCGAGAGTGCGACGCCGTTGGCGAACGCCAGGCCGTCGAGCAGGGTCGTGACCTCGCCGTCGGTGCCCAGCCGCAGCAGGCGACCGGTGCGGGTGTTCTGCACGAAGTCGTCCTTCCACTGCTCGATGCCGTACCGGGTGGAGGAGTCGGAGAAGTACACGACGCCGTCGGAGGCGATGGCGGCGTTGTTGCAGAACTTCATGGGCGTGCCGCCGATCTCACCGGTCACGACCTCGACCCCGCCCGAAACGGTGTCGACGCGCAGCAGCCCGCGGTGGGCGTCGCACACCAGCAGCCGACCCTCGCCGTCGATCTCCAGGCCCAGCGGCCGGCCCTGGGTGCGGGCGACCTCGCGGATCTCGCTGCCGTCGTGGCTGATCCGGTAGATCGCGCCGTCCTCGGTGCCGGTGAACACCGCACCCTCGTCGCGGCCGTGCGTGCCGACGACGACGTCCTCGGCCCCGAAGGACGGCACCGGGACGACGGTGTAGCTGCGGGCGGGCTGGGTGGCGCTCATGCGATGGACCTCCGGTAGCAGTCGGACGCCAGGAAGTCTGGCAGTGCCTCGGCCATGAGGCGGGTCAGGGGCAGCCCGCGCGCGTCGTCGACGCTGCGGAACACCATCCGCCGGCCCTCGTGGCAGGCCACGGCGGGGTCCGCGTCGTCGAGGCGCACCGCCCACAGCTCGGCCTCCACCGCGAGGTGGGCGGCGTCGTCGTCCCACCGGTAGGCGGCCACGCGCTCCCAGCGGGCGGGGGCGATGTCGAGGTCGGTCTCCTCGCGGAGCTCACGGGCCACCGCGGTGACGTAGTCCTCCCCCGGCTCGACCCTGCCCCCGGGGAAGGTCCACCGGTCGGGGTCGACGGGTGCGTGCTCGTCGCGCTCCTGCAGCAGGATCCGCCCCGCCGCGTCGACGACGGCGCCCAGCGCCACCCGCACCGGCCCCTCGGACAGGGCACGGGCCTCGTGCACCGCCGCGCGGTAGGCGGCGCCCGCCACCAGTCCCGGCACGGCGCGCGCCGCGGAGTGCGTGAGCGGCAGGTGGAGCGCGGCCTCGGCGTCGACGAACCGGATCTGACGGCCCTCGTGGCAGGTCACGTCGTCGTCGGTGAGCGCGACTCCGGCCACGAACACGTGCACCGGATCAGTGGTGCCGTAGACCTTGTGGTGGACCATCAGGGTGCGCCAGGGCCGCAGCACACCCGGGGGGAGCACGATCCCGGTCTCCTCCTGCAGCTCGCGCAGCGCGCCCGCGGCCGGGTCCTCCCCCGGCTCGAGGTGGCCGCCGCACATGCCCCAGCGCTCGGGGTCGATCGGGGCGTGCTCGTCGCGCTCCTGCAGCAGGATCCGGCCCGCGGGATCCACCAGCAGCACGCACCCGAACGCGGTGGTCACCGGCGCTGCCCCGCGGCCGGATCGCGAGGTCCGGCGATCACGCCGCGACCCCGCCGCCCAGACCGAGGTCGTCGAGGTCCTCGGGGCGCAGTCCGCCCTTGCAGGAGGCCAGCGGCTCCGGCGCGGTGTGCTCGTCGCCGTAGGCGATGAGGAAGGCCTCCAGGCCGGCGTCGTCGACGTCGTCGAGCTCGAGTTGCCGGGCCCACACGGTGAGCACGATCGGCGCCCGCAGACCCGGGAAGGGACTCAGGATGCCGTCCGCCGGCAGGACATCGCGCAGTCGGGCGACGTCGTCGGCGTCCACGCGCTCAGGGTCGTAGGTGAACCAGAACGTGCCGTGTTCGAGATCGTGGGCCACCACCTCCTCCGGCACCGGCTCGGTCCATTCCCCGCAGGCCAGCCAGCGCGGATAGTGCGGGCCCCCCGAGGTGGGCACCGCGGGATAGGTGACGTCGTCCTCGGTGTGCTTGGCGATGATCCGATCGAAACGCTCGACCCCCACCACCTCACCGTCGGAGGAGATGAGGTCGGCCGCCAGCACGTCGTCTCCGAGCACGCGCGGAAGTGCCGTGGCACCGACCAGGGCCAGGGCGGCGATCACCAGGGCACCGACGACGGCGACGACCGGCCCGCGCCGACGGCGGGCGGGTAGCGGCCCGGGAGGTGCGGGCGCGGTCCAGCCAGGCGGCGGGCCCCACCCGGCGGGTGGAGCGGCCGGCGGCGGTCCCGACGGTGGAGGCGGAGGCGGCGGGAGCGGAGCGGCGGGATCCGGTGCCGGAACGTCGTCGCTCACGCGTCACGCTCCAGCTCGGCCTCGAGCCGCGCGAGCTTGGCGTCGAGCTCGCCGGTGAAGCCCGGGCGGATGTCGACCTTGAGCACCAGGCTCACCCGCGACCCGAACGGCAGGACCGCCTCGGTCGCGCGCTTGACGACGTCCATCACCTCGTCCCACTCCCCCTCGACCTCGGTGAACATCGAGGAGGTGCGGTGCGGCAGGCCGGACTCCCGGACCACCCGCACGGCGGCGGCGACGGCGTCGGAGACCGAGCCGTCGGCACGGCCGGTGCCGCTGGGCGCGACGGAGAAGGCGACGATCATGTCCCCACGCTAGCCCGCGCCTCCTCGACCTGAGCAGGGGCGGGATCAGGGACGGGACGGGTGGTGCGGCACGACGACGGCCTGCACGTCGTCGGCGTAGACGATCCGCCCGGGATCGTCGGACTCGACCCGCACGCACGCGACGCCGTGGGAGGCGAGGATCTCCAGGTAGCCGTCCACCCGGGCGATGAGGTGGGTCGCGGTGGAGCGGAACCAGGCGACGGCGCCGGGGTTCACGGTGTGGTCGTAGACCGTGGGGTCCACGGTGCTGGGGTCGGGGTAGGCGGCGTCGTACCAGGCGTTGTGCTCCACGCGGAACCGCTCCTGCTCGGGGGTGAGCCGACCGCTGCGCCCCAACATGTTGGTCAGGCCGAACACGCCGATGTGGGAGCCGCAGCGGTCGGGCCAGGTCGCCTGGAAGCGCACGTAGCCTGCCGGCGGCCTCATGCGGCCTCCGGAGCACCCGAGGTGCGGGCGAGCCGCCGGAACCGGCGGGCATCCCGGAGCACCGCGCCCACAGCGGCGAGCGGGAGCGCGGCCACCAGGACGTAGGGCCAGTCGCCCCGCACGACAGCGGCGGCGGTGACGCCGGCCCCGAGCAGCGCGACGCCGAGGAGCAGCCGCACGATCATCTGCGGTGTCCGCTCGAACGAGTCGCCCCACCGCAGCGGCGCCAGCGCCAGGACCGCGACGCCCAGGGCGAGCATGCCCACCGCCGTCGGGACGAAGACCCCGATCACCTCCTCCGGGGTCGAGAAGCCGTCCATCAGGAAGAACAGGGCCAGCGCGACGCACCCGAGCCCGATGAGGGCGCCCACGGCACCACCTCGCAGGATCCGGTCGCGATCGACCGGCGGCCGGACCGCTGGGACCCCCGCCGCCGGATCGGGCGACTCAGAAGACGTGGTACTCCCCCGATCCGAGGAAGAAGCCCCGCTGGGTCTCGGGCACCACGCAGGTGATCCCGATCGACTCGCTCAGACAGCCGACCCCGGAGTCGGCGTTCACCGCGGCCGCACCGAGCGCGACGCGGGGCCCGCCGGGCTCCCGGAAGGTGTCGGAGTTGCACACGGGCACGAAGCTGCCGTCGGGCGCCTGCTCGATGCGACCGACGAACTGCGTGGGGGCGTCGTCGCACACCCCGGCGGACGCCGGCACGAACCCGTCGCCCAGCTCGCACGAGACCGGCAGGCCGTAGTCGGGAGCCAGCACGCAGTAGATGTCGGTGTCGCGCGTGGTGAAGCGCACCGGCCGGGTGGGCTCCTGGGCGAGGCCGTCGAAGCGGGCGAGCGCCTCGTCGTAGGTCGTGGGTCCGACGCCACCGGGGTCCTCGGTCGGCTGGTCGGTGGGGTCGGTCGACTCCGTCGGGTCGCCG
Source organism: Nocardioides sp. (assembly GCF_964228225.1). Classification (GTDB taxonomy): domain Bacteria; phylum Actinomycetota; class Actinomycetes; order Propionibacteriales; family Nocardioidaceae; genus Nocardioides. The sequence goes on from NZ_CAXQZB010000024.1 coordinate 52,741, forward strand.
GGGTCCGTCGGCGTGGTGGTGGGGTCCACCGAGGGTGTCGTCGTCGGAGCGGCCGGCGTCGTCGGCATCGTCTCGGGGTCCGCGGCGCCCGTGGTGGGCACGGGGCGGGCCGGACCGACGTCGGGCAGCGGCTCCTCCTGACCGCATCCGGCGGCGAGGGCGAGCAGGAGCAGGGCGGCGGGGACCGCGCGGAGCGCACGACGAGGGAGCGTCATGCTCCCATCCAACACCCCGGGGGTACCCACGACCGGCAGCGACCCGCTCGCCACCGCCCCGACCGGACTCCCGGCCGGACTCCCGGCCGAACTCATGGCCGGCTCATGGCCGGCTCAGCGCGAGGACTCGACCGCGCCCGGCAGCACGCCGCGCAACCGGGCGAGGGCGTCGCTGTGCTGCGACTTCACGGTGCCCACCGACACCCCGAGCACCCGGGCGGTCTCGACCTCGGTGAGGTCGCAGTAGTAGCGCATCACCACGACGGCCCGCTGCTTCGGGGCGAGCCGTGCCAACGCGTCCCGCAGGTCGGCGTCCGGCTCCCGGGCCGCGGTGGCGGCGCGCTCGGGCACGGCGTCCACCAGCTGCTCGCGTCCGCGGTGGCGCCGCCAGGCGGAGATGTGGTCGTTGACCATCACCCGCCGCAGCCACGGCTCGGGGTCCTCGCGCAGGCGCCGCCAGCGGGGCACGGCCTTCAGCAGTGCGCCCTGTACGAGGTCCTCGGCCTGGTGCGGGTCGCCGCACAGCAGGGTCGCGAGCCGGATCAGCGCCGGCCGCCGCGCGGCGACGTAGGCCACGAAGGACGCCTCGAGGTCCTCAGCCATCGCGCTCCGCCTCCCGGCCGGCGCCGCAGCACGGGCACGCCGGGGACGACGGGAGCGCGGACATGCGCCGACCGTAGGACATCGGCGAGCCCGCGCGGGGCTCCCGGCGGCACCGCGGCCGCAGGGCCGCGCGCGTCACGGCAGACCCCGTCCGCGCCGTCGCGCCGAGCGCCACCCGAGAGCCACGGCCACCGCGATCCCGCCACCGAGGATCCAGGGCAGGGGACCACGGCCCGGCTGTGGGGGACGCACTCCCTCCATCAGCGGCCGGGTGAGCAGGTCGGTGGCCAGGTCCAGGTCGGTCGTCGACACCTCGCCGACCGTGCGCCACGTGAGGTCGGTGAGGTCCAGCGCCTCGGTCGCGACGCCCGTCAGGTCCGGCTCGGGGTCCGCGGCCCCCGAGCGCAGGTTCGAGCGCACCATCAAGGCGGTGTCGGCGTCGAGGAAGCCGAGCATCGTCGCCGACTCACCGCCCTCCACGCGGCGCCAGCCGTCCACCACCCCGGTCCCACCGGTCTCGCCAGTCTGGCCAGAACGCGGCGCGGCCGACGTCGTGGCCTCGGCGCGCCAGCGGCCCACCATCAGCTGGAGCACCCCCGTGCCGTCGGCCACGGTCCCGATCACGTGGGGACCGGCGACCGCCACGGTCCGGACGTCCTCGGGGGCGGGCACGTCGAGTCGCAGGCGCGCGGGACCTCCACCGGCCGGCACCTCGTCGCTGCGCACGAGGATCCGCGGGGACCTCCGCAGGTACAGCGTGCCGTCGAGGTTGCGCGGCTCCGCCACGAACACGGCGGCCTGCACGTCCTGCGCCGGATCAGGCTCGCCCTCGATGTCCCAGCGCACCGTGCGCAGGCCGGTGGCGAGCACCGGGCTGCGCCGCTGGCCCCAGGTGAGGAGCAGCGTGTCGTCGTCGCCCCAGCGCAGCTGATCGGTGGTGATGCCGTGCTCGGTCGGGGGCCGGTAGCGCTGGATCTCGCCGGTGACGGCGTCCATCACGTCCACCCCGACCGGCGGCTGCTCCCGACCGTCCTCGGGGTAGGGCGTCCCGGCGGGGCTGCCCAGGACCCAGAAGGCCAGGTGTCGGCCGTCCGGCGCGAGCCGGGGCAGCCCGACCCGGCCCGGGAGCTCCAGGTCGCGGTACTCCCCGGTCTCGGCCGAGACCACCATGACCGTGTCGTCGAGGTCGTACCCGTACCCCGCGACGACGGCGAGGATGCCGGGCGGATCGTCGGGGCCGGCGCTGGACATCGCCGTGGTGCCGGGCCACACCAGGCGCGGCACCGCGGGTGGCGCGCCGTCCCCCGCGGGATCGACGTCCGGGGCGGCCTGCGGCACCAGCACCGCCGTCGCACCGAGCACCACCGCGGCGCCCACCGCGCCCCAGGCCGCGCGACGGCGGCGCGCACGTCGTACCCCCGCCCGCCACAGGTCCCCACCGGGCGGACCCGGAGCGGGACGGGCGCTCTCGGCGAGTCGGTGCAGTGCCGTCGCGATCGACCGGTCGGTCCCGGTCCCCTGCTCGTGCTCCATGACCCCCTCACGCACGAGGGGGTGCGGGAGGTTGGGCGGTCCACTGAGAAACACCTCGGCCCCGACCGTGACGGGCACGGTCGGGGCCGGGATGACAGGCCTGCTGTGGTGCTGATCAGCCCTTGAGCAGGTTGCGCAGGACGTACTGCATGATGCCGCCGTTGCGGTAGTAGTTCGCCTCACCGGGGGTGTCGATGCGCACGACGGCGTCGAACTCGACGTCGCCGGCCACGACCTTGACGGTGCGGGGCGTGGTGCCGTCGTTGAGCGCCTCGATACCGGTGATGGAGAAGGTCTCCTCACCGGTCAGACCGAGGGACTCGGCGTTCTCGCCGGCGGGGAACTGCAGCGGGATGACGCCCATGCCGATGAGGTTGGAGCGGTGGATGCGCTCGTAGCTCTCGGCGATGACCGCCTTCACGCCCAGCAGGGAGGTGCCCTTGGCGGCCCAGTCGCGCGAGGAGCCCGAGCCGTACTCCTTGCCCGCGAGGACGACCAGCGGGATGCCGGCGGCCTGGTAGTTCACCGAGGCGTCGTAGACGGTGGTGACGGGCGCGTCGGCCCCGTCGGCCACGGTGAAGTCGCGGGTGAAGCCGCCCTCGGTGCCGGGAGCGATCTGGTTGCGCAGGCGGATGTTGGCGAAGGTGCCGCGGATCATGACCTCGTGGTTGCCGCGGCGCGAGCCGTAGGAGTTGAAGTCGCGCGGCTCCACGCCGTTCTCGGTGAGGTACAGACCGGCCGGGGAGTCCTTCTTGATCGAACCCGCGGGGCTGATGTGGTCGGTGGTCACCGAGTCGCCGAGCTTGAGCAGCACCCGCGCGCCGGCGATGTCACTGACCGGCTCGGGGTTCTCGGGCATGCCCTCGAAGTAGGGGGCCTTGCGCACGTAGGTGGAGGCCGGGTCCCAGGTGAAGGTGTTGCCCTCGGGGGTCGGCAGCGAGCGCCAGCGGTCGTCGCCGGCGAAGACGTCGGCGTAAGAGTCGGCGAACATGTCGGAGTCCACCGCGCCGCGGATGGTCTCCTCCACCTCGGCCGGGCTGGGCCAGATGTCCTTGAGGAACACGTCGTTGCCGTCGGTGTCGGTGCCGATCGGGTCGTTGAACAGGTCGACCTTCATCGAACCGGCCAGGGCGTAGGCCACGACCAGCGGCGGGCTGGCGAGGTAGTTCATCTTGATGTCGGGGCTGATGCGGCCCTCGAAGTTGCGGTTGCCCGAGAGCACCGAGACGACGGCGAGGTCGTGGTCGTTGATCGCCGAGGAGACCTCGGGGATGAGCGGACCCGAGTTGCCGATGCAGGTCACGCAGCCGTAGCCGACGAGGTTGAAGCCCAGCTTGTCGAGGTAGGGCGTGAGGCCGGCCTTCTCGTAGTAGTCCGAGACGACCTTCGAGCCGGGCGCGAGGGTGGTCTTGACCCACGGCTTGCGCTGCAGGCCCTTCTCCACCGCCTTCTTGGCCAGCAGGGCCGCCCCGATCATCACGCTCGGGTTGGAGGTGTTGGTGCAGGAGGTGATCGAGGCGATCGTGACCGCGCCGTTCTCCAGCTCGAAGGAGGTGCCGTCGGCCAGGGTGACCGGGACTTTCGCGTCGACGTTGGAGGAGTAGGTGGGCAGGTCGCCGGCGAACGCGGCGGCGGCGTTGGAGAGCTCCACGCGGTCCTGGGGACGCTTGGGGCCGGCGAGGCTCGGCACCACGGTGGCGAGGTCCAGCTCGAGCTTCTCGGAGTAGCGCGGCTCGGCGGCGGGGTCGTGCCACAGGCCCTGGGTCTTGGCGTAGGCCTCGACCAGGGCGAGCTGCTCCTCGGAGCGGCCGGTGAGCTTGAGGTACTTCAGGGTCTCGTCGTCGATCGGGAAGACGGCGATGGTGGAGCCGAACTCGGGGCTCATGTTGCCGATGGTGGCGCGGTTGGCCAGCGGCAGCGCGGAGACGCCGGGGCCGTAGAACTCCACGAACTTGCCGACCACGCCGTGCTTGCGCACCATCTCGGTGATCGTGAGCACGAGGTCGGTGGCGGTGGAGCCCTCGGGCAGCTCACCGGACAGCTTGAAGCCCACGACGCGCGGGATGAGCATGGAGACCGGCTGGCCGAGCATCGCGGCCTCGGCCTCGATGCCGCCCACGCCCCAGCCCACGACGCCGATGCCGTTGACCATGGTGGTGTGGGAGTCGGTGCCGACGCAGGTGTCGGGGTAGGCCACGCCGTCGCGGACCATGACCACGCGGGCCAGGTGCTCGATGTTGACCTGGTGCACGATGCCGGTGCCCGGCGGGACGACCTTGAAGTCGTCGAAGGCGCCCTGGCCCCAGCGCAGGAACTGGTAGCGCTCGCGGTTGCGCTCGTACTCGATCTCGACGTTGCGCTGGAACGCCTCGGGGGTGCCGAAGACGTCGGCCATCACGGAGTGGTCGATGACCATCTCGGCGGGCGCGAGCGGGTTGATCTTGGTGGCGTCGCCGCCGAGCTCGGCCATCGCCTCGCGCATCGTGGCGAGGTCGACCACGCACGGCACGCCGGTGAAGTCCTGCATGATCACGCGGGCGGGCGTGAACTGGATCTCCTTGTCGGGCTGGGCGGTCTCGTCCCAGCCGGCGAGGGCCTTGATGTCCTCGGCCGTGATGTCGGCACCGTCCTCGGTGCGCAGCAGGTTCTCCAGCAGGACCTTGAGGGAGAAGGGCAGGCTCGCGACGTCCAGCCCCTCCCCGGTCACGGCGTCGAGCCGGAAGATCTCGTAGGAGTTCCCGGCGACGTCGAGCGTGCTCTGGGCTCCGAAGCTGTTCTTGCTGGGCATGCAGCCGTCTCCTCGGGGATTGCGTCAGGGATGCCTGGGGCTGGCGGCGCACCGACTCGTGCCGGCGCAGACCGGCCCCATCTTGCCGCTGATCCGGCGCCGAAGGTAAGTAAGGCGACCCTCACTCTCCGCGGGACCCGACCCGGGGCAATTTGTCTTGATATCAAGATACATGACGTCGAGGAAAACGACCAGGGCCGACGCCGCGGTGCGGCGTCGACCCTGGACCTCACCTCGGACGACTCAGCGGATGAGGCCGAGCTGGCGGGCCTGGGTCACGTAGGTGCCGTACTCGTCGAGCAGCGCGTCCATCAGGGCGGCGTCGTCGAGGGCGTCGATCGAGCCGATCGGCTTGTAGTCGGCGTTGTCGATCACGCGGGTCTCGAGGTCGTCGAGCTTCTGCAGGAACTCGAAGGACTCCGCGCCGATCGAGAGGAACTTCCAGAAGATCGGCGCGGTCGAGACCTCGATGAGGGCCTGGACGGCCTGCGGCTTGGAGTTGGGGGCGCCGTCGGTGAGGAAGACGGCGAACACGGGCTCGTTGGCGGGCTGCTGGCCCGGCGCGATCGAGACCTCGACCGCGCCCTCGACCTGCTTGCGGCGCCCGAACAGGCCGCCCTTCTTCGCCCCCGGCGCGGGGTGGGCGAAGCCGAAGTGGTCGCGCACCACGCGGAAGGCGCCGGCGTAGTCCGTGGTGCCCATCCGGCGTCCGGAGGTGAGCCGGTCGACCGCGCCCTGGTAGTTCGAGAGCGGCACCTCGCCGAGGTGGGCGGCGGTGGTGTCGAAGACGAAGAAGTCGATCGAGCCGTCGTCGTCGAGCTGGGTGGCCAGGGCCAGGATCCGCTCGGTGAGCTTCTGCACCCGACCCTCGCGGTACTCGCGCGTCATCGAGCCGCTGTAGTCCATGACCACCGCGACCTTCGCGCGCGTGCCGACGAGGTTGTTCTTCTCCAGGCTCAGGGCCGCGGTCTTGGCGAGGTTGACCAGGCCGGGCGCGGTGGCCTGGACCTTGTCGAGGGAGATGGGCACGTGGGGCCTCCTGGGTTCGAGGACGAGCGTCGAGGGCACCGCCGATCGGCGATGCCGCCGATCCTCTCCCCCACCCCAAGCGCCGCTAATCCCCCGTCACCGCGGGGCACCCCGCTCAGCCGGCCCCGGTGCCCGTCGGTGTCAGAACCGCTACGCACTCCACGTGGTGCGTCATCGGGAACAGGTCGAAGGCGCGCAGGCCGGTGAGGTCGTAGCCGAGCTCGGCGAACAGGGCGACGTCGCGAGCCAGCGCGGCGGGGTCGCAGGCCACGTAGGCGATCGCGCGGGGGGTGCGGGCGGCGATCTGCTCGACCACCGCCTTCTTCGCCCCGACCCGGGGCGGGTCGAGGACGACGAGGTCGACCGGGCCGGGCCCGGCGTCGCCGCGCAGGTGCGCCAGAACATCGGCGGTGACGACGTCGACCGGGCCGGGCAGGTCGGCGAGGTTGGTGCGCGCGAACGGTGCGGCCGCGGCGTCGCCCTCGACGGTCGTGACGGCGGCGCCGGTGCGCTCGCCGACGAACCGGGCGAACAGGCCGACACCGGCGTAGAGGTCGAGCACCGACTCCCCCGGCTGCGGCTCCAACGCCGAGAGGACGGCGTCGACGAGGGCCTCGGGGGCGCCGGGGTGCACCTGCCAGAAGCCGTCGGGGGCGGTGGCGAACGCGCGACCGTGCACGACGCGGGCCTGCTGGGCCACCTCGGGGGGCGCCTCGAGCAGGCAGTGCTCGACCGGCACCAGGTCGGAGGAGCGGTGGCGCTTCATGGCCCGCCGCCCGTCGGGCAGGACGGCGTAGCGCTGCCGGGTGCGCCACCCCAGCCCGTCGACGTCGCCGGGCACGGCCTCCACCACGACGTCGACCTCGCGGCCGGCCAGCCGGCGCAGCTGCTCGCGCACCACCTCGGCCTTGAGCTCGCGCTGGTGGGCCGGCGTGACGTGCTGGAAGTCGCAGCCGCCGCAGCCGCCGGGCCCGGCCGCCGGGCACGGCGGCGTCACGCGGTGGGCGCCGCCGTCGGGCGCCGGTTCGAGCACGGCGACGGCGTCGGCGCGCCAGAACCGGTCCTCGGCGCCGCCCTCGGTCACCCGGGCCCGCACGAGCTCGCCGGGCAGGGCGTGGCGCACGAACACGGCGCGGCCCTCGTGGCGCGCGACCGCGAACCCGCCGTGGGCGATCGGCCCGACCCGCACCTCGACCTCGAGCCCCACCCGGGTCTCGCCGCGCTCGGCACGGGGCCGGGCGCGGCGCGGGGCGGGACGACGACGCGCGCCGCTCACCGCCGACGCCGATCCGACAGCCGCGGACCGTCGGCACCGGCACGGCGCAGGTCGCCGGCCCGCACGCGGGTCTCCTCGGCCTCGGCGCGCTCGCGCGCGATCTGGGAGGAGCGCAGCTGGTAGGGCACCGAGATGACCATGACGCCGGGGGTGAACAGCAGCCGGCCCTTGAGGCGCAGCGCGGTCTGGTTGTGCAGCAGCTGCTCCCACCAGCGGCCCACGACGTACTCGGGGATGTAGACCGCCACGACGCCGCGCGGGCTCGAGCGGCGGATCTCGGTGGCGTAGTCGACGATCGGCTTGACCAGCTCGCGGTAGGGCGAGTGCAGGATCCGCAGCGGGATGCCGTTGTCGCGGGCGTCCCAGGCATCGATCATCGCGTTGGTCTCGACCGGGTCGCTGCCGACGTACACCGCCTCGAGCAGGTTGGGCCGCGAGGCCTTGGCGAAGGCCAGCGCCCGCAGCGTCGGCTTGTGCATCTTGCTCACCAGCACGATCGCGTGGACGCGGGTGGGCATCAGGCGGTCGTCGTCGGTGGCGGCCAGCTCGGTGGCGACGTTGTCGTAGTGACGCTTGATGCCGCGCATCAGCAGGTAGAAGCCCAGCATCGCCAGGATCGTGATCCAGGCGCCGGCGAGGAACTTGGTGATCAGCACGATCACGAGCACGACGGCGGTGAAGCTCAGGCCGATGGCGTTGATCAGCCGCGAGCGCTGCATGCGACGACGCGCGGCCGGGTCCTTCTCGGTGGCGAGCAGCCGGCTCCAGTGGCGCATCATGCCCAGCTGGCTGAGGTTGAAGGAGACGAACACCCCGACGATGTAGAGCTGGATCAGGCGGGTCACCTGGGCGTCGAAGGCCACGATCAGCACGATGGCGAGCCCGGCGAGGAACACGATGCCGTTGGAGAAGGCGAGCCGGTCGCCCCGCGAGCCCAGCGCGCGGGGGGCGTAGCCGTCGCGGGCCAGGATCGAGCCGAGCACCGGGAAGCCGTTGAAGGCGGTGTTGGAGGCCAGCACCAGGATGATGCCGGTGGCGATCACGACCAGGTAGAAGCCGGGCGGGAAGTGGTCGAAGACGCCCTTGGCGATCTGCGCGATCAGCGTCGGCTGGTCGTAGTCGGCCGGCAGCGGGCTGCCGTCGGCGTAGGTGAGACGGTCCAGCTCGTGCGGGTCGACGTAGCGCACGTGCATGAGCCGGGCCAGCGCCACGACGCTGGTCATGAACACGATCGCGGTGGCGCCGAGCAGGAACAGCGTGGTGGCGGCGTTGCGGCTCTTGGGCCGCTGGAAGGCCGGCACGCCGTTGGAGATCGCCTCGACGCCGGTGAGGGCCGCGCACCCGGAGGAGAAGGCCCGGGCGATGAGGAAGGCGAAGCCGAGCGCGGTGAGCGCGCCGTCGTAGCTCTCGTCCTTGATGATGCGGAAGTCGGCGCTGGCGGCGTCGGGCAGCGAGCCCGAGAGGTGGCGCACGAAGCCCCAGATGCACATCGCGAGCAGCGAGACGATGAAGATGTAGGTGGGCACCGCGAAGGAGGCGCCCGACTCGCGCACCCCGCGCAGGTTCATGACCGTGAGGAACACGGTGAGGCTCACCGCCACGAGCACCTCGTGGTCGGCGAGGAACCCCGCCGCGGACGCCGCGTACTGCGCGGCCGAGGACAGCGACACCGCCACGACCAGCACATAGTCGACGATCAGCGCCGCCGCGACGGTCGTGCCCGCCGCAGGGCCGAGGTTCACGGTGGCGACCTCGTAGTCGCCGCCGCCGCTGGGGTAGGCGTGCACGGTCTGCCGGTACGACCCGACCACCGCGAGCATCACCAGCGCCACCGCGATCGCGATCCACCACGACCAGGCGTAGGCGCTCACCCCGGCCAGGGACAGGATGATGAAGATCTCGTCGGGGGCGTAGGCCACCGACGACAGGGCGTCGCTGGCGAACACCGGGAACGCGATGCGCTTGGGCAGCAGCGTCTCCCCGAGCTGGGAACTGCGCAGCTTGCGTCCCAGCAGGACCCGTTTGAAGACGTCGCCGACCGCCACAGGCGGCAAGGCTACGGCGTCCGGGCCCCGCAGGGGCAAAGTGCGCGATCCCGGGACGCCACGGTCCGGCCACGGGCGGGTCACGGACCGGCCACGGTCGGCCCCGAACCGCCGCCGCCGGGCACTCGCGGGTCTCCCCCGGCCCCACGGGGGCCGCACACCCACTAGCGTGGCCACGTGCACGTCGTGATCATGGGCTGCGGCCGCGTCGGTTCCACGCTGGCCCGCAGCCTGGAGGACCGCAACCACACCGTCTCGGTGATCGACTCCGACCCCGACGCCTTCCGGCGCCTGGGGCCGGCGTTCAACGGCGAGAAGGTCACCGGGGTCGGGTTCGACCAGGAGGTCCTGGAGCGGGCCGGCATCCGCCGCGCCGACGCCTTCGCCGCGGTCTCCAGCGGCGACAACTCCAACATCATCGCCGCGCGCGTGGCCCGGGAGACCTTCGGGATCGGCCAGGTCGTGGCCCGGATCTACGACCCCGGCCGCGCCGAGGTCTACCAGCGCCTGGGCATCACCACCGTCGCCACCGTCAAGTGGACCTCCGACCAGGTGCTGCGGCGCCTCCTGCCGGCCGGCGCCGAGCCCGACTTCCGCGACCCCAGCGGCGTCATCCGCGTCGACCAGGTGCCGCTGCCCACCGTGTGGGTGGGCCACCGGGTCGGGGAGTTCCAGGTCGCCACCGCCTCGCGCGTGGCCTGGATCGACCGACTCGGCGAGGGCATGCTGCCCGACCGCGACACGGTGATGCAGGAGGGCGACCTGATCCACCTCGTGATGCGCGAGGAACTCGCGGCACGGGCCTTCCAGACCATCAAGCGCGGACCCGAGGAGCACTGACATGCGCGTCGCCATCGCCGGTGCGGGCGCCGTGGGCCGATCCATCGCCCGCGAGCTGATCCAGAACGGCCACGAGGTCCTGCTCATCGACAAGAACGCCGCCTCGGTGCTGCCCGAGCGGGTGCCCGAGGCGGAGTGGCTGCTGGCCGACTCCTGCGAGCTGTCCTCCCTGGAGGAGGCCCGCCTCGAGGGCTGCGACGTCGTCATCGCGGCCACGGGTGACGACAAGGTCAACCTCGTGACCTCGCTGCTGGCCAAGACCGAGTTCGGGGTGCCCCGCACCGTCGCGCGCGTGAACCACCCCAACAACGAGTGGCTGTTCACCGAGGCCTGGGGCGTGGACGTGCACGTGTCGACCCCGCGCATCATGTCGGCGCTGGTGGAGGAGGCCGTCACGGTCGGCGACCTCGTGCGGCTGTTCACCTTCCGCCAGGGCAACGCCAACCTCGTGGAGATGACGCTGCCCGCGGACTCCCCCTACGTCGGCAAGCCCACCGGGCTGATCCCCTTCCCCGACAACTGCGCGCTGGTGACGATCCTGCGCGACGGCCAGGTCTACGTGCCCGACCCCGAGCAGCCCGTGGAGGCGGGCGACGAGCTGCTGCTCGTCGTCCCGGCCGAGGTCGAGGACGAGCTCGAGCGCCTGCTCGCCCCCTCCACCCACGGCGGCTGAGCCGGGCCCTCCGGCCTCGGTCGGGGTGCCTCGTCCCAACCGTCTGTGCTGTTTCCGGGCCCGGAAACAGCACAGACGGTGGGGACGACGTCAAACGCCGGGGGGCGGGTGGGCCGGGCCGGGGAACTCCAGGGGCGTGGCGTTGCGGGCCAGGAGCCAGACCATGGCCGACCAGGAGCCGATGCGCAGCGGCCACCCCAGGCCGTAGCGCAGGCCCGCGATGATCGCCACGGCGGTGTCGGGGTCGATGACGTCGCGCCAGCCGAGGAACCACACCGGCCCCTGCAGCAGCACCCCGATCGCCCCGGGGGCGCCGAGCACCAGGGTGAGCCGCGCGCACAGCCGCACCACCTGGGGCTGGTCGTGCCAGCCGGTCGGGTCGCCGGTGACGCTGCCGAGCATGAAGCCGAGCAGCGGCCAGCCCGCGACGACGCTCACCCCGAGCACGATCGTGTACACGCCGCTGTAGAGGATGCCGGGCAGGAAGAAGGCCAGCGCCTGGTCGGAGGCGTCGCCGCCGCCGTTCTCGGCGAACCGGACGAAGACCCAGCCGATGCCGATCGAGAACAGCGCGTTCAGCGCGTACTGGGTGGTGCTGCGCTGGAGCACCCGGGCCAGCAGCGCGATCGCCGCCGTGGCACCGCTGAGGATCAGCGCGAGCCGCAGGTCCTTGGTGGGCAGCCACACGGCGGTGAACAGGATCCCGGGGATGCCGGCCTCCAGCATCCCGCGGACCCCGCCGAGCGCCTGCGACATCTGGCGGCGCACGAGCGCCTCGACCGTGGTGACCCCCTCGGGGACACCGCCCACGGGCGGCACGGCGGTGCTCACAGCAGCTCGTAACGGGGGTTGTAGATGGTGCGCACGCCGTCGTGCACGCCGATCCGGCCGCGCACCTGCAGCGAGCGACCCGGGTCGACCCCGGCGATGCGGCGTCGTCCGAGCCACACGATGGTGATGGTGCCCGTGCCGTCGTCGAGCTCGGCCTCCAGGGCCGGCACCCCGCCGCGGGGCCGCACCGTGAGGGCGCGCAACGTGCCGCGCAGGGTGACCATCGACCGGTCGGCGGCGGTGGCGATCGTCTCGCTGCCCGCGACCTCGAACTCGCGCCGCAGGTCGCGGGCGTGCTGGTGCTCGGTGTTGGCCCAGCGGCTCAGGGTGCGCCGCAGGCGGCCGCGGGAGTCGGCGGCGCGTCCGGACGACTGATCGCTGCCCGGGTCGGGGGCGTGCTCGTCGGCGGGGAGAGGCTGCTCCACGGCGGTCGCGACCTCAGGCCGGGCCGACGCGCCGGGCGGAGTCGGGCAGCGTCAGCGGCAGCGGCTCGCCGACGGGCATCGGGGCACCGCCACGACGCACGACGACGCGGCGCAGCACGTCCTCCCACTCCGCGGCCGCCTCGGGCTCCATGGCCGGCTTGCCGAGGAACGTGGCCCGCAGCAGCCAGCGGGGCCCGTTGACGCCGACGATCCGCGAGGGCTGCACGAGGTTCTCCTGCTCGCCCTGCACCGGCAGGGTGCACACGAGCTCGATGCCGAAGGGACCCTCGCGCTCGGAGGTGCGCCCGCCCCGGGCCTGCATGTCGGCCGCGATCTGGGGCCGCACCTCGGTCCAGAGGTCGCCGTTGCGGGGCGCCGCGAACGCACGGAACTCCACCGCACCGTCCTCGGAGGCCAGCAGGACGGCCTGCACGGTGTTGGTGCGCTCGTCGACCTGGAGCCGCAGCTCGCGCCCGGCCTCAGGGGCCACCAGCAGCGAGCCGAGGTCGACGCGCTCGACGCCGTCCTCGGCCTCGTCGACGTCGAGGGGTCCCGCAGCCCGCACCTCGGCGGACTGCGCGTCGCCGGCGCCCTCCTCGGCGGCCTCCGACCCGGTGCCGGCGGCGTCGACCCCCTCGGGCGTCGTCGCGTCGTCCTTCTTGCGCCGGATCCTCACGGCCTCACTCCTCGATCGTCGCTCACTCGGTCCCGCCTGCGGCGAAACCGCCGGTAGAACCGTAGCCGCCGGAGCCCCGTTCGGTGGCGTCGAGGGCGTCGACCTCCACGAACCGCACCTGCTCGACCCGCTGCACCACCAGCTGGGCGATCCGGTCGCCGCGGTGGAGCACGGCGGTCTCGTGCAGGTCGTGGTTGACGAGCACGACCTTGATCTCCCCGCGGTAGTCGGCGTCGACGGTGCCGGGGGCGTTGAGGACCGTCAGGCCCATCCGGTGCGCCAGGCCCGACCGGGGGTGGATGAGGCCGACGTAGCCCCGCGGCAGCGCGATCGCGAGGCCGGTGCGCACCATCGCCCGGGCGCCCGGGGCGATCCGCACCTCCTCGGCGGCGTACAGGTCGGCACCGGCGTCGCCGAGGTGGGCGTAGGACGGCAGCGGGAGGCCCGGGTCGAGGCGCTGCACGCGCAGGGCGAGCGGCGCGCTCGCGGGGTCGGGGGTCGTCACGTGGCGCAACCTACCGAGGTCGCACCGGCCCGCGCGCCCCGGCGTCCCCGGCACCGGCGACGCCCGCAGCGCCCACACCCGAGCCCGTGGTGCGCTCCCCTGGCCCGGGATGGAATCCTGGAGGGGTGACGGGGACCGCCTACGAGGAGCGACTGCACGTGCCGCTGCGCTGGTGGGTGCAGGGCACGATGCTGATCGCCACCTTCTGGCTGGCCGTCATCGTGGCCGTCAACGACGCCCCGTGGATCGCCTGGGCGGTCACCGCGGCCGCCCTGGCGCTGCTGACCTCGCTGTTCCGCTCGATCGGCTCGGCCCGCGTGGTCGTGGCCGACGGCCTGCTCACCGCCGGCCGCGCCCGCATCGAGCTGCACCACCTCGGTGCCCCCGAGCCGCTCGACGCCGACCAGGCCCGGCGCGCGGCCGGCGTCGATGCCGACGCCCGCGCCTACCTGCTGCTGCGCCCCTACCTCGACCGCGCCGTGCGGGTGCCGGTGCTCGACCCCGCCGACCCCACGCCCTACTGGCTGATCGGGACGCGCGATCCCGACGCGTTCGCGGCGGCGCTGGGCGCGCAGCTGCGGCGCCCCACGGGCGAGGAGCGCACCGACCGGGCCGACTGAGCCTGTTCCACCGGGGATGCGCGGCCGCGAGGGCCCGCCGGCCACGGATCAGCCATGGAGCGGCCATGGACTAGGGTCGGCCCCATGGCGAGCAAGGGTGGCTCCTCGGACAGCTCCAAGATCTGGTCCCTCATGGCCTTCGGGTCGGCCCTCATGGCCGGCACCGTGGCGAAGAAGGGCCTGGACGCGTTCTGGAAGTCGGCCACGGGCCGCAAGCCCCCGGCCAACCCCGCCGACCCCGACGTCGAGCTGGCCGAGGCCGTGGCCTGGGCGGCCGCCAGCGGCACCTTCGTCGCCCTGGCCAAGATGCTCGCCCAGCGCCGGGCGGCCGGCTACTACGTGAAGTCCACCGGGGCGCTCCCGCCGGCGCTGCGCAAGGACGGTCAGTGACGCCGTCGCGGCTCTGACCCGGGTCAGGGTCGTCCCGGGGAGGCCCGGAGCGGCCCCCTCATCAACGACGACGCCCCCGTCGGCCGGTCTCCCGGCCGCGGGGGCGTCGTCGTGTCGGCGGGCGAGGGTCGCTCGCCCGCGGTGACGGGCTCAGGCTGCGCAGTCCCGGCAGGTCATGGCCTTCGGGTCCGCGAGCTGGCTGCGGTGGTGCACGAGGAAGCAGCTCATGCAGGTGAACTCGTCCTCCTGCTTGGGCTTCACCTCGACCGCCAGCTCCTCGTGGGAGAGGTCGGCGCCGGGGAGCTCGAAGGACTCCGCGGCCTCGGTCTCGTCCTCGTCGACCTTGCCCGAGTTCTTGTCGTGGCGTCGCGCCTTGAGCTCCTCGATGCTCTCCTCGGACTGCTCCTCCTCGGTCTTGCGAGGTGCGTCGTAGTCGGTAGCCATCGGATTCACTCCCCTCTGCTGTGTCCGTGCGGCGCGCGTCGCTCGCGCGCCGTGGGTGGTGCTGGTGGTGCTCGATCGTGCTCGGTGTGACGGGGGTGACGGGTGTGGGCTGCTGCGACACCCGCCGGACCCGGGCCGGGCTGCGATGCCCGGCCGTGTCCGCACGCGGCTCCGGTGACCCGGCACCGGAGTGCGGGGCAGATTGTGCACCATGTCGGCGCCCGCTGCTCACCCGGGACCGGTCGCACGCTGGAACACCGCGTGTCGGCGGCCTATTCCCCCCCGGACGCCGGGTCGGCCACGTCACACGGTGGGCGCCTCGCCGTCGTCGCCACCCGCCGACGTCGCGGCCCAGAAGCCGCACGCGCGGGTGAGGTCACGGAACTCCTCGAAGCCCGACGACGCCGCGGCGACCAGCAGCGTGCCGCCGCCCGCACCGACCCCGAGCTCCAAGCGCGCCCCGGCGGCCCGCGCGATCAGGCCCGCCGCAGCGTGGTCCCAGAGGTTCACGCCCTCCTCGACGTAGGCGTCCAGGCTGCCCTCGGCCACCCCGCACAGGTCGAGCGCGCAGGAGCCGAGCCGGCGCACGTCGCGCACCCGAGGCAGCAGCGCCCCCACCGCCCGGGCCTGCACCGCGCGCGTCTCGCGCGAGTAGGAGAAGCCGGTCGCCACCAGGCGCAGGCCGAGATCGGCCGGGGGACGCACCTGCAACGGCACGCCGTCGCGGGTGGCGCTCCAGCCACCCGCACCGTCGGGGCGGGCGAGGTAGGTGCGGTCCTTGGCGACGTCGACGACCACCCCGACCACCACCTCGCCGTCACGCTCGGCCGCCACGCACACGGCGTACTGCGGGATGCCGTAGAGGAAGTTCACCGTGCCGTCGATCGGGTCGAGGATCCAGCGCACCCCGCTGGTGCCCGCGACGTCGTCGCCCTCCTCCCCCAGCACCGCGTCGTCGGGCCGCGCCGCCAGCAGGCGCCCGCGCAGCAGCGCCTCGGCGTCGCGGTCGGTCTGGGTGACGACGTCGACCTCGCTGGTCTTGGTGTCGGCGACCGTGACCCGGGCCCGGGCCCGCTCGCGCACCAGCGCCGCGGCCTCACGGGCCGCACCGAGGGCGAGCTCGACCAGCGCGTCGACCTCCTCGTCCGACACCGCAGGAGCAGAGGGCGCGTCGGTGCTCACGCGTCGGCGGGGGCGGTGAGGCCGCACAGCGCCGGGCGCTCGGCGCGGGGGTTGGCGCAACAGCCCACTGGGCAGCGGTCCCACATCGGGCCCGTGGTGCCCAGGGCCGCCCGGACGACGTCCTCGCCGCGCTCGACCGCGGCCCGCTCGAGCAGGAGGTCCCGCACGACGGCGACGAACCGCTCGTCCTCCCCCGGCGTGGCGGCCCGGCGGAACGGCAGACCGAGCTCCTCCGCGGTGGCCTTGGCCTCGGTGTCGAGGTCGTAGATCACCTCCATGTGGTCGGACACGAACCCCACGGGGATCACCACGACGGCCGACACCTCCGAGGCGATCGCCTCGAGGTGGTCGTTGACGTCGGGCTCGAGCCACGGGATGTGCGGCGCGCCCGAGCGGGAGCAGAAGGTGAGGTCGTGGGCGCGCTCCACCCCGGTGCGCTCGGCCACCTGCGCGGCCACGACGGCCGCCACGTCGAGGTGCTGGCGCACGTAGGCGGCACCCCCCTGCTCGGGCGGACCGGAGGAGTCGTTCATCGCGGTGGGGATGGAGTGGGTGACGAAGACCAGGCGGGCGCCGTCGCGCACGTCGGCCGGGAGGTCCTCCAGCGCGGCCACGACGGCGTCGACGACGGGGGCGACGAACCCGGGGTGGTTGAAGTAGTGGCGCAGCTTGTCCAGGGTCGGCGCGCCCTCGACCCCCTGCACGGCGTCGAAGAGGTTCTCGCGGTACTGCCGGCACGAGCTCCACGAGGAGTAGGCGCTGGTCACGAAGCACGCCACCCGCGACCGGCCGTCGACGGCGAGCTGCGCCATCGTGTCGCGCAGGTAGGGGTCCCAGTTGCGGTTGCCCCAGTAGATCGGCAGATCGATGTCGTGGGCGTCGAAGTCGGCGCGCAGCGCGGCGATGAACGCCCGGTTCTGGTCGTTGATGGGCGAGCGGCCCCCGAAGAGGAAGTCGTGCTCGCCCACCTCCTCCAGCCGCTCGCGCGGGATCCCGCGGCCGCGGGTGACGTTCTCGAGGAACGGCACGACGTCCTCGGGCTTCTCGGGGCCGCCGAAGGACACCAGCAGGACGGCGTCGTAGGGGTCGTAGGGGCGGCCGGCCGCGGGCGCGGGCGCGGGCACGGGGGTGGGGGCTGCAGCGGAGTCCGTCACCCTGTCATCGTAGGGAGACCATGCTCACCCCTTACGGCCGCGTGCTGTCCCGTCCGGGCGCCCTCGCCTTCAGCCTCGCCGGCCTCGGCGCACGACTGCCGAACTCGATGGTGGGCCTGGGTCTGGTGCTGCTCGTGGAGAGCGCCACCGGCTCCTACGGCCGCGCCGGGCTCGTCGCCGCCGTCTACGTGCTGGCCCAGGCGGCTCTCGCCGTGCCGCAGGGGCGCTGGATCGACCGGTGGGGCCAGGGCCCGATGCTGCTCGGCACCGGCGTGGTGTGGTCGTTGGGCCTGCTCGGCGTCGTCGCGGTGGTGCAGGCCGACGGCCCGCTCGGGCTGGCGGCCGCGGTCGCCGCGCTCTCGGGGGCGGCGTTCCCCGCCGGCGGTGCATGCATCCGGGCCCGCTGGTCGGCGCTGCTCGAGGAGCCCGCCGACCGCGAGACCGCCTTCGCCCTGGAGTCGGTGGTCGACGAGGTCGTCTACCTCCTCGGCCCGCTGCTCATCACGCTGCTCGCCACGACCGTGCACCCGGCGGCCGGGCTGGTCGCCGCCGCGGTCCTGGGCGGTGTCGGCGCGGTCGCGCTCGCCGCCCAGCGCCGCACCGCCCCCGCCCGTCATCCGCGCGCCCGGGGCGATCGCCCGGTGGCCGCGATGCCGTGGCGCAGCGTCGTGCCGCTGGCCGTGGTGAGCCTGGCCTTCGGCACGCTCTTCGGGGCCGCCGAGGTGAGCACGGTCGCCACGGCCGAGGATGCCGGCCGCACCGGCGCCGCGGGCCCGTTGCTCGCCCTGTGGGCGCTGGGCAGCCTCGTGGCCGGGCTGGTGGCCGGCACCGTCGCCTGGCGACACGGTCCGGGCACCCGGCTGCGGTGGGGGTCGGCCGCGATGCTGGTGGCGATCCTGGGCATCGGCCTGGCCGCCGCCACCGGGTCGCTGATCGCGCTCGGCGCGGCGTTCGTGATCGCCGGCTCCGCCATCGCCCCCACCATGATCGCGGCGTTCACCGCGGTGGAGCAGCGCGTGCCCACACCGCGGCTCACCGAGGGCATGGCGTTCCTGCAGACCGGCCTGGGTGCGGGCATCGCCCCCGGCGCGGCGCTGGCGGGGGCCGTCATCGACGCCCGCGACGGCGCCAGCGGCTTCGTCGTCGCCGTCCTCGGCGGGCTGGTGGCGCTCCTGGCCTCCCTCACCCTCCCGCCCGATCCGGCCCGACGGCCGGTCGCCGCACCGGCCGCGACGGGGCCGCGCTGAGGGCTCCGCTGAGGGCTGCGCTGAGGGCTGCGACCGGCTCAGACGCTCGCGACGCCGGTGGGCACCGGCGCCTTCCAGTGGCGCCACATCGCGAGCAGACGCCACACCAGGCAGACCAGCGCCCCCGCCACCGCCACGACCGAGACGGGGAGGTCCTGGCGGGCACCGACCACGGCGATGAAGGATCCGGCCAGGGCCGGCGTGGCGTACAGCTCGTCGCGGAACACCACCGGCACCCGGCCGGCCAGGACGTCGCGCACCATGCCGCCGCCGATCGCGGTGACCATGCCCATGAGCGCGGCCGGCAGCGGCCCCAGGCCGTACTCGCTGGCCTTGAGCGCGCCCGCCACGCAGAACACCGCGAGACCGAACGCGTCGAGCACCCCCACCGAACGCTCCATCCGCCCCAGGGTCGGGTGGTAGCGGAAGGTCACCAGCCCGGCGGCCACAGGGACCATCAGGTAGCGCCAGTCCTGCAGCGACGCCGGCGGCGTGGCACCGATGAGCACGTCGCGCAGGAACCCGCCCCCCAGGCCGGTGGTGCCCGCGAGCACGAGGACGCCGAACAGGTCCAGCTCCTTGCGCACCGCCACGAGCGCACCCGAGAGAGCGAAGACGAAGATCCCGAGGAGGTCGAGGATCACCAGGGTGGTGCTGAGTCCGCTCACGGCGCCCATTCCACCGCACCCGCGACCCGATCTGCGGCAGGTCCGCGCCACGCCGTCCGGGCGCGCCCGCTGCGCCGGTGCTGTGCCGTAGGCTCACTCGGAACGAGGAATTGTGGTGTGACGCCGTGACCGAGAACGCCGAAGTGGACGCCGTGGTGACGCCTGTGGGGCGTGCCAGGGCCCACGCCCCCTCCCCGCTCCGCTTCGTGGGGCTCAGCGAGGACGGCCGGCGGGTGCTCCTGCAGGACGAGCACGGCGCGCCCTACACCCTCGACCTCACGCCCCCGCTGCAGGCCGCGGTGCGGGGCGTCCCCGCCCGCGCCGGCCAGTTGGAGACCACGATGGACAGAGACTCGAGGACCTCGAGCGACCTGCGCCCCCGCGACATCCAGGCCCGCATCCGCGCGGGCGAGACCCCCGAGTCGGTGGCCGCGGCCGCCGGGGTGGCGATCGAGCGCGTGATGCCCTTCGCGGGCCCGGTCCTCGCCGAGCGCGAGCACATCGCCGAGCGGGCCCAGCGCGCCCACCTGCGTCGTCCGGCGGGCGAGGGCGCGGCCGGCGGCGCCCGCGTGCTGGCCGACGCCGTCGCCGCGCACCTGCGCGGTCTCGACATCAACCCCGCAAGCGTGACCTGGGACGCCTGGCGCCGCGAGGACGGGCGCTGGACGCTGACGGCCGACTACACCGCCGACTACACCGCCGGCGGTCCCTCCGGCGAGCGCACCGGCCTGGCGCACTTCACCTACGACGCGCCGGGCAACTACGTGCTCCTCGCCGACGACGACGCCCGCTGGCTGGTGGGCGAACTGCCGCCCGAGCCCGCGGCCGAGCCCGCCCGCGACGACCTCGCCTCGCTGCGGGAGCGACGCACCCAGGAGCACCCCGCCCCTGCGCCGTCGCCTCAGCAGGCCCTCGAGCAGGCCCCTGTCGACGTCGTGGCGGCCCCCGAGGCCGCGCCGGCCGCCGAGCGCGCCGGGGAGCCCGTCGTCCCGGCGCAGGCCGCGCGCCCCGCCCCCGTGGCACGCACCGACCAGCCCACCGCCGACGACGTCCTGCCGTGGGACGACGAGCCCGCGCCGAGCCGTCCGGCCGACGCCCCGGCCGCGAGCACGTCGCCGGCGCCCGGGACGGTCGCGGCGGACGAGCCGAGCACCGAGGAGCCGCCCGCGCGCAAGCCTGCGCGCAAGAAGGGTCGGGCCTCCGTGCCGAGCTGGGACGAGATCATGTTCGGCGGCGGCGACCGCTCCTGAGCCCGGTCCTCACGCCACGCCCCGGAGGGCACTGGCGCGGCGCGCACGGGTGAGTACTGTGCCGCCATGTCGTATTTCGTGACCGGGGCCACCGGATTCATCGGACGCCACCTCGTGGAGCAGCTGATCGAGCACCGCGAGGGTCCGATCTTCGTGCTGTGCCGCGAGTCCTCCCTGCCCCGCCTGGCGCCGCTGCAGCGCCGCTGGGGCTCGGACCGCGTGGTGCCGGTGGTCGGCGACCTCGGCGCGAGCGGCCTGGGCGTCGCGGCCGACTGGGTGGCCGAGCACGCCGGCACCATCGACCACTTCTTCCACCTCGCCGCGATCTACGACATGACCGCCGACGACGCCACCAACGAGGCGCTCAACGTCGGCGGCACCCGTCACGCGCTCGAGCTCGCCGGCGCGCTCGGGGTGGGCGTGTTCCACCAGGTGTCCTCGGTGGCCGCGGCCGGCGACTTCGAGGGGCGCTTCGACGAGACGATGTTCGACGAGGGGCAGCCGCTGCCCTCGCCGTACCACCGCACGAAGTACGAGTCGGAGCGGATCGTGCGCGAGGAGTGCCCCGTGCCGTGGCGGGTGTACCGGCCCGCGATCGTGGTCGGCCACTCCGAGACCGGGGCGATGGACAAGGTCGACGGCCCCTACTACTTCTTCCCCGCACTGAAGCTGCTGCGCGACCGCCTCCCCGCCTGGCTGCCGCTGGTGGGCATCGACCTCGGCGACACCAACGTCGTGCCGGTCGACTACGTCGCCAAGGCGATGGACCACCTCGCCCACCTCCCCGACCGCGACGGCGAGGCCTTCCACCTGCTCAACCCCGAGCCGCAGCCCACGGTCGAGGTCGTCAACCTGTTCTGCCGGGCCGCCGGCGCGCCGCGGTTCGCCACGCCGTCGGCGCCGGTGCCGGTGCCGGGGGCGCTGCGCCCGGGCCGGATCCTCGCGGCGCTGGTGCGCCAGCGCCCCACCCAGATCGTGCTCGACCAGACCCTCGGTCGCCTCGGCATCCCCGCCGAGGTGGTGGCCCACACCGGTTTCTCGGCCGTCTTCGACTCCCGCCGCACCGAGCAGGCCCTGGCCGGCTCCGGGATCGCGGTGCCGGACCTCGAGAGCTACTCCCGCACCCTGTGGGGGTACTGGGAGGAGCACCTCGACGACGCCACGGGCCGCGACCCCAAGGCCCGCGCCGCGCTGGCGGGCAAGCACGTCGTGATCACCGGCGCCTCCTCCGGCATCGGCCAGGTCACCGCGCTCAAGGTCGCCCAGGCCGGCGGCATCCCGGTGCTGGTCGCGCGCGGACGCGACAAGCTCGAGGACACCCGCGCGACCATCGAGATGCGGGGCGGCACGGCGCTGGTCTACCCCTGCGACCTCTCCGACCTCGACGCCATCGACGACCTGTGCGCGCGCCTGGTGGCCGAGCTGCCCACGGTCGACTTCGTCGTCAACAACGCCGGGCGCTCGATCCGCCGCTCGCTGCGGCTGAGTCAGGACCGGTTCCACGACTTCGAGCGCACGATGCAGCTGAATTACTTCGGCGCCATCCGGCTGATCATGGGCCTGATGCCCGCCATGCAGCGCCAGAAGTCCGGGCACATCGTGAACATCTCCTCGATCGGGGTGCAGACCAACCCGCCGCGCTTCTCCGCCTACGTCGCCTCCAAGGCCGCGCTGGACTCCTGGAGCAACGTCGTGGCCTCGGAGGTGGTCGGCAACGGGATCACCTTCACCAACGTGCACATGCCGCTGGTGCGGACGCCGATGATCGCGCCCACCAAGATCTACGACAAGTTCCCCACCATCTCCCCCGCCCAGGCCGCCGACGTCGTGATCGACGGACTGGTGGGCAAGCCCCACGAGATCAACACGATGCTCGGCAACGTCGGCGCCGTGGCCCACACCGTGGCCCCCAAGCTGGCCTTCCGCGTGCTCAACATGGCCTACCACGTGTTCCCCGACTCCGCCGCGGCCAAGGGGCAGGCCGTCGAGCAGGGCGCCCGCGAGACCGAGCAGATGATCGTGGCGAAGGTGTTCCGCGGCGTCCACTGGTGACGGCTCCCGCTGCCCCTGCAGCGGGACGAGCACCGGAGCCGCCCCACCGCCGACTCCCACCTCACCGTCTCGTGACGGCGCCAGGAACACGGTCGTCGAGGAGCGAGCGCCAGCGAGCGTCACGAGACGCCCGCACCCGCCCCACCGCCGACTCCCACCTCACCCCGTCTCGTGACGGCGCTGGGGCGCCTCCTCGACGAACGAGCGCCCCCACCGGTCGTCGAGGAGCGAGCGCCAGCGGGCGGAGACGCCCGCACCACGTCGAGTCGACGGAGCCGCGGGCGCCTCAGCCCCGGGCGATCGGGCGGGCGGGATCGGTGATCCAGCCCGACCAGCTGTCGGGGTGCAGGGCGTGGTCACCGAGACCGGCGTGGGCCAGGGCGAGCAGGTCGTGGCACGCCGTCACCCCCGAGCCGCAGGAGGCGATCGCCTCGACGCCGGGCACCGCCGGCGCGACGCCGAGCGCCTCGAACCGGGCCCGGAGGTCGGCGGGCTCGTGGAAGCGCCCGTCGGGGGCGAGGTTGGCCGCGGTGGGGGCGTTGACCGCCCCGGGGATGTGACCGGCCACCGGATCCACCGGCTCGACCTCCCCGCGGAAGCGCTCCGGCGCGCGGGCGTCCAGCAGCACCCGACCGGAGGCGACCGCGGCCGGCAGGTCCTCGGAGCGTGCGACGGGCGCCCGCCCGGGACCGGGCACGAAGTCGCCCGGCTCCTCCCCGGTGCCCGCGCCGGCCGGACCGGTCTCCAGCGGACCGCCCGCGGCCCGCCACGCCGCGAGTCCGCCGTCGAGGACCCGTACGTCGTCGTGGCCGTGGTGGCGCAGCAGCCACCAGCAGCGGGCCGCGGCGTGGGCCGCCCAGTCGTCGTAGACCACGACGGGCCGGTCGTGGTGCACGCCGGCCGCGCGCATCGCCGCACCGAACACCGCGGGGTCGGGCAGCGGGTGGCGACCACCCGCACCGGGGGCGGCGGCGAGCGCGGTGTCCAGGTCCACGTACCGCGCCCCGGGCAGGTGACCGGACTCGAACTCCGCCGGTCCGCCGGGTCCCCCGAGCCGGTAGCGGACGTCGAGCAGGGTCACCGACCGCAGGAGCGGCACCAGATCCTCGGTGCGGATGAGCGGGTCCGTCGCAGCAGTCACCGCCCCATCATGACCCGCACCCACACCCCGCCGCTTTGACACGCCCCTTCCTTGAAGTGAGAATCAATCCCATGTTGCGCACCGCCGTCCTCGCCACCACCGCCGCGCTCGTGCTGACCGCCAGCGGCTGTTCCGCCTTCTCCGACGAGGGCGGCCAGGCCACGGCCAGCGACGGCGTGCAGGTGGCGGCGGCGTTCTACCCGCTGCAGTTCGTGGCGCAGCGGGTGGCCGGCGACGACGCCGAGGTGATCGGCCTCTCCGCCCCCGGCAAGGAGCCCCACGACCTCGAGCCGACCGTCGCCGAGACCGCGACCATCGCCTCGGCCGACCTCGTGATCCACGAGCACGGCTTCCAGCCCGCCATCGACGCCGCCGTGGAGGAGAACGCGGGCGGCACCGTCCTGGACGCCGCCGAGGTGGTGGACCTGGTGCCGTTCAGCGACGAGGACCACGCCGAGGAGGGTCACAGCGAGGAGGGTCACAGCGAGGAGGAGCACGAGCACGGCGACCTCGACCCGCACTTCTGGCTGGACCCGCTGCGCATGGCCACCCTTGCCGACGCCGTCGCCGCCGACCTCGCCGAGATCGATCCCGACCACGCCGCCGACTACACCGCACGCGCCGCCGACCTGCGCGCCGAGCTCGAGGACCTCGACCAGCGCTTCACCACCGGACTGGCCGACTGCGCACGCCGCACCATCGTGGTCTCCCACGACGCCTTCGGCTACCTCGACAAGTACGGCCTCGAGATCGCCCCCATCGCCGGCCTCTCCCCCGATGCCGAGCCCACCCCCGCCGACCTCGCCGACCTGCAGAAGCTCATCGCCTCCGACGGCATCACGACCGTCTTCGGCGAGCGGCTGGCGAGCCCCGCGCTCACCGAGACGCTAGCCTCGGACGCGGGCGTCACCACCGCGGTCCTCGACCCGATCGAGGGACTCACCGACGAGACGTCCGACGACGACTACCTGAGCCTGATGGATGCGAACCTGACGGCTCTGCAGGAGGCCAACGGGTGCCAGGCGTAACGCCGGTCCAGCTCACCGACGGGGCCATCGCCCTCGGCGGGCGACCCATCGTCCGCGGCGTCGACCTCGTGGTCGACACCGGCGAGTTCGTGACCGTGCTGGGGCCCAACGGCTCCGGGAAGTCCACGCTCATCCGCGCCCTGGTCGGGCTGCACCCACTCAGCCGCGGCTCGCTGACCCTGTTCGGCACCCCGTCGACCCGGTTCCGCGAGTGGCACCGCCTCGGCTACGTGCCGCAGCGCTCCGGGGCCGCCGCGGGGGTGCCCGCCACCGTGTGGGAGGTCGTCGCCGCCGGCCGGCTCAGCCGACGCCGGCTGCTGCGCCCGCTCGGGCGGGCCGACCGTGCCGCCATCCAGGACGCCCTGGAGCTGGTGGACCTCGCCGACCGTCGTCTCGACGGCGTCGACCACCTCTCCGGCGGTCAGCAGCAGCGCGTGCTCATCGCCCGCGCGCTGGCCGGCGAACCGGAGCTGCTCGTGCTCGACGAACCGACCGCCGGGGTGGACCTGCACCACCAGCAGGTGCTGGCCGACACCCTGGGTCGGCTGCGGCAGCGCGGGGCCACGATCGTGCTCGTGGCCCACGAGCTCGGTCCGCTCGCGCCGCTCGCCGACCGCACCGTCGTGATGCGCGACGGCCGGGCCGAGTACGACGGCCCCCCGCTGCCGGACTGGCTGGGGGCCCACGGCGCTCCCGGGGACCATCATCACCACCCCGACCCGCGGGCGCACCGCACCCGCCCGCTCCCCGACCTCACCGCGCCGCTGGACCGCGCGCCGCACCCCCGGGACGGCCACGCGTGACCGCCAGCTACGCCGAGCTCTTCAGCTCGCCCTTCATGCAGCGCGCACTGCTGGCTGCGCTGTTCACCGGCCTGGCCGCGCCGGCGATCGGCACCTACCTCGTGCAGCGACGCCTCTCGCTGATGGGCGACGGCATCGGGCACGTCGCCGTCACCGGGGTGGCCCTGGGCCTGCTCACGGGCCTCTCCCCCACGTGGACCGCGGTCGTGGTCGCGATCCTCGGCGCGGTCGCGATCGAGGTGATCCGGGAGCGGGGCACCACCAACGGCGACCTCGTGCTCGCCCTGCTCTTCTACGGCGGCCTCGCCGGCGGCGTCCTGCTCACCGGGTTGGGCGGGCAGGCCACCACCCGCCTGCAGCAGTTCCTGTTCGGGTCGATCACCACCGCCTCGGCCTCGGACGTGCTCGTGACCATGGCCCTGGCCACGATCGTCGTCCTCGTGGGCGTGGGGCTCTCCCCCCAGCTCTTCGCCGCCTCCCAGGACCCCGACTTCGCGCGGGTGGCCGGGCTGCGGCTGCGGGCCTACAACGTGCTCGTCGCGGTGCTCGCCGCGGTGAGCGTGACCGTCGCGATGCGCACCGTCGGGCTGCTGCTCGTCTCGGCGCTGATGGTGGTGCCCGTCGCCACCGCCCAGCAGCTGACCCGCTCGTTCCGGGTCACCCTCACCGCCGCGATGGCCCTGGGAGTGCTCGCCTCGGTGGGGGGCCTCGCGCTCTCGGCCGTGCTGTCGCGCCAGGCGACGGTGGCCCCGGGGCCCACGATCGTGCTGCTCGCGCTGGCCTGCTTCCTGCTCACCTGGCCGATCGGGGTCTGGCGACGACGCCGCAGGCGGCGCGCGGAGCCCTTCCCGTCCGGCTCCCCGAGCGGCCACGCGCACATCGAGTCCCACCCCCACCGTCACGGCCGCGACTGCGGCCACCTCGCGGTGCCGCACGACGACCACGTCGACTACGTGCACGACGGGCATCGCCACGCCCCGCACGGGGAGCACTACGACGAGCACTGACCGCGCGTCGGACCGACCGCGGGAGGCTCAGGCCGACCCGTACCGCCGGTCCCGCTCGGCGTAGATCTCCAGCGCGCGCCACAGCGCGCGCCGGTCGACGTCGGGCCACAGCACGTCGGTGAAGACCATCTCGGAGTAGGCCGCCTGCCAGAGCATGAAGTTGGACAGCCGCTGCTCCCCCGAGGTGCGCCACACCAGGTCGGCGTCGCCCAGGTCGGGCAGGTAGAGGTGGCGGGCGAAGGTCTTCTCGGTGACCTTCTCGGGGTCCAGGCGTCCCGCCGCGACCTCGCGCGCGATGCCCCGCGCCGCGTCGGCCAGCTCTGCGCGCCCCCCGTAGTTCACGCACATCGTGAGGGTCAGCACGTCGTTGTGGCGGGTCATCTCCTCCGCGACCTGCAGCTCGCGCACCACCGAGCGCCACAGCCGGGGCGTGCGTCCGGCCCAGCGCACCCGCACCCCGAGCTCGTGCATCTGGTCGCGACGACGACGGATGACGTCGCGGTTGAAGCCCATCAGGAAGCGCACCTCCTCGGGCGAGCGGCTCCAGTTCTCGGTGGAGAAGGCGTAGGCGGAGACCGCCTTCACCCCGACCTCGATGGCGCCCTCGACGACGTCGAACAGCGCGTGCTCGCCCTGCTCGTGGCCGCGGGTGCGCGGCAGCCCGCGCTGCTGGGCCCACCGGCCGTTGCCGTCCATGATGATCGCGACATGGCGGGGCACCAGGGCCGGCGGCAGGGCCGGCGGCCGGGCTCCGGAGGGGTGCGGGGACGGGGCGCGCACGGCTCGCTTCACGAGCGGTCAACCTACCCGCACCGCGCGCGACGACGCGCGGGTCACCGCTCGACGTACTCCAGCGAGCGCAGCGACCGCTCGAGGTGCCACTGCAGGAACGCCGCGACCAGGCCGCTGCCCTCCCGCAGGTGACGCGGCTCGGCGGCCTCGACCACCGGCCAGTCACCGGCCAGCAGCGCGCCGAGCAGCACCACGGTCTCCGGGGCGGGCGTCGCGGAGCCGGGCAGCCGGCAGGTGCTGCACAGGATGCCGCCCTGGGCGGGGTTGAACCAGCGGTGGGGGCCCGGCCGTCCGCAGTGGGCGCACTCGGTGAAGGAGGGGGCGTAGCCGGCGACGGCCAGGGAGCGCAGCAGGTAGGAGTCGAGCACCTGTCCGGGCGCGCGCTGACCGGTGGCCATCGCCCGCAGCGCACCGACCAGCAGCAGGAACTGCTGCACCGCGGGCTCCCGCTCCTCGGAGGCGAGCCGTTCGGCGGTCTCGAGCATCACCGTGCCGGCGGTGTAGCGCTCGTAGTCCTCCCCCATCCCGGCGGCGAAGGGGTGGCGGGTCTCGGCCTGGGTGATGGTGTCGAGGGTGCGGCCCTGGGCCAGCTGGAGGTCGACGTGGGTGAACGGCTCGAGCCGCGAGCCGAACTTCGACGTCGTGCGCCGCACGCCCTTGGCCACCGCGCGCACCCGCCCGTGCTGCCGCGTCAGCAGGGTGATGATCCGATCGGCCTCACCGAGCTTGTGGGTGCGCAGCACCACGGCTTCGTCCCGGTAGAGCACCACGACACCATGGTGCCCCATCGGACCCGCTCAGCGGCTCACTCCGCCGGCGACACGGCGGCCGGATCCGCCACCCGGGGCCGGCGCCAGCAGCGGCCGACGAACTCCACGGCCTCCGCGGTGAGCCGGTCGGGCCGGAAGCGCCACTCCAGGATGCCCTCGGCGGCGACGAACCGCGCCCGCGGCAGCTCCCGGGCGAGCATCTCGGCGTCGGCGGCGGGGTGGATCGGGTCGCGCGGGTGGCCCACCACGAGCGCGGGCGCCTGGATCCGGCGCCGCAGCGCCGAGGACGGGGCGACCCGGCCGAAGAACAGTCCGTGCACGACCGCCGCCATCGGCGCGGGACGCTGGTCGAGGGTGTCGAGCACGATGCCGACCCAGAACGGCACCAGGCCGCGCGGCACCGGTCGCGTGAGGCGCCGCACCGCCGTGATCGCGACCGGGAGGTGGCGCCCGAGGTAGAGCAGGGGGGCGAAGGCGAGGATGCCGACCTCGACCGCGTTGTCGAGCACCGGCATCTCCACGAGCAGTCCCCGCACCCGCTCGGGGGCCGCCACGGCCACCTCCAGGGCCACGTTGGCCCCCAGCGACGTGCCCCCGACGACGGCCTGCTCAGCGCCGAGGTGGTCGAGCAGGGCCACGACCTGCTCGCCGAAGCGCGTCATCGAGTACGCCAGCGGATCGGCCGGCCGGTCGGAGCGGCCGTGGCCGAGCAGGTCGAGGGTCACGACGTGGAACCCCGCGGCGGCCAGGGCACGGGCCAGCGGCTGCTGCATCCGGCGCGGCATCAGCTGGCCGTGCAGCAGCACGACCCACGCCTCGCCGGCGCCGTACTCGGTGTACTCGAGCCGGTCGCGGCCGCCGCCGCCGGCACGGTCGTCGAGGAAGAGATGACCGATGCGCTCGGAGACCAGCATGCCCGGGAGCGTAGTGCGGGCGACGACACGGCGTCCGATCCCCCACACTGGTGGGATGCACGAGATCGAGCCGGAGGCGCCGCGCCCGCTGGGCTGGCGCGGTGCCGGTCTCCTGCTCCTGGTCGCACTGGTGCACGAGGCGGCGATCAGCCTCGGCGTCATGCCGGAGGGCGGGCGGGTCGGCTGGTCGCACGCCGGCTTCGTCGTCGCCCTCCTGGCCCTCACCTCGCCGCGCCGCTGGGCGGTGCTGCTGCCGATCGCCGTCGCGATCAACGTCGTGCCCGACGTCGGGTTCGGGGCGGACCCCGCCGCAGCCGGCGTGCTGCGCGACGGCGTCGCCTTCACCCTCCAGGGGCTCCTGGGCGCGCTCGTGCTCACCGCCGGGGCGCGGCGGGTGGCCTCGCTGCGCTCCGCCGACGACCTCGTGCGGCTGGGGGTCGCGGTGCTGCTGTGCGGCGGCGTCGCCACCGCCACCGGCCTGGTCGGCGACCCTGCGGGCTCCGACCTGGCGGCGGAGATCTTCGCCCACCACACGCTCTCGATCACCCTGTTCGCGGCGATGCTCCTCACCTGGTCCGAGCGCCGGCGCTGGACCGGCCACCCGCTCGAGACCGCCTCGCAGCTGCTGGTAGTCACGCTCGCGCTGCTGGTGGTGGTCACCCAGCCCCAGCCGACCCTGCCGATGGTGATCGCGGTGATCCCCCTGCTGATCTGGGCGGCCCTGCGCCTGGACCTGCGGGTGCTCACGGGCGAACTGCTGGCGCTGGCGATCGTCGTGAACATCGGCCCGATCGTGCAGAAGACGCTGCTGTACCGCAGCCTCTCCGCCGACGGCGACCTCGAGGCCTTCCACGCCTTCATCGACTCCTACCTGCTCTGCATGGCGCTGGCCACCCTCCCCCTCGCGATCTCGGTGGGCTCGCGACGGGCGCTGCTGGCCCGGGTCGCCGCCGACGCCGAGCGGTTCGAGCGCCACTTCGGGGAGTCGCCGGTCGGCATGCTGTTCCTGGAGGCCGGTCCCCACGGTCTGGTCGTCGACGACGCCAACCGTGCCGCCGCCCCCGTGCTCGGCGTGGCCCCGGAGGAGCTGGTCGGCACCGAGGTGTCCCGGCTCCTCACCGGCGACCGCGGGCTCACCGACGCACTGCTGCGCGGCCAGGTCGCCTCGCGGGTGTCGTGGCGCGGGGAGGCGAGCGCCACGGCCCGGCCCGGCAGCCGGCTCGACGTCGCGCTCACGACCGTGGGGGTGCGCGAGGGTCGCCGCCAGCTCTCCCTGCAGCTGCTCGACCTGACCGACACCACCGTGGCCCTGCAGCGGTTGGAGGCGGCACGGCGGCTCACCGACATCACCCTGGACACCACCGCCTGCGTGATCCTGGTGATCGACGCCACCGGCACGGTCGTGCGGGTCAACGACGCCACCACCCGGCTCACCGGCCACTCGGCGCGGTCCCTGGTGGGGCACCGCATCTGGGACACCCCGCTGGAGGTGCTCACGCGCCCCGAGGTGGAGGCGATGTTCCTGTGGCCCAACCGGTCGGGGGTGCCGATCGTGCGCGAGACCGCCAGCCGCTCGGCCGACGGCCGCTGGCTGCGGTTGGTCTGGAGCGACAACGTCGTGCGCGACGACCACGGGCTGCCCACCTACGCGGTGCTCACGGGGGTGGACGTCACCGCCGAGCGCAGCACCCGCGGGCTGGTGGCGACGCTGCTGGGCGCGGCGATCGCGACCGCGCTCATCGCCCTGGACACCCACGGCCGCATCACGGTGGCGAACTCCGGGGCCGCCCGGCTGCTCGGCTGCCGTCCCGAGGACCTGGTCGGCGAGCGGTTCATCGACCTCCTCGACGCCCAGCAGCTGGCCGCGCGCACCGGCGGCGCGAGCCGCCAGGCGCCGTTCACCGCCCTCGTGGGCCTGATCGGTCACCAGGGCGAGACCAATACCCAGGACTGGCGCTGGCGGGCCCGCGACGACCGCGAGGTGGTGGTCTCGATGACCCTCACCGTCACCGAGGACTCCCTCGACGGCGAGGTCGGCTTCTTGTGCGTCGCCCGCGACGTCACCGAGCAGCGCGCGGCCCAGGCCCGCGTGGTGGACGCGCTGGAGAAGGAGCGCACCGCCGTCGAGCGGCTGCAGTCGCTGGACCGCGCCAAGGACGAGTTCGTCTCCACGGTCTCCCACGAGCTGCGCACCCCGATCACGAGCATCATCGGCTACACCGAGATCCTGCGCGACGGCACCGTGGTGCCGGCCGACGACCGGCAGCTGCCGATGTTGGAGACCATCGCACGCAACGGCCAGCGCCTCATCGCCATCTGCAACGACCTGCTGCTGCTCGGCGGCTTCGAGTCCGACGCCGGCGGCGGCGCGCGCGAGGAGTTCGACCTGCGCGAGTGCCTCCTCGTCACCGAGGACCAGATCCGTCCCCAGCTGCGCGGGCGCGACCTCACCCTCAGCGTCGAGACCGGCCCGGAGAAGGTGCTCGTCCTCGGCGACCGGGGCCAGCTGGACCGCGTCGTGGCCAACCTGGTGGGCAACGCCGTGAAGTTCACCCCCGACGGTGGCCGCGTGCTCGTGCGCCTGCAGCTGCTGGGCGAGCAGGCGGTGCTCACGGTGCGCGACACCGGGATCGGCATCGACGCCGCCGACCAGCGCGCCATCTTCACGCGGTTCTTCCGCACCGAGGCCGCCCAGCGCCGCGCCATCCCCGGCACCGGGCTGGGACTCTCGATCGTGGCCTCGATCGTGACCGCCCACGACGGCACGATCGACGTGGACTCCGCCCCCGACGTCGGCACGACCTTCCGCGTGCTGCTGCCGCTGGCGCCGCGCCTCTGAGCGCGCCGTCCGGTGCCCGACGTCCGGTGCCCGGGCGTGGCCCGGGCCGGGCGTCGCCGCCCGACCCGGGTCTTGCGCTCAGCGGGTGCGGTTGACCGCGCTGACGACGGCCTTGAGCGAGGCGGTGACGATGTTGGGGTCGATGCCGATGCCCCAGCGCACCTCGCCGCCCACCGCGCACTCGACGTAGGCCGCGGCGTAGGAGTCGCCGCCGGAGGTGAGGGCGTGCTCGGCGTAGTCGAGGATGCGCACGTCGAAGTCCTGCGGCAGGCCGTTGATGGCGTCGCAGAACGCCGAGAGCGGACCGTTGCCGGTGCCGGCCAGGGTGCGGACCTCGCCGTCGACGTAGACGTTGACCTCGAGGGCGTCGCGCTCGCCGGCGGCCGAGCTGGTGTGCACCGAGTTCAGTCGCAGCGGCGCCTCACGCGTGAGGTACTCGCCCCGGAAGATCTCCCAGATCTGCTCGGGGGTGACCTCGCCGCCCTCGGCGTCGGTGTGCTGCTGGATGACGCGGCTGAACTCGATCTGGGCCCGTCGCGGCAGGTCGAGCTTGTGCTCGGCCTTGAGCACGTAGGCCACCCCGCCCTTGCCGGACTGGCTGTTGACGCGGATCACAGCCTCGTAGCTGCGACCGACGTCCTTGGGGTCGATCGGCAGGTAGGGGACCTCCCAGGTGCGCTCGGCGACGGGCACACCGTCGCGCTGCGCGGCGGCCTCCAGGGCCTCGAAGCCCTTCTTGATCGCGTCCTGGTGGGAGCCGGAGAAGGCGGTGTAGACGAGGTCCCCGCCGTAGGGGTGGCGCTCGGCGACCGGCAGCTGGTTGCAGTACTCGACCGTGCGGCGGATCTCGTCGATGTCGCTGAAGTCGATCTGCGGGTCCACCCCCTGGGTGAACAGGTTCAGCCCCAGGGTGACCAGGCAGACGTTGCCGGTGCGCTCGCCGTTGCCGAACAGGCAGCCCTCGATGCGGTCGGCGCCGGCGAGGTAGCCCAGCTCGGCGGCGGCCACGGCGGTGCCGCGGTCGTTGTGCGGGTGCAGCGACAGCACGACGTGCTCGCGGTAGGCCAGGTTCCGGTTCATCCACTCGATGGAGTCGGCGTAGACGTTGGGCGTGGCCATCTCGACGGTGGCGGGCAGGTTGATGATCACCGGCTTCGCCGCCGTCGGCTCGAAGACGTCCATCACGGCGTTGCAGACCCGCACGGCGAACTCCAGCTCGGTGCCGGTGTAGCTCTCGGGGCTGTACTCGTAGAAGACGGTGGTCTCCGGGATGGTCTCCTCGTACTTCTTGCACAGCCGGGCGCCCTGCACCGCGATGTCGCAGATGCCGTCCATGTCCAACCCGAAGACCACCCGGCGCTGCAGGGTGGAGGTGGAGTTGTACAGGTGCACGATCGCCTGCTTCGCCCCGCGCAGCGACTCGTAGGTGCGCGCGATCAGCTCCTCACGGGCCTGGGTGAGCACCTGGATGACGACGTCGTCGGGGATGTGGTCGCCCTCGATCAGCTCGCGCACGAAGTCGAAGTCGGTCTGGCTGGCGCTCGGGAAGCCGACCTCGATCTCCTTGTAGCCCATCTGCACGAGCAGCTTGAACATCTTCATCTTGCGCGCGGGGCTCATCGGGTCGATCAGCGCCTGGTTGCCGTCGCGCAGGTCGACCGCGCACCAGCGCGGCGCCTGGGTGATCTGCCGGTCGGGCCAGGTGCGGTCGGCCAGGACCACGGGGATGAACGGCTCGTAGCGGCCGAACGGCATCCCGGAGGGCTGCTGCGGGTTGTCGGCCGGGTTGGAACGGATGCTGCTCACGGGACTCTCTCCTGCTGGTGGATGCGGTGCCGGCACGCGAGGACTCCGCAGCGAGGAGGTCGGCGGATCAGACCTCGCTGCGGCAGCGAAGGAGGAGCAGGCGCATCATGATGGCCCCACCTTAGCGCTCCCCCGTCGACCCACCACAAGCCGGTGGTCGCCGTTCCCCGTCGTCACCAGCGGAATGGTCGGGTCCGAGGCGGATTCCGGTGCATTCTGCTGGTGACGACGGGAGACCCCGGCCACCGCGGGTCAGGCGTTGATCATGCCGGCGCCGACGGTGATGCCGGTGGCTTCGTCGATGAGGATGAAGGAGCCGGTGGTGCGGTTGCGGGAGTAGGGGTCGGTGAGGAGGGGGACGGTGGTGCGGAGCTGGATGCGGCCGATCTCGTT
>NZ_CAXQZB010000025.1:0-85522 GCF_964228225.1 Nocardioides sp.
CGTCGTACCAACCGTCTGTGCTGATTTCGAGCCGAACAACAGCACAGACGGTTGGTACGACGACCCCCGACGGTCCGGCGTCAGGGCTGCGTCGCCCCCGCTGGATCCGCGAGGATGGGCGCATGAGCGCCGACGCCCCGATCGCCAGCGGCCCGACCGCCCCGCCGGCCGACGACAAGGACTGGACCTGGGTGCTCGACCGGCCCTGCCCGGACTGCGGGTTCGACGCCTCGGCGGTCGCGGTCGAGCACCTGGGGGAGCGGGTGCGCGCCAACGCCGCCGCCTGGGCGCCCGTGCTGGCGCGTCCCGACGCCGCCGTGCGCCCGGCACCGACCGTGTGGTCGGCGGTCGAGTACGCCGCCCACGTGCGCGACGTGCACGAGATCTTCGCCGACCGACTGCGCCTCATGCGCGACGAGCACGACCCCGCCTTCGCGAACTGGGACCAGGACGCCACCGCCCTCGAGCGTCGTTACGACCTCGCGCACGCCGCCGACGTCGCCACCGAGCTCGGGGCATCGGCGGAGCGGGTGGCCGCGATCTACGACGACCTCGACCCCCGCGAGCACGGCCGCACCGGACGTCGCAGCAACGGCAGCGTGTTCACGGTCGCGAGCCTGGGCCGCTACCACCTGCACGACGTGGTGCACCACCTGCACGACGTCGCAGGCTGACCCCGGGACCCGCGGTGGGGCCCACGGTGCGGGTGCGCCGGGGGAGGAGCGCTCTGGCAGGCTGGAGGGCGTGCGCTACACCGAGTTCCGAGCCCGGATGAGTCAGGCCCTGGGGGCCCGGGCCGAGTCGTGGGCCGAGCACACCACGATCACCGCGCTGGGCAGTCGCACGGTGGAGGAGGCGCTCGCCGCCGGACTCACGCCGCGTGAGGTGTGGGCGGCGGTGGCGGAGATGCTGGAGATCCCCGAGCACCAGCGCTGAGCGCGGCGCCCGATCCGTCACCGGGATGTCACCCGCCGCGTCCCTGTACGCGTCCGCCGCCCCCTAGGCTCGGGCGGGTGAGTGCCTCCACCGCTGTCCTGGACCCCGCCGACCCGGCCGCGCGCGCCGACGTCGGCATCATCGGCGGCACCGGGTTCTACGCCTTCCTCCCCGACGCCGTGCACGTCGAGGTCGACACGCCCTACGGTGCGCCGTCCGCGCCGATCGCGGTGGGGGAGGCCGCCGGACGCCGGGTGGCCTTCCTGCCACGCCACGGCCGCGACCACCGCTACCCGCCCCACGCGATCCCGTACCGCGCCAACCTGTGGGCGCTGCGCTCCCTCGGCGTGCGGCAGGTGCTCGCTCCCTGCGCCGTCGGCGGACTGCGCGACACCGTCGCCCCCGGCGACCTCGTCGTGCCGGACCAGCTCGTCGACCGCACCCACCGCCGGATCGGCAGCTACGTGGAGTCCGGCGCCTGTCACCTGCCCTTCGCCGACCCCTACTGCCCGGGGCTGGGCGAGGCCCTCGCCGGGGCGGCCCCCGACGTGCGCCGCGGCGGCAGCATGGTCGTCATCGAGGGCCCCCGGTTCTCGACCCGCGCCGAGTCGCGCGACTACGCCGCCGCCGGCTGGGACCTGATCAACATGACCGGGGCACCCGAGGCCGCGCTGGCCCGGGAGATGCGCCAGTGCTACGCCGCCCTCGCGCTCGTCACCGACATGGACGCCGGCGCCGAGAGCGGTGACGGCGTGGGCCAGGAGGAGGTCTTCGCCCGCTTCCGCGCCAACCTCGACCGGCTCACGGCCCTGCTGACCACCGCGATCGGCGCCCTGCCCGACCCCGCCACCTGCACCTGCGGCTCCTGGGCCGAGGGCATGACGCTGCCCTACGCGATCCCGGACCTGGGATGAGGGTGCTGCTCACCGGCGCTGCGGGCTTCATCGGTGCCGAGATCCACCGCCAACTCCTCGGCGCCGGGCACGAGGTGGTGGCGGTGGACCTCATGTTGCCGCATGCCCACCGGGACGCGACGCCGCCCGAGGGGGTGCTGGCCCTCGACGTGCGCGACGCCGACCGGTGGCAGCACCACCTCGACGGAGTCGACGTCGTGTGCCACCAGGCCGCCGTGGTCGGGGCCGGGGTCACCGTGGCCGACCTGCCGCTCTACGCCGCCCACAACGACCTCGGGACCGCCGCCCTGATGGCTGCGATGGCGGCCCGCGGCGTCACACGCCTGGTGCAGGCCTCCTCGATGGTCGTCTACGGAGAGGGTCGGTACCGCTGCGCCGAGCACGGCGAGCGACCCGCGCCCCCGCGTCCTCGCGAGGCGCTGCAGACCGGGGCGTTCGACGTCGCCTGCGACCGCTGCGGTGCGCCGCTGACCTGGGACACGGTGCCCGAGGACGCCCCGCTCGACCCGCGCAGCAGCTACGCCGTGAGCAAGCTCGCCCAGGAGCTGTACGCGACGGTGTGGGCACGGCAGGCCGGTGCCGCGGCGATCTCGTTGCGCTACCACAACGTCTACGGCCCGGGGATGCCGCGCGACACCCCCTACTCCGGCGTCGCCGCGATGTTCCGGTCCGCGCTGGCGGCCGGGCAGCCACCGCGGGTGTTCGAGGACGGTGCGCAGATGCGCGACTTCGTGCACGTCTCCGACGTCGCCCGCGCCAACGTGCTGGCGATCGAGGCGTGTCCGGACCGCGCACCGGGGTCGCACGCCGCCTACAACGTGTGTTCCGGTCGCCCCGTCGCGATCGGCGAGGTGGCGGCGGCGATCGTCGCCGGCACCACCGATGCCGCGGGGCTCGCGCCCCGCGTGACCGGGGAGTTCCGGATCGGCGACGTGCGGCACATCGTGGCCTCGCCCGCGCTCGCCGCGCGCGAGCTCGGCTTCCGGGCGGCGGTGGCGCCCGAGGACGGGCTGCGCGACTTCGCGCAGGCGCCGCTGCGCGACTGATCAGCCCGCGCCCGACTCACCAGGCCGTGCGCAGC
Organism: Nocardioides sp.; assembly: GCF_964228225.1. Taxonomy (GTDB): domain Bacteria; phylum Actinomycetota; class Actinomycetes; order Propionibacteriales; family Nocardioidaceae; genus Nocardioides. The sequence goes on from NZ_CAXQZB010000025.1 coordinate 2,932, forward strand.
AGGGTCTCCAGCGCGAGGGCCCACACCACCTGACCCACCAGGGCCGGCCGCCGCCAGCGTGGCGGCAGGACGACGACGGCGAGGGTGAGCCACGGCATCCACGGCAGCCAGATCCGCTCGACCTCCGCCCGGCTCATCTGGGACAGGTCGGCGAGCAGCACGCTCGTGACGGCGGCACCGACCAGGACCAGGACCACCCGGGAGGCCTCTCGCCGACGCGCGGCCAGGACGGCCAGGCCCGCCCCCACCCAGGGGCCGCAGGCGATCGCCAGGCTGGCCAGGTTGGCCCAGGTCCAGTACGCCGCAGGCCGCCGTGAGGCGAGCCCGTCCCAGTAGCGCTCCCGCAGCACCGGGAACGCCTCCCACCACGAGAAACCCGCGACCGCGAACACCGCGACCGGCACCAGCGCGGCCAGCACCGCGATCGGCAGGGGTCGCCACGACCGGGCGAGCACCAGCACGGCGAGCGCCATCACCCCGAGCAGCGGCAGCCCGTAGGAGCACATCACCGCAGCACCCAGGAGCAGACCCGCCGCGCTCGCCGCGGCGACCCGGCACCGCCCCGTCGTCGTGCCGGCCACGGCGAGCGCGGCCAGTCCCCACGTCGCCAGCGCCGCGAACGCGGCATCGGCACTGACCGCCATCCACAGCGCCGCGGGGGTCAGCACGAGGAACGGCGCGGCGGTCCGGGCGTGCTCCTCGGTCCCGAGCCGGCGCAGGGTCACCAGCACCGCCGCCGTCGTCGTGGAGGCGACCAGGCACACCGCGAGACCTGCGGCGGCGCCGCTGCCGAGACCGATCCGATCGAGCCCGACGAAGAACAGCGTCGCCAGGGGCGGGTGCCCGGCCACGTGCACCGGCCAGTTGTCCTCGGCCCCCAGCGGGATCCGCGAGATCCAGGTGTCCAGCGCGACGGTCACGTCCATCGCGCGGGCCGTGGGCAGGTACTCCGAGCGTCGGGCCAGCACGTCGCCGATTCCCGAACCGCCGCGGATGGTGGCGAGCGACACCAGCCACGCCAGCGACGCCGCGGTCGCGCCGGTGAGCAGGGTGCGCCAGCGCACCGTCTCCGCCCACCGGGGACCGTGGAGCACCCCGATGACCGCGACCAGCAGGGCGGGCACCGTGCCGGGACCGATCCACTGCGGGTCGAGGATCGCCACGATCGGATCGATCGAGCCCGGCGTGGTCGGATCGAGCCGGCTGTAGACCGTCCACCCCGTGAGCACGGGCGCGAGCACGGCGGTGGCGATCAGCCCCAGGGTGACGGCGAGACCGCCGCGCCCGGCCCGGGAGTCGGACGGGCGCGCGGTCGGGGTCGGGGACGGCTGCACCCCGCCACCGTAGGCGCCGCGGGTCGCCCCGGGGGACGCCGGAGACAGCCGTCATCGCTTCGTCACCGTTGTCATCCCCGCGCCGCCGCGGGGGCACCTAGCGTCATGACCATGCCCTCCACCAGGTCCTCCAGCAGCGATCCGGCGCCGGCCTCGTCGGCGCCCCCGGACCTCGACTGCGACCTCGTCCTGCCGTGCCTGGACGAGGCGGCGGCACTGCGCCGCCTGCTGCCCCTCATCCCCGCGGGCCTGCGCACGATCGTGGTGGACAACGGCTCCACCGACGACACCGTGGCGGTCGCGCGCAGCCTCGGGGCCACCGTCGTGGAGGAGTCGCGCCCCGGGTACGGCGCGGCCGTCCACGCCGGCGTCGAGGCCGCCGAGGCCACCTACGTCGCGGTCATGGACGGTGACGGCTCCTTCGACCCCGAGGACCTGCTGCCGTTGCTCGCCGCGGTCGTCGCCGGCCGTGCCGATCTCGCCGTCGGTCGTCGCCGGCCCGTGCGCCGGGGGATCTGGCCGTGGCACGCCCGGCTGGGCAACGCCCTGGTCGTGCGCTGGATGCGCTGGCGGATCGGGATGACGGTGCACGACATCGCGCCGATGCGGGTCTGTCGCCGTCAGGACCTGCTCGACCTCGGCGTCGAGGACCGCCGCTTCGGCTACCCCGCCGAGCTGCTCCAGCGGGCGACGACGGCGCGATGGCGCTGCCTGGAGCACGACGTCGCCTACCACCCGCGTGCGGAGGGGACCCGGTCGAAGGTCTCCGGCTCGGTGCGCGGCAGTCTGCGCGCGGCCCGCGACTTCCGGCGGGTGCTGGCATGAGCGCCGCGATCCCGCTCGGCACCCGGATCCTGGTGATGGCGAAGGCGCCGAGCCCCGGGCGGGTCAAGACCCGGCTCGCGGCCCGCATCGGCCCCGAGGCGGCCGCCGAGGTGGCGGCGGCCGCGCTGGCCGACACGATCGCCGCCGCCGAGAGCGCCGTCGGGGTGGAGCACTGCGTGCTGGCTCTCGGCGGCGGCCTCGACGACGCCGTATCCGGCACGGCCGCGCTGCGGGCGGCCCTGGTCGGCTGGCGCGTGATCCCCCAGCGCGGTGACGACCTGGGCGAGCGGCTGCTGGCCGCGCACACCGACGTCGGCCCCGGCCCGCTGGTGCAGGTCGGGATGGACACGCCCCAGGCCGCCCCGTCCGACCTGCGGGCGGTGGCCGCCGCCCTGCTGACCCACGACGCCGTGGTGGCGCCCGCCGAGGATGGCGGATGGTGGGCCCTGGGGCGCCACGACCCGCAGCACCTGCGCGGACTGCCCGAGGTGCGGATGAGCTCGCCCGACACCTGCGCCGACACGGTCGCCGCCCTCGTGGCGGCCGGAGCGGGGGTGCACCTGACCCGCGAGCTGCGCGACGTCGACGAGGCCGCCGACGCCGACGTCGTGGCCCGACTCGTGCCGGACAGTCGCTTCGCCCGCGCCTGGCGCCGCGCGCGAGAGCGAGGCGCCGACCTCGCCGGCGCACCCGATCCCCGTCCGCTGCACCCCGGGAGCCGAGCATGACCCTGGTCCACCACTCCTTCAGCGAGGTCTTCGGCCGCGCGCTGCACGGCACGCCGTGCGACGTCGTCGGTGCCGACGGCGACTCCCGACCGCTTCCCGTCGCCGACTGGCGTCGACCGGCCGACGAGGCCGATCTGGCGCTGCTCGACCTGTGCCGCGGGGCGACCCTCGACATCGGCTGCGGTCCGGGCCGGCTCACCGCCGCGCTCATGGAGCGGGGGCACGTCGCGCTGGGCATCGACATCGTCCCCGCGGCCGTCGGCCTGACCCGCGAGCGCGGTGGATCGGCGATGGTGCGCAGCGTCTTCGACGACGTCCCGGCCGAGGGCCGGTGGGGCACCGCCCTGCTCGCCGACGGCAACGTCGGCATCGGTGGTGACCCGGTCCAGCTGCTGCGACGCAGTCGCCACCTCGTGGAACCCCTGGGCCGGGTGGTGGTCGAGGTGCTCCCGCCCGGAGCGGCGACGCGCGCCGAGTGGGCGCACCTGGTGTGCGGCTCCATGCGCAGCCGTCCGTTCCGGTGGGCCGAGGTGGGGGTCGACGAGATCGAGGGCGTCGCCCGCCGCGCCGAGCTGCGGGTCGTCGAGACGGTCGCCGCCGACGAGCGCTGGTTCGTGGTGCTCGAGGACCGGCCGTGAGCGGCCGCGTCCGCGCCCTGGTGCCGGTGCGCCCGCCGCGCCCGGAGGACTTCACCAGCCCGTTGCGCAGCCCGGCGGTCGCCGCGCGGGTCGGGACCTGGCTCGGCGTCGCATTCGCCGTGTGCTTCGTGACCGGACTCATCAGCCACTGGGCCCGCACCCCGGACCCGTGGCTGGCCTTCCCGACCCGGCCGGCGTGGGGGTACCGCGTGACCCAGGGGCTCCACGTCGTCAGCGGCACGGCCGCCGTGCCCCTGCTGCTGGTCAAGCTCTGGTCGGTCTACCACCACCTGTTCGCGCCGCCCCCGTCGCTGCGGGACCCGCGCCGGGTGCTCGTGACGATCGCCGAGCGGGGCAGCATCGCGCTCCTGGTCGCGTCCTCGATCTTCCAGCTCGTCATCGGTCTGCAGAACAGCGCCCAGTGGTACCCGTGGGGCTTCGACTTCCGCAGTGTCCACTACGCGGTGTCATGGGTCCTGATCGGCGCCCTGGTGATCCATCTCGGCGTCAAGTGGCCGCTGATCACCGCCGCGTGGCGTCACGACGTCGACGACCGTCGGCTCGACCAGCACGGCGAGGCACCCACCGACGACGACGTCCCGGCGCCCGCCGGCGTGCTCGAACGGCGTGGTCTGCTGCGGCTCACCGGCGTCGCGGCGGCCTCCGCGGTCGTGCTCACCGCCGGTGGCACCGTCCCGGCGCTGCGCCCGTTCTCGCTGTTCGCCGCGCGCAGCGGCGACGGCCCCGGCGGGATCCCGATCAACACCACCGCCCGGGCCGCCCGGGTCGTCGGCAACGCCACCGCGGCGTCGTGGGCCCTCACCGTGCGCACGAGCGCCGGCGAGCGCGCGTTCAGCCTCGCTGAGCTGCGGTCGCTCCCGCAGCGCACCCGGACCCTGCCCATCGCCTGCGTCGAGGGCTGGAGCGCGTCCGGTGAGTGGCGCGGCGTGGGGCTGCGCGAGCTGCTCGACGGTCTGGAGGTGCCCCGCGGTCGCGAGGTCCGGTTCCGCTCGCTGCAGCTCTCCGGGCGCGGTGTCACCGTCCTGCCCGCCGACTTCGTGGACGACGACGCCACGCTCCTCGCGCTCGACCTCGACGGCGAGCCCCTCGCCCTCGACCACGGTTTCCCGTGCCGCCTGATCGCGCCCAACCGCCCCGGCGTCTACCAGACCAAGTGGCTGTCCTCCCTGGAGGTGCTGTGAGCACGCCGCCGACGGGCGCGTCGCGCTCCCGCCCGTCGATCGGGCGGTCGCTGACCGTGGTCCTCGGTGCCGGCGTCCTCGGGTACGGGGTGCTGCTGCTGGCACCCGAGCCCTCCGACACCCTGTGGCGGGTCGGGATCTGGCTGGCCGCCGGCGTCGTGGTGCACGACGTCGTGATCGCCGGACTGAGCATCCTCCTCGGAGCCGTCGTGCTGCGGCTCCCGCGCCCGGTGCGTGCGCCGGTCGCCGTGGGGCTGGTCCTGGGGGCGGTCGTCGCCGCGGTGTCCCTGCCGGCGTGGGGGAGGTTCGGGGCGAAGGCCGACAACCCGACGTTGCTCGACGTCGACTACCGCCTTGGTGCCATCCTGACCGTTGTGATCCTGGTGCTGGGGGTGGCGGTCTCCGCCTCGTGGCGGCTGCGCCGCGCCCACCGGGCGACTGCGGACGGCGGACCAGCGGCCGACCCGCGTGCGGGGCGGGAGGCGGGGGAGTGGGACTGATCCTGGTCGTCGAGGACGACGCGACGGTGCGCGAGGTGGTGGTCTCCTACCTGCGCGCCGCCGGCCACGACGTCCGGGAGGAGGCCGAGGGCCGAGCGGCGCTGCGGGTGATCGGTGAGGAACGGCCCGAGGTGGTCGTGCTCGACCTGATGCTGCCCGGGCTCGACGGCCGGGAGATCTGTCGCCGGCTGCGGGCCGGGGGCAACCAGGTGCCGATCCTGATGCTCAGCGCGCTCGGGGCGGTCGAGGACCGCCTGACCGGCCTCGAGCTCGGCGCCGACGACTACCTCACCAAGCCCTTCAGTGCTCGCGAGCTCGTCCTGCGCGTCGAGGCGCTGCTGCGGCGCGCGCAGCAGCAGCGCCCCGCCTTGCCCGACCTGATCGAGGACGGCGACCTGCGCATCGACCGCGTGAGTCGCACCGTCACCCGCCACGGCGTCCCCGTGGCGCTGACCCAGCGCGAGTTCGACCTGCTGCACTTCCTGGCCGCGACGGCCGGTCAGGCCCACACCCGCGACCACCTCCTGCAACAGGTGTGGGGATGGAGCGTCGGAGGCCACTCGACCGTCACCGTGCACGTGCGCCGCGTGCGGGAGAAGATCGAGCCCGTGCCGGAGGAACCCACTCGGCTGGTCACGGTCTGGGGCGTCGGCTACCGGTGGGAGGTGGCACCATGAGAACGACCGAGATGATCGTCATCCCCGTCGGCGCCGCGCTCGCCACCGGAGGGCTCGGCCTGACCGTGGCCTACCTCGGCCGCCACCGGTCGTTGCGCTGGCAGCTCGGCCTGGTCGCCGTCGTGCCCACCGTCGCGCTCCTCGCCAGCGTCCTGACGCTCTCGGAGCGGATGGTGATCTCCAGCCAGGACCTCGACGCCCTCGTGGTCAGCAGCCTGCTGGCGGCCCTGGTGGCCCTCGGCGTCTCGCTGGTGATCGGGCTCGCCACCGTGCGGTGGTCCGATGCGCTCACCAGCGCCATCCGGTCCCTGGCCGACGACGCCTCCGGCGCGGAGCCCTCCGGCCCCGCCGCCGACCTCGGCCGGGTGGGCGGACCGCGCGAGTGGCAGGACGTGGCGCGTGAGCTCGCGCTCACCCGCGAGCGGCTCGAGGAGTCGCGGGTGCGGGAGCGTCGTCTCGAACAGGCCCGCCGCGACCTCGTGTCGTGGGTGTCCCACGACCTGCGCACCCCGCTGGCCGGCCTGCGCGCGATGACGGAGGCGCTCGACGACGGCCTCGCCGCCGACCCCGCCCGCTACCGGGCCCAGATGCGCAGCGACGTCGACCGGCTGACCCGGATGGTCGACGACCTCTTCGACCTCTCCCGGCTCCACGCCGGCGCCCTGCGCTTCGACGACGGCACGGTGCCGTTGGCCGACCTGGTCAGTGATGCGATCGGTGCCGCGCGACGGGCCTCGCCCGCCGCGGTGGCGCGGGGTGTCACGGTGTGGGGCAGCTGCCCTCCGGGAGCCGGCGTGTCCGGCGATGCCGACGCGATCGCCCGGGTGCTCGACAACCTGCTGGGCAACGCCGTGCGGCACACGCGCGACGGTGGCGAGGTCGGTGTCGACGTCGTCGAGGAGGGCGGCTTCCTCACCATCGGGGTCGCGGACGAGTGCGGCGGGCTCTCGGCGCCGGAGAAGGAGCACGCCTTCGAGGTCGGCTGGCGCGGCAGCGCAGCCCGGACGCCGGAGGTCGGGCACGCCCCGACGGTGCAGGCCGGGCTCGGCCTCGCGATCGTGCGGGCGGTGGCCCAGGCGCACGGAGGAGAGGCGGACGTCGCCGACCGCCTCGACGCCGAGGGTCGGGTGATCGGGTGCGTCTTCTCCGTGCGGCTCCCGCGCGCCTCCGAGGTGGCCGGCGACCCCGACACCGAGTCGGGCCGGGGGGACCGGGCCGCGCACGTCGTGGACTCCTGACCGCCTCGCGGCGGCGTGTCGGCGTGTCGCGCGCGGACTTCGAACAGGTGTTCGTCTAGAGTCGAGCGCGGAGCGGGGGAGATCCCGCTCTCCACAGCCTCCGGGCGGCAGTCCCCGGTCTGTCGGTGGTCGCGTCTAGCGTCCCTCGTGCAGGTCGGCAGGGGAACCCCGACGCTGCCGACCACCCCGGGTCGCACGACCCATCACCACACACGTGAGGACGGAACCACCATGGCTGGAGACCGCGACAAGGCCCTCGAGACCGCGCTGCTGAACATCGAGAAGCAGTTCGGCAAGGGCTCGGTGATGCGGCTGGGCGAGGAGGCCCGTGCGCCGTTGGAGATCATCCCGACCGGGTCGATCGCCCTCGACGTCGCGCTGGGCCTCGGCGGCCTGCCCCGCGGCCGGGTCGTGGAGATCTACGGTCCGGAGTCCTCCGGTAAGACCACCGTGGCCCTGCACGCCGTCGCCAACGCCCAGGCCCGTGGCGGCATCGTGGCCTTCATCGACGCCGAGCACGCGCTCGACCCCGAGTACGCCAAGGCGCTGGGCGTCGACACCGATGCGCTGCTCGTCTCCCAGCCCGACTCCGGTGAGCAGGCGCTCGAGATCGCCGACATGCTGGTGCGTTCGGGCGCGCTCGACCTCATCGTCATCGACTCCGTCGCCGCGCTCGTGCCCCGCGCCGAGATCGAGGGCGAGATGGGCGACTCGCACGTCGGTCTGCAGGCCCGCCTCATGAGCCAGGCGCTGCGCAAGATGACCGGTGCGCTCAACAACTCCGGCACCACCGCGATCTTCATCAACCAGCTGCGCGAGAAGATCGGCGTCATGTTCGGCTCGCCCGAGACCACCACCGGTGGTCGGGCGCTGAAGTTCTACTCCTCGGTCCGCCTCGACGTGCGCCGGATCGAGACCCTCAAGGACGGCACCGAGATGGTCGGTAACCGCACCCGGGTCAAGGTCGTGAAGAACAAGGTCGCCCCGCCGTTCAAGCAGGCCGAGTTCGACATCATGTACGGCAAGGGCATCAGCCGCGAGGGCGGTCTGATCGACGTCGGCGTCGAGGCGGGCCTCATCCGCAAGGCCGGCGCCTGGTACACCTACGAGGGCGACCAGCTGGGCCAGGGCAAGGAGAACGCGCGCACGTTCCTGCGCGACAACCCCGACCTTGCCAACGAGCTGGAGAAGCGGATCCTGGAGAAGCTCGGCGTCGGCCCGACCGTCGACTCCGAGGAGCTGTCCGACAAGCCGATCGGCATCGACGACTTCTGAGTCGCGCCCGCATGAGCGCGACCCATCCCTCGGCGGGCGGGCCGGATCCCTCGGCCCCGCCGCCGGCCTGGCTCGGCGACATCGCTGACGGTGTCGCCGCGTGGACCCGTTCGGCTCCTGCGCCACCCCTCGACCCGGTGGCGCAGGGGCCGGACGCGGACCCGGAGTCGGTGGCCCGCACGATCCTGCTCGAGCAGCTCACCGGCCGCGCCCGGTCGCGGCGCGAACTGGCCGACAAGCTGGCCTCCCGCAACGTTCCGACCGAGATCGCCACCCGGCTGCTCGACCGGTTCGAGGAGGTCGGTCTCGTCGACGACGCCGCCTTCGCCCGCACCTGGGTGGGGGCCCGGCAGTCCTCCAAAGGGCTGGCGCGGCGCGCCCTGGCCCAGGAGCTGCGACGCAAGGGTGTCGACGACGAGGTGGCCCGGGAGGCGCTCGACGAGGTCGATCCCGAGCAGGAGCGCGAGGCCGCCCGCGCCCTGGTGCGCAAGAAGCTGCGCTCCCTGCGCACGGTCGACGACGTCGTCGCCACCCGGCGGCTGGTCGGGATGTTGGGCCGCAAGGGCTACGGCCCCGGGCTCGCGTTCGCGATCGTCAAGGAGGAGCTCGCCGCCCGCGGGGCCGGGGAGGACCTCCCGGAGTCCCCGGAGTGGGACGGCCCCTAGACCGCGGGCCGGGGCCGGATGCCAGACTCGGCCCGTGAGCGAGGAGCGCGAGATCCTGACCTGGTCCGACTTCGGGGTGGCGGTCGACGACCTCGCCCGGCAGGTGGTCGACAGCGGGTTCGAGCCCGACCTGATCCTCAGCATCGCCCGCGGTGGACTCGGGCTCGGGATGGGGCTGGGCTACGCCCTCGACGTCAAGAACCTCTCCGCGGTCAACGTCGAGTTCTACACCGGGGTCGACCGTCGGCTGCCGGTCCCGATCATGCTGCCGCCCACCCCTGATGCGATCGATCTCGCCGGGCTGCGCGTGCTCATCGCCGACGACGTCGCCGACACCGGCCTCACCCTGCGCCACGTGCAGGAGTTCTGCGCCGACCACGTGGCCGAGGCCCGCACGGCCGTGGTCTACCACAAGCCGCGCTCGGTGGTCGTGCCCGACTACCTCTGGCGCGCGACCGACGCCTGGATCGACTTCCCGTGGTCGAACAAGCCGCCGCTGCGGCGTCGCTCGGAGTCCGCGCCGTCCGCCTCGGCATGAGCGCCACGATCGCCCCGCTGCCGCCGGGGCCGGTCGACCTGCGCGACCTGCCGACCGATCCCGAGGCGCGGCTCGCCGCGGCCGGGGCCGAGGAGCCCCGGGACAAGGCGTCCGGGGCGACCGCCCTCGCCGCGCTCGGGCCCGCGCTCGCGCAGGCGCAGGAGCGCCTCTTCGCCCACGGCCGCAGCGGGGGTGCCCGTCGGGTGCTGATGGTGCTGCAGGGCATGGACACCTCGGGCAAGGGCGGCACCATCCGCAGCGTCCTCGGACTGGTGGATCCCCAGGGCGTGGCGATCACCTCCTTCGGGGCGCCCACCGAGCAGGAGCGCGCGCACGACTTCCTGTGGCGCATCGAGCGGGCCCTGCCGGTGCCGGGGCGGATCGGGGTCTTCGACCGGTCCCACTACGAGGACGTGCTCGTGCCGGTCGTGCGGGCCTCGATCGACGCCGCGGAGCGCGAGCGCCGGCTCGCCGCCATCCGCGACTTCGAGCAGCGGCTGGTCGACGACGGCGTCGTGCTGCTCAAGGTGTTCCTCCACGTCGGCCTGGCGGAGCAGCGGGCCCGGCTGCTGGCCCGGCTCGACGACCCCGCCAAGCACTGGAAGTACAGTCCCGACGACCTCGTCGACCGGGCGCGGTGGTCGGACTTCCAGGCCGCCTACGAGGTGGCGCTCGGCTCCACCGGCACCCCGCACGCGCCGTGGCACGTCGTACCGGCCGACCGCAAGTGGTACCGCAACCTGGCCGTGGGTCGCCTGCTCCTGAGCGCGCTGGAGGGGATGGGGCTGGACTGGCCCGCGGCCGACTACGACGTCGCCGAGCAGCGCCGACTGCTGCTCGCCACGGAGCCGGAGGGCGGCCGATGACGACGCTGCCGCACATCGTGGTGACCCGCTACGTCGCGCCGCTGCGCGAGGGGGGCAGCCTGCCGGGACTGGTCGAGGGCGAGGACCTCGGCACCTACGTCTGCAAGTTCCGTGGTGCGGGGCAGGGTCCGCGGGTGCTCGTGGCCGAGGTCGTGGTGGCTGGTCTGGCCCGGCTGCTCGACATCCCAACGCCCGACCAGGTCGTGCTCGAGGTCGACCCGCGCCTGGCCCGCTACGAGGCCGACGAGGAGGTCCAGGACCTCATCGACGCCAGCCCGGGCGCGAACCTCGGCCTCGACTTCCTGCCGGGCTCCTTCGGCTACGACCCCGGTGCCAGCCACGGCGACGACGACCTCGCCGGGCGGGTGCTGTGGCTGGATGCGTTCACCGCCAACGTCGACCGCAGTTGGCGCAACCCCAACCTGCTGCTGTGGAACGGCACGCTCGAGGCGATCGACCACGGCGCCTCGCTGTACTTCCACCACTCCTGGCCCGGTGGCCCCAGTGATCCCGCCCGCTTCGCGCGGCAGCCCTACGACACCGGCGAGCACGTGCTGCGTGAGGCGGCGGCCTCGGCCCGGCGCCAGGACGCCGCGCTGGCGGCACGTCTGGACGACGCGACCCTGGCCCAGGTCCTCGCGGCGGTGCCGGACGTCTGGTTGGAGCCGGTCCCGGGGGCGGACACGCCCGCGGAGCTCCGGGCGCGGTACGTGAGGTTCCTGGCGGCGCGACGCGACGGCGTCGACGGCGTGCGGACGTGGCTGCCGGCGGAGGAGCCGGCATGACGCACGTGAGCGCGGGCTGGCACGCCTACCAGTACGTCGTGATGCGCTGTGTGCCGCGGGTGGAGCGCGAGGAGTTCGTGAACGTGGGGGTGGTGCTGCACTGCCCGGAGGTCGACTTCCTGCAGGCGCGCTTCGCCCTGGACGAGCAGCGGCTCACCGCCCTGCACGCCGACCTCGACGTCGCCGCGGTCGGCGCGGCGGCCGATGCGGTGGCGCGGATCTGCGTGGGCGCAGGACAGCGCGGGTACACCGCGGCGCTGCGGGCCACCGCCTACGGCACGCGGGAGGTGCGGGAGGACGCCGGCACCCGGTTCGGCCTCGTCCGGGCGCCGCGCAGCACCGTGCTGCAGCCCGGGCCGGTGCACGGCGGGCTCACCCGCGACCCCGCGGCCAGCCTCGAGCACCTGGTGAGGACGCTCGTGGGCTGACCGCCGGGGACGGCGGGTCGACCGGCGGAGAGGGTCCGGATCAGACCGGGACGAGCTCGACGGCGCCGACCGCGTAGCGGGCCAGCACGATCCGGGCGACCTCCGGGTGGGCGCCCAGGGGCTTGGAGACCGCGATGGCGCCGGCCTCCAGGGCCAGCTCCTCGGCACGGTCGGTGAGCTCGCCGGGGGTGAGGAAGAGCGAGGCGACGGCGATGTGACGCCGTCCCTCGGCGCGGAAGGCCCGCACGGCCTCGCCGGTGGCCGGCGGGGTGTTGGCGGCGTAGGCCGCGGTGACGGGCAGGCGGTGGTGGGTGCCCCACAACCGGGCCAGGCGGGCGACCGACTGGTTGGCCAGCGGGTCGGTGGAGCCGGCGGCCGCGAGCACGAGCGCGTCGAGCTCCCGCACCCGGGCGTCCTGGAGTGCCTCGCGCATGCGCTGGTCCAGGACCTCGAGGAAACAGGCCTCCATGCCCAGGATCGCGGTGCACTGCAGCCGCAGGCCGGGGTGACGGGCCCCGGCCTCGGCCAGGGCACCCTCGATGTCGGAGGGGGCGCCGAACGCCTCGGACATCACCAGCGGGACGACGACGATCTCCTCGTGGCCGGCCTTGACCAGCCGGTCGACGACGGTCTGGAAGTCCGGCTTGCCACGATGCGCGCCGTGCTGCACGAACGCGCGCTCGACCCGCAGGTCGGGGCGCTGGGTCTTCACCTGGTCGACGAGCTCGGTGATGGTGGACGTGGTCCGCGGGTCACGACTGGCGTGAGCGAGGGCCACCAGGGCGGGAGCAGGCACGCTGCCCTCCTTCTCGTGTCGGCGGGTGGGGATCCACGGGGAGTGGGTGGAGCGGTGGTTCAGGTGTGGATCCCGCACTCGGTCTTGCTCGTGCCGGCCCAGCGCCCGCTGCGCGGGTCCTCACCGGGGGCGACACGCCGGGTGCAGGGAGCGCACCCGATCGACGGATAGCCGTCATAGACGAGCGGGTTCACCAGGACACCGTTGTCCTGGATGTACCGCTCGACCTGGTCATCGCTCCAGCGAGCGAGGGGGGAGACCTTGACCTTGCCCTTCTTCGCGTCCCACCCGATGACGGGGGCGATGACGCGGTTGTGGGTCTCGGCGCGACGCAGGCCGGTGGCCCAGGCGTCGTAGCCCGCCAGCGAGTCCGCCAGCGGCGCGACCTTGCGCAGGGCGCAGCACAGGTCGGGGTCGCGGCGGAACAGCTCGGGGCCGTACTCGGCGTCCTGCTCGGCCACGGTCTGGGCCGGCGTGATCGTGATGAGGTTGACGTCGAGGGTGGCGGCGACGGCGTCGCGGGTGCCGATCGTCTCGATGAAGTGGTAGCCGGTGTCGAGGAACACCACGTCGACGCCGGGCACGACCGCCGCGGCGAGGTGGGCCAGGACGGCGTCGCCCATCGAGGACGTGACGCAGAAGCGGTCGCCGAACGTGGCGGCGGCCCACTCGATGATCGTCTCGGCGGGGGCGAGCTCGAGCTCGGCACCCCAGTGGGACACCAGCTCACGCAGCTCCTCGGGCGAGCGACCCTCGGTCAGCACCCCGCGGTTCGCGCGGGCGCGGGTGGTGGAGGCGCTCATCGGGCGCCGCCGGTGGGCCGCACCAGACCGAGCATCTTCAGCGAGAACGCGCGCAGGCAGGACCGGCACTCCCACGCCCCGTGCGCCGCCTCGTGGGGCCACAGGTTCTCATCACCGCAGTAGGGGCAGTGGAAGGGGACCGCGCGCTCGCTCATGAGGAGAGTGCCACCTCCTCGCCGCGCAGCAGCTGCTCGTCGGCCCGGGCGACCCAGGAGGCGAAGTTCTCGCCCTCGGCCCGGTCGGCGAGGTAGGCGCGCACGACGTTGGTGACGTAGTCGCCCAGGCCCTCGCTGGTGACCTTGTGGGCGCGCAGCTTGCGGCCGAAGTTGGCCTGCAACCCGGTGGCGCCGCCCAGGTGCACCTGGAAGCCCTCCACCTGGGCGCCGTCGACGGTGACCAGCTGACCCTTGAGGCCGAAGTCGGCCACCTGGGTGCGGGCGCAGGCGTTGGGGCAGCCGTTGACGTTGATGGTGATCGGCACGTCCAGCTCGGGCACCCGCTGCTCGAGCTCGGCCACGAGGTCGCGGGCGCGGTTCTTGGTGTCGACGATCGCGAGCTTGCAGAACTCGATGCCGGTGCAGGCCATGGTGTTGCGCCGCCAGTTGGAGGGGCGCGCCTCCAGGCCGATCGCGGCGAGCCGCTCGACCAGCGGCTCGACCTTCTCGGCGTCGACGCCGATCAGCACGATCTTCTGGTAGGGCGTGAGGCGGGCGCCGTCGAGTCCGAACTCCTCGATCAGGTCGGCCAGCTGCACGAGCAGCGAGCCGGAGACCCGGCCCACGACGGGGGCGACGCCGATGTACTTGCGGCCGTCCTTGGCGTCGTGGACGCCGATGTGGTCGCGGTGGCCGGTGGGGGAGGCGGGGGACTCGCAGGTGACCAGCGGCCGGCCGAGGTACTCGTTCTCCAGGACCTCGCGGAACTTCTCCACGCCCCAGTCGGCCACGAGGAACTTCAGCCGGGCCCGCGAGCGCAGCCGGCGGTAGCCGTAGTCGCGGAAGATCGAGGCCACGCCGGCCCAGACGTCGGCGACGTCCTCGAGCGGGATCCAGACGCCCATCTTGGCCGCCAGCATGGGGTTGGTGGACAGACCACCGCCCACCCAGCAGTCGAAGCCCGGGCCGTACTCGGGGTGCACGGTGCCGACGAAGGCGATGTCGTTGGTCTCGGGGGAGACGTCGTGGCTGGGGTGGCCGGTGAGGGCGGTCTTGAACTTGCGCGGCAGGTTCGAGAAGGCCGGGTCGCCGATGTAGCGACGGAAGATCTCATCCAGCGCCTCGGTGCCGTCGATGATCTCGTCGGCAGCCACGCCGGCGACCGGCGAGCCGAGGAAGGGGCGGGGCGAGTCGCCGCACGCCTCGAGGCTGGACAGGCCGGCCTCGTCGAGCCGGTCCCAGATCGCCGGGACGTCCTCGATGCGGATCCAGTGGTACTGGATGTTCTCGCGGTCGGTGACGTCGGCGGTGTCGCGGGCGAACTCCACGCCGATCTCGCCGAGCGCCCGCACGGCGGCGGCGGTGAGCAGTCGGCCGTCGGAGCGCACGCGCAGCATGAAGTACTTGTCGTCCAACTCCTCCTCCGGCACGGTGGCCGTCTTGCCGCCGTCGAAGCCGGGGGCGCGCTGGGTGTAGAGACCCATCCACCGGAAGCGGCCGCGCAGGTCGGCCGGGTCGATCGAGTCGAAGCCGAGCTTGGAGTAGGTGTAGAGGATGCGGTCACGGACGTTGAGCGGGTCGTCGTCCTTCTTGGACTGCTCGTTCTTGTTCAGCGGCTCGGTGTAGCCGAGCGCCCACTGACCCTCCGCGCGCTTGGGGCGCGGGATCTCGGTCTGCTGGGCGGGCGCGGCCTGGTAGCGCAGGTCGGTCACGGTGGTCCTTCGGGGTCTGGGTCCGGCGAGGGGTCGTGGGCGGGGAGCCCGGTGTCAGCGCGGACCCGGACACATCGCGCTGCCCGTGCGCCCGAGGTCGACATGGCGTCGTTCGACCAGGTAGGCGTGCGTCGCAGCGGAGACCATGTCAATGAGTCTCAGGAGGTGGACACCCTCACCACAAACGTTCATCTCGTATTTCGGACGTCGGTTCCGTGATGTGGACGCCCCACGTGCAGAAACGTCGGCGAACGTGGCCGAGGTCACGTTTGCGGAGCGCCTCTTCCGGTGTCCGTGCTGCGGCGTGCGCCCGGCCGCGCGGGGCAGGTGCGGGGGAGATGGGCCCGTGGTGGGTGGTGCCGGGGGCAGGTGGGCCGATCCTCAGTCCGTGAGGCCGGGCCCGTGAGCGGCGACGCCGACCGGTGGTCGGGGGGGTGGTCGACGCCGCTCGCTCCCTGCGGTGCTGCGGTGGTGCGGTGCTGCTGGGGTGACGGGGGGTGACGGGGGTGTGATCAGTCCCCGGTGCGCCCCGGTCGATGCGTGAGGCTTCGGATCAGCCGATCTTCACGCGGGCGATGCTGGGGTGGGTGGTCTTGTTGCCGACGTAGCGGACCTTGACCGGCTTGCCGCCCACGTTGCGCAGCTTCATCGTGGCCTGGCCGCGCACGAGCTTGGCCTGACCGACCACCTTGTTGCCGGCGACGGCGACGACCTTGCCGGTCGCCTTGCCGCCGAGCTGGCGGGTGACGACGGCCTCGACGACCGGGTCGTCCTCGGTGCCGCCCACGACCTCGGTGTCGGTCTCGGAGTCCTGCTCGTCGACGACGACCTCGTCCACCACGTCGTCACCGACGACGTCGCAGGTGATCGTGAACAGCGGGATGCCGAAGATCGCGATCGGGACGAAGGTGAAGGACTCCGGCGCGGTGACCTCGTACTCACCGGGCGCCGGCAGCTCGAAGTCCTCGGTGCGGGCGCGGCTGCGCAGCGTCGGGTCGGACGACACGTTGTCGACGTCGTCGGTGACCGGGGCGGTGTCGAGGTCCTCGCCGCCGAAGCCGAGGCCGAAGCCGCCGACCGTGCCGACGCCGCCGAAGCCGCCGCCGAGGGCGCCGAAGATGCCGCCGGTGCCCAGGCCCAGACCCCCGAAGAGCTTGACCGGGAAGTCGAGGACGAGGTTGAAGGCGATGCCGTTGACCATCTCCGCCTCGGTGGTGGCGTCCGAGGGCAGGTTGGTCGTGGTGATCTCGGCCGAGATCTTGAGGAAGCCGAGCGGACCGGTGCACTCGTACTTCACGGTGTTGCTGTCGGTGGCGGTGGTGTCGGCGCGCAGCGGGCCGACCGGCGCGGCGTGCGCCGCCGGGCCGGTGACCGCGAGCATGCCGGTGGTGACCGCCGTGGCGGCGCCCAGGCCGACGACCTGGGCGAGACGGCGGGTGGTGCGGGACTTCGAAACGGACATTGTGATTCCTCCCCGGGCCTGGGTAAGGCCCCCATGACATCCGGCCGCCCTCCGTGGCGACCGCAATGTGACCGTAGGAGTCGGATCGGTCGCCCCGCGTCGGGTCCTGAGCCGATCTGGTCGAACGTTCTGCGCGATCACCCGGTCGGGCCATGCGGGTGCTCGGGTCCGGGGGGTGTGACGTGGGTTACTCGCCGGTATCGGGCCCGAGTGGTCCAGACAGGTGGGCGCGCTCCGGCAGGGACCGCGCAAGGAACGCGCAAGGATCCGCCGTCGTGACCAGGCGCCCGGACTGCCCCGGACCGGCGTCTCGCGCACGCGTGCGCGGATGCGGGAGGGGTGACGCGACGCCGGTATCCTCCGGTGCCATGGTCGATGAGTCCTCGATGTCCGCCCTCACCAGCTCGGCCTACCAGCAGGCGCTGGAGGTGATCGCGGCGGTGGAGCCCCGCGTCGCCGAGGCCACCCGCCAGGAGCTCGCCGACCAGCGCGGCTCGCTCAAGCTCATCGCGAGCGAGAACTACGCCTCGCCGGCCGTGCTGCTCACCATGGGCACCTGGTTCAGCGACAAGTACGCCGAGGGCACCGTCGGCCACCGCTTCTACGCGGCGTGCCAGAACGTCGACACCGTCGAGGCGCTCGCCGCCGAGCACGCCCGTGAGCTCTTCGGCGCCCCGTACGCCTACGTGCAGCCCCACTCCGGCATCGACGCCAACCTCGTGGCGTTCTGGTCGATCCTGGCCCACCGCGTCGAGGGTCCCTGGCTGGCGAAGGCCGCCGCCAAGAACGTCAACGACCTCACCGAGGCCGACTGGGAGGAGCTGCGCAAGGAGCTCGGCAACCAGCGCCTTCTCGGCATGAGCCTGGACGCCGGCGGCCACCTCACCCACGGCTTCCGTCCGAACATCAGCGGCAAGATGTTCCACCAGCAGCAGTACGGCACCGACCCCGCCACCGGCCTGGTCGACTACGACGCCGTGCGCGCCAAGGCCCGCGAGTTCAAGCCGCTGGTCCTGGTCGCCGGGTACTCCGCCTACCCGCGCCGCATCAACTTCGCCACCATGCGCGAGATCGCCGACGAGGTCGGCGCCACGCTGATGGTCGACATGGCCCACTTCTCCGGCCTGGTCGCCGGCAAGGTGTTCACCGGCGACGAGGACCCGGTGCCCCACGCCCACATCGTCACCAGCACCACCCACAAGTCCCTGCGCGGTCCGCGCGGCGGCATCGTGCTCGCCACCGAGGAGCTGGCGCCCAGCGTCGACCGCGGCTGCCCCATGGTGCTCGGCGGCCCGATGGCCCACGTGATGGCCGCCAAGGCCGTGGCCTTCGCCGAGGCCCGCCGTCCCGAGTTCCGCACCTACGCCCAGCAGGTGGCCGACAACGCCCAGTCGCTGGCGCAGGGCTTCCTGTCCCGCGGTGCCTCGCTGGTCACCGGCGGCACCGACAACCACCTGGTGCTGCTCGACGTCTCCGGGTTCGGTCTCACCGGTCGCCAGGCCGAGTCGGCCCTGCTCGACGCCGGCATCGTCACCAACCGCAACGCCATCCCGGCCGACCCCAACGGCCCCTGGTACACCTCCGGCATCCGGCTCGGCACCCCGGCGCTCACCACCCGCGGGTTCGGCCACGACGAGTTCGACCGCGTCGCGGAGCTGATCGTGCACGTGCTCCAGAACGCCCAGCCCGGCACCACCTCCACCGGCGCGGTCTCCAAGGCCTCCTACTCGGTGGCCGAGGGTGTGGCCGACAAGGTGCGCGACGCCTCCGCCGAGATGCTGGAGAAGCACCCCCTCTACCCGGGCCTCGACCTGGCCTGAGGTCTCCCGACGCACCAAGCGGACGGCAGGCGGACCGGACCGATCCGCCGGCCGTTCGCCGGTGACGACGTCGCGCGCCGACCCCGCGCGCTCAGCGCAGCACGTACTCGACCTCGGGCCGGCCGCCGCCGCCGTAGCGGGACCGGCGCCGCACGACGTCGGTGGCGGCCAGGTGCTCGAGGTAGCGGCGGGTCGTCACGCGCGAGGCGCCCACCGCCTGCGCCGCCTCCGACGCCGAGAGTGCGCCCGCGGCGCGCAGCGCCGCCACCACGGCGGTGAGCGTCTCCTGGCTCATGCCCTTGGGAAGCGCACCGCCCGCAGGTCGCAGGCGGCCGAGCACCTGGTCGACCTCCTCCTGCACGACCTGCTCGGCCGACCCCGCCAGCTCGGCGCGGAAGGCGGCGTACTGCTCCAGGCGCGCGCGGAACGCGGCGTAGGTGAACGGCTTGAGGAGGTAGGCCACGACCCCGTGGGCCACGGCGTGCCGCACGGCGTCGAGGTCGCGCGCCGCCGTGACCGCGATGACGTCGACCAGCTCGCCGCCCGCGCGCAACCGCTGCAGCCACCCCAGTCCGTGGCCGTCGGGCAGGTGCAGGTCGAGCAGGACCAGGTCGACCTGGGCGGTGGCGAGCACGCGGCCCGCCTCGGCGACCGACCGCGCCACGCCCGCGACGACGAAGCCCGGCGTGCGGGCCACGTAGGCGGCGTGCGCCTCGGCGGCCAGTTCCTCGTCCTCCACGACGAGCACGCGGATCGGGCCCGTCATCGGGGCTCCCGCGCGGCCGGGAGCCGGACCCGGACCTCCGCGCCCCCGAGGTCGCTGCGTCCCAGCGTGACGGCGCCGCCCGCGCGGCGCGCAATCTGCTCCACCAGCGCCAGGCCCACGCCCCGGCCCTCGGCCTTGGTGCTCCAGCCCCGCGCCAGTGCGCGGACCGCCTCGTCCTCGCTCCACCCCGGTCCGGAGTCGGCGACGGCGATCCGTGGTCCGGCGGCGTCGTCGAGCTCGACCCGCACCCGGCGCTCCGGGCGCTCGGCCACGGCGTCGAAGGCGTTGTCGATGAGGTTGCCGAGCACTGTGACCAGGTCGCGGCCGGCGACGCCGGTCGCGGGCAGGCGTCCCAGGACCTGCAGGTCCACGCCCAGCTCGCGTGCCTGGGCCGCCTTGCCCAGCAGCAGGGCGGCCACCACCGGTTCCCCGACCGCGCCCAGCACGTCGTCGGTGAGCTGCTGGCTGAGAGCGAGCTCCTCGGTCGCGAACGCGACCGCCTGCTCGGGCCGGCCCATCTCCACCAGGGTCACCACGGTGTGCAGGCGGTTGGCCGCCTCGTGGGTCTGGGCGCGCAGGGAGTCGGTGAGGCCGCGCACGAGGTCCAGCTCGCCGCTCACCGCGCGCAGCTCGGTCTGGTCGCGCAGGGTCACGACCGCACCCACCCGTCGCCCGCGCCACCGGGCGGGGGAGGAGCTCACGACCAGGACCCGGTCGCCGGCCACATAGACGTCGTCGGCGCTGGCGGCGGCGTCGCGGGCCCCGGCCACCAGGCCAGGCGGCACGCCGAGGTCGTCGAGCGGCCGGCCCTCGACGTCGGCCGGCAGGTCGAGCAGCCGGCGCGCCTCGTCGTTGACCCACTGCACGCGCCCCGCGTCGTCGAGCAGCAGCAGGCCCTCGCGCACCGCGTGCAGCACGGCCGCGTAGTACTCGTACATGCGGGTCAGCTCCCGCTCCCCGAGACCGTGGGTCTGCCGGCGCAGCCGGCGGGCCACCAGCCACGTGCCGAGCAGCCCGGTGAGCAGCACCAGGCCGGCGGCACCGGCGATCACGGGGAGGTCGTCGGCGACGGTGCGGTCGATCGCGCGCAGGGTGATCCCCACCGAGACGAGCGCGACCACCGCGGGCCGGCCGTCGTCGCTGCGGGCGGGGTCCAGGACGGGCACGACCGCACGCATCGAGCGGCCCAGGGTGCCGGTGTACTCCTGGGTGAACACCCCGCCCTGCGGGGCATCGCCCAGGTCGCCGACGAAGGGGCGGCCGATGTTCGCCGGGTCCGGGTGGGTGTACCGGGTGCGGTCGGGCGCCATGATCGTCACGAAGTCGACCTCGGCGTCGCGGCGCACGCGCTCGGCGTAGGGCTGCAGGCTCGCCGACGGGTCGGCGGAGGCGAGCGCGGCGAGCACCGCGGGGGAGTCGGCGACCGATCGGGCGACGGCGAGCGCCCGCGCGGTCGCGGACTCGCGGGCGTCACGCCGTGCGTCGAGCGCGGCCAGGCCCAGGGCGGTCACCACGAGCACCACGACGACCCCGATCTGCAGCAGCAGGACCTGACGGGCGACGGACGGCGGACGCGGCACGGCCCCATCGTGCCCCACGACGTCGGCGGTCTCGACGAACACAACGACCACAACGGTGACCGGGGTCACATCCGCGACCACGCTGGGCCGTGCCGGGATCGCCCCGGCCCCGTGGACGAGGGGACACCCGTGACCATCACCCGACGCAGGAACCGCGACACCGACCCGCGCGACCGGCGCGCCCCGCAGCGGGGGGCACGCACCCACTACCTCTACCTCGCGGTGATCGCCGCGGTCGCCCTCGGCATCGTCGTCGGCCTGGTGTCACCCGAGACCGGGGTCGCGCTGAAGCCGCTCGGCACCGGGTTCGTCGCCCTGATCAAGATGATGATCCAGCCGGTCATCTTCTGCACGATCGTGCTCGGCGTGGGCTCGGTGGCCAACGCCGCCCGCGTCGGCAAGGTCGGCGGCCTGGCGCTGCTGTACTTCATCACGATGTCGACCTTCGCCCTGGCGATCGGTCTGGTGGTCGGCAACCTGCTCCACCCGGGCAGCGGACTGCGGATCACCCCCGAGCTGGCTGACGCCGGACAGGCGCAGGTGAGCAGCGACCACGCCACGACCTCGGAGTTCCTGCTCGGCATCATCCCCGACTCCCTCCTCAGCGCGCTGACCTCGGGCGAGGTGCTCCAGACCCTGCTGGTGGCGCTGCTCGTCGGGTTCGCCCTCCAGCAGCTCGGCGAGGCCGGGCGCCCCACCCTCGCCGTCATCGCCTCCGTGCAGCGCCTGGTGTTCACCGTGCTCTCGATGATCATGTGGGCCGCACCCGTGGGTGCCTTCGGGGCGATCGCCGCCGTCGTCGGGGCCACGGGTGCCGGCGCCCTGGTGAGTCTCGGCGTGCTGATGCTCGGCTTCTACACCACCTGCGCGCTGTTCATCCTCGTCGTGCTCGGCACGCTGCTGCGGGTCGTCACCGGGGTCAACATCCTCGCCCTGCTGCGCTACCTGGGCCGGGAGTTCCTGCTCATCGTCTCCACGTCCTCCTCGGAGTCGGCGCTGCCCCGCCTGATCGCCAAGATGGAGCACGCCGGGGTGGACCGGTCCACCGTCGGGATCGTGGTGCCGACCGGCTACTCCTTCAACCTCGACGGCACCGCCATCTACCTCACGATGGCCTCGCTGTTCATCGCCGAGGTGCTGGGCGACCCGCTCTCGATCGGGGAGCAGCTCTCGCTGCTGGCCTTCATGATGATCGCCTCCAAGGGCGCGGCCGGCGTGACGGGATCCGGGATGGCGACTCTCGCCGGGGGCCTGAGCTCCCACCGCCCCGAGCTGGTGGACGGCGTCGGCCTCATCGTCGGCATCGACCGCTTCATGTCCGAGGCCCGTGCGGTGACGAACTTCGCCGGCAACGCGGTGGCGACCGTGCTGATGGGTCACTGGACCGGGGGCCTGGACCGCGCCCGCCTCGACGCCGTCCTCGCCGGCCGCCTCCCCTTCGACGAGTCCTCGATGCTGGGGGACGGCCACGGTGCCCCCGCGAGCGACGTGACGACCCCGGCGGCTCCGGACGCCTCGCGCCTGGTGAAGTCCGGGAGCTGACCGCAGCACCCCGACGCGGTCGCGGGAGGTGGTCTGTCGGGTGCGGGCGTCTCGTGACGCTCGCTGGCGCTCGCTCCTCGACGACCGTTGGTCCTACGTTCGTCGAGGAGGCGCCCTGGCGCCGTCGCGGGAGGTGGTGGGTCGGGTGCGGGCGTCTCGTGACGCTCGCTGGGCTCGCTCCTCGACGACCATGTCCCCGCTGTTCGTCGAGGAGGCGCCCCGGCGCGGTCGCGGGAGGTGGTCTGTCGGGTGCGGGCGTCTCGTGATGCTCGCTGGGCTCGCTCCTCGACGACCGTCTGCATCCTCGTTCGTCGAGGAGGCGCCCCGGCGCCGTCACGAGACGCGGTGAGGTGCGGGTCGGCCTCGGGGAGCGAGGGGTCCCCTCGCGTGAGAGCCGTGCCACTGCTGCGCCGAGCCTGAACCACGGTCGGGTCCGGGTCGATTACCGTGAGCCGGTGGCCGCGGACCGACCGGAGTGGGCCGCGCTGTCGACCTCCCTGGATCGGGCGCGGGCGCTGGCCCGATCCCTGCTCCACACCCTGTGGCGCCTGGTCGTCACCACGGTCGGCTCCTGCCTGCGCCACCGCGTCACCGGCCTCGCGGCCGAGGGGGCGTTCTTCGCGGTGCTCTCGATCCCGCCGCTGATCTTCGCCCTCGCCGGTGCGGTGGGCTACGTCTCGGCGCAGTTCAGCGAGTCCCAGATCGACGACGTCCGGGCCGCGGTGGTGGAGCTCTCGGGCCGCTTCCTCACCGAGAGCGCGGTCGACAACGTCATCGTGCCGACGATGAACGAGGTGCTGGCCGGCGGCCGGTTCGACGTCATCTCGGTCGGGTTCGTGCTCGCGCTGTGGTCGGGCTCCCGGGCCCTCAACGTGTTCGTCGACACCATCACGATCATGCACGGCCTCGGCGGGCACCGGGGCATCGTGCGCACCCGGGCCCTGTCGTTCCTGCTCTACGTCCTGGCGATGCTCAGCGGGGCGGTCTGCATCCCGCTCGTCGTCGCCGGCCCCGGTCTGGTCCGGCAGTGGCTGCCCCACCGCGCGGACGTGTTGATGGGCTTCTACTGGCCGGTCGTGGTGGCGGTGTGCATCTGCTTCCTCGCCACGCTCTACCACGTCTCGGTGCCGGTGCGGACGAACTGGAGCTTCAACCTGCCCGGCGCCACGTTCTCGCTGCTGGCCTGGATCCTGGGCTCCACGGTGCTGCGATGGTTCCTCACCGTGACCTCCACCGACTCGCGCTCGGTCTACGGCCCGCTCGCGGCGCCGATCGCGGTGCTGCTGTGGCTCTACCTGCTGGCGCTGGCGGTGCTGATCGGCGCGGCGGTGAACGCGGCCTGCGACGAGGTCCTGGGCCAGCACGCCACCCAGCAGGCCCGCCGCGAGCTGTGGCGACGCTGGCGCGCCAGCGTCGCACGACAGCGCGACGACGAGCGCCCGCCCCGCCCCCCGACGGGCACGTGACCCCTCCCCGGACGTGCCTGCGCGGGACCGGCGCCGCTCCGAGGCCCTCGGGCCCGCTAGATTGCCGGTCGTGAGCGACACCGAGCACGGGCCGGCGGGCGGCGGCCGCGGCACGATCGCGCTCCCCGAGCGCGTCCGCTCACCGTGGTGGCTGCTGACCCGGCGGGTGCTGCTCGCGTTCGGCATCCTGGTCGGAACCGTCCTGCTGGTGTACCTCGACGCCGACGGCTACCGCGACGGGGGCGACCCGCGCAACGAGATCAGCCTCATCGACGCCATCTACTACACCACCGTCACGTTGAGCACGACCGGCTACGGCGACATCGCACCGGTCACCGACACCGCCCGGTTGGTCAACGCCTTCGTCATCACGCCCGCCCGCGTCGCCTTCCTGGTCCTGTTGATCGGGACCACCCTGGAGGTGCTGGCCTCCCAGGGGCGCGAGCAGATCCGCATCGCCCGCTGGAGGAAGCGCATGGGACGTCACGTCGTCGTCGTCGGCTACGGCACCAAGGGCCGCAGCGCGGTGGAGACCCTGGTCAACAACGGTCTGGACCGCGAGCACGTCGTGGTGGTGGACCCGAGCCCGGCCGGGCTCGCCGAGGCCCACGCCGACGGCCTGGCGGTGATCTCCGGCGACGCCACGCGGGCCGAGGTGCTGCGCCGCGCGGGCACGGCCACGGCGGAGCAGGTCATCATCACCACCAACCGCGACGACACCAACGTGCTCGCCACCCTCACCGTGCGTCAGATGAACCCGGACGCCTGGATCGTCGCGGCGGTGCGCGAGCAGGAGAACGCCCCGTTGATGCGCCAATCGGGCGCCAACTCGGTGATCACCTCCTCCGACGCCGTGGGCCGCCTGCTCGGGCTGTCCTCGATGTCGCCCACGCTCGGCACCGTGATGGAGGACCTGTTGTCCTACGGCGACGGCCTCGAGGTCGCCGAGCGCGAGCTGCTGGTGAGCGAGGTCGGCAAGCAGCCGCAACGGCTGCCCGACCAGGTGATCGCGGTGGTGCGCGACGAGAAGGTGTACCGCTACTTCGACCCGGTCGTGGCGCTGCTGGCCCGGGGTGACCGGTTGATCGTGGTGCGTCCGGCCCGCGAGCTGCCCTGGGCGCCGCGCCCCGGCACCCACAACGAGGACCTCGCGACCGACGAGGACTGAGCCCGGATCCACCGATCTGCGACGCCTGAGCCCCACCATCTCGGCACGACAGCGGCGTTGCCGACGCTCGACAACCGGCCAGGGTGCCGTCGCATCGGGCGCCTTGCCCTCGCATCCATCTGGTGACGCTCAGCGTGCCGGATCTCGCTGGGTCACGACTGACGCTCCGGGCGACCTCGGGAGGGCATCCCGTTCCAGGGATTGGTCGAACACGTGTTCGATCGGCGTGGCATCATGGGCGCGTGGTCGGAGGCTGGGGCGGCGAGAGTGGTGGGTTCCCCCTCGGCGCGCGCCCGCGGCCCGGTGCCGGTGCCCTGCCGGCGCCCTGTCCCTCGCGGCACTGCTGGGTCACTGACGCCGTGGACGGACGCGGCGTCCAGCGCCCGGGCCTGCTGGTGGAATGGCGTCGCGCCGGCCCGTCGTGGATGGGCCGGGTCATCTACGTCGCCCTGCGCAGCCCCGAGCCCGGCGCGGAGGCCTGGATGGTGGTCGAGGAGTGGTTGCCCGCGGAGCGGCTGCGGCCGATCGTCATCCCGGTCCCGGAGGCCGCCTCGCGCGCTCGAGGCTCGTGAGGGGCCGGTGGTGTCGCGCCGGGGCTCTCTGTGATCCGGCTGACCCGGCCGGCCGGCCGGCCGACCGACCGATCGGCCCGAAAATGGAGCCGATCCGCTGGCGTCTCGGGTCGCCAGCGGATCGGTAGTTGAACTCTAGACCAGATTCGATCCAGGCGGACCCCGTCTCTCCGGGTGAAACTATGACGTCGGTCACAGCAAGGATCTTGACAATGCCCCACGGGGTATCGAGGGAGCGTGATACCCACGGACGGTGGCAGGGGAATCGGCTCGGGAACAGGCCAGGCGCGCCCGCGCGCAGGCGGATCGGTGGGCGCAGCGCGCCCTCGCCTGGGAGAAGGGGGCGGCGGGCGAGGCGCTCACCGCCACCGCGCTGGCCGAGCTCGACCCGACCTGGACGGCCTGGCACGACCTGCACTGGCCCGGGCGCCAGCGGGCCAACCTCGACCACCTCGTCATCGGACCCGGCGGCATCTTCGTGATCGACTCCAAGAACTGGTCCGGCGCCGTCACCGTGCGTGAGGGGGTGCTGCGCCAGCAGGGCTACCGCCGGGACCGGGAGGTCTCGGGCGCCGGCGAGGCGGCCCTGGCGGTGGCGCGTCTGCTGCCGCGCTACGCCGACCGGGTCCGCGGGGTGGTCTGCGTGGTGCGCCCGGACCCGATCCACGCGCAGGTGCAGGACGTCGTGGTGTGTTCTGCCGGCTCGGTGGCCGCGGTACTGCGTGAGAGCCCGGTGGTGATGGGGGTCGACGAGGTGGCCGACGCCGTCCTGACCCTCCAGGCCCGGTTGCGCAGCACGGTCGAGGCGGCACGAGCGCGGCCGGAGACGGTGGCGGCGCCCCTGCCGGGACCCACGCCGGTGCGGCGTCCGGGCCGGCCCGAGAGGCGGTCCGGACGCCGCAGCGCTCCGCCGCGCCGGAGCCGGCGCCCGCGGCGGAGTGGGGGAGTGCTGGCCCCGCTCGTGCTCCTGGCTGCGCTGGTGGCGTACACCGACCACCTCGCCGAGGTCGCCGGGTCCGAGACGGAGCAGCGCCCGACGCCGTCAGGCCCCGCCGCACCCGGGACGGGTGGGACGGGGCGCGACGGGACGGATCCGGGGATCGGGCAGCGCTGGCGGCCCTGAGGCCCTCCGATCCGCGGATGCGGAAGGCCCAGGAGGACCCAGGACGACTCAGCCGGCGCGGAGCTCCGCGCAGCCCAGGCTGGTGTCGACGTCGTCGCGTCGCAGCGTGCCGGCCGCCATCGCGTCGCCGACCTCGGCCACCACGCTGCCCCAGTCGCCCGTGGCCGCCATCTCCTGGAGGATGGCCCACTGCTGCGAGCCGGAGAGCGCGGTGACGGCCGCCTGCACGCCGGCGTCGTCGCCGGCGTCCCGGGCGGCGAAGTAGGCCTCGGACCAGCCGCAGACGGCGGTGCCGGTCACCGCGACGCCCAGCTCGTACCGGTCGTTGACCCCGGGCAGCTCGATGTCCTCGACGTCGAGTCCGGGCGGCAGCGGCACGTCGGCCGCCGCGTCGGCGATCGCCTGCGCCGCGGTGTCGGGGGTCACGACGTCGTCGGGCATGAGCGCGGCCAGGCCGTCGAGGTCGACCAGGCGCACCTGGGCGGCGACGTCGAGTGCCTGCTGCTCGGGCAGCTCGGCGCGGAACACGATGAGGTGGCCGCCGACGGCCTCCCGCACGATGCGGACGTCGCCATCGGTGCCCCACAGCCGGGCCTCACCGCCCGCGAACTCGACCGGCCGGCCCTTCCCGAGGCCGTCACCGTCGTAGTACTGGTCGTAGGCGGGGTCGCCGGCGGCGATCGGGTCCCACTGCAGCAGGACCTCGCGGTCCCGGGCGTCGCGGTAGTCGATCTCGCCGTCGCCGGGCCGTGCCTCGATGTCGTGCAGGGTCCAGCCGGGGGCCACGAGGGCCGGCAGGGTGCCGGCGACGGCCGGGGCGGTGGGGGAGGGCGGGGTGGTCGCGACGGCGCCGCGGTCGGCGCCCGCGCCGTCGCCGCCCACCCACAGCGGGAGGGTGGCGACGACGCCGACGGCGGCGGCGACCGTGGCGGGCACGAGCCAGCGCCGGGCGGAGCCGGTGGTCCGAGCGGTCGGCGAGGTCGAGGTCGGGCGGGTCGAGGTGGTGGTGTCGGCCATGATCTGCTCCAGGAGTTCGGCACGTCCCGCGGCGATGGGCAGGGCGGCGACCTCGGCGTCGGTGATCCGGGGACGGGGCTGCTCGCTCATCGGTGCTCCTCGTGGACGTGGGCGGTGGTGATGCTCTTGACCGGGACATGTCCGTCCTCGGGTGGACCGTGACCGCCGGCCTCGCGGAACCGTCGTCGGGCCCGCGAGAGGCGTGCGCGCACCGCCACCTCGGAGACCCCCAGCACGACGGCGATCTCGGGTCCGGTCAGGCCCTCCCAGGCCGTGAGCTCGAGGACCTCGCGATCGCGGTCGGCGAGCCGGTCCAGGGCCTCGCGCACGACGACCTGCTCGGTGATCCGGTCCGCCGGGTCGGGGACGGCGGCCGCCAGCTCCCGGCGCAGCCGGCTGCCGATGCGCTCGGTGAGGGCCATCCGCCGCTCCGAGCCGCGACGCTGGTTGGCCAGGGTGCGTCGGGCGACGCCGTAGAGCCAGAGGCGGGCCTCGTCCCCGGGTGGGATGTCGTCGAAACGGCGCCACGCGACGAGGAAGGTCTCGGCCACGACGTCGGCGGCGTCCTCGGGACGGGCGACGCGCCGCAGCGCGAAGCCCAGCAGGGCGTCGAAGGTGCTCGCGTACAGCCCGCTGAAGCGGGCCTCGCGCGAGTCGTCGGTGAGGGTCACGACCGGTTCATGTCCGGTCCGGGAGCAGGTGTGACAGCCGCGTGCGACGAAGGTCCGAGGCCGCAGGTCCGACCGGCGTCACCCCGTCCTCCCCGCCCGCGTCAGCTCCGGCCGGTGCGGGCGCGCAGGACGTCGGCCGCGACGCCGCTGACCACCATGACGACCACGGCGACCCACAGGAACGCCGAGAGGTCCTCCACCACCGCGAAGACGGCGACGCACAGCGCCGTCAGCAGTGCGGCCATGGTGTTGGCCCAGCGCAGCATGATCCGCCTCCTCCTGACGGCCCGGTGCCGTCCGACGGGTGCGAGGCTAGCGGTCCCGGCGGCGTACGACGGCGCCTGCGGCCCCACCGGGGACGTGGGGGAGCACCCGATGGCGGGGATCGCCGTAGGGTGGACCGGTGAGCGGAGTCGCGGTGCAGGTGACCTTCGACTGTGCGGATCCGGTCCGGGTCGGTCGGTTCTGGCGCGACGTGCTGGGCTACGCCGAGCCGCCCCCGCCGGAGGGCTTCGACTCCTGGGAGCGGTTCGAGGACACCCTGCCCGCCGACCAGCGGGGGTCGGCCTACGCCTGCGCCGACCCCGCCGGGCTGCGCCCACGCCTGTACTTCCAGCGGGTGCCCGAGGGGAAGGTCGTCAAGAACCGGCTGCACCTCGACGTCAAGGTGGGCGCCGGGAAGGTCGGCGCCGAGCGATTGGCGGTGCTCGAGGCCGAGGGGGCACGTCTGGAGGCGCTGGGCGCCCGCCGGCTGCGCCTGCTGGAGGCCGACGGCGTGAACGAGTCGTGCCTGGTCATGGCCGACGTCGAGGGGAACGAGTTCTGCCTGGACTGACCTCCCGGCCGGCCACCTGCGCAGGCCGAGCCGGTCAGGCGTGGTCGGGGTCGTGCGGGCGCGGTCGCGGATCCACGACGTCCTCGGGTGCCTCGGAGGCCGCGAACGCCCGCGCGGCCTCCTCGCCGAACCGGTCCTGACTCTCCTGCACCAGGTCCTCGAGCAGTCCCTCGCGTCCGTCCTGGCGACGCACGAAGTCGTCCCAGTCGGCCTCGCCGCGCCGGACGGCGTCGGCGAACTCGCGCATCCGTGGCCCCATCGCGCCGCCCTCGGCGACCTCCTGGAGCTCGCGGCGCTCGGCGTCGGTGAAGAGCGGTCGCGCCCGATCGGCGTCGAGCTCGGCGCGGCCGCGGGCCAGCTGCTCGCTCAGGGCCGCGCTGCTCTGCGCGATCGCCGCCCGCACGTCGTCGAGGCGGGTCATCGGGCCACCGTCTGCGGTGCCGCGGGGAGGTGGGCGGGGGTGAGGGTGTCGTGGAGGACCACGAAGTAGTCCTTGACCGTGCGGATGAACGACCACAGCATCCGCAGGTAGGCGGTGGCCTTGCTGGCCTGCTTGTAGGCGTCCCAGGCCTTCTTCACGAACCGGGCCTGGCCGACGATCGGGATGTACATCAGCGACCACGCGCCGAGGATGAGGTCGATCGCGAGCCGGATGCAGTCCACCACGAACTGCGCGGTGTGCACGGCCTGGCGACCCAGGTCGCGCAGGTAGCCGCCGAGCTCGGGCAGCTTCGTGGT
Organism: Nocardioides sp.; assembly: GCF_964228225.1. Classification (GTDB taxonomy): domain Bacteria; phylum Actinomycetota; class Actinomycetes; order Propionibacteriales; family Nocardioidaceae; genus Nocardioides. The sequence continues at coordinate 32,857 of NZ_CAXQZB010000025.1, forward strand.
CTGGTCCTCCAGCGGCTGGTCCCAGCCGATCATGGCCGCGAAGTGGCTGGTCGCGGCGTCGCCCTCCCAGTCGGTGGAGGCGAGCCGCTGCGCGACCACGAGGCCGTCGCGGTGCTGGCCGACGCGGGTGCCGATCTGCTCCCAGCAGATCGCCTGGGTGGTCAGCCCGACGACGTCGCCGGCGAGGTAGTCGGTGACCTCACGGCGCACGTCGAAGCCGCAGAACTCCTCCAGCGCCCACGCCAGCTTGTCGAAGACGAACCCGAAGGACACCTCCGGGATCTCGCTCTCGGTCGGATAGGGGGTGGGGACCGAACCGGTGGGCCCCAGCCCGGCGAAGGCGGTGGAGGTCGAGCCGCCGCCCGTGATGGAGTCGGCGCCGCCGAACGCCTGCGCGACGCCGTCGTCGGTGCGTTCGAAGTCCATCGTGAGGGCGTCGACGGCGACGCCGTAGCGCTGCATGATGCGCTCCTGCTCGGCCAGCATCTCGTGCAGCACCGGCAGGAGGGTCTCGTAGTCGCCGCACAGGTCCTCCAGCATCCGACCGAAGTCGGCGTTCGAGCACGAGGTCCGGGCGCGGTGGGCGATCGCGCCGAGGTCGGCACTGGTGCGGTCGAGGTACGCGGCATAGCCCCGCATCGTGGGCAGGTGCACCTCGAGCTGGCGCGAGGTCGTGGGTGCGTGGTCGTCGGCGACAGGCATGGTGGTCCCCCCGAGAGTGGTGGATCTGGTGCCCGGGGCGATGCCCGATCGCCCCCGCCGCAAACCCTCAGGCGTCGCGGTGCTGCGCCAGGACGAGGGCGACCAGGGGCGTGGTCGTGACCAGCACCGCGGCGATGGCCAGCCACTGGCGCGGTCGCGACCAGCGCGCCAGGCCGGCGGTCGCGAGCAGCACGATCCCGAGGCCGCTCACCACCGCGACGGCGGTGCGCGCAGCGTCGGAGGCCTCGCTGAACGCCCCGGCCAGCAGCCCGAGGGCGGCCACGCCGAGGCAGAGCCGCACCATCAGCTGCCGCCCGACGTCCTCGCCGACGTAGGCGGCGAGGACGCCCGGGGCGGCGTCGTCGGGGAGGTCGTGGGGGTCCCGAGATGTGGAGGGCATGATCCCGACCCTAACCAGGCCGGCCGGGGGAGCCGGGGCCGTGCGCAAGAGCCGTTCGGGCCTGCTCGACTCCTCCGATCGGGTCAGGTGCGACGTCGGTCGCCCAGAGTGGGGGTGGTTCTCGTGTGCGCGAGGCGTTCGGGTCCATACCCTCCGGGGTATCGGGCCGACGGTGGCCCGATGTCGTCCGTCGGGAAGGGATCCGATGCTCCGCACCTCACGTCCGCTGTCCACCCCGCTCACCGGCCCGCTCACCGGCCCGCTCGCCGGCCCGCTCACCGGCCTGGTCGCTGCGGCGGTCCTCGGCTCCGGCGCCGCCCTCGGGGTGGTCGCGCCGGCCGGTGCCGCCCCTGACGCGCCGGTCGCCCACGTCGCTCCCGGTGCGCCCGTCGCGCAGCGGGGGCTGCTCGGCTCGCTGCTGTCCGCCGTCCAGCTGCCGGTGCTGTCCGGGGCGGGCGACGTCGGCTCGGTGCTGACGCTGGCGGACCCGGTGTGGAGCCTGCTGGGGGTGACCAACTCCTACCAGTGGCTGCGCGACGGCGTGCCGATCCCGGGGGCGACGGGCGCGACCTACCTGCCGGTGGCCGAGGACGCCGGGCGGCAGATCACCGGCATGGTCACCGGGAAGCTGCTCGGTCTGCTTCCCGTCTCGGTGCTGAGCAACGTCCTCCCGATCGCCGGCGGTTCCGGTCTGCCCGACCCGACCTCGCTGCTCGCCACCGTGCTGCCGCTGCTGAGCGGGGTGCCGGGTGTGGGGCAGGTGCTCAGCCTGTCGGCGACGCAGTGGAACCTGCCCGGCGTCGTCACGTCGGTGCAGTGGCTGCGCGACGGCGTGCCGATCCTCGGCGCGACGGGCTCGCAGTACGTCCCGGTGGCGGCCGATGCGGGCCGGCAGATCACCGCGCTGGTGACGGGCCGGCTGCTCGGCCTGCTGCCGACGTCGGTGCTGAGCAGCGCCGCCACGATCCCGGGTGCGGACGTCGTGGACCAGGTGGTCGCGACGGTCGCCCCGCTGCTCTCCGGGGTCCCGGTCGTCGGTGACGTGCTCACCCTGGTCCCCGGGGAGTTCAGCGTCCCGGGCGTCACCAGCTCGGTGCAGTGGCTCAGCAACGGCCTGCCGATCCCCGGCGCCACCGGGTTGAGCCTGCCGCTCACCGAGGCGCTCAGCGGCACCGACATCTCGGCGCTGGTGACCGGCACCCTGGCCGGCATCCCCGTGGTGTCGGTGCTCACCGGCGCGCTCGGGGTGGGCGACCTCGCCTCCTCGCTCACCGCCGACGGCCTGCCCACCCTCACCGGCGCGGGCAAGGTCGGGAGCCTGCTCAGCGCCGCCTCGCCGGCCTGGGCCACCAGCGGGGTGTCGACCACCTTCCAGTGGCTGCGCAACTCGGTGCCGATCCCGGGTGCGACGTCGGCGACCTACCGGCTCACGGCCGCTGACCTCGCCAAGCAGATCGCGGTGAAGGTGATCGGCACCAAGGCCGGTGCCACCGGTGCGTTCTCCAGCGCGCCGGTCCTGGTCGACCTCGCGGACGCCCTCGTGGCCAGCGTCGCGCCCGCGATCTCCGGCAGCGCCCGCCCGGGCGGCCTGCTCAGCGCCACGACGGGCACCTGGTCGGGTGCTCCCGACGTGTTCCTGTACCGCTGGCTGCGCGACGGCACGGTCATCCCCGGCGCCACCGGCGCGCAGTACACCCCGGTCGCCGCCGACGCCGGACGCCGGATCAGCGCCCTCGTCGCCGCCCCGCTCACCGGTGCCGACCTCGGCTACGCCACCAGCGCCGCCGTCACCGTCGCCCGGGCGCTGTCGACTCTCTCCCTCGACGCGCCGGCCCGCGTCCCGGCCGACGTCCGACCCGTCGTGACCCTCGGTCTGGCCGCCGTGGGGCTGGACCCCGCCGGCGTCGTGCGGATCCTCGACGGCGACCGCGTGCTCGACACCGTCCGCCTGGCCGCCGGCGACGACGGCTCGCGCGCCGTCCGGCTCCCGCGGCTCGCGCCCGGCGTCCACGTGCTCCGCGCGGTGTTCCCCGGTACCCGGACCACCGCACCCTCTACCTCCGCACCGGTCCGGGTGCGCGTCATCCGCTGACCTCCACCCGTCGGCGCGGCTGCTCCCTGGCCGCGCCGACGGAACAGCGGTGCCGGGACAGCGGTGCCGGGAGCGGCGCGCCCGTCGTCGGGTGCGGTGGCGGTGACGACGGGGCCCGATCGTGCCGGGGCACCCGCCCGCCCCGACGACCACCTGCCCTCCGCGGGCCGGCGCCGGCTGCCTGCTCCCGGGGTCAGCCGTTCAGCGAGATGCGACCCTCGACCCGCACGCCGTACCCGTCGGACCTCTCCGGGCCCAGGGTGGCCTCGATGCTCAGGTCCAGGGCGACGGGATCGCACGTCGCCCGAGTCACCTCCAGGGTCCCGGTCGACTCCTCCTCCGTGGACGATGCCTGGAAGCGCTCGCTGCCGACGAAGACGGACGCGTTGGCCGGGCCGTCCGTCCCGCTCCCCGCATCGAGCGGGAGATCGAAGGAACCCCCGTCAGCGACATCCGCCGGCACGACCTCGACCGTCAGGGCGGTCTGCTCGGCGACGAGACGCACGAGGACGACCTCGGTGTCGGGGTCGTAGCTGCTCGGGCCGCACTCCACCGACGTCGGCGTGAGCGTCGTCGTCCGTCCATCGGGTTCGGTGAGCTCCACTGCGGTCGGCTCCGAGGGTTCCGCGTCGGCGTCACCGTCGCTGCAGGAGGCGAGCGCGAGGAGAGGCAGCACGAGGGCGGCCCGTCGGGCCCTGGTGCGCCGGGGGTTCGTGGTCCCGAGACCGATCATGCGCCGAAGATGGGGCTCGGTCGCCATGCCGTGGCAGATTCGGGAAGGACGCGACGGTGACGTCGGAGGACGTCCGCTCCGACCCCGGAAAGCACAAGAGGCCCCGGAGGGCCTCTGCGCTGTCTCTGGTGGGCGATACTGGGTTTGAACCAGTGACCTCTTCCGTGTCAAGGAAGCGCGCTACCGCTGCGCCAATCGCCCGGGTCTGGAGTTGTCCACCCCTGATGGGGCGTGGTGGAGGTGGGTACGGGATTTGAACCCGTGTACACGGATTTGCAGTCCGTTGCCTCGCCTCTCGGCCAACCCACCACGGAGACAGGCTGGCCTCCACCGGCCTCTCGAGCGGACGACGAGGCTCGAACTCGCGACCTCAACCTTGGCAAGGTTGCGCTCTACCAACTGAGCTACGTCCGCTTGCGCTTCGCCTTGGCGGCTGGCGCGTTGAGAACATTAGCCCAACCCCGGGGTCGTGCCAAAACCGGGGTCCATCGGCGTGCCGGATCCCGGGTCCACGGGTCCCTGACCTGCAGGAACGAGCTTCCGCCGACGAGGTGGCGGCGTGGCGTGATGGGGGAGGAGGTGCCGGACGGACGTCCCCGGGGGTGGTGGCCAGCGTGGTGATCGACGGGACTCGATGGCGCGTCGATCAGGTGGCACCGGGCGGTGCGGCCGCCGGGAGAGGGCCGGGGCGGCCCGGAGGCCGCGGCGGCACGCAGATCGGGGGAGGGGCCGGTTTGTCGTCCCACCGGTGCCATGCGTTACAGTCCGTGATCGCGGCGCTCGCGTCGCAGTCGGGCGATTGGCGCAGTGGTAGCGCGCTTCGTTCACACCGAAGAGGTCACTGGTTCGAACCCAGTATCGCCCACCGACACCTACTCGAGCCGCTCTCCGATCCGGAGGGCGGCTCGTGTGCTGTCCGCAGCCGTCACCGCCGGGAACGCGCCGTCGGACCTGTGAGGTGGCTCCCACTCACGTGGGTTCGTGCGCGCGCCGGTTGCCACGCGCCTGATCAGCGCTTAGCGTCTCTCGCGGTCGTCTCGGCGGCTGCTCCCTCTCCCATCTCCGCGAAGGATCACCATGACGCACCCCGCTCCTCCCGCGCCGGCCGGCAGCAAGTCGTTCACGACCGCCGTCCTGCTCTCGTTCTTCCTCGGCGCCCTCGGTGTCGACCGCTTCTACCTGGGTTACACCGGCCTGGGCATCCTCAAGCTGGTCACCTGCGGTGGCGCCGGCATCTGGGCGATCATCGACTTCGTGCTGATCGTGCTGCGCAAGGTCAACGCGGCCGACGGTTCCGCGCTCGTCTGAGCCCCACCGCTGCGCGCGACGGCGGGTCGTCCCCTCGGGGGCGGCCCGCCGTCGTCGTTCCCGGTGACGCCCGCGCCGCGCCGACCACCGCGCCAAACCCGTGCGACGCCCCCGGTGCGGGCTCGTTACGATCACGGCGGCGACGACGTCGTCCCCGTCATCAGTGCTGAGGAGCCCCGCTGTGTCCGAGATCCAGGTCGTCCGCGTCCACGCCGAGGTGCGTGAGGACCGGACGGTGACCACGGGCACCAAGGCCTGGGAGCTGTTCGCCGACGACGCCGACGTCATCGCGGCGCGGGTGGACGGCGCGCTCAAGGACCTCTCCCACGAGCTCGCCGCGGGTGAGGTCGTGGAGTCGGTGCCGATGGCCAGCAAGGACGGTCTGGACATCCTGCGCCACTCCTGCGCCCACGTGCTGGCCCAGGCCGTGCAGGACCTGTTCCCCGAGGCCAAGCTCGGGATCGGTCCGCCGATCACCGACGGGTTCTACTACGACTTCGACGTCGAGACCCCGTTCACCCCGGCCGACCTCGACAAGCTCGAGACCCGGATGCGCAAGATCATCAAGGAGAACCAGCGGTTCTCGCGCCGCGTCACCACCGACGCCGACGCCCTGGTCGAGCTGGCCGAGGAGCCCTACAAGGTCGAGCTGATCGGCCTCAAGGGTTCGGCCGCGGACGCCGCCGAGGGGGCCTCGGCCGAGGTCGGCGCGGGCGAGCTGACGATCTACGACAACGTCGGGCGCAGCGGCGAGGTCGTCTGGAAGGACCTGTGCCGCGGCCCGCACCTGCCCACCACCAAGCGCATCCCGGCGTTCAAGCTGATGCGCAGTGCTGCGGCGTACTGGCGCGGCGATGAGAAGAACAAGCAGCTCCAGCGCGTCTACGGCACGGCCTGGCCCTCCAAGGAGGACCTCGAGGCCCACCTGCACCGGCTGGAGGAGGCCGAGCGCCGCGACCACCGCAAGCTGGGCCGCGAGCTCGACCTGTTCTCCTTCCCCGACGAGATCGGTTCGGGCCTGCCGGTCTTCCACCCCAAGGGCGGCGTCATCAAGCGGGTCATGGAGGACTACGTCCGCCAGCGCCACATCGAGGAGGGCTTCTCCTACGTCGGCACCCCGCACATCAGCAAGGACGGGCTGTTCCACACCTCCGGGCACCTGCCCTACTACGCCGACACGATGTTCCCGCCGATGGAGTTCGAGGGCGCGAACTACCAGCTCAAGGCGATGAACTGCCCGATGCACAACCTCATCTTCAGCAGCCGCGGGCGCTCCTACCGCGAGCTGCCGCTGCGGCTGTTCGAGTTCGGCAGCGTCTACCGCTACGAGAAGTCCGGCGTGATCCACGGCCTCACCCGCGTGCGAGGCTTCGCCCAGGACGACTCCCACTCCTACTGCACCCCCGAGCAGGCGCCCGCCGAGGTGCAGCACCTGCTCAACTTCATGCTGGGCGTGCTGCGCGACTTCGGGCTCGACGACTTCTACCTCGAGCTCTCCACCCGCGACGACGCCAAGAAGGACAAGTTCGTCGGCTCCGACGAGGACTGGGCGGTCGCCACGAAGGTGCTCGAGGACGTCGCCGCCGCGACCGGGCTCGACCTCGTGCCCGACCCGGGCGGTGCGGCGTTCTACGGCCCCAAGATCTCCGTGCAGGCCAAGGACGCCATCGGCCGCACCTGGCAGATGGGCACCGTGCAGTACGACTTCAACCAGCCCGCCCGCTTCGGCCTGGAGTACCAGTCCAACGACGGCACCAAGAAGCAGCCGGTGATGATCCACTCGGCCAAGTTCGGCTCGATCGAGCGGTTCTTCGGTGTGCTGGTGGAGCACTACGCCGGCGCCTTCCCTCCGTGGCTGGCCCCCGTGCAGGTGCAGGCCATCCCCGTGGCCGACTTCGCCGCCGACTACCTCCACGACCTCGCGCGCACCATGCGCACCCGGGGCCTGCGCGTGGAGGTCGACGACTCCGACGACCGGATGCAGAAGAAGATCCGCAACGCCCAGCTGCAGAAGGTGCCCTTCATGCTCATCGCCGGGCAGGACGACATCGCCGCCGGCGCGGTCTCCTTCCGCTACCGCGACGGCCGCCAGGACAACGGCGTCCCCGTGGAGGAGGCGATCCAGCGCGTGCTCGACGCCGTCGCCACCCGCGCCCAGGTCTGATCCCAGCCCAGACCCCGCCGACGACGGCGCCGTCCGGCCCCGGGGGAGCACACTGCTCACCCGGGGCCGGTCCGCTTCCTGCGGGTCGGCTGATCGACTGGTCGACCGGTCAGCCGTTCGAACGGTTGGTCGGGGGTGATGAGGTGGAGGTATGGCCCGACGCATCGCCACCACGTCCACCGTCGACCGCGACGCCCTGCTGGAGTTCCTCCGGCCGCGCCACCGGTTCATCCTGCTCACCCGCAAGCGGGACGGCTCGCCCCAGCTGTCCCCGGTCACCGGGGGAGTCGACGACGCCGGCCGCCTGGTGGTCTCGACCTACCCCGAACGCGCGAAGACCCGCAACGCCCGCCGCGACCCGCGGGTCTCGGTGCTGGTGCTGAGCGAGGACTTCGACGACGCCTGGGTGCAGGTCGACGGCACCTGCGAGGTGCTGGACCTGCCGGAGAGCATCGAGCCGCTGGTGGACTACTTCCGCGCGATCGCGGGGGAGCACCCCGACTGGGACGAGTACCGCCAGGCGATGCGCGACCAGGGCAAGTCGCTGCTGCGCATCACCCCCACCGCGTGGGGCCCGATCGCGACCGGGGGCTTCCCCGCGCGGCTCGCCGACGGCTGAGCCGCACCGCCCGGCGCCCCGGCGTCCGGCACGTCCTCCACCGCCCGCCCTTCGGGTGAGGCGGCCGCCTCGACATGCACTCGCGCCAAGTTACTGTGACGTAACGTCGCGGATATCCTTTACATGCAACGCGGCGTCGCACTAACCTCGACGTGTCGGGTCGACAAGGCAGTCGACCGCGGATGAGCGAGACCGGAAGAGGTAGACGCGATGACCAGCACGTTGGAACCCACCACCGAGCTCCTGGCCGAGTCCGGCCGCGTGGAGGAGTCCCCGTTCCAGACCTACGAGGAGCGGCTGCGGACGCTGTCCGAGGCCTCGGTGCACCAGCACTTCGACGCGTTCCTCGACATCGACTGGGACAACCCGGCCAACGCCATCGACCCCACCGACGAGCGGTGGATCCTGCCCTCGATCGACCCGCTCGGCGGCCACCCGTGGTACCGGAGCCTGCCGAAGGAGGAGCAGATCCGCATCGGCCTGTACCGCCAGGCCAACATCACCAAGGTCGGCCTGCAGTTCGAGCAGATCCTCATCGCCGGGCTGATGAACTACGCCTTCAGCCTCCCCAACGGCAGCGCGGAGTTCCGCTACTCCACGCACGAGGCCACCGAGGAGTGCCACCACACCCAGATGTTCCAGGAGTTCGTGAACCGCTCCGGCCAGGACGTCGCCGGCGGCTCGCGTCTCTTCCACGCCCTCAGCCCGTTCCTGCCGCTGGCCGCCCGGGTCGTGCCGTTCGGCTTCTTCTACGGCGTGCTCGCCGGCGAGGAGCCGATCGACCACGTGCAGAAGTCGATCGTGCGCAGCGGGGAGAACCAGCACCCGCTGCTGCAGCGGATCATGCAGATCCACATCGCCGAGGAGGCGCGCCACATCGGCTTCGCCCACCAGTTCCTCGAGCACAACGCCCCGAAGCTGTCCAAGGCCGACCGTGCGGTCCTGTCGGTGCTCGTGCCGGTGATCATGAAGTGGCTGTGCAACGAGATCCTGGTGCCGAGCAAGAAGGCCCAGAAGGACATGGGCATCCCGAAGTCGGTCATCAAGGACCTGTACTGGGACCAGCCGGAGTCGCAGAAGTTCCTGCGCGACCTGTTCGGCGACGTCCGGATGCTCGCCGAGGACACCGGGATGATGAACCCGGTCTCGCGTCGGGTGTGGCGCCTGATGGGCATCGCAGGCCGCCCCTCGCGGTTCCGCAGCGAGCCGGCCTCCGCCGCCGCCTGAGTCCCCCGATCCTCCGATCGGCGTCCGGCCCCCGGGTCGGACGCCGATCCCGTTCCCGACCTCCGGAGTCCCGATGCCCTACGTGGTCACGCAGTCCTGCTGCGCCGACGCCTCCTGCGTGCAGGCCTGCCCGGTCAACTGCATCCACCCCGCGCCGGGTGAGCCCGGCTTCGGGACCGCCGAGATGCTCTACGTCGACGCGAAGTCCTGCGTCGACTGCGGCGCGTGCGCCACCGCCTGCCCGGTGGAGGCCATCAAGCCGCACACCACCCTCACCCCGGCCGAGCAGCCGTTCCTCGCGCTCAACGCCGCCTACTACGACTGCTTCCCGCACGCCGACCGGCACCCGTTGGCGATCATCGAGAAGCAGCGGCGCCTGCAGGTGCCCGGTCCGTTCCGGGTCGCGGTGATCGGTGCCGGTCCCGCCGGGCTGTACACCGCCGACGAGCTGCTCAAGCACCCCGAGATCGAGGGCGTCGACGTCTACGACCGCCTGCCCACGCCCTACGGGCTGGTGCGCTACGGCGTGGCGCCCGACCACGGCCACACCAAGCAGGTCGAGCAGCTGTTCCGCGCGGTGGAGGAGCTGCCGGGCTTCCGCTACTTCCTCGGCGTCGAGGTGGGCCGCGACGTCACCCTCGCCGACCTGCGCGAGCAGTACCACGCCGTCGTCTACGCCACCGGTGCCGCCTCCGACCGTCGTCTCGGCGTGCCGGGGGAGCAGCTGCCCGGCAGCCTGTCGGCCACCGAGCTCGTGGCCTGGTACAACGGCCACCCCGACCGCGCCGACCTCCCCGTGCCGCTCGAGCACGAGCGGGCCGTCGTGATCGGCAACGGCAACGTCGCCCTCGACGTCGCCCGCATCCTCACCGCCGACCTCACCGCGCTCGAGCGCACCGACATGTCGGCGCTGGCCTGGGCGGCGCTGCAGCGCAGCAGCATCCGCGAGGTCGTGGTGCTGGGCCGTCGCGGTCCCGCGGACGCCGCCTTCACCCTGCCCGAGCTGGTCGGCCTGGCGGCGCTCGAGGACGTCGACGTCGTCGTCGACGCCGACCCGGCGAGCCTGGCCCCCGGGGCGCCCGGTGACGGCGCCAAGCTGGAGCTGCTGCGCGAGATCGCCTCCCGCACCCCGGTGGAGGGGCGGCGTCGGCTGGTGCTGCGCTTCCACACCAGCCCGGTCGCGGTGCTCGGCGAGGACGCCGTGACCGGCCTGCGGGTCGTGCGCGACGGCGTCGAGGAGGACCTCGACTGCGGCCTGGTGCTGCGGGCCATCGGCTACCGCGGCCTGCCGGTGGCCGACCTCCCCTACGACGAGGCCACCGGCACCGTGCCGAACGACGCCGGCCGCGTCGAGACCGGCCTGTACGTGGCCGGGTGGGTCAAGCGCGGCCCGTCCGGGTTCATCGGCACCAACAAGACCTGCGCCCAGGAGACCGTCACCGCGATCCTGGACGACCTCGACGCCGGGCGGCCCGGTCTGCCCGCGCCGGTCGGCACCGCCGACACCATCGCCACCGTGGTCGCCGAGCGCGCCCCGGAGGTGATCGACCTCGCCGGCTGGCGGCGCCTGGACGCCGAGGAGCGGCGCCGCGGCGCGGCCCGCGGCCGGCCCCGTGCCAAGGTCGTCGAGCTCGCCGAGATGCGCCGACTCGCCCGCGCGGGTGAGGCGACCGGCCCCGGCCGCCCGGGCCGGGCCGGGCGGGGCGGCGGTGCCGCGGCTGCCGTTCGTCGTTACGCTTCGGTGCGAGAGATCATCCGGGGGTCGGACAGGCGGAGGTGACATGGCGCAGGACGGTCGGCAGGCACGCTGGACCAAGCACAACGAGGAGCGCCGCACGCAGATCCTCGACGCCGCCATCGCGGTCATCGAGGAGCAGCCCGCCGGTGCGGAGTTCCACGTGCAGCAGATCGCCGAGCGCGCGGGCCTGAACCGCACCGTGGTCTACCGCCACTTCACCGACCGCACCGACCTCGACCTCGCCATCCGCGCGCGGGTGCTGGACGACCTCACCCAGCAGATGCTGCCGGCGCTCAACCTCGACGGCTCGATCAACGAGATCATCCGGCGCATCATCAGCACCTACGTCGACTGGACCGTCGAGCACCCGACGCTGCACACCTTCGCGGTGCAGGACACCGGCGGCGCCGTCGAGTTCGGGCTGCACCGCATCGCCTCCGCGCTCGCCGACCTGCTCGAGATCGCGATCGCGATGCTCGGCGCCGACCTCGACGCCGACGAGGAGGCGCTGGTCGACCCGCTGGCCCACGGCCTGGTCGGCGCGGTGTTCGCGACGGTGCTGCGCTGGCTCTCCCGTAAGGAGAGGGTGCCCGACGCCGCGCGGCTGGCCGAGCTGCTCTCGATGTCGGTCTGGAACCTGCTCGACGGCCACATCCGGCGCCTCGGTCTGGAGATCGACCCCGACCTGCCCATGGCCCACCTGCTCAACCTGCCCGAGGAGCTGCTCGCCGTCGACGGTGACGGCGCGTGAGCGCACCGGGGGAGGTGCGGCACGACGGCGTCGGCGAGCCCGACCAGCTCGAGCGGCTGTGGACCCCACACCGGATGGCCTACATCCGCGGGGAGAACAAGCCCGACGACGCCAGCGCGGGGCAGTGCCCCTTCTGCCGCATCCCGTCGGCGCAGGAGCCCGACGGCCTGGTCGTGCGTCGCGGCGAGCTGGTGTTCGCCGTCCTCAACCTCTACCCCTACGCGCCGGGCCACCTGCTGGTGTGCCCCTACCGCCACATCGCCGACTACACCGAGACCACCGACGCCGAGGCCGCCGAGATGGCCGACCTGACGCGCCAGGCGATGCGCACCCTGCGTGCGGTCTCCCACGCCGCGGGCTTCAACCTCGGCATGAACCAGGGCGCCATCGCCGGCGCCGGCATCGCCGCCCACCTGCACCAGCACGTCGTCCCGCGCTGGCCCGGCGACCAGAACTTCATGCCCGTCATCGGCCGCACCAAGACCCTGCCCGAGCTGCTCGGCGACACCCGCGACCTGCTCGCCGCCCACTGGCAGGGCTGAGCGCCGGGCGCGACGGTTTCCTCGGTCAGCCGAGCAAACCGTCGCGTGCCCGCTGTCGCCGGATCGTGCACGATGCGACGGCGGGCGGCGTCGTCCACTAGGTTGCAGCCACCATGTTGGACAGGTTCAAGGGCTTCTGGCAGGGCGTCGTGCTCCTGCCGTTCGTGCGACTCTTCATCCGGCTCGGGATCAGTCCCGACACCGTGACCTTCGTGGGCACCCTCGGGGTGGTCGCGGGCGCGCTGATCTTCTTCCCCCAGGGCCACCTCCTCGCCGGCGTCCTGTTCATCACCGCCTTCGTGTTCAGCGACCTCATCGACGGCAAGATGGCGCGCGAGCTCGGGCGCTCCTCCCGCTTCGGCGCGTTCTGGGACTCCACCCTGGACCGCATCGGCGACGGCGCGGTGTTCGGCGGCCTGGCGCTCTACTTCGCCGGCACCGGTGAGAACCAGGGCGACGACTACCTCTACCTGTGCGTCAGCCTCTACTGCCTCGTGATGGGCTCGGTCACCTCCTACGCCCGGGCGCGTGCGGAGTCGCTCGGCATGGACGCCAAGGGCGGGCTCGCCGAGCGCGCCGACCGCCTCGTGCTGATCCTCGTCGCCACCGGTCTGGGCGACCTGTTCGACGTCCCGTTCCTGATGTACGCGGCCCTGTGGATCCTGGTCGTCGCCAACACCTACACGGTGATCTTCCGTGTGAGGAAGGTCTACCGTCAGGCCGTCGACCTCCCCGCCGAAGGGGGAGCGGCCACGCCGTAGGATCGGCGTCATGTCGCAGGATCAGCAGCACCTTCAGGGCACCTCTCGGGTCAAGCGCGGAATGGCCGACATGCTCAAGGGCGGCGTCATCATGGACGTCGTCACCCCCGAGCAGGCCAAGATCGCCGAGGACGCCGGCGCGGTCGCCGTCATGGCGCTCGAGCGGGTCCCCGCCGACATCCGTGCCCAGGGCGGCGTGTCGCGCATGAGCGACCCCGACATGATCGACGGCATCATCGAGGCCGTCTCGATCCCGGTCATGGCCAAGGCGCGCATCGGCCACTTCGTCGAGGCCCAGGTCATCCAGAGCCTCGGGGTCGACTACATCGACGAGTCCGAGGTCCTCACCCCGGCCGACTACGCCCACCACATCGACAAGTGGAAGTTCACCGTCCCCTTCGTGTGCGGTGCCACCAACCTCGGCGAGGCGCTGCGGCGCATCACCGAGGGCGCGGCCATGATCCGCTCCAAGGGCGAGGCCGGCACCGGCGACGTGTCCAACGCCGTCACCCACATGCGCACCATCCTCGGTGAGCTGCGTCGGCTCAGCTCGCTGTCGGCCGACGAGCTCTACGTCGCGGCCAAGGAGCTGCAGGCGCCCTACGAGCTGGTCGCCGAGGTCGCCCGCGAGGGCCGGCTGCCCGTCGTGCTGTTCACCGCCGGCGGCATCGCCACCCCCGCCGACGCCGCGATGATGATGCAGATGGGCGCCGACGGCGTGTTCGTGGGCTCGGGCATCTTCAAGTCCGGCAACCCCGCCCAGCGCGCCGAGGCGATCGTCAAGGCCACCACCTTCTTCGACGACCCCGACATGATCGCCAAGGTCTCCCGCGGCCTGGGCGAGGCCATGGTCGGCATCAACGTCGAGGAGATCCCGCAGCCCCACCGGCTCGCCGAGCGCGGCTGGTAGGTCCCGCTGATCTCGGGTCGCGCCCGGCCGTCCCGCGTGACGGTGGCCGTGGTGGGGGCGCTCGTCCTCGTCGCGGCCACCGTCCTCGGGGCGGTCGTACTGCGGGAGGGGGACCCGTCGGTCCGGTCGGGCGGGGAGTCCCGCACCGTCGAGACCCGCACCGGGCTCGTGCGCGGCGTCGACGACGACGGCGTGCGCCACTGGCGCGGGGTGCCCTACGCCCGTCCGCCGGTCGGGGCGCTGCGCTGGCAGCCGCCACAGCCGATGCCGGCCTGGGACGGCGTCCGCGCGGCCGACGCCTACGGCGCCCCGTGCCTGCAGCCCACGGTCGACTACGCCTTCGGGTCCAGCGGACTGCAGCCGCGCCCCGGCAGCAGCGAGGACTGCCTCTACCTCAACGTCGCGCGCCCGATCGCCCCCGCGGACGACGGCCCCCTGCCGGTGGTCGTGTGGCTCCACGGCGGCGGGTTCTTCGCCGGCTCCGGTGCCACCGCCGACGCCGCCGCCGACGCGTTCGTCCGACGCGGGGTGGTGCTGGTGAGCATCAACTACCGCCTGGGCCTGCTCGGGTTCTTCGCCCACCCCGCGCTGCCGGGAGGCGTGGCGAACTACGGCCTGCTCGACCAGATCGCGGCCCTGCGCTGGGTGCGCGACAACGCCGCCGCCTTCGGGGGCGACCCGGCCCGGGTGACGCTGGTGGGCGGCTCCGCCGGGGCGATGTCGGTCAACGCCCTCATGGCCGCCCCGCGGGCCGCCGGGCTGTTCGACGCCGCCATCGCGCAGTCCGCCCCCAGCGACCACAACGCCGTCGCGCTGGCGCAGGCCCGGCGCGCGGGCGAGCGGCGCTTCCCCGGCCTGGGCGCGGGGGCGCTGCGCGCGCTCCCGGCCGACCGGTTGCTCGACTCGCGGTTCAACGTGCTCTCCGGCAGCGCCCCGATCCTCGACGACGTCCTCCCGCGGCCCTCGGTCGAGGCCTTCGCCCGCGGTGAGGAGACCGCGGTGCCCTACGTCCTCGGCTCCACCGCCACCGAGTTCGACGACGCCGACTTCCGCTCCTTCGACACCGATCCCGACGCGCTGCGAGCGGCGCTCGGTGGCCCGCAGCACCGGCGGCTCGTCGCCGCCTACGGCTCGCGGTACGCCGAGGAGGTGCTCGACGACGCCCTGTTCCGCCTCCCGGCCCTGCGCCTGGCCCGGTGGCACGCGCGACGCGCGCCCACGTACCGCTTCGTCTTCGCCGCCGAGCGCGGCGCCTCACGGCACGGCAGCGAGGTCGGTTTCCTGTTCGACGACACCGGTGAGCGGGATCCCAGCCTCGCTGAGTACTGGGTGGCCTTCGCCCGCACCGGCCGCCCGGAGGTCGCGGGCCTGCCGGCCTGGCCCCGGGCCGACGACGACGGCCTGCTGGTGTTCACCCCCCGCGGTCCGCGCGCGGAGACACCTGACCCGGCGCTGGGCCGGCTGCGGGTGCTCGACGTCGTCACCCGCTGAGCCCTGATCCTCCGGCATCCGGCGCGCTGAGCGTCACCAGATGGGTGCGAGAGCAAGGCGCCCGATGCGAGGGCACCCTGGTCGGTTGTCGAGCGTCGGCAACGCTGCTGTCGTGCCGAGATGGTGGGGCTCAGGCGTCGCAGGTCGGTGGATCCGGGCTGAGGACGTACTGGTCGAGCGGCGCCGCCGTCAGCGCAGCTCGGGGCAGGGGAGCGCGGCGCGGTCGGTCGCGCTGAGCGCGTCGTAGTCGCCGACCAGGTCCAGCACCCGACCCAGCGGGGGGTCGGCGTCGAGGTAGGCCCGGAAGTCGTAGGGCGCCTGCGCCCAGTACAGCTGCGGTTCGCCGCCGTCGCGCACGGTGTAGGTGCCGCTCGGCTCGCCCATCGCGGCCACGAGGTCCTCCACCCCCATGCCGACCTCGAGGGTGCACCAGGCGTCCCGCCAGCGGGCGGTCGCGGCCCCGGCCGCGGCACCGGTCCCGGCGCGCGGCACGTCGGTGAGCACGAACCAGGCGCCGTCGCGGCGCTCCAGGGTGACCGTCCGGTCGCCGCCCGGGAAACCGGCCGCGACCACGGCGTCCTCGCTGGTCTGCAGTGTCACCTCCACCGAGGTGGGGTCGGTCTCGCGCGCGGGGTCCTCCCACAGCAGCGCCGCGAACCCGGTGCACGGGTCGCCCAGCTCGGCGCGGTCGCGCAGGATCGCCTCCTGCCGCAGCGCGATGGTGAACTCGGGGGCGTGCCGGGCGCAGGCGGCGACCGCGTCGCGGTCGGCGAGCGCGGCCAACCACGCCCCGTAGGCACCGTCGGGCGTCGTCACGTCGAACGCCGACGCCCCGCCGGGCTCCGCCGAAGCGCCGGTGGTCGCAGGCGCCGGAGCGACCGGAGTGGCCGGGGTGGCCGCCACGCCGCGCGCCCCGGGGTCGTCGCCGCAGCCGGCGGTCCCGGCCGCGACCAGCAGGACGACGGCCACGAGCGCGCGGGGGACGGTGGGGGTGCGGGGGTGGGTGTCGCGGCGGACGACGGTGCGGGGGGTGGCCACCTCCCCACTGTTCCACCGCGGGCCCCCGGTGCGACAGCGGGCACGCGACGGATGGGACCATGCCGACCGTGAGGATCGGTGTGCTGGCCCTGCAGGGCGACGTCCGCGAGCACGTGCAGGCGCTCGAGCGGGTGGGGGTCGAGGCCGTCACCGTGCGGCGGCGCGCCGAGCTCGACGCCGTGGCCGGGCTGGTCCTGCCCGGCGGGGAGTCCACGACGATGGTCAAGCTCGCCCTCGCCTTCGACCTGTGGGAGCCGCTGCGCGCCCGCATCGCCGCCGGGATGCCGGCCTTCGGCACCTGCGCCGGCCTGATCCTGCTCGCCGACCGCGTGCTCGACGGCACCGCCGAGCAGGCGCGGGTGGGCGGACTCGGCGGACTCGACGTCACCGTGCGGCGCAACGCCTTCGGCCGCCAGGTCGACTCCTTCGAGGGGCCGGTCGCGATCGCCGGGCTCGACGACCCGGTGCACGGGGTCTTCATCCGGGCGCCCTGGGTGGAGCAGGTCGGGCCGGGGGTCGAGGTGCTCGGCACGGCGCTGGATAGGATCGTGGCCGTCCGTCAGGGCCACGTGCTCGCCACCTCCTTCCATCCCGAGGTCGGCGAGGACCACCGGCTCCACGCGATGTTCGCCGAGATGGCGGCCGCCGCCTGACGCCGAGCGGCGGGGCGGCCCCAGCAGCAGCAAGCCAGCAGGAAGAGGGAACGATGTCCGGGCACTCGAAATGGGCGACCACCAAGCACAAGAAGGCCGCCATCGACGCCAAGCGCGGCAAGCTGTTCGCGAAGCTGATCAAGAACATCGAGGTCGCGGCCAAGATGGGCGGCCCCGACCCGGGCGGCAACCCCACGCTGTTCGACGCCATCCAGAAGGCGAAGAAGCAGTCGGTGCCGAACAAGAACATCGACTCCGCGGTCAAGCGCGGCGGGGGCCTCGAGGGCGGCGGCGTCGACTACGAGACGATCATGTACGAGGTCTACGGGCCCCAGGGCGTGGCGCTGCTCGTGGAGTGCCTCACCGACAACCGCAACCGCGCCGCGATGGAGGTCCGCACCGCGGTCACCCGCAACGGCGGCACCATGGCCGACCCCGGCTCGGTCTCGCGGCTCTTCGACCGCAAGGGCGTCGTCGTCGTCCCGAAGACCCAGGAGGGCAAGGAGGTCTCGGAGGACGACGTCCTCGAGGCCACGCTCGACGCCGGTGCGGAGGAGGTCAAGGACCTCGGTGAGGCGTTCGAGGTGCAGTCCGGTCCCAGCGACGTCGTCGCGGTCCGCACCGCCCTGCAGGACGCCGGCATCGACTACGACTCCGCCGAGGTGCAGTTCGTGGCCTCCCTCGACATCCCGATCGCCGACCCGGAGGCCGCGGGCAAGGTGTTCCGGCTCGTCGACGTCGTGGACGACCTCGACGACGTGCAGAACGTGTTCGTCAACGCCGACATCCCCGCCGAGGTGCTCGAGGCGCTCGACGCCTGACCGGATCGCCCGTCGCCCGCCCCACCGGCGGGCGTGTCGGACGCCTGCGGTCCCGGCCGATCCGTTAGCGTGGCGTGCGAACATGTGTTCGGACGAGAGGTGGCGCGCGTGCGGGTGCTCGGCATCGACCCGGGACTCACCCGGTGCGGCCTGGGGATGGTCGAGGGCACGGTCGGGCGACCGCTGCACCTGATCGACGTCGGCGTGGTGCGCACCTCCGCGCACCTCGAGGTGCCCCAGCGACTGGTCACGATCGAGCGCGGGATCGAGGCCTGGATCGAGGAGCACCGTCCCGACGCGGTGGCGATCGAGCGCATCTTCGCCCGCTCCGACGTCTCCACGATCATGGGCACCGCCCAGGCCGCCGGGATCGCGATGGTCTGCGCGGCGCGCCTCGGGCTGCCGGTCGCCCTGCACACCCCCAGCGAGGTCAAGGCCGCGGTGTCCGGCAACGGCCGGGCCGACAAGGCCCAGGTCGGGGCCATGGTCACCCGGATCCTGCGCCTCGACGCCGCGCCGAGGCCGGCCGACGCCGCCGACGCCCTCGCCCTCGCGATCACCCACATCTGGCGTGGCGCGAGCCAGCAGCGGCTCGACGACGCCGTGGCCGCCGCGCGCGGCACCGGCGGCCCGGCCGCCGGGCGTCGCACCACGCATCCCCCGATCCAGTCCCGACTCCCCGGAGGAGCCCGATGATCGCCTTCGTGCGCGGCCAGGTGGCCGCCGTCAGCCTGTCCAGCGCCGTCGTGGAGGTCGGCGGGGTGGGGCTGGAGCTGCTGTGCACTCCCGCGACCCTGGCCACGCTGCGTCCCGGGCAGAGCACCACCCTGCCGACCAGCATGATCGTGCGCGAGGACTCCCTCACCCTCTACGGATTCGCCGACGAGGAGGAGAAGGTCCTCTTCGAGCTGGTGCAGACCGCCTCGGGGGTCGGACCCAAGCTCGCCCAGGCCATCGTGGCGGTGCTCTCGCCCGACGGGCTGCGCACCGCCATCGCCTCCGAGGACGTCAAGACCCTCACCAAGGTGCCCGGTATCGGTCAGAAGGGCGCCCAGCGGATCATCCTCGAGCTCAAGGACCGCATCGGCGCGCCCACCGGGGCCGTGTCCTCGGGCGCGCCCGTGGGGGCCGCGGCCTGGCGCGCGCAGGTGCACGAGGGCCTGGTGGGCCTGGGCTACAACCCCCGTGACGCCGAGCGGGCCGTCGACGCCGTCGCCGACCAGGCCGGGCCGGTGCCCGACGTCGGCGCGCTGCTGCGCGCCGCCCTGCGGCTGCTCTCCAAGGCCTGAGAGGATCGGGCGTGCCCTTCCACGAGGACGAGCTGGAGCAGGCCGAGGAGTCGCACCTGCGCTCCCTCACCGCCGCCGACGCCGACGGCGACGAGCGCGCGGTCGAGGCAGCGCTGCGCCCGCGCAGTCTCGACGAGGTCGTCGGGCAGGCCCGGGTGCGCGACCAGCTCAGCCTGGTCCTCGAGGCGGCCCGCCAGCGCGGGCGGGCGCCCGACCACGTGCTGCTCTCCGGCCCGCCCGGTCTGGGCAAGACGACGCTGGCGATGATCATCGCCGCCGAGATGAGCGTGCCGTTGCGCCTCACCTCGGGTCCGGCGATCACCCACGCCGGCGACCTCGCCGCCATCCTCTCGGGGCTCAACGAGGGCGACGTGCTCTTCATCGACGAGATCCACCGGATGTCGCGCCCGGCCGAGGAGATGCTCTACCTCGCGATGGAGGACTTCCGGGTCGACGTCGTGATCGGCAAGGGTCCCGGCGCCACCGCGATCCCGCTCGAGATCCCGCCGTTCACGCTCGTGGGCGCGACCACCCGGGCGGGTCTGCTGCCCGGGCCGTTGCGCGACCGGTTCGGGTTCACCGGGCACCTGGAGTTCTACGACCCCACCGAGCTCGACGCCATCGTGCGGCGCTCGGCGGGCCTCCTCGGCGTCGTCCTCACCGACGACGGCGCCGCCGAGATCGCCTCGCGCTCGCGCGGCACCCCCCGCATCGCCAACCGGCTGCTGCGGCGGGTGCGCGACTACGCCCAGGTGCGCGCCGACGGCGTCGTCACCCTGGCGGTCGCCCAGGCCACCCTGGATCTCTACGAGGTCGACCGGCTCGGCCTGGACCGGCTCGACCGCGCGGTCATCGACGTGCTGTGCCGGCGCTTCGGCGGGGGACCGGTGGGCGTCTCCACCCTCGCGGTCGCGGTGGGGGAGGAGCGCGAGACCGTGGAGGAGGTCGCCGAGCCCTTCCTCGTGCGCACCGGCTTCCTCGCCCGCACCCCCCGCGGGCGGGTCGCGACCCCCGCGGCCTGGGAGCACCTGGGGCTGCGACCCCCGCCCCCCACCGAGGGCGCCACCCTGTTCGGCTGAGTCCGGCGCCCGCCGAGCGGGAGGGCTGCGATGCGGGACCGCCTCACCCCCCTGGCTATGCTTGCCCGTCGGACCGCGGGCACCCCGTCCGCGCCGCCGCACGACACCCCACGACCGGGTCGTCGGCGCACGACCACAGGAAGGCGACGGTGTGCCCGAGCTCCTCCAGCTCCTGCCCCTCGTGGGAGCGGTGGCCGTCTTCTGGCTGCTCGTCCTCCGCCCGGCCCGCCGCCGGCAGGCCGAGCACGTCGCGCTCCAGGACGCACTCGGCCCGGGCGACGAGATCATGCTCACCAGCGGCGTCTACGGCCACGTGCGCGGCCTCGAGGAGGACCGCGTGCGGGTGGAGGTGGCGCCCGGCGTCGTCCTCACCGTCGCCCGCGGCGCCGTGGGCGCGCGTCTGAGCGACCCCGAGCCGTCCACCGACTCCACCGGCTCGACCGGCTCAGACGACCCGATCGACCCGACCGACCAGACCCCGAAGGGCTGACGCAAGGCTATGGCGAACAAGCAGTACCGGCCCGGTCGGACCCTGGTGTCCTTCCTCCTGGGCCTGGCGATCCTCTTCGGCCTCGTGGCCCTCAACGGCGTCTGGAAGCCGCAGCTGGGCCTGGACCTCCAGGGCGGCACGCGCATCACCCTCACCGCCGACAGCGTCCCGAACGACGAGGCGCTGCAGCAGGCCCGCCGCATCATCGACGACCGTGTGAACGGCTCGGGTGTCGCCGAGGCCGAGGTCACCACCCAGAACGGCAACACCGTCGTGGTGGAGATCCCGGGCGAGCAGCGCCGCGACCTGATCGAGACCGTGCAGCGCCAGGCGCAGCTGCGGTTCCGGCTCGTGACCTGCCCCAGCGCGATCAACCCGAGCTGCACGCCCGGTGGCGCGGGCGGCGCGCAGACGCCGATCGACCCGAGCATCCTGCCCACCGAGGCCCCCGACGCGACCGGTGCCCCCAGCGGTGCCCCCAGCGGTGCCCCGAGCACCGGTGCCGGCCAGCAGGGCGGCCAGGGCGGCCAGGGCGGTCAGGGCGGCCAGCCCAGCGCCCCCGCCAGCGGTGGCGCCAACCGCGTGGCCCCGTTCGGCCTCGCTCCCTCCCTCGCCGAGGCGGAGGGTCCGAGCGGCTCGCCCAGCCCGAGCGGTAGCGCCAGCCCGAGCGGTAGCGCCAGCCCGTCGGCCAGCCCGTCCGCCAGCCCGTCGGCCGGCCCGGGCGCGGAGCCGACCCCGGCCCCCGCCGACGACGCGGCCGATGTCGCCGACCCCAACGCGGTGGTGTCGCTCCAGGACGCCCTGGCGTTCTTCAACGGCGGCTTCACCCAAGCCGACGTCGACCTCTTCAACGCCTACGAGTGCACCGACGAGGGCATCACGGTCAAGGCCGCCGGCGCCCCCGCCGACGTGCCGGCCACCCCGGTGGACGCCCCGACCGAGCCCCTGGTCGCGTGCGCGCCCGCACAGGCCGAGACGAGCCGGTCCCCGGCCCAGCCCGCCACCAAGTACCTGCTCAGCCCGTCGGTCATCGCCGGTACCGACCTCGACGACGCGTCGTGGACGATCCCGTCGGGCGACGTGGCCCCGGTGGTGCAGCTCAAGATCGGCGACCCGGGCAAGCAGGTCTTCGCCGACCTCTCCGCCCAGTGGGCCGGCAACGACAACCAGTTCGCGATGGTCCTCGACGGCGTCGTCCTCTCGGCGCCGACGTTCAACGGCAGCATCCCCAACGGCGACGCGCAGATCACCGGCACCTTCAGCACCACCGAGGCCGAGAGCCTGGCCACGAGCCTGAAGTTCGGCGCCCTGCCGATCTCCTTCGAGCCGACCACCGAGACCGTGGGTCCCTCGCTCGCCGGCGACCAGCTGACCGCGGGCCTCACCGCGGGTGCGTTCGGCCTGGGCCTGGTGCTGATCTACTGCCTGCTCTACTACCGCGGCCTCGGCCTGGTGGTCGTGGCCTCGCTGCTCGCGGCGGCCGCCACCACCTACGCGCTCGTGGTCCTGCTGAGCGAGGGCATCGGGTTCACCCTCACCCTGCCCGGCATCGCGGGCCTGATCATCGCGGTCGGCATCACGGCCGACTCCTTCATCATCTTCTTCGAACGCATCCGCGACGAGATGCGCGAGGGCAAGTCGATGCGGGTCGCGGTCGAGAGCGGCTGGCGTCGCGCGCGGGTCACGCGTCTGGCCGCCCAGGTGGTCTCGATGCTCTCCGCGCTGGTGCTCTACATCTTCGCCACCGGAGCGGTGAAGGGCTTCGGCTTCGCGCTGGGCCTGACCACCCTGGTCGACCTCGCGATCCTGTTCTGGTTCACCAAGCCGATGGTGTCCTGGCTGGCGCGGTTCCACTTCTTCAACAGCGGTCACCGGCTCTCCGGGCTCAGCCCCGAGACGCTCGGCATCGACGGCGACGACCAGCCGGCACGGGTGCCGGCCGCGGCGGGAGGCAAGGCCTGATGGGCAAGATGTCACGGCTGGGCAACCAGCTCTACAACGGCCGCCGGTCGATCGACTTCGTCGGTCGTCGCTGGCTCTGGTACGCCATCACCGGTGCGGTGGTGGCCCTCGCGGCCAGCGCCATCGTGGTCAAGGGCCTCAACTTCGGCATCGAGTTCACCGGTGGCACCGAGTTCCGCGTGCCGATCAGCGCGCCCAGCCAGGACGACGCCGACCGGCTGCGCGAGAGCGTCGCCGGCACCGACATCGCTGCGGCCGACGCGCCCATCGTCACCACCGCGGGCGACGCCGTGCTGATCCAGGTCGAGGAGATGACCGTCGGTGAGACCGACACCGTCTCCCAGGCCCTCAGCGAGGCCTCGGGCGTCGCGCCGGACGACATCACGACCTCCGAGATCGGCGCCAGCTGGGGTGAGGAGGTCGCCCAGCGGGCGCTGCTCGGCGTCGCGGTGTTCCTCGTCCTGGTGCTGATCTTCATCGCCCTGTACTTCCGCGAGTGGAAGATGTCGGTGGCCGCGTTCGTCGCGCTGGCCCACGACGTCACGATCACCATCGGCATCTACGCCCTCTCGGGCTTCCAGGTCACGCCGTCGGCGGTCACCGGTCTGCTCGCCATCCTGGCGTTCTCCCTCTACGACACCGTCGTGGTGTTCGACAAGGTCAAGGAGAACACCCACGAGATGCCGAAGACCCGGCTCTCCTACGCCGACGCCGCCAACCTCGCGGTCAACCAGACCCTGGTGCGCTCGATCAACACCGGCATCGTGGCGCTCATCCCGATCGGCGCGATCCTCTACGTCAGCGCCGTGCAGCTGGGCGCCAGCTCGCTGCAGGACCTCGCGCTCTCGCAGTTCGTCGGCATGGCCGTGGGCGTCTACTCCTCGGTCATCCTCGCCCCGCGCGTGCTGGTGCACCTGAAGTCCACCGAGACCGAGGTCGTCCTCGCCGCCAAGCGCGCCAAGGCGCGCGAGCGGGCCAAGGCCGACCGCTATGCGTCGGTGCCGACCTTCCGGGAGGACATGCCGATCGCCGCCGCCCCGCCGGGGCTGGACGCCGAGATGGAGCAGGGCGAGGACGGCGCCGGCGTGCCGGTCGCGACTGTGCCGCAGAAGCCGTTCCAGGCCCCGCCGCGGCTGGACAAGGAGCCCTCGGGACCCGGTCGTGGCCGCACGGTGCCGGAGGCCCGCGGGCCCGTGGAGCGCTCGGGCAGCGCCGGTCGGGTGCAGCCCAGCCGCAAGGCGCGCTCCAAGCGCGGCAAGAAGTAGTCCGTGTCCGATCCCGCGGTGGTGCTGCGGCGTGAGGCCGCGGGGCGGGCCCTGCGCTCGCTCACCGTCGACGTGCCGGACTTCCCCGAGGCCGGGGTGGTGTTCAAGGACCTCACCCCGGTCTTCGCCGACGCCGCCGGGCTGCGCGCCGTCGTCGCCTCGCTCGCCGACGCCGGGCGCGACGCGACCGGTGCGACGGCGGTGGACGTCGTCGTCGGGCTCGAGGCCCGCGGCTTCATCCTCGGCGCCCCGGTCGCCCTGGAGCTCGGGGTCGGGTTCGTGCCGGTCCGCAAGGCCGGCAAGCTGCCCCGCGCCACCCACGCCGTCAGCTACGAGCTCGAGTACGGTGCCGCCGAGATCGAGGTGCACCGCGACTCCCTCGCCCCCGGCGCGCGGGTGCTGGTGATCGACGACGTCCTGGCCACCGGCGGCACCGCGGCCGCCGCCTGCGACCTCGTCCGCGCCGGCGGGGCGGTGCCGACGGCATTGGCCGTCCTGCTCGAGCTCGGGTTCCTGGCCGGTCGCTCACGCCTCGGTGATCTGCCGGTGCACGCCGTCGAGATCGTGTCGGGCGACTAGGATCGGGTCATGACGACCGAGCGCACCACGGCCCCTGCGGATCCCCGCACGCCGGGTGGGGCGAGCGCGTCCGAGCCGTCGACCCCCGGCGTCCCAGGGGGCGCGGGCGGGTCGGGTCGGGGCATGCGGGCCCGCCTCGCGCGCGTCGGCAGCCGGCCGTCGTCGACCAACCCGGTGCTCGAGCCGCTGTTCCGGGCGGTGCGGGCCAACCACCCCAAGGCCGACCTCGCGCTGCTCGAGAAGGCCTACACGATGGCCGAGCGGTTGCACGGCACCCAGACACGCAAGAGCGGCGACCCCTACATCACCCACCCGCTGGCGGTCACGACGATCCTCGCCGGCATCGGCATGACCGAGCCGACCCTGGTCGCTGCGCTGCTGCACGACACCGTCGAGGACACCGAGTACACCCTCGAGCAGTGTCGACGCGACTTCGGCGACGAGGTCGCCCGCCTGGTCGACGGCGTCACCAAGCTGGACAAGGTCGTCTACGGCGACTCCGCGCAGGCCGAGACGATCCGCAAGATGATCGTGGCGATGTCGCGCGACATCCGCGTGCTGGTCATCAAGCTCGCCGACCGGCTGCACAACATGCGCACCCTGCGCTACGTGCCGCTCAAGAGTCAGGAGCGCACCGCCCGCGAGACCCTCGACATCTACGCCCCGCTGGCCCACCGGCTGGGCATGAACACCATCAAGTGGGAGCTCGAGGACCTCGCGTTCGCGACCCTGCACCCCAAGATCTACGACGAGATCGTGCGGATGGTGGCCGAGCGGGCGCCCTCGCGCGACCAGTTCCTGGCCCAGGTGATCAGCCAGGTCGAGCGCGACCTGCGCGAGGCCAAGCTCAAGGCCACCGTCACCGGCCGCCCGAAGCACTACTACTCGATCTACCAGAAGATGATCGTGGGGGGCCGGGAGTTCTCCGACATCTACGACCTGGTCGGCATCCGGATCCTGGTCGACGACGACCGCGACTGCTACTCGGTGCTGGGCGTGCTGCACTCGCGCTGGAACCCGGTGCTGGGGCGGTTCAAGGACTACGTCGCGCTGCCGAAGTTCAACATGTACCAGTCGCTGCACACCACCGTGATCGGGCCGCAGGGCAAACCGGTGGAGATGCAGATCCGCACCTTCGGGATGCACCGCCGCGCCGAGTACGGCGTCGCGGCGCACTGGAAGTACAAGGAGGACGGCCGGGAGGGCCGCGACACCGACAAGCAGGCCGGCCCCGAGGAGATGTCCTGGGTGCGCCAGCTGCTCGACTGGCAGAACGAGGTCGAGGACCCGGGGGAGTTCCTGGAGTCGCTGCGCTTCGAGATCAACCAGTCCGAGACCTACGTCTTCACCCCCCGTGGCGACGTCATCGCGCTGCCCTCGGGCGCCACCCCGGTGGACTTCGCCTACGCGGTGCACACCGAGGTCGGCCACCACACCATCGGGGCGCGGGTGAACGGCCGGCTGGTGCCGCTGGAGTCCACCCTGGAGAACGGCGACGTCGTGGAGGTCTTCACCACCAAGTCGCCCACCGCGGGTCCCTCCCAGGACTGGCTGACGTTCGTGAAGTCCCCGCGCGCCCGCTCCAAGATCCGCCAGTGGTTCACCAAGGAGCGGCGCGAGGAAGCGATCGAGCGCGGCAAGGAGCAGATCGCCAAGCTCATGCGCAAGGAGGGCCTGCCCCTCAAGCGCCTGCTCTCGCACGAGACGCTCACCGAGGTCGCCACCCACTTCCACATCGCCGACGTCACCGCGCTCTACGCCGCGGTGGGGGAGGGCAACCTCTCGGCCCAGGCGGTCGTGCGGCGCGTCGTCGACCTCCACGGCGGCGACGAAGGGGCGCGCGAGGACCTCGCCGAGGCCGTCACGATCACGGGCCGGCGCCACCGCTCCCGGATGCCCACCGGCGGCGACGCCGGCGTCATCGTCAAGGGCGCGCCCGACGTGTGGGTGAAGCTGGCCAAGTGCTGCACCCCGGTGCCGCCTGATGAGATCCTCGGCTTCGTCACCAAGGGCGGGGGCGTGTCGGTGCACCGCGAGGACTGCACCAACGCCGCCGAGCTGCGCACCCAGCCCGAGAAGGTGCTCTCGGTGGAGTGGGCGCCCACCGGCCAGTCGACCTTCCTGGTCAACATCCAGGTCGAGGCGCTGGACCGGGCCCGGTTGCTCTCCGACATCACGATGGCGCTCTCCGACGCCCACGTGAACATCCTCTCCGCCACCCTGTCCACCACCCGCGACCGCGTCGCGAAGTCGCGGTTCACCTTCGAGATGGCCGAGGCCAAGCACCTCGACACCGTGCTGGCCGCGGTGCGCTCGGTGCCCGGCGTCTTCGACGCCTACCGGGTCACGCAGTAGGGCGTCGTACCAACCGTCGGTGCTGTTCCGCGGCCGCGCAACAGCAGCAGCGGTTGGTACGACGACCACCCCGGGCGACCCCGAGGGACGTCGGGGCTAGCGGCGGGCGACGTCGTCGTGCCAGGAGAGGTGCACCTTGAGGTCGGCGCGGCCGGAGCGCACGATCGCGCGGCAGATCAGGCAGACCATCCCGCCGCTGGGCCCCGGCTCGAACCGGGTGTCGAGCCGGGGGTCGTCGTCGCGGGTCATCGCCGAAGTGCGGGCCGGGTCAGCGCCCGAAGTCGGCCGAGGCGCGGCGGGCGGTCTCGAGGAACAGCTCGCGGGAGGCGAGGTTCTCCTCCAGGGAGGCGACCTTCTTCTCGTCGCCGGCGGCGCGGGCCTTCTCGAGGTCGGCCTCCACCTGGGCGATCGCGGCCTCGAGCTTGGACACCATGTCGTCGGCGCGGGCGGACTTCTCGGGGTCCGAGCGGCGCCACTGGTCGTCCTCGGCGGCGCGCACGGCCTGCTCGACGGCGCGCATCCGGCCCTCGAGCTCCTTCATGCGGGCCCGGGGGACCTTGCCCGCGGCCTCCCAGCGGTCGGCGATGTCGCGCAGCGCCTTCTTGGCGGCGTCGAGGTCGGTGATCGGCAGCAGTGCCTCCGCCTCGACCAGCAGGGCGTCCTTGACCACGGCGTTCTGCTCGAACTCCGCGTCCAGGGCGGCGTTGGCGGCCTCGCGGGCACCGAAGAACGCGTCCTGCGCCCCGCGGAACCGCTTCCACAGGGCGTCGTCGACGTCCTTGGGGGCCGGGCCGGCGGCCTTCCAGTCGCGCATGAGGTCGCGGTAGCGCTCGGCGGTGGCGCGCCAGTCGGTGGAGGTGGCCAGCGCCTCGGCCTCGGTGCACAGCTTCTCCTTCACCGCGCGCGCACCCTCGCGGCGCTGGTCCTGCTCGGCGAAGTGCGCCTTGCGGCGGCGGGTGTAGGAGGTCCGGGCGCCGGAGAAGCGCTTCCACAGGGCGTCGTCGGCGGCGCGGTCGATGCGCGGCAGCGCCTTCCACTGGTCCAGCAGGTCGCGCAGGCGGTTGGCCCCGCCCCGCCAGTCGGTGCCGGCCGCGATGGCCTCGGCCTCGCCGACCAGCGCCTCCTTGGCCTCCTTGGCGGCGGCGGTGGCCTGGGCGCGCTCGGCGCGTCGGGCCTCCCGCTGGGCGGCGATGAGCGGGGCGAGGGCGTCGAGGCGGCCCACCAGACCGGCGAGGTCGCCCACGGCGTTCGCGCCGGTGACCTGCTCGCGCACCGTCTTGACCGACGAGGCGGCCTCCTCGGGGCCCAGCTTCCCGCCTGCGATGCGCTGCTCGAGCAGCTGCACCTCGAAGGCCAGCGCGGCGAAGCGTTCGGTGAAGAACGCCAGCGCCTCCTCGGCGGTGCCGGCGGGGTAGGAGCCCACGGCCCGCTCGCCCTCGATGGTCTTGACGTACACCGTGCCGTCTTCGGCGACCCGGCCCCAGTCGTTGCTCGTCACTGCGGATCCTCTTCGTCGGTACCGACTACCCGCGCGTCCCGGCGGGCACGCAGGCCACCCTACGGCAGCAGGGGGGGGCCCCCGCGATACCCGAAGGCGCGGAACGAGACGGTCTCGCTACCCTGAGTCGGTGCTGATCGCCGGCTTCCCCGCAGGACCGTGGGGCACCAACTGCTACGTCGCCGCCACCGGACCCGGGACGGAGTGCGTGATCATCGACCCCGGCAAGGACGCCACCGCCGGTGTCGAGCAGGTCGTGCGCGAGCACCGCCTCAAGCCGGTCGCCGTGCTGGTGACCCACGGCCACGTCGACCACATGTGGTGCGTCGCCCCCGTGGCCGGCACCTACGACGCCACTGCCTGGATCCACCCGGCCGACCGGCACCTGCTCGCCGACCCGATGCAGGGCATGTCTCGCGAGACCACCGCGATGCTGCTCGGCGGGAAGTACGAGTTCGCCGAGCCCGACGACGTCCGCGAGCTCACCGACGCCCAGGAGCTGGAGCTGGCCGGCCTGCGCTTCGTCGTGGACCACGCGCCGGGCCACACCGCCGGCTCGGTGGCGTTCCGCACGCCCTACGACGCCCCCGAGGTCTCGGAGGTCATGTTCTCGGGCGACCTGCTCTTCGCCGGCTCGATCGGTCGCACCGACCTGCCCGGCGGCGACCACGCCACCATGCTGCGCAGCCTGCGCGAGAAGGTGCTGCCGCTCGCCGACGACGTCGTCGTGCTGCCCGGTCACGGCGAGCAGACCTCGATCGGCCGCGAGCGCGCCACCAACCCCTACCTGCTGGACCTCCTCGACGACGGCCGGCCGGGCGCGGGCCCCGTCACGCGGGGTCTGTGAGCCATGGCCAAGCCGACCCCGCTCAGCGGGTTCCCCGAGCTGCTGCCCGCCCAGCGGGTGGTCGAGCAGCAGGTGATCGACACCCTGCGCGCCACCTTCGAGCTGCACGGCTTCGCCGGCATCGAGACCCGCGCGGTGGAGCCGATGGACCAGCTGCTCCGCAAGGGCGACACCTCCAAGGAGGTCTACGTCCTGCGCCGCCTGCAGGAGGCCCCGCAGGAGAGGGCCGACGCCGACCGCACGGCCGGTCTAGGCCTGCACTTCGACCTCACCGTGCCCTTCGCCCGCTACGTCCTGGAGAACGCCGGGAAGCTGGAGTTCCCCTTCCGCCGCTTCCAGATCCAGAAGGTCTGGCGCGGCGAGCGGCCCCAGGACGGGCGCTACCGCGAGTTCACCCAGGCCGACATCGACATCATCGGGCGCGACACGCTGCCCTTCCACCATGACGTCGAGGTCGCGCGCGTCATGCTCGACGCGCTCTCGCGGCTGGACTTCCTGCCCGGCTTCCGGCTGCAGGTGAACAACCGCAAGCTCATCCAGGGCTTCTACGCCGGTCTCGGTGCCCCCGACGTCGACGAGGTCATGCGGCTGGTCGACAAGCTCGACAAGCTGCCGGCCGAGAAGGTCGCCGAGCTGTTGGTCGCGGAGGCCGGGCTCACCGGCGCCCAGGCCGAGCAGTGCCTCGCCCTGGCCGCCATCCGCACCGAGGACGACGGCTTCGTGGCGCAGGTGCGCGCCCTCGGCGTGGAGCACCCGCTGCTCGACGAGGGTCTCGCCGAGCTCGCCGAGGTCGGGCGCGGCTGCGCCGCCCTCGCCGCGGCCCCGGGGCGCGAGCGCGTCACCGTCGTGGCCGACCTCTCCATCGCCCGCGGCCTCGACTACTACACCGGCACGGTCTTCGAGACCCGCCTGGTGGGCGCCGAGGGCCTGGGCTCGATCTGCTCCGGCGGCCGCTACGACGCCCTGGCCAGCGACGGACGCGCCACCTACCCCGGCGTCGGCATCTCGCTGGGCGTGAGCCGGGTGCTGGTGCCGATCCTGGGCCGCGGCGCCCTGGTGGGCGATCGCTCGGTGCCCAGCGTCGTGCTCGTCGCGGTGGTGGAGGAGGAGCGGCGCGCCGAGAGCGACGCCGTCGCCGACGCCCTGCGGTCCCGCGGCATCGCCTGCGAGGTCGCCCCGACTGCGGCGAAGTTCGGCAAGCAGATCCGCACCGCCGAGCGGCGCGGCATCCCCTACGTCTGGTTCCCCGGCCCTGAGGGCGACCCGGCCGACCACCAGGTCAAGGACATCCGTTCAGGAGAGCAGACCGCGGCCGACCCCGCCGTCTGGACCCCGCCCGAGGCCGACCTGCGGCCTCGGGTCATCGTCAAGGAGGACTCGTGATCCGCACCCACGACGCCGGCGCCCTGCGCGCCGAGCACATCGGCACCACCGTCACGCTCGCGGGGTGGGTCGCCAAGCGTCGCGATCACGGCGGGGTGGCCGTCCTCGACCTGCGGGAGGCCAGCGGCGTGGTGCAGGTGGTCGTGCGCGACGAGGCCGTCGCCTCGGCGTTGCGCAGCGAGTACTGCATCAAGGTCGTCGGGGAGGTCGCGCGTCGTCCCGAGGGCAACGCCAACCCGGCGCTGCCCACCGGCGAGATCGAGGTCATCACCTCCGAGCTGGAGGTCCTCAGCGCGGCGGCACCGCTGCCCTTCCCGATCGACGACCACGTGGAGGTGGGGGAGGAGTCGCGGCTGCGGCACCGCTACCTCGACCGGCGCCGCTCCGGTCCCGCGCAGGCGATCCGGCTGCGCAGCCGGGTCAACCAGGCGGCCCGCACCGTCCTGGCCGGCCACGACTTCGTCGAGGTCGAGACCCCCACCCTGACCCGCTCGACCCCCGAGGGTGCGCGCGACTTCCTGGTGCCCGCGCGGTTGCGCCCGGGCTCCTGGTACGCCCTGCCGCAGAGCCCCCAGCTGTTCAAGCAGCTGCTCATGGTCGGTGGCCTCGAGCGGTACTACCAGATCGCGCGCTGCTACCGCGACGAGGACTTCCGCGCCGACCGGCAGCCGGAGTTCACCCAGCTCGACATCGAGATGAGCTTCGTCGACCAGGACGACGTCATCGCGCTCGGCGAGGAGATCGTCGCCGCGCTGTGGAAGCTGATCGGCCACGACGTCCCGCTCCCGCTGCCCCGGATGACCTACGCCGAGGCGATGGCCCGCTACGGCTCGGACAAGCCCGACCTGCGGATGGGCCAGGAGCTGGTCGAGTGCACCGACTTCTTCGCCGAGACCACCTTCCGCGTCTTCCAGGCGCCCTACGTCGGCGCCGTCGTCATGCCCGGGGGAGCGAGCCAGCCACGCAAGCAGCTCGACGCCTGGCAGGAGTGGGCCAAGCAGCGGGGTGCGCGCGGGCTCGCCTACGTGCTGGTGCAGGAGGACGGCTCGCTCACCGGCCCGGTGGCCAAGAACCTCTCGGAGACCGAGCTGGCCGGCATCGCGGCCCACGTCGGCGCCGTGCCCGGCGACTGCATCTTCTTCGCCGCCGGACTGCCCAAGCCCAGCCGCGCCCTGCTCGGTGCGGCGCGCCTGGAGATCGGCCGCCGCTGCGGCCTGCTCGACGAGAGCGCCTGGAGCTTCTTGTGGGTCGTCGACGCCCCGCTCTTCGAGCCGGCCGACGACGCCACGGCGGCCGGCGACGTCGCGGTGGGCGACGGTGCCTGGACCGCGGTGCACCACGCCTTCACCTCCCCCCAGGACCTCGACGGGTTCGACGCCGACCCCGGCCACGCCCTGGCCTGGGCCTACGACATCGTCTGCAACGGCAACGAGATCGGGGGCGGCTCGATCCGTATCCACCGCGAGGACGTGCAGAAGCGGGTCTTCGCGATCATGGGGATCGACGAGGACGCCGCGCAGGAGAAGTTCGGGTTCCTGCTCGACGCCTTCAAGTACGGCGCCCCGCCGCACGGCGGCATCGCGTTCGGCTGGGACCGGGTCGTGGCCCTGCTCGCCGGCACCGACTCGATCCGCGAGGTGATCGCGTTCCCGAAGTCCGGCGGCGGCGTCGACCCGCTCACCGACGCCCCCGCGGCCATCAGCGCCCAGCAGCGCGCCGAGGCCGGGGTGGACATCGTCCCGGAGGACGACGAGGCGACCGCCGATCTTGCGGCGGGGAAGTAGTCCGGCGCTGTTTTCGCCCTGATTCGGCCGCTCGCCCGGACCGGGGATCGAGACGTGATCGTTACCTCTTCGAACCCGACTTGCGAGACCTGATCGCCTAATGTCCTTCGAGGCGGTGCGCGCCGTGCGCACCACCTCGAAGGAGGCGCCTCGATGGCGATGTTGGAGCAGGTGGCGGCCGAAGGGCCCTCGGACGACACCGAGACGGTGTCGGCCTCCGAGGCGGCCCGGTTCCACGGTCGTTCGCCGTTCCGGATCGCCCTGAGCCGGCTGCGTCGCGACACCGTCGCGATGGTGTGCCTGTCCATCGTGGCCCTGCTGGTGCTCCTGGCGGTCTTCTCCGGCCTGATCACCGACCTGCTCAAGATCTCCGCGACCGTCGACGGCAAGTACTCCCTCGACATCGCCACCGCCACCGAGTTCGACGGCCTGCCGGCCTTCGGGCCGCCGCTGCACCCGTTCACCTGGGACCACCCGCTCGGCATCGCGCCCGCCACGGCCACCGACAACCTCGCCACCCTGCTGGTCGGACTGCGGACGTCGTTGATCATCGCCACGATCGCCACGGTGGCGAGCACCGTGCTCGGCGTCGTGATCGGCCTCGTCGCCGGGTTCTCCCGCGGCTGGGTCGACCGGGTCATCTCGTTCGTGATCGACCTGTTCCTGTCCTTCCCGTTCCTGCTCGGCGCCCTCGCCCTCACCCCGATCCTGGTCGACCGCTTCGGGGCCAGCGCTGCCGAGCTCGCCCGTGCCCAGTTCATCGCCCTCATCGCGATCCTGGTGACCTTCGGCTGGATGAGCCTGGCGCGACTGGTGCGCGGCCAGGTGCTCTCCCTGCGCGAGCGCGAGTTCGTCCAGGCCGCCGAGGTCATGGGCGCGCGCACCTCGCGCATCCTGTTCCGCGAGCTGCTGCCCAACCTCGTGGCGCCGATCGTCATCGCGATCTCGCTCGGGCTGCCGGCCTACGTCACGGCGGAGGCGGGGCTGTCCTACCTCGGCATCGGGATCACCGGCCGGCCCTCGCTCGGCCAGATGATCAACCAGGCCTCGAAGTACTACGACCAGTACCCGCTCTACCTCTTCGCGCCGGTGACGCTGATCGCCGTCCTGGTGCTCGCGCTCAATCTCCTCGGCGACGCGGTGCGCGACGCGTTCGACCCCAAGACTCGCCGGTGATCAAGGTTCGCCCGGTCGGGAATCCACGAAAGGTGACATGCATGATGCGAAGGACAACCCGGCTGGTGGCCGGTTCGCTCGCGCTCGGGCTCGCGTTGAGCGCGTGCGGCGGGAGTGACGACAACGAGGGGTCCGACGGCCCCGGCGAGAACTCCGGCCTCCAGACCGGTGGCGACCTCGGCGACGCCCAGGACCCGACCCGTCAGGGCCCGGTGACCATCGAGGGCGCCCAGACCGGCGGCACCGTGAAGATGATCTCGGTGACCCCGCTCGAGACGATGGACCCCAGCGAGTCCTACTACGTCCACACCGCCTCGCTGCTCAGCGGCCTGGTCACCCGGTCGCTGACGCAGTACGTCTACGACCCGGAGACCAAGGGCGTCACCCTGGTCCCCGACCTCGCCACCGACACGGGTCGTCCCAACGAGGACTTCACCGAGTGGACCTTCACCCTGCGTGACGGCATCAAGTACGAGGACGGCACCCCCGTCACGCCCGAGGACATCAAGTTCGGCCTCGAGCGCACCATGGACATCTCGACCTTCCCCGAGTCCCCCGGCTTCTACAGCAAGGACTACTACGAGGGCGGCGCCGACTACGAGGGCCCGTACACCGGCAAGGGTGCGGAGCTGGACTCGATCAAGGTCGACGGCATGGACATCACCATCACGATGGCCAAGCCCTTCCCCGACATGGCGTACTGGGCGGCGTTCCCGGCCAACGGCCCGATCCCGGCCGGTGCCAAGTCCGACCCCGCCAAGTACAAGCTGCACCCCCTGGCGACCGGTCCCTACATGTTCGAGGACTACACCCCGGGCGAGAAGCTGACCCTGGTGCGCAACCCCAACTGGGACCCCGCCACCGACCCCGGCCGCACCGCGTACCCGGACCGCTGGGAGTTCGACTACACCGTCCCGAGCGAGAAGGTCGACCAGATCCTGCTCAACGACGAGGGTGACGCCAAGAACACCTTCACGATGGACGACATCCAGGGCTCGAACTACCGCGCCTTCACCGAGAACGCCTCCGACCGGCTCGTCGTCGGCGGCACGCCCTGCACCCGCTACTGGGCGCCGGACTACCGCCAGATCACCGACATCCGGGTCCGCCAGGCCATCGGCTACGCGTTCCCCTACAAGGCCGCCATCAAGGCCGCCGGCCTGATCGAGGGCGTCAACCGTGCCCCCGGCTCCAACCTGATGCCCCCGGGCACCCCCGGCCGCACCGAGTACGAGCCGCTGCCCGGCGTGTCGGTCGGTGAGACCGACCCCGCCAAGGCCCGTGAGCTGCTGGCCGAGGCCGGCGAGGAGGGCTACGAGCTGCGGTTCTTCTTCATCTCCGACGACCCCGCCGCCGTCGCCACCAAGGACGCCATCGTCAAGGGCCTGGAGGAGGGTGGCTTCACCGCCAAGCCCATCCCGACCACGCTGGCCAACGCCACCGCGGACCGGGAGGACCCCGACGCCCCGGTGAACGTGCGCTCCGCCGGTTGGTGCTCGGACTGGCCCTCGGGTGGCTCATGGTTCCCGCCGCTGCTCAAGACCGAGGACCTCGAGGCCCAGGGTCAGATCTCCCAGAACTACGCCGTGTTCTCCGAGCAGGACGTGGACGACCGCATCGCGTCGATCCAGGAGCTGCCGATCGAGGAGCAGCCGGCCGCCTGGGACGAGCTGGACAAGTACATCCACGACACCTACTACCCGCTCATCGTCACCGGGTACGACGGCGTCATCCAGACCCACGGCTCGAACGTCAACGGCCACTACGACGACCCGGTCTTCGGCATGCCGACGTTCAAGAGCATCTGGCTGACCCAGAGCTGATCCAGACCCGATCCGGCGTCGCTCGATCCCGCAGCGGGCTCCGCGCCCGCCGCGGGTCGAGGACCCGGGGCCGGGGACGGTCCACACGACCGTCCCCGGTCGGATCTCGACCACGAGTGTCGATCTGATCCGGTTCGCCCGGCCTCCACGGCGGGCGAACCGGAGTCACGTCCACACTCGGTGACCGACGGAAGGCCCCCATGGCTGGCTTCATCCTGCGGCGTCTCATCGCCGCCCTGCTCGTCCTCGCACTGACCTCGTTGATCGTGTTCACGCTCTTCTTCAAGGGTCCGCGCGACCCCGCCCAGGCGCTGTGCGACGCCCGGGGACGGTGCACCCCGGAACGACTCGAGGCGATCACCGCCTCGATGGGCCTGGACAAGCCGCTGCTGGTCGCCTACGGCGAGTGGTCCAAGGGCCTGGTCGCCGGTCGGCAGATCGAGTTCTCCGAGGCGGAGAAGTACGACTGCAGCGCCCCCTGCCTGGGCGTGTCCTACAACACCCGCGCGCTGGTCACCGACGAGCTCAAGGACAAGTACCCCGCGACCCTGTCGCTGGCCCTGGGCGGCTCCGCGATCTACCTGCTCCTCGGCGTCGCGATCGGGGTGTCGGCCGCGCGGGTGCGCGGCAGTCTCGGCGACCGGTTCCTCGTGGCCTCCACCCTGGTGGTCTCCGCCATCCCGTACTACGTCGTCGCGCTGCTGGCGTGGATCTTCCTCACCCAGAAGGTCTCGGTCTTCCCGGAGACGACCTACCACCCGTTCCTCGAGAATCCGCTGACCTGGGCCGGTGGACTGCTCCTGCCCTGGCTCGTGCTCGGCCTCACCAACGCCACGGCCTACTCCCGCTTCACCCGCGGCCAAATGCTCGAGACGATCGGTGAGGACTACATCCGCACCGCCGTCGCCAAGGGTCAGTCCTCCCGGGTCGTGATCTACAAGCACGCGCTGCGGGCCGCGATCGTGCCGGTCGTGACGATCTTCGGGCTCGACCTCGGCGCCCTGCTCGGCGGCACGGTGTTCACCGAGTACATCTTCGACATCGACGGCATCGGCAACTGGGGCCTGCGGGCGATCACCGGCAACCCCTCGAACATCCCGGTCGTCACCGCCACGGTCCTGATCGCCGCGTTCTTCATCATCACCGCCAACCTGGTGGTGGACATCGTCTACAGCTTCCTCGACCCGCGGGTGAAGCTGTCGTGACCGCCGCCCCGAGCCCGAAGGGGAGTCACGTGGGTGCCTCCGAGCCGTACCTGGTCGTCGACGACCTCACGGTGAAGTTCCCGACCGAGGACGGCGTCGTCAGCGCGGTCTCCAACCTCAGCTACTCCGTCGAGATGGGCCGCACCCTGGGCATCGTCGGTGAGTCCGGGTCCGGCAAGTCGGTCTCCAGCATGGCCGTGCTCGGCCTGCACGACGCCAAGCGCACCCGCATCAGCGGGTCCATCAAGGTCGGCGGCCGCGAGATCGTCGGCATGTCGGAGGCCGAGCTGGCCAAGATCCGCGGCAACGACGTCGCGATGATCTTCCAGGACGCGCTGGCCTCGCTCCACCCGTTCTTCACCATCGGCGCCCAGCTGGTGGAGGCCTACCAGCTGCACCACCGGGGGGCCAGCAAGCGCGACGCCACCAGGGCGGCGATCGAGGCCCTGGACCGCGTGGGCATCCCGCAGCCCGACGCCCGGGTGCGCGACTACCCCCACCAGTTCTCCGGCGGCATGCGCCAGCGCGTGATGATCGCGATGGGGCTGATCAACTCGCCGCGGCTGCTGATCGCCGACGAGCCGACCACCGCGCTCGACGTCACCGTGCAGGCCCAGATCCTGGACCTGCTGCAGGACCTGCAGCGCGAGTACAACTCCGCGATCGTGATCATCACCCACGACCTCGGCGTCGTGGCGGAGATGGCCGACGACGTGCTCGTCATGTACGGCGGCCGGCCGGTGGAGTACGGCCCGACCCGCGAGATCCTCGTGCAGCCCGAGATGCCCTACACCTGGGGTCTGCTGTCCTCGATCCCCGAGCTGAGCGCCGACACCACCCAGCGGTTGGTGCCCATCCCCGGCACGCCGCCGAGCCTGCTGTCGCCGCCGTCGGGCTGTGCGTTCCACCCGCGCTGCGTGTACGCCTCCGAGGTGCCCGGTGCCCTGTGCAGCACGGTGCTGCCCGAGCTGGTGCCGGGCAGCAGCGCGGGCCACCTGCGTCGCTGTCACCTCCCCGATCCGCTGGCCACCTACCGCGCGCGGGTGCTGCCGGTCGTCGACCCGAGTCAGAGCAAGGAGACGGCGTGAGCGCCGAGAACGAGCCCATCGACCCGACCACCGACGGGTCCGTCGCCGACCTGAGCACGCAGGCCCTCGCTCCGCACGCCCCCGCCGAGCTCGACACCTCCCGGCCGCCGGTGCTCGAGGTCGACAACCTCAAGATGTACTTCCCCATCAAGGGGGGCGGCCTCGTGCGTCGCACCGTCGGGCACGTGCAGGCGGTGGACGGCGTCTCCTTCCAGGTGCCCGAGGGCGGCTCCCTGGGTCTGGTCGGGGAGTCCGGGTGCGGCAAGTCCACCACCGGCCGACTGCTCACCCGGCTCTACCAGCCCACCGCGGGGCGGATCCAGTTCGACGGCGCCGACCTCGCCACGCTCAACAAGCGCGAGATGATGCCGTACCGCCGGGAGATCCAGATGATCTTCCAGGACCCGTACAGCTCGTTGAACCCGCGCCACACCGTCGGCTCGATCGTCGGCGCCCCCCTGCTCGTGCACAAGGTCGTGCCCAAGAAGCAGGTGCTCTCGCGGGTGCAGGAGCTGCTCGAGGTCGTCGGCCTGAACCCCGAGCACTACAACCGCTACCCCAACGAGTTCTCCGGCGGCCAGCGCCAGCGCATCGGCATCGCGCGCGCCCTGGCCCTGCAGCCCAAGGTGCTCGTGGCCGACGAGCCGGTCTCCGCGCTCGACGTCTCGATCCAGGCGCAGGTCGTGAACCTGCTCCAGGACATCCAGCGCGAGTTCGACGTCGCCTTCCTCTTCATCGCCCACGACCTCGCCATCGTGCGGCACTTCTGCCCCGAGGTCGCGGTGATGTACCTCGGCAAGATCGTCGAGATCGGCGATCGCGACAGCATCTACGGCCGGGCCCACCACCCCTACACCCAGGCGCTGCTCTCCGCCGTGCCCGATGTCGCGCAGGCGGCGATCGGCGGACGCCGTGAGCGGATCCGGCTGCAGGGCGACGTGCCGAGCCCGATCAACCCGCCCTCGGGCTGCCGGTTCCGCACCCGGTGCCCGATCGCGGCGGAGATCTGCGCGAAGCACGAGCCGCCACTGCTGCAGATCGGACGGCGTCACAAGGTGGCCTGCCACTTCCCGGGAGAGCTGGGCAAGCACCCCGCCGAGCCGCTGACGGCGCGACTGCTCGGCGTCGACTCCGCCGGCAACCGCGACGCCGGGGGCACCACCGACGTCCCGCCGGTCACCCCGGGCTACGCCGACCGCTGGTTCGACCTCGACACCAAGACCTTTGCCCGAGCCTGAGGGTCTGTTCGACGCGCCGACCGGCCCCACCCACCCCAGCCGGGTCGTGGGTGGGGCCGGTTCGCTGTCCTCCACCGCCCACGCCTCCGCCCCGCTGGCGGTGCGGATGCGGCCCCGCACCCTGGAGGAGCTGGTCGGCCAGCAGCAGCTGCGGGCGCCCGGCTCGCCGCTGCGGCGGCTGATCGAGGGCGACCAGCCGATGTCGTTGCTGCTGTGGGGTCCGCCCGGCACCGGCAAGACCACGATCGCCTCCATCCTGAGCCAGCAGACCGGCCGCCGGTTCGTGGAGATCTCCGCCGTCGCGGCCGGCGACATGGAGGTCCGCGCCGCTATCGACGCCGCACGCCGCGAGCTGGTGGCGGGTGGGGCCGAGACGGTGCTCTTCGTCGACGAGGTGCACCGCTTCAGCAAGGCCCAGCAGGACGCGCTGCTCCCCGGGGTCGAGAACCGGTGGGTCACGCTGGTGGCGGCCACCACCGAGAACCCCTCGTTCTCCGTGATCGCCCCGCTGCTCTCGCGCAGTCTGCTGGTGCGCCTGGAGTCGCTCACCGAGGCCGACATCGGCGACGTCGTCGACACGGCACTGGCCGACGAGCGCGGACTCGGCGGCGCCCTCACGCTCGAGCCAGAGGCCCGCGACCACCTCGTGCGGCTGGCGGGAGGCGACGCCCGCCGGGCCCTGACCTACCTCGAGGCGGCGGCGGGGGCCGCGGTCTCGCAGCAGGCGAGCACGATCGACCTCCCCACCGCTGAGACCGCCGTGGACCGCGCCGCCGTGCGCTACGACCGCGACGGCGACCAGCACTACGACATCGTCAGCGCCTTCATCAAGTCGGTGCGCGGGTCCGACGCCGACGCCGCGATGCACTACCTCACCCGGATGATGGAGGCGGGGGAGGACCCGCGCTTCCTCGCCCGGCGGCTGGTGATCCTGGCCTCGGAGGACATCGGGCTGGCCGATCCGACCGCGCTCACCACCGCGGTGGCGGCCGCGCAGGCGGTGCAGCTGCTCGGCATGCCCGAGGCGGCGTTCCCGCTCGCGCACGCCACGATCGCCCTCGCGGTGGCTCCGAAGTCCAACAGCGTGACCGTCGCGCTGGGCGAGGCGAGCGCCGACATCCGCGCGGGTCGGCTCGGCGCGGTGCCCTCCCACCTGCGCGACGCCCACTACCGGGGCGCGGAGAAGCTGGGGCACGGCGTCGGCTACCAGTACGCCCACGACGGCCCGTACGGCGTCGTCGCCCAGCAGTACGCCCCCGACGAGGTCGCCGACCGCACCTACTACCGGCCCAAGGAGATCGGCGCCGAGGCGGCGATCAAGGACCGGTGGGAGCGGCTCCGCCGGGCTGTGCGCGGCCGGTAGGGTTACCCACCGTGACCGCGACCTGGACCCTTCCCGCCTGGGCGGTCCTGGCCACGGTGCTGGGGTTGGTGCTCGCCCTGCTCCTGGCCGCCGTCGCCCTGCTGGTGGGGCGGCGCGACCGCGCGGCCTCCCGGCTCGCCGACGACGTGCTGCGCGCCGAGGTCGCCGCCCTCGCGGCCGAGGTCGCCCGGTGGCAGGGGCGGCGTGCCCCGGCCGGTGCGCGCGCCTCCCGCGACCCCGCCGACCCGACGGGTGCCGCTGCGCCCGCTGTCGCGGAGTTCCGGATCACCACGCTGGGCGAGGAGCCGTCGGCCCCCGGGCCCGTGCCCACCGTGGCGCCGCCGCTGTTCGCCGACACCGTGCTGCGCGAGACCGTCGTGCACGCCACCTCCCTGGCGGCCGGCGTCAAGCGCGCCCTGGCGCCCGAGACCCGGGCCCGGATCCGGGTGGAGATGCGCCGGGAGGTCAAGCGCGCCCGCAAGCACCGTCGCGCCGAGGCCAAGCGGCTGCTGCGCGAGCAGGCCGCCCGCCAGCGCACCGCGATGGACGTCGCATGAGGCGCGCGGTCTGGTTCGTGGCCGGCGCCGGGGCCGGCGTGTACGCCAGCGTCCGCGCTCGCCGCGCCGCCCAGGCCCTCAGCGTCGAGGGGCTGCAGGACCGCGCCGGCGCCGCGGTGCTCGGCCTCCGGCTGCTGCGCGAGGAGGTCGCCCGCGGCCGCGCCGAGGCCGAACCCGTCGTGCGCGAGCGGCTCGGCGTCCCCCGTCCCGGCAGCACGCCGACTCCCCAGGCCCTGGCCGCCGCCCCGAACCCCGCGCCCGACCAGCCGCACCAGCCGTCCCCGCACGCACCGCACGCACAGGAAGCAGGCACCGACTGATGGACACCTCCGAGATCCGGCGACGATTCACGGCGCACTTCGAGCGCGCCGGGCACACCGTCGTCCCCTCGGCCTCGCTGCTGCTCGACGACCCGAACCTGCTGTTCGTCAACGCCGGCATGGTGCCGTTCAAGCCCTACTTCCTCGGGCAGGAGACCCCGCCGTACCCGCGCGCCACCAGCGTGCAGAAGTGTGTGCGCACCCCCGACATCGAGGACGTCGGCAAGACCACCCGCCACGGCACGTTCTTCGAGATGTGCGGCAACTTCAGCTTCGGCGACTACTTCAAGCAGGGCGCCATCGAGCTGGCCTGGGACCTGGTCACCAAGCCGCTCGCCGAGGGCGGCTGGGGCCTGGAGGAGAGCCGCCTCTACCCCAGCGTCTACACCGACGACCCCGAGGCGGTCGACCTGTGGCGCACGGTCACCGGCCTGCCCGACGACCGCATCATCCGCCTGGGCAAGACCGAGAACTACTGGTCCATGGGCGTGCCCGGTCCCGGCGGCCCGTGCTCGGAGATCCTCTACGACCGCGGGCCCGCCTTCGGTCCCGACGGCGACTTCGGCGCCGAGGACCGCTACCTCGAGATCTGGAACCTCGTGTTCATGCAGGACGAGCTCAGCGCGGTGCGGTCCAAGGAGGACTTCGACATCGCCGGCTCGCTCCCGGCCAAGAACATCGACACCGGCATGGGCCTGGAGCGGGTCGCGTTCCTGCTCCAGGGCGTCGACAACATGTACGAGATCGACGTCATGTACCCGGTCATCCAGCGGGCCGAGGAGCTCACGGGCAAGCGCTACGGCGCCGACCCCGTCGACGACGTCCGGTTCCGCGTGATCGCCGACCACGTGCGCTCCTCGATGATGCTCATCGGCGACGGCGTCACCCCGGGCAACGAGGCCCGCGGCTACGTCCTGCGCCGGCTGCTGCGCCGTGCCGTGCGCTCGGTGCGCCTGCTCGGCTACGGCGACCCCGCGCTACCCGAGCTGATGCCGATCAGCCGCGACAAGATGGGCGAGACCTACGCCGACCTCGTCACCGACTGGGACCGGATCGCCCGGGTGGCCTACGCCGAGGAGGAGGCGTTCCGCAAGACGCTGGCCTCGGGCACCACCATCTTCGACACCGCGGCGGCGCAGGTGAAGCAGTCGGGCGCCACCGTGCTCGGGGGCGACCAGGCCTTCGCGCTGCACGACACCTACGGCTTCCCCATCGACCTCACCCTGGAGATGGCCGCCGAGGCCGGCCTCACCGTCGACGAGGCCGGGTTCCGCTCGCTGATGGCCGAGCAGCGCGAGCGCGCCAAGGCCGACGCCCGGGCCAAGAAGGGCCAGCACGCCGACACCGGCATCTACCGCGGGATCCTCGACGAGCACGGCCCCACCGAGTGGCTGGCCTACGAGACCCTCACCACCGAGTCGCGCGTGCGCGCCCTGCTCCGCGGCGGCCAGCCCGCGGCCGCGCTCGGCCCCGACGAGGTCGGCGAGATCGTGCTCGACCGCACCCCGTTCTACGCCGAGTCCGGCGGCCAGGTGGCCGACGCCGGCGTGATCGACTTCGAGGGCGGTCGGCTGGAGGTCATCGACGTCCAGCGCCCCGTGCGGGGCCTGGTGGTGCACCAGGTGCGCGTCGTCGACGGCGAGCTCACCCCCGATGCCGTGCGCGGCGGCCTGCACGCCCAGGTCGACCCCGAGTGGCGCATCGGCGCGCGGCAGGCGCACTCGGGCACCCACGTGGTGCACGCCGCGCTGCGCGAGGTGCTCGGTCCCACCGCGCTGCAGTCCGGCTCCTACAACCGCCCCGGCTACCTGCGCCTGGACTTCGGGTGGACCAGCGGCCTCTCCGAGGCGCAGGTGCGCGACATCGAGGAGGTCTCCAACCGCGCGCTGCGCGCCGACCTCCCGGTGGGCTGGCAGTACATGACCCTGGAGCAGGCCAAGGACTGGGGCGCGGTCGCCCTGTTCGGCGAGACCTACGACTCCACCAAGGTGCGGGTCGTCGAGATCGGCGGGCCCTGGTCGCGCGAGCTGTGCGGTGGCACGCACGTCGACCACTCCTCCCAGATCGGCACCGTCGTGGTCACCGGCGAGTCCTCCGTCGGGTCGGGCAACCGCCGCATCGAGGCCCTCACCGGCGTCGAGGGGTTCGCCTACCTCGCCCGCGAGCGCGACGTCGTGGCCCAGCTGACCACCCTGCTCAAGACCCAGCCCGACGACCTGCTCGGGCGCGTCGGCGACCTCGTGGAGCGGCTGCGCGCCACTGAGAAGGAGCTGGAGCGGATCCGCCTGCAGCAGCTGCTGGCCGGCGGTGCCGGGCTGGCCGCCGCAGCGGTCGACGTGGCCGGGGTGCAGCTGGTGGCCCAGCAGGTCGACGGCGCCGGCGCCGGCGACGTGCGCACCCTGGCCCTCGACGTGCGCGGCCGGCTGCCGCAGGACCGGCCGGGCGTCGTGGTCCTGCTGGGGGTGGCCGACGGCAAGGTCGCCGTCGTCGCGGCCCTCAACGACGCCGCCCAGGCGCGCGGTCTGGCGGCCGGTGAGCTGGTCAAGGCGGTCGGTCCGTTCATCGACGGTCGCGGCGGCGGCAAGGCCGACGTCGCCCAGGGCGGCGGTGGCGACACCACCCGGCTCGCCGAGGCGCTGGCCGCGATCACCCGTGCGGTGGGCGCCGGCGCGTGAGCGAGCAGGTGGAGGACGGCGGGCCGCGCCCGTTCCGCTACGGCGTCCGGCTGGGTCTCGACCCCGGCGACGCCCGCATCGGGGTGGCGCGCTGCGACGCCGGCGGGGTGCTGTGCAGCCCGGTCGACACCGTGCCGCGGGGTCCCGGCGACCTCAAGCGGATCCGCCGTCTCATCCGCGAGCACGAGCCGATCGAGGTGATCGTGGGGCTCCCGCGCTCGCTGTCGGGCCGTGAGGGACCGGCGGCGGACAAGGTGCGCGAGTTCGCCCAGCGCCTCGCCGACTCCGTGCGTCCGTTGCCGGTGCGGCTGTGCGACGAGCGCCTGACCACCGTCTCCGCCGAGGCCATGCTGCGCGAGCGCGGCCGCCACGGCGCGGACCGGCGGTCCGTGGTCGACATGGCGGCGGCCGTCGTGATCCTGCAGAGCGCG
This sequence comes from Nocardioides sp., assembly GCF_964228225.1. GTDB lineage: Bacteria > Actinomycetota > Actinomycetes > Propionibacteriales > Nocardioidaceae > Nocardioides. The sequence continues at coordinate 77,214 of NZ_CAXQZB010000025.1, forward strand.
CTCGACCGCGAGCGCGGCACCGGTGCTCCTCCGGGGGAGCTCGTCCACACCGAGGAGACCCCGTGAGCGACCCCACCGACCCCACCGGCCCGGGACCCGACGACGTCGTCCCCGACGACGGGTTCTTCGCTCCCGCGCCGGCCGGCGGTGCTGCCGGGCACGCCGCCGGTCGCCGCGGCTCCCGTCGCGGTCGCAAGCGCCGCAGCGGCTGTGTGCCCGTGCTGCTGGTGCTCGCCCTGCTCGGTGGTGGCGGCTACCTCGCGGTGACGCGCGGGATCGACGCGATCCGAGACCAGTTCGGCCCCGCGGCCGACTTCGACGGCCCGGGCCGCGGCTCGGTCACCTTCGAGGTCGCGCCCGGCGACAGCCTCACCGCGATGGGGCACAAGCTCACCGAGGCCGGCATCGTCGCCTCCGGTGAGGCGTTCGTCGATGCCGCCGACGGTGCGAGCATCCAGGCCGGCTTCTACCAGCTGAGGAAGCAGATGGCGGCCGACGCCGTCGTCGCGATCCTCACCGATCCCGACCAGGTGGTGCAGGACCAGATCACGATCCCGGAGGGCTACACGGTGGCCCAGATCGTGCAGGTCCTCGCCGAGAACACCGACTACCCGGCCAAGGACTTCCGCCGGGCGCTGCGCGACCCCGACGCGATCGGCCTCCCCGCCTCCGCGCAGGGCGAGCCCGAGGGCTACCTCTTCCCGGCCACCTACGCCTTCGCGCCCGACGCCACGCCCACCGACATGCTCGCCGCGATGGTCGACCGCTTCGAGCAGGCGGCCGAGGACGCCGGCCTCGCCCGCGCGGCACGGCGCCTGGGCTACACCGAGCACGAGCTGGTCACCATCGCCAGCCTCGTGGAGGCCGAGGGCTTCCCGAAGGACATGCCCAAGATCGCGCGCGTGATCTACAACCGCCTCGAGAACCCCGGCACCGCCGGCACGATCGGGCGCCTGGAGATCGACGCCACCGTGGCCTACGCCCTCGGGTTCAACCCCGGCACGGCGCTCACGCCCGAGCAGCTGGCCGTCGACAGCCCCTACAACACCCGCCTCAACGCCGGGCTGCCGCCGGGACCGATCGAGAGCCCGGGCGACGCGGCGCTGAAGGCGGCCGCCGATCCCGCCGAGGGCGACTGGTACTACTACGTCACCGTCGACCTCAGCACCGGTGAGACCAAGTTCGCCACCAGCTACGACGAGTTCCTGCGCTTCAAGGCCGAGTACCAGGAGTACTGCCGGACGAGCAGCGATGCCTGCTGAGGTCCCTGATCGACCGCCCGCCGGGGTGCCGCGCTGCGCGGTGCTCGGCGATCCCATCGCGCACTCGCTCTCCCCGACCCTGCACCGGGCCGGCTACGCGGCCCTCGGCCTGGACTGGCGCTACGACGCCGTGCGGGTGCCGGCCGGCGGGCTCACGGCGTTCCTCGACGGCATCGCCGAGGACCCCTCCTGGCGCGGCCTGTCGCTGACTATGCCCCTCAAGCGCGAGGTGCTCGACCTCGTGCCGCACCGCGACCCGCGGGTCGAGCTCGCCGGCGGCGCCAACACGGTCGTGCTCGCCCGGGACGGCCGACCGACGCGGCTGGACAACACCGACCTGCCCGGCGCGGTCGCCGCCGTGGCCGAGCGTCACGACGCGCCGCTCACCGCCGCCACGATCCTGGGCGCCGGCGCGACGGCCGCCTCCACCGGACTCGCCGCCGTCGAGCGCGGCGCCCGCCGGCTGCGCCTGATCGCCCGCGACGCCGAGCGGGCCGCTCCCACGGCCGCGGTGCTGCGGGCCCACCCCGCCGCGCCCGTGGTGGAGGTCCTCGGCCTCGACGCGCGCCCGGTGGGGGAGCTGCTGATCTCCACCGTGCCCGCCGGCGCGCAGGACGACGCCCTGGTCGCGCGCTGCGCGCAGGTGCCGGTGGTCTTCGAGGTCGTCTACCACCCTTGGCCCACCCCGCTCGCGGCCGCCGCGCTCGCCGACGGGCGCGCGCTGGTGAGCGGACTCGACCTGCTGGTGCACCAGGCCGCGCTCCAGTTCACGCTGTTCACCGGGGTACCGGCTCCGCTGGCCGCGATGCGCGCGGCCGGGGAGGCCGACCTCGCCGCCCGGACCGAGGGCTGAGGCGGCCGTGGACCTGCTCGGGGCCGTCGTCGGCGCACTCACCGCGCCGGCGTTCGTCCCGCTGCTGGCCCGGGTGGTGGCCCGACTGCCGGAACCACCGCCGCCGGACCTGTCCCGGCTCAGCGACGCCCAACGGGCGGTCCGCGAGGCCGAGCCGCCGAAGCCGCTCTACGCCGACCTCGCCGTCCGTCCCGCGTTCGTCGCGGTCTCCGCGGCCCTGGCCTCGCTCCTGGGGGCGCTCGGCTGCGGCCTGGCCGGCCCGGGGGCGCTGGGTGTCGGCCTGGGTCTGCTCGCCCCGGTGCTGGCGGTGCTGGCCGTCGTCGACGCCCGCACCCGCCACCTGCCCCGATCGCTCGTGCTCGGCGCGACCCTCGGGCTGGTGCTCCTGCTCGGTCTCGACGCCCTGGTCACCGACGACGCCGCCGCGCTCCTGCGGGCGCTGGTGCTGGCCGCGGTCGTGCGGTCGGTGTTCTGGCTGATGTGGTTCCTCGGCTCCGGCCTGGGCTTCGGTGACGTGCGCCTGATCGCCCTGCTGGGGCTCGCCACCGGCTACCTCGGATCGGGGTTCGTGCTGCTGCTGGTGCTCCTCGGGCCGATCCTGCTCGTGGCCGTGACCCTCGTCGGCGTCGCCACGCGGCGTCTCACGTGGCGCACCCACCTGCCGTTCGGGCCGCCGCTGATCCTGGGCTACGGCCTCGCGCTCGCCGTCGGCGCCCTGCTCGTGCCCGCCTGACCGGGCCTGACGTCTCGCCGACGGGGTGGGCGCCGACCGGGGGAGCGGCGTCGGTGGGACACTGGTGCCATGCTGCGCTGGTTGACCGCGGGTGAGTCCCACGGCCCGTCCCTGGTCGCGATCCTCGAGGGCCTGCCGGCCCACGTCGAGGTCACGACCGACGACCTCTCCGACTCCCTGGCCCGCCGCCGCCTCGGCTACGGCCGCGGCGCGCGGATGAAGTTCGAGCAGGACGCCGTCCGGATCGTCGGCGGCGTGCGCCACGGCCTCACCCAGGGCGGCCCCGTCGCCATCGAGGTCGGCAACACCGAGTGGCCCAAGTGGGAGACCGTGATGGCCGCCGACCCGGTGCCGGCGGAGGCGCTGGAGGGCTCGGCGCGCAACGCCCCGCTCACCCGCCCCCGCCCGGGTCACGCCGACCTCGCCGGCATGCAGAAGTACGACTTCACCGAGTCGCGCCCCATCCTCGAGCGGGCCTCCGCCCGCGAGACCGCCGCCCGCGTGGCGCTGGGTCGGGTGGCCTCCAACTTCCTCGAGCAGACCGTCGGCGCCAGCGTGGTGTCCCACGTGATCGAGCTCGGCGGCGTCCGCGCCCCGAGCGGTGTGTGGCCCGAGGCCGGTGACGCCGGGGTGGTCGCCCGTCTCGACGAGGACCCCGTGCGCTGCCTCGACCCCGAGGCCAGCGCGGCGATGGTGGCCCGCATCGACCAGGCCCACAAGGACGGCGACACCCTCGGCGGCGTCGTTGAGGTCGTCGTGCACGGCCTCCCGCCGGGCCTGGGCAGCCACGTGCACTGGGACCGTCGCATCGACTCCCGGCTGGCCGGTGCGCTCATGGGCATCCAGGCCATCAAGGGCGTCGAGATCGGCGACGGCTTCGAGGTCGCCGCGACCCCGGGCTCGCTGGCCCACGACGAGATCGTCAGCGAGGACGGCCGGATCCGTCGCGTCTCCCACCGCTCGGGCGGCACCGAGGGCGGCATGACCACCGGCGAGGTGCTGCGCGTACGGGCGGCGATGAAGCCCATCGCCACCGTGCCGCGGGCGCTGCGCACCGTCGACGTCGCCACCGGCGAGGAGACCGTGGCCCACCACCAGCGCTCCGACGTGTGCGCCGTGCCCGCCGCCGGCATCGTCGCCGAGGCCATGGTGGCCCTCGTGCTCGCCGACGCCGTGCTGGAGAAGTTCGGCGGCGACTCGGTGGGCGAGACCCGCCGCAACGTCGAGACCTACCTGGCGAACCTGAGGTTCGCGTGAGCGGTCCCCGCGTCGTGCTCGTCGGCCCGATGGGCGCGGGCAAGTCGACGGTGGCCCGCGTGCTCAGCGAGCGCTGGGGCGTGGCCCACCGCGACACCGACGACGACGTCGAGGCCGCGCAGGGCCGCAGCATCTCCGACATCTTCGTCGACGACGGCGAGGCCGCCTTCCGGGCGCTGGAGAAGGCCGCGGTCGCGGCCGCCCTGGCCGAGCACGATGGCGTGCTGTCGCTCGGCGGCGGCGCCGTGCTGGACCCCGACACCCGCGCCCTGCTGGCCGGCCACCGCGTGGTGTTCCTCCAGGTCGGGCTGGCCGAGGCCGTCAAGCGGGTCGGGCTCGGCGCCGGACGCCCGCTGCTGCTGGGCAACGTCCGGGCCCGGGTGAAGGCGCTGCTCGACGAGCGCACCCCCATCTACACCTCGGTCGCCACCGTGGTGGTCGACACCGACGACCTCGACCCCGTCGCGGTCGCCGCCCGCATCGAGGAGGCGCTGGCATGACCGCACCGAACCCCCACGAGCACGCCCCCGACACCACCCTGCACGTCGGCGGGGCCTCGCCCTACGACGTCGTCGTCGGGCACCACCTGGCGGGCTACCTGCCCGACATGGTCGCCGGCGCGCTGCGGGTGGCCGTGATCTGCGCGGAGTCGCTGGTCGAGCTCGCCCAGCAGTTCGCCGAGCCGCTGCTCGAGGGCCACGAGGTCACCGTCCTGGCGATCCCCGAGGGCGAGGACGCCAAGACCGCCGAGGTGGCCGTGGAGTGCTGGGAGGCGCTGGGGGAGGAGGGCTTCACCCGCTCCGACGTCGTGGTCACCTTCGGTGGCGGCGCCACCACCGACCTCGGCGGGTTCGTCGCGGCGTCGTGGCTGCGCGGGGTGAAGGTCGTGCACGTGCCCACGACCCTGCTGGCCATGGTCGACGCCGCTGTGGGCGGCAAGACCGGCATCAACACCGGAGCCGGCAAGAACCTCGTCGGCGCCTTCCACGAGCCCGGCGGCGTGCTGTGCGACCTCGCGCTGCTCGAGACCCTGCCCCGCGAGGAGCTGATCGCCGGCCTCGGCGAGGTCGTGAAGTGCGGCTTCATCGCCGACCCCGAGATCCTGCGGCTGGTGCGCGAGCACGACGCCGACGAGCTGACGCCCGGCTCCGAGGTGCTGCGCGAGCTCGTGGAGCGCGCGATCCGGGTGAAGATCGACGTCGTCGTGGCCGACCTGAAGGAGACCGGCGGCGTGGACGGCCACCCCGGCCGGGAGGCCCTCAACTACGGCCACACCCTGGCCCACGCCATCGAGCGGGCCGAGGACTACGGCATCCGGCACGGCGAGGCCGTCGCCATCGGCTGCGTGTTCGTGGCCGAGCTCGCCGGCCGCGCGGGACTGCTCGACGCCGCGACCGTCGCCGCCCACCGCGAGCTGTTCGGCAAGGTGGGCCTGCCCACCACCTACGACGCCGCGCCGTTCGAGGACCTGCTCGCCACGATGCGGGTGGACAAGAAGTCGCGCGGCGCCCAGCTGCGCTTCATCGTGCTCACCGAGGTGGGCCGTCCCGCCGTGCTCGCCGGCCCCGACGAGGAGCACCTGCGCGCCTCCTACGCCGCGCTCGCCGGGGTGTCCGGATGAGCCGGCCGGTGCTGGTGCTCAACGGCCCCAACCTCGGCCGGCTCGGCCGGCGCCAGCCCGAGATCTACGGCACCACCACCCACGCCGAGCTCGCGCAGCGGTGCGTGGCCTGGGGCGCGGCCCTGGGTCTGGCCGTCGAGGTGCGTCAGACCAACCACGAGGGCGAGATGCTCGACTGGCTCAACGACGCCGCCGACACCGGCACCCCGGTGGTGCTCAACGCCGCCGCGTGGACCCACTACTCCTACGCGATCTACGACGCCTGCGCCCAGCTGACCGCGCCGCTGATCGAGGTGCACCTCTCCGAGCCGCTGCAGCGGCCCGAGGTGTTCCGCCACACCTCGGTCGTCACGCCCCACGCGGCGCAGGTGATCGCGGGCCACGGCGTCGACGGCTACCGGCAGGCGCTCGAGGCGCTCGCGGCGCTGACCGGCGAATCCGGCTCCTCCGGCACCGACCGCTAGACTCGGCCGCTGGCGCCGCGGCCCGTGCTCCCGCACGACCGGCGCGACCCGCGGCACGATCCGCACGCACCACGAACGCACCCCACCGAGCAAAGGCTGACGCACGCGCATGGCAACCACGAACGACCTCAAGAACGGCATGGTCCTCAACATCGACGGTCAGCTCTGGGCCGTGGTGGAGTTCCAGCACGTCAAGCCCGGCAAGGGCCCCGCCTTCGTGCGCACCAAGCTGAAGAACGTCGAGTCCAACAAGACCGTCGACAAGACCTTCAACGCCGGCACCAAGGTCGAGACCGCCACGGTCGACCGCCGCACCATGCAGTACCTCTACAACGACGGCAGCTCCTACGTCTTCATGGACACCGGCACCTACGAGCAGACCGAGATCGCCCCCGAGATCGTCGGCAACGCCGCCAACTTCCTGCTCGAGAACCAGGACGCCATCGTGGCCACCAACGAGGGCCGCGTGCTGTTCATCGAGCTCCCGGCCTCGGTCGAGCTCGAGGTCACCTACACCGAGCCCGGCGTCGTCGGCGACTCCGCCACGGGCCGCACCAAGCCGGCCACCCTCGAGACCGGCCACGAGATCCAGGTCCCGCTGTTCATCAACCAGGGCGAGAAGATCAAGGTCGACACCCGCGACTCCTCCTACCTGGGTCGCGTCAAGAGCTGATGGCGGCTCGTTCGAAGGCACGTCGCCGCGCCCTCGACGTCCTCTACCAGGCCGAGCTGCGCGGTGAGACCCCGCGCGAGGCCCTCGCCCGGGTGATCGCCGAGGGGCAGGCTCCGGCCAACCCCTACACCACCACCCTGGTCGAGGGGGTCGCGGCCGACGCCGAGCAGATCGACGACCTGCTCAGCCGGCACTCCACCGGCTGGACGCTGGAGCGGATGCCGGCCCTGGACCGCAACGTGCTGCGCCTGGGCGTCTGGGAGCTGCTGCACGCCGACGACGTCCCGCCGCCGGTGGCGATCGCGGAGGCGATGGCGCTGGTGCAGGAGCTGAGCACCGACGACTCCCCGACGTTCGTCAACGGCGTCCTGGGCGCCATCCGGCGCGATCCCGCCGTCACCGCCGCGCGCGACTGAGGCACGCCGCCCCGCGGCTCCTGCGCACCTGATCCGCACCTGATCCGCACCTGATCCGCACCGCACGCCGCCGGCGTGGGCCCCGGCCCGCGCCGGCGGTGGCGTCCCGGTCCGCGTTTCCGCGGGCCCTCGGGCGGGCACCACGGCGGGGGAGGCCCGGGACCCGCCCGGGCGCCGTGCGCCACCAGGAGGACGCCGTGACGAGCATCCAGGAGACCGACGGGTCGCAGGGCAGCCCGGACGTCCCGGGCACCGAGCCCTCCGCCCCCGTCCGCGACACCAGCGACCGGCTCTACAGCCCCGAGGAGCTGGAGGAGTTCGCCCGCCGCCAGCTGGCCGCCCGCGACGGGATGGGGGACCCCCTCACCGACCCGATCGACCAGCCGCTCGACCAGCCGCTCGACCAACCGCTCGACCAGGCGCTCGACCAGCAGATCGACCAGCCCGCCGCCCGGCCCGCGGCTCCGCCCGCCGCCCCGCCCGCTGCCCCGCCTGCGGCTCCGCCCGCCGGGTGGCCGGTGGCGCCGCCGGTCGGACCGCCGACGTCCCCGCCCCTGAGCGGACCGCCGCCCGCGCCGGCCCCCGTGCCGTCGTCCGTCCCGCTGTCGCCGCCGCCCGTCGGTCCGCCGTCGCCGGCGGTCGAGGCGCCCGGGGCGATCCCGCAGGGCGAGGTGCCCCGGTTCATGAGCGCCACCGACTTCCTCGACCGCCGCGACAGCGAGAAGGAGCTCGGCCCGGCCACCTGGGGCTGGCGCGGGCGCGTGCGCCGCTGGTCGGGCGGGCTGATCAGGCCGGCGATGGGGCCCGCCGAGATCGCCTACGAGCACGACCGTGCCGCGATCCAGCGTGACTTCGACGGCCCCCGCACGATCGCCTTCCTCACCCCCACGGGCGGCGCCGCCAAGACCACCGGCGTGCTGGCGGCGGGCTACACCTTCGGCACCGTGCGTGGCGGCGGCGTCGTGGCGTGGGACAACAACGAGACCCGCGGCACCCTCGGGATCCGCGGCACCCGCAGCACGCACCGCAA
>NZ_CAXQZB010000026.1:0-4262 GCF_964228225.1 Nocardioides sp.
CCCCCGCCCCGTCCGCCCCGGACCGGTGGACCCGCGCTCAGCGGGCGTCGACCACCGTGACCTCGCGGGTCACGCGGGTACGGCCGAACTCCAGCTTCAGCCGCACCTTCTCCGCGCCCTCGCGGACACCGTCGGCGCGCGTCGGGATGCGCACCTCGACCCGCTGCTCCCCGGTGGGCAGCCGCTCTCCGATGTAGACGTAGGAGCGCCACAGGGGCACGACGTCGCCGTCGGGGTCGATGCCCTGGCGGGTGAGCCACGAGACCGGCACGTCGTCGGTGGAGAGGTAGCGCCCGGGCGCCCGGACGAAGCGGGCGGCCCCGTAGAGCTCGTAGTCCACCGGGGCGCCCAGGGTGTAGCGCAGCACGATGTCCTGGCCCTCGCGCACCGTGCTGCGGGCCAGGGTGGCGCGCATCGTGGGCGTCGGGTCGTCGTCGGTGACCCGCACCTCGCCGAGGTAGCGGCCCGTGACCACCCCGGAGGCGGCCCAGATCGACACCTGGGTGCTGGTGCGCAGGTCGTCGAGCTGGTCGGCGGTGACGGGCACCGGGATCGACCCGCTGGTCTGGCCGGGGGCGAGGTCGATCCGCAGCCGGGCGACGTCGCCGGGACGCGACCCGACCGTCACGGCCTGCAGCCGGGCCGGCGCGGTGATCTCACCGACGACCCGGAAGGGCAGCCGCACCAGACGCCGCTCGGGGCTGTCGCCCTCGACGACGGTGAGGGTGCCGAGGTCGACCCGGGCCAACCGGCGCGCCGGCACCGCGGGCAGGTCGGCGGGGGCGGCGGAGAGGTCGGCGATCCAGACCCGGCCGCGCTCGGAGCCCGCCACCAGGTCGACCTCGCGGATGTCGGCGAGGTCCACCTCGGCCGCCTCCGGGGCGCCGGCGGCGTCGACCAGCAGGCTCGTGGCCCACACCTTGGTGACCTGCGGCCCCACGAACGGCGGGGTCTGGGTCGGACCGCCCACCGGGTCGAGGGTCACCGACGCGCCGGTGCCGTCCACGAGCCGCACCTGCAGCGGGACGGGGCCGCGGGCGGGGTCGAGGACGGTGCGCAGCTCGAGGCGGTCGGTGGAGAGGTCCAGCGGCCGGTCGAGCAGCAGTCCGGCGCGCGCGCCGACCCGGCTCCACGCGACCTCGAGGAACCGCCGGGTGGGGGCGGACTCCCCGGCCATGTACCAGTGCGGCGTCACCGACCGGCTCACCGCGCCGCGCCCACAGGCGGACAGCGCGTCGGCGTCGGCGGTGGCGACGCCCTGGCAGATCCGAGCCTCCGCGCCGGCGGTGGGCAGGGCCGGCGTGGCGTCGACGCCGGGACGACGGGTGTCGCGGCCGCCCTTGAGCGCGTGGGTGAACACCGTGGCGTCGCCGATCGAGGGCACGGTGGTGGCCGAGCCGTCGAGCAGCGGCAAGGGGTCGGTGTCACCGGTGTAGACGTGCACGGCGCCGGCGACGTAGGCGGTGCCGACCGCCCGCTGCTCGCGGGCCGAGAGCCGCTGCGGGGTGGCGCGGCCGCAGGGCTGGTCGTTCGGGCCGAACCAGTCGTCGTTGGCCGGGGCCACCGCGGTGGCGGGGGTCCACTCGGTGTTGAAGAAGTTGTGGTTGGCCCCGATCACCAGCGCCCCGGTGCGCAGCGCGGTGTCGTCGGCCGCCAGGTCGCGACCGACGTCGACGAACCGCTGGCCCTGCAGGTCGAACACGTCGCCGTCGCAGGAGGGCAGCAGGCTCAGGGTCGGCACGTAGGGCGCGGCGGTGGAGGCGAAGTCGGTCGGCGCGAGCAGGACCTGCCCGACCACGCGGTAGGGCGCGGACAACGGGATGTCCTGAGCGGCGCGGTTCACGCCCTCACCGCCGCGGGAGTGGCCCACGAGGACGACCCGGGTGAGGTCCACCTGGTGCTCGTCGGCCAGGTCCACCCAGTGGTCGAGGTGGCGCTGCACCAGCAGCGACCGGGCCTCGGCGCCGCCGTCGGGCAGCCGGTAGTCCTGGGCGTTGATGCCGTTGGCACGGATCGAGACCGTCGTGTAGCCCTGGGAGGCCAGCACGCGCTGCACGTAGTCGTAGCCGAGGTGGCTCGGGATCTCGGCGAACGGCGCCGGGCAGGGCCAGGTCTCGGCGTACCCGCCCTGACCGGTCGGGTCGTAGCAGACCTCGTGACGGCCGTGGAGGAACAGCACGAGCGGGCGCGGCCCGGTCTCCGCACCCGGCGCCGGCTCGACGACGTGGCCGATCCGCTCGATCGGCTCCTTCATCCCCGGCAGCTTCAGCGGGGCCAGCTCGTAGTCGGAGGAGACCACGGCGAACTCCCCGGGGGCACCGGGGTCGGCGGCGTCGAGCACGGCCCGGGCCGGGGCGGTCGCGGCGCGGGGCAGCACGGCGGCACCGTCGCGGCCGGTCTCGTCGAGGCGGTCGCCGGACAGCACGACGTCGAGGTCGGCGACCTGCGGCGGGACGGGGGCGGTGACGACGGCGCTCACGGTGCGGCCGTCGGCCCCCAGCGTCGTGACACCGCCGGCGAGGTCGGCGCCCACGATCTCGGGGCGGTCGCCGGTGACCGGCAGCGGCGTCGGCGAGCGCCAGCTCACGTCGTAGCGGCCGGCGCCGAGGTCGAGGACCCGCCACTGGCCGACGGTCCCCGCCGCGGCGCGGGCCGGGCCCGGATCGCCGCCCCCGGGGGCGGCGACGGCGGTGGGCGGGGGCGCCACCAGGGCGGTGCGGGCCAGCGAGGCCGTGAGCCGGACGACGGGGCGCGCGAGCGCGGCGCGTCGTCGGCGGAGGGATGCCATACCTGGTGGACGCGCCGGAGCCGGATTCGGTTGCGACGGGGTTCGTGGGGTCACCCCGGCGATCCTGCCCCCGGCACGCCCGCGCGCGGCGTTGCCGGCGCGGCGTGTCCGCCCCGACGCGGTCGCCGTGGGGACCGGCGTCTCAGGCGGTGCCGCGGATGCCGCGTCCGGGGCCGGTCCTCTCTACGCTGGTCCGGGTGAAGGCGCTGCTGCTCGAGAACATCCACCCGGTCGCCGTCGAGACGCTGGAGCGTCGCGGCTTCGAGGTCGACCTGCGCGCGCCCTCGATGTCGGAGGACGAGCTCGTGGCGGCGCTGCCCGGCGTCACCGTGCTCGGCATCCGGTCCAACACCACGATCACCCCGCGGGTGCTCGACGCCGCCGACGCGCTGCAGGCGATCGGCTGCTTCTGCATCGGCACCAACCAGGTCGACCTCGCGGCCGCGGCCGCCCGCGGCGTGGCGGTCTTCAACGCCCCCTACTCCAACACCCGCTCGGTGGTGGAGCTGGTGATCGGCGAGATCATCATGCTGGCGCGGCGACTGGCCGAGAAGAACGACAAGATGCACGCCGGCGTGTGGGACAAGTCGGCCAAGGGCAGCCACGAGATCCGCGGGCGCACCCTCGGCATCGTCGGCTACGGCAACATCGGCACCCAGCTCTCCAACCTCGCCGAGGCCCTCGGCCTGCGGGTGGTCTTCTACGACACCGCCGACCGGCTCGCCCACGGCAACGCCCAGCGGATGCGCACCCTGGAGGAGCTGCTCGCCGTCGCCGACGTCGTGAGCCTGCACGTCGACGGCCGTCCCGGCAACGCCGGCCTGTTCGGGCGCGAGCAGTTCGCGGCGATGAAGCCCCGCTCGCTGTTCATCAACGCCGCACGCGGCATGGTCGTCGACACCGCCGCCCTGGCGGAGTTCGTCGCCTCGGGCCACATCGCCGGCGCCGCCCTCGACGTCTTCCCGATCGAGCCCAAGGCGCAGGGCGACGGGTTCGAGTCCCCGCTGCGCGGCCTGGACAACGTCATCCTCACCCCGCACGTCGGCGGCTCCACCCAGGAGGCCCAGGAGGAGATCGGCTGGTTCGTGGCCGGCAAGCTCGGCGGGTTCGTGCTCGAGGGCCGCACCGAGCTCTCGGTGAACCTCCCGGCGGTGCAGGCCCCCCAGCTCATCGAGGGGTCGCGGCTGGGCTACCTCCACGTCAACGTGCCCGGCGTGCTGGCCGAGGTCAACACCCGGCTGGCCGAGCAGGGCCTCAACGTCACCGCCCAGTACCTGGCCACCCACGGCGAGCAGGGCTACGTCGTCACCGACGTCGCCGGGCCGGTCTCCGCCGCCCAGCTCGAGGCGCTCGGCGCCTCCCCCCACACCGTGTGGGCGCGGGCCTGGCGGGCCTGACCCTCGGGGTGCTGTCTCTCGTCGTCACCAGCGGAATGCACCGGTTCCCGGCCGATCCCGGTGCATTCCGCTGGTGA
>NZ_CAXQZB010000027.1:0-52794 GCF_964228225.1 Nocardioides sp.
CGCCGGCGACCCGCGCGTCGTCGAGGGTCGTCTCCTGGCGCGTGAGCAGGCCGCGGGTCACGCGCCACGCCCGCGGCGTGCGGTCGAGCCGGTAGCCGCCGTCGACCAGGGCGGCGCGCACCACGGGTCCGACGACCAGCACCAGCGCGACGGCCCCGAGCACCAGCACCACGAGCGCGACCCCCACCAGGGGGGCGGCGTCGCGCAGGGCCGTGCCCGCCGAGGACTCGAGCCGGCGACCGAGGTCGGGCGCGGACTGCAGCACGAGGGACGCCCCGCTGGCGAGGGCGGCGGCGACGGCGGCCAGGGCGGTCGTGTCCAGCGGCGCGAAGCGCAGCCAGGAGGGATGGAACCGGCTCACGGGGCCGGCGTCGGGTCCGGCGTCGGGTCGCGCGTCGGGTCGGGGGAGTGGTGCGCCGTCGTGCGCGGTGCTCTCGAGCAGGTCGTCGCGCAGCCGCGAGGCCGCAGCGGCGCCGAGCCCGTCCAGGACGAGGTCGTCCTGGTCGGTGCTGGTCGCCAGACCGGTGCCGACCCGCATGGAGACCAGCCCGAGCAGTCGCTGGCTGAGGGTCGCGGTGAGGTCCACGGTGCGCACCCGGGCGCGTGGCACCTCGATCACGCGGCGGCGCAGCAGGCCGTGCCGCACCGCGATCCGGTCCGGGGTCAGCAGATACCGGGTGCTGAGGTAGCGCACGATGCCGAGCGCCAGCGGGCCGAGCACGGCCAGCAGCTGCCAGGCGCCCCCCTCGCCGTCGCGGGCCACGCGGCCGGCGAAGAGCACCACCAGCAGGGCCGGCACGAACCGGGCCAGCTCGCGCACCGGGTGCACCACCAGCATCCGCGGGTCCAGCCGACGCCAGTCGGTGCCGACCTCCGGTCCGCTCATCGCAGCGGGCTCCCCGGCTCGGGATCCGGGTGGTCCTGCTGCTGGGGGTGCGGGGGGCGCTGCTGGTGCTCATGCTGGTCGGTGCCGTCGCCGCCACGACCGGCCCGTTCCAGGACGTCGCGGGCCAGGGCGGCCGCGACCTCGCGGCGCAGTCCGTCGATGCGCAGCGGTCCGGCCGCCGACGCCGTGGTGAGGGTGAGGGAGGTCAGGCCGAGGGCGCGCCCGAGGGCCGTCTCGTGGCGGTCGACGGTCTGCACCCGGGCCAGCGGGGCGAGTCGCTGCTCGCGCGTCCACCATCCGGTCTGGACGTACACGGCCTCGGGGGTGACCTCGTACCGGTGCCAGCGGTAGCGCAGGCCCGCGCCGACCACCGCGAGGGTGACGCCGAGGCCCAGCAACGGCACCACCGACCAGGTCGGGAGCCACGCCGGGCCGAGCAGGGGCAGACCGACCCCGAGGGCGAGCGCGCCCAGGACCGCCAGTCCGAGTCCCTGCGCGGTCCACAGCCAGCGGGCCCGCACGTCGACGGCGCAGGCGGGCTCCCGCAGCGCCGCGGCGCTCGGCACGGATGTCTCCTCCACCGCTCCAACCTACGGCGCCGGGCGCGTGCGTCGGGTGACCGGCGGGATCCGGGTGAGTCCGGGGATCCTGGGGGGACCGAGGTCACACCGGCCCATGCCCCCGGGGGCAGTGACCTCCGCCCGGTTGCGTCGTTGGCCCGGACGTGGTCCCTCCTCCCGACCGTCCCGACGTCTCCGACCTCCCCGTGCCGCCGCTGCCCCCGGACGACCCGGGGGCGGGCGACGCGGGCCCGGAGGACGCGGAGGGCCCGCCGGGTCGCCGCGGCGTGCTCGCGCTCGCCCTCGCGGTGGTGGTCGGCCTGGTGGCCGGCGCCGCCGTGCTCCTCACCCGTGGCGACGACGGGCCGGTCGATCCGGCCGCCGACCCGGCCGCGGACCTGCTGGTCGTGAGCACCGCACCGGTCGAGCCCCTGCCGCCGGAGCTGCTCGCACGCGGGATCCGGCGCTACGTCGCGATGGGCGACTCCTTCAGCGCCGGTCCGGGCATCGCGCCCGCGCAGGAGGACTCCGGGACCGCGCTCACCTGCGGCCGCTCGACGCGCAGCTACCCCGCCCTGATCGCCGCCCGGGGCGACGTGCGGCGGTTCGTGGACGCCACCTGCTCGGGCGCGTCCACGGCCGCGGTCACGGACCGTCAGCTGATCGGTGCGGACGCCGTCGTCGTCCCGCCCCAGATCCGCGCCCTCAACGGCCGTGAGGACCTGATCACCGTGAGTCTGGGGGCCAACGACGGTGACCTGTTCGCCACCGTGTTCGCGGTCTGCGCCGAGGTCGTGGAGCAGTCGGTCGGGGGTCCCCCGGACGCGACGCCGTGCCGCGACGCCTTCGGCGAGGCCGGTGTCGCCGGTCTCGAGGCCAGTGCGACCGGGATCCGCGCGAGCCTGGCCGCCGACCTCGAGGCGATCCGCCGCCGCAGCCCCGACGCCGTGGTGGTGGTCGTCGGCTACCCCCGCATCTTCCCGGTGGCCGGTACGTGCGAGGACCTGTTGCTCACCGACGCCGACGCCCGCTGGCTCGCCGGGCTGTTCAACGTCGTCGTCGCCTCGCAGGAGCAGGCGGCCCGCGACGCGGACGTCCGCTTCGTCGACCTGCGCACCACCGAGGGACAGGCGATCTGCGAGGAGGGCACCTGGGTCAACGGCGGATTCACCGCGCCCGGTGACGGCATCGGCTTCCACCCCAGCGCCGACGGCATGGCGCGGGCCGCCGACCGGATCGTCGAGGCCCTGACGCCGTGACGAGATCCACAGCGACACGGGGCCGGGTATCCGGTAGCGTCCGTCCACCACCGGTGGAACCTCGATGACGCGGATCCGACGATGGCCGTAACTTCGCGCTTCGCCCGACGTTGCCATACTGTCGGCCGTATCCCCATGAAGCAGAGGATTCCCCAGACATGACGACACCGCCCCCCGTCCCGTCGTCGCTCACGCACCGTCATCAGGACCTGAGCGCCCTCAGTGACCACGCCCTCACCAGCTACTGCCGTGCGGGCGAGACCGCTGCTGCCGACGTCGTGCTCTCGCGCCACCGCGAGGCCGTGCGGCCGTGGGCCGACCGGATCGGTCCCGACGTCCTCGCCGAGTCCGAGGAGGTGCTGCGCCAGTGGCTGGCCGACCCCGCCGGGACGCGCGTGCCCGTGCGGGTCGCCTGGCACCTGGTGATCAACAAGCCCGACGCCCTCGTCGACCGCGGCGACACCGCCGTGTGGGACGCCTTCGTCTCGCTGCCGCCGTCGTGGCAGACCCTGGTGTGGCACCGCGACATCGAGGGTGAGGCCCTCGATGACATCGCGACCGTGCTGCCCATGTCCGAGCACGAGATGGTCCACGCCCTCGGCTCCGCCCACGCGGCCATGCGCCGCGAGGTCGCCGTGCGTCACCGCGGCGGCGCGGGGGACACCTGCCGCGGGCTGCGCGAGGAGTTGCGCGCCACCACCTCGGCCCGGCTCGGCGATCGCTTCAGCCGGCGCCTGCGCGACCACGGCCGCGAGTGCGACGACTGCCTGCCCCTGGTGCGCGACGTCCTCACCCTCGACTCCGCCGTGCGGCTGGCCCTGGCCACGGCCGTGGTCGGCACGGCCGCCGTGCCGTTCCTGGCCGCCCACCCCGAGCGTGGCCGCCTGGCCAGCACGGTCTCGATGACCACCCGCATGTGGCGTCGCCAGCGTCAGGCCCACCCGGTCGCCGCCATGGTGGGCTCCGGGGCGGTCGCCGCGGTCGCGCTCACCGTGCTCCTGGCCGACCCCAGCCGGCTGCCCGGCACCCCGTTCCGGGGTCCGGAGGACTCCATCGTCGGCGTCACCTCCGAGCCCCCGACCTTCGCGGTCCCGGGGGCGCCGGTGCCCGACGTCGACGAGCCCCAGGTCCTGCTGGTCTCCGACGCCACCGCTCCCGTGCTGCCCATCGGTACCGGCGTGACGCCGGGCACCGAGGCGGTCGGCGGCAACGGCGGTGACACCGACGGTCCCACCGACGGCGGTGGCTCCGACGGCGGCACCACCGACCCCGGCACCGACCCCGGCACCGACAACGGTGGCGGCACCGACAACGGCGGCGGCACCGACAACGGTGGCGGCACCGACAACGGTGGTGGCACCGACAACGGTGGTGGCACCGACAACGGCGGTGGCACCGACAACGGTGGCGGCACCGACAACGGTGGCGGCACCGACAACGGCGGTGGCACCGACAACGGCGGTTCGACCCCGACGTCCCCGGTCACCGTCGACGACTCCGGCTCGGTCACCGTCGGCGTGGGTGGCGTCACCGTCACCACCCCGAGCGTGCCCGGCCTGCCCGGCGTCAACGTCACCGTGCCGGACCTCCCGATCGTCAGCGACATCACCGGCCCGATCCTCGGCACCGGCAGCACCGGCACCAGCGGCGGTGGCACCGCCGGCGGCGGCGGCGGTCTGGTCGGCGGCCTGGTCGGCGGCCTGATCGGCAAGAAGCCCGACACCGAGGTCGCGGCGGAGTAGTCCGCCCCTCCTCCGGCTCACCAGGGGCGGATCGCGCACGGCGCGGTCCGCCCCTGTGCCGTCTCCCGGACCTGGGACCGCGCGACCGGAGCCGGCAGCGCGGCACGACTCCGCAGCGCAGCGCGCACGAGCGTGCCACCGCCGCCCCCGAGTGGCGGTGGCCGGACCGGCCCCCGGGCCGGGAGCGTCAGGAGCGGGAACGCCGACGCTTGGTGCTGGCGGTGTACTCGTAGCGGTAGCCGCTGGACACGGTCACGTCGCTGCGGTTCAGCACCGCCCCCGCCACCACGGCATCGACCCGGCACAGCGCCGTCAGGGCCCGCTTGAGCTGCATGCGGGTGGTGATCTCGGCGCGGGCCAGCAGCACGGTGGCGTCGACGCAGGTGCTCACCACCGCGGCGTCGGTGACGCTGAGCAGCGGCGGGGTGTCGAGGATGACGACGTCGTAGGTGTCGAGCAGCTCGCGCACCAGCCGCTGGAAGCGGCCGGAGCCGAGGATCTCGCTGGGATTGGGCACGGTGGGCCCGCCTGCGACGACGTCGAGCCCGCCGTGGCGCTGCACCACCTCGGTGAGCGGCAGCAGCCCGGCCAGCACGTCGCTCAGCCCCACGTCGTGCACCAGGCCCAGAGTGCGGGCCACGGCCGAGCCACGCAGGTCGGCGTCGACCAGGACCGGGCGGAAGCCGGCGTCGGCGTAGGAGAGCGCCAGATTGACGGCGGTGAGGGTGCGGCCCTCGTCGCCGAGCGGGCTGCAGATGGCGATGCGCCGCAGATGTCCCTCGCTCGCGCTGTAGCTGAGGTTGGTGCGCAGGCGTCGGTAGCCCTCGGCCCACACCGGGTCGGCGTGGTCCAGGCCGAGCAGCGGCACCTGGTAGTCGGTGCGGGCCTCGGGGATGACGGCGAGGGTCGGGAGGTCCGTGGCCTCGGCGATGTCGTCGTCGGTGGCCACGCGGGTGTCGATCCGCTCGCGCACGCCGACGACCAGCGTGCCCACGATCAGGCCGAGCAGCAGGCCGAGGGAGAGGTTGTAGGCCGGGATCGGGCTGATCCGCTCCTCGGGCACGACCGCCGGTCGGGCGAGCTCGGCCTGGACCGGGGAGTCCTGCTCGGTGCGGGCCTGCTCGATGTCGCTGACCACGGTGCTGAAGCGGGCGGCGACGGCATCGGCGATCTCGGCGGCGCGGGCGGGGTCCTCGTCGTCCACCGCGATCTCGAGCAGCACGGTGTACGGGGGTACCCGGGTGTGGATGCGGGAGGCGAGGTCGGCGGCGTCCTGGTCGAGGTCGAGCTCGTCGATGACGTCGTCGAGCACCAGCGGGCTGCTGACCACGCGGGCGTAGGACTTGATGCGACTCTGCAGGAAGGTCTGGCCCAGGCTGCGGTCGATCGCGTCGCTGTTCTCACGCACCGACACGAACACCTGCGAGGTGGCCCGGTAGACGGAGGGCTGCAGAGCCGTGAGGGCGCTGGCGGCCGCGACCCCGAGCAGCACCGCCACCAGCAGCAGGCGCCACCGGCGGATCAGGGCGCCGAGCAACTCAGGCATGCGGACCTTCCGGGGCGACGACGGGCACGGGGGACCGGGCGGACCCGGGGGTCCCACGGTAACGGCCGCGGGACGCCGACGGGGCCACCGCCGCCCGATGTGGACGGATCCGGTGGCCCCGTGGCGGGTGCTCCCCGGGTGGGGAGAGGAGGTCAGTCCTTGAGCTCGCAGATGACCGCGCCGCTGGTGACGGTGGCGCCCACCTCGGCGGCCAGGCCGGTGACGGTGCCGGCCTTGTGCGCCTTGAGCGGCTGCTCCATCTTCATGGCCTCGATGACCACGACCGTGTCGCCCTCGGCGACGGCGTCGCCCTCGGCCACCACGACCTTGACGATCGTGCCCTGCATCGGGCTGGTGACGGAGTCGCCCGACGCCGCGGCGCCGGCCTTCTTGCCGCCGGCGCGCTTGGGCTTGGCGGGACCGCCCGCGGCCGGCGCGGCGGAGGCGATGCCGCCCAGGCCCGCCGGGAGGACGACCTCGACGCGCTTGCCGCCGACCTCGACCACCACGGTCTGCTTCTCGCCGGCCTCGTCGGCCTCGCCGAGCTCGCCGTCGTAGGGCTGGATCTGGTTGTCGAACTCGGTCTCGATCCAGGTGGTGTAGACGTCGAACGAGCCCTCGCCGGTGGGGTTGGACGCCCCGACGTAGGCGGGGTCGTTCAGCACGGCCTGGTGGAAGGGGATGACCGTGGGCATGCCGCTGACGCCGAACTCGGCCAGCGCCCGGCGCGAGCGCTCGATCGCCTGCTGGCGGGTGCGGCCGGTGACGATGAGCTTGGCGATGAGGGAGTCGAACGCCCCGGGGACGGTCTCGCCCTTCTCGTAGCCGCCGTCGACGCGCACGCCCGGGCCCTGCGGCGGGTTCCACTCGGTGAGGGTGCCGGGGGCGGGCATGAAGTTGCGGCCGCCGTCCTCGGCGTTGATGCGGTACTCGATCGAGTGGCCGATGATCTCGGGGTCGCCGTAGCCGAGCTCCTCGCCGGCCGCGATCCGGAACATCTCGCGCACGAGGTCCAGGCCGGTGACCTCCTCGGACACGCAGTGCTCGACCTGCAGGCGGGTGTTGACCTCGAGGAAGGAGATCGTGCCGTCGCGGCCCACGAGGAACTCGCAGGTGCCGGCGCCGACGTAGTTGGCCTCGCGCAGGATGGCCTTGGAGGACTCGTAGAGGCTGGTGAGCTGCTCCTCGGAGAGGAACGGCGCGGGGGCCTCCTCGACCAGCTTCTGGTGGCGACGCTGCAGCGAGCAGTCGCGGGTGGAGACGACCACGACGTTGCCGTGCTTGTCGGCCAGGCACTGCGTCTCGACGTGACGCGGGCGGTCGAGGAACTTCTCGACCAGGCACTCGCCGCGGCCGAAGGCGCCGATGGCCTCGCGCACCGCGGACTCGTACTGCTCCGGGATCTCCTCGAGCGTGCGGGCCACCTTCAGCCCGCGGCCGCCGCCACCGAAGACCGCCTTGATCGCGACCGGCAGACCGTTGGCCTTCGCGAACTCGACGACCTCGTCGGCGTCCTTGACCGGGTCCTTGGTGCCGGGGGCCAGCGGCGCGTTGGCCTTCTGCGCGATGTGCTTGGCCTTGGCCTTGTCGCCGAGGGCGTCGATCGCCTCGGGCGAGGGACCGATCCAGATCAGCCCGGCGTCGATGACGGCCTGCGCGAACTCGGCGTTCTCGGCGAGGAACCCGTAGCCCGGGTGCACCGAGTCGGCGCCGGAGCGGGCGGCGACCTCGAGGATCTTCGGGATCGAGAGGTAGGAGTCGGCCGGCGTGGCCCCTCCCAGCGAGTACGCCTCGTCGGCGAGGCGCACGTGGAGCGCGTTCGCGTCGGGCTCGGCGTAGACCGCGACGCTCCCGATCCCGGCGTCCTTGGCCGCGCGGATGACGCGGACGGCGATCTCGCCGCGGTTGGCGATCAGGACCTTCTGCAGAGGCTTCACCTCGGGCACCTACTCACTCCTTGTTCGTCCGGTGTCGACCCCGTCGACGCGCGCCCCGCAGGCTACCGCGTCACGGTGTCGCCCGAGCGCGGGGTCTGTACCGTGGGCGCCCGCCGGGTACGCCGAGGGTGCCTCCGCCGGACCGCGTGCCGTCGCCTTATGCTCGGGGGGTGTCCGAGTACCAGCAGGAGCGCAAGGGGTTCTGGCACGAGCCGGGCGGCGAGCAGACCTCCGAGGCGATCGCCCTCGAGGCGTGGGTGAAGCTGACCCACCCGATCCTCGAGGAGGTCGCGGCCGACTACCACGCCGTGATCCGCGAGGCCGATCTCGCCGAGCGGCTGCTGCGCGAGTCCCACCTGGGCACCACGCGGCCGCACGAGAAGTGGCTGCCCAAGGTGCTCGCCCCGCTCGCGCGGGTGCACGCCCGCGACGGTTTCCCGCCGCTCACTGCGCTCGTGGTCGATCATCGCGGCTACGTCGGCGAACGCTACGACGACGTCCTGCGTGCCGCCGACCAGCTGCCCCTCACCGACGTCGGGGCCCGCGAGCGCCACGCCGCCGTCTCCCGACTGGCCTGCTACGTCTGGGCCGGCAGCGCCCCCGAGGACGGCGGCGTCCCCGCGGCCCTGCCCCGTGCGACCTCCACCCGCACCCGCACGACCACGCCGCGCACCCCGGCCGCCCCGCGCGCCCCCCGGGCCGCCCGGACTCCGGCTGCCCCCAAGGCGCCGGCGCCTCCGAAGCGCGTGCACGCCGTCGACCGGCCGGTCGCGGTCTGCCCCCGGTGCTTCATGGCCCTGCCCGCCACCGGACTCTGCGACACCTGCGACTGATCCCGGCGCGGGCCGTCGTCCGCCCAGACGGTTAACAAACGCTAACCACTGATCTACGATGCCGTCATGACGTCCTTCGAGTTGTCCCGCGAGCACGAGGAGTTCCGCCGCAGCGTCCGCGACTTCGCCGAGGCGCAGATCGCGCCGTACGCGGCGCAGTGGGACCGCGAGCACCACTTCCCGGTCGACGTGGTGCGGGCGATGGGCAAGCTGGGGCTCTTCGGCCTCACCGCCCCTGAGGAGTTCGGCGGCGCCGGGGGCGACTTCACCAGCCTGTGCCTGGCGATCGAGGAGCTGGGTCGGGTGGACCAGTCGATGGGCATCACCCTGCAGGCGGGGGTGGGCCTGGGCATCAACCCGCTCATCGAGTACGGCACCCGCGCGCAGCAGGAGGCCTGGCTGCCGGCGCTGGTGGCCGGCGAGGCCCTGGCGGGCTTCGGTCTCACCGAGCCCGGCGCGGGCTCCGACGCCGGCGCGACGCGCACCCGCGCGGAGCTGCAGGGCGAGGAGTGGGTGGTGAACGGCGCCAAGCAGTTCATCACCAACTCGGGCTCGGAGATCACCAGCCTGGTCACCGTCACCGCCCGCACCGGGGTGCGCGAGGACGGCCGACCCGAGATCAGCGCGATCATGATCCCCGCGGGCACCCCCGGCTTCGTCGCCGAGCCGGCCTACGACAAGCTCGGCTGGCACGCCTCCGACACCCACCCGCTGAGCTTCACCGACGTCCGGGTGCCGGCCGACCACCTGCTCGGGGAGCGGGGCCGCGGCTACGCCCAGTTCCTCGCCACCCTCGACGACGGCCGGATCGCGATCTCGGCGCTGAGCGTCGGCTGCCTCCAGGCCTGCCTGGACATGGCGGTCGCCTACGCCGGGGAGCGGCAGACCTTCGGGGGGCCGATCGGGCGCAAGCAGGGCGTGGCCTTCCAGATCGCCGACCTCGAGGTCATGCTGCAGGCCAGCCGGATGCTCACCTACCGCGCGGCGGCCCTCAAGGACGCGGGCGCCCCGGCGGGCGTGGTCAAGCAGGCCGCGTCGGTGGCGAAGGTCTACAGCACCGAGTCGGCGGTGACCGCCACCCGGATCGCCACGCAGGTCTTCGGCGGCTACGGCTTCATGGAGGAGTACCCGGTCGCGCGCTTCTACCGCGACGCGAAGGTGCTGGAGGTCGGCGAGGGCACCTCGGAGGTGCAGCGGATGCTGATCGCCCGCGGCCTGGGCCTTCCCGTCGAATAGCCGGTCGCGCCCGTACGATGGCGGGGTGAGCCGACATCGACGCCTGGCGGCCGAGGTGCTGCGGTTCTTCGTCGTGGCCCAGGCCGCGACGTGGGTGTCGTTCGTGCTGTTCAACATGTTGGTGCACGGGCTGTTCCTCGACCGGCCGCCGATGCCGGACCAGGCGATCCTGGGCTACGTCGTCGCCAACTCGGTGGGCATGGTGATCAGCTACCACGGCGCGAGCCGCTTCGTCTTCCCGCACCGCCCGCCGGTGCAGGCCGACGGCGGGTGGTCGGCCTACATCGCGATCAACCTCGCCGCGATGGTGCTGCCCCTGGGGTGCCTGGCGATCAGCCGCCACGTGCTGGGGCTGGACAGCGCCCTCGCCGACAACGTCGCCGGCAACGGCATCGGCCTGGTGCTGGCCTTCGTGGCGCGCTTCTACCTCTTCCGCCGGTTCGTGTTCCGGCGCCCGGCGCTGCCGCAGGCCGCGACGGAGTCGGTCGCGGGCTGAGCCGCCCGCGCGCAGGACCCCACCGCCGTCCCCCGGCTCACCGCGTCTCGTGACGGCGCCGGGGCGCCTCCTCGACGACCGTGGGTGGGTCGGCGTCTCGTGACGGCGCCGGGGCGCCCCCTCGACGACCGTGGCGGTGGTGCGGTCGTCGAGGAGCGAGCGCAGCGAGCGTCACGGGACGCGTGCAGCTACCAGAGGTCGGTCCAGGACCCGCCGAGGTCGGCCAGCAGGGTGCGCACGAGCGGCAGGCTCACGCCCACGACGTTGTGGTGGCAGCCCTCGATGCCGGTGACGAACGCGCCGCCGCGGCTGTCGACGGTGAAGGCACCGGCCACCTGGAGCGGTTCGCCGGTGGCGACGTAGGCCTCGATCTCGGCGTCGGTGACGTCGGCGAAGTGCACGACGGTGGAGGCGACCGCGCTGCGGTGCTCCCCGGTGCGCGGATCGCGGAGGCTGTGGCCGGTGTGCAGGACGCCGCTGCGTCCGCGCATCGCCCGCCACCGCGCGATCGCGACCTCGGGCACCTCGGGCTTGCCGTGGGCCTCGCCGTCGAGCTCCAGCACGGAGTCGCACCCCAGCACCACGGCGTCCGGCGGGAGGTCGTCGCGGGCGACCACGGCGGCCGACTTCAGCTCGGCCAGGCCGAGGGCGAGGTCGGCGGGGGAGAGGCCGGTGAGCTGGTCCTCGTCGACCCCGGAGACGATGACGACCGGCTCCACCCCCGCGGCTCGCAGGGTCGCGAGCCGCGCGGGGGAGGCCGAGGCCAGGACCAGCGTGGTCACCGCCATGGCGCGCCGACCCTCAGCGGGGCAGGCCGCTGGCGCGCCAGCCGCCGACGCCGTGGGGCAGCGTGCGGCGCACCTGACGGGCCGGGTGGCTCCACGACGCCCGTGCACGCCGCGGCGCGGGAGCCGCGCCGCCCAGGGAGGAGAGCACCGCGACGATGGCGGCGACCTCCTCCGGCGTGGTGTCGGGCGTGATGATCCGCAGCAGCGGCGCCGCCGGAGCGGCGTCGGGAGCGGTGTCGGGCGTGGTCTCGGCCATCAGAGCGGGATGTTCCCGTGCTTCTTGGCCGGCAGGGTGGCGCGCTTGGTCTGCAGCAGCCGCAGCGCCCGCACGACCTCGGCGCGGGTCTCGTGCGGTGCGATGACGGCGTCGACGTAGCCCCGCTCGGCGGCGATGTAGGGGTTGGCGAGGGTGGTCTCGTACTCGTCGATGAGCTCGGCGCGCTTGGCCTCGACGTCGCCCCCCTCCTTCTCGATCTTCGCCAGGGTCTTGCGGTGCACGATGTTGGCCGCGCCCTGGGCGCCCATGACCGCGATCTGGGCGGTGGGCCAGGCGAGGTTGATGTCGGCGCCGAGGTGCTTGGAGCCCATGACGTCGTAGGCGCCGCCGTAGGCCTTGCGGGTGATGACCGTGACCAGCGGGACGGTGGCCTCGGAGTAGGCGTAGATCAGCTTGGCGCCGCGGCGGATGATGCCGTTCCACTCCTGGTCGGTGCCGGGGAGGAAGCCGGGGACGTCGACGAAGGTCAGCACCGGGATGTTGAAGGCGTCGCAGAACCGCACGAAGCGGGCGGCCTTCTCGGAGGCGTCGATGTCGAGGGTGCCGGCGAACTGCATCGGCTGGTTGGCGACCACGCCGACCGAGCGGCCCTCGACCCGGCCGAAGCCGACGATGAGGTTGGGGGCGAACAGCTCCTGGACCTCGAGGAAGTCCTCGTCGTCGAGCACGGCGGTGATGACGTCGTGCATGTCGTAGGGCTGGTTCGGGGAGTCCGGGATGATGGTGTCCAGGCCGAGGTCGAGGTCGGTGGGCTCCAGGGCCGCCGGGGAGTCGTAGGCCGGGACCTCGTCGAGGTTGTTCTGCGGGAGGAACGAGAGCAGCGCCTTGACGTACTCGATCGCGTCCTCCTCGTCGCTGCCCATGTAGTGGGCGTTGCCCGACTTGGTGTTGTGGGTGCGCGCGCCGCCGAGCTCCTCCATCGAGACGTCCTCGCCGGTGACGGTCTTGATGACGTCGGGTCCGGTGATGAACATCGCCGAGGTCTGGTCGACCATGATCGTGAAGTCGGTGACCGCGGGGGAGTAGACGTGGCCGCCGGCGCAGTTGCCCATGATGAGGCTGATCTGCGGGATCACGCCCGAGGCGTGCACGTTGCGGCGGAAGATCTCGCCGTACAGGCCGAGCGAGACCACACCCTCCTGGATGCGGGCGCCCGCGCCCTCGTTGATGCCGATGATCGGGCAGCCGGTCTTGATCGCCAGGTCCATGACCTTGGTGATCTTCTCGCCGTAGACCTCGCCCAGGGAGCCGCCGAAGACGGTGAAGTCCTGGGAGAACACGCACACCTGGCGGCCGTTCACGGTGCCGTAGCCGGTGATCACGCCGTCGCCGTAGGGGCGGGTCTTCTCCAGGCCGAAGGCGGTGGACCTGTGCCGGGCGAGCTCGTCGAGCTCGACGAAGGAGCCCTCGTCGAAGAGCATCTCGATGCGCTCGCGGGCGGTCTTGCGCCCCTTGGCGTGCTGCTTCTCGATCGCCTTCTCCGACCCGGCGTGCACGGCCTCGTCGAGGCGGCGCTCGAGGTCGGCCAGCTTGCCGGCGGTGGTGTGCAGGTCGATGTCCTGGGGGACGTCGGTCCCCTTCGGCTGTGCGCTCACGTGACTTCCTGGCTCCTGGATTCGAGCGGCACCCCACGGGTGCGGTCGGGCTTCGGGCTGGCGTCCGGCGAGGCCGGCGTCGGGAGCGACACGTTTCGCGCCCCCGGTCGGTAGGACAGGCTAGTGCCCGTGACGACCGACAGCGCCGAGCGCCCACCCCTCGACAAGCAGCGACTCGCTCCCGGCCACCCCGCGCTCCCGCCGGATCTGGTGGTGGAGGTGCTCGAGCAGGCCGCCTCCACCAACGCCGAGGCGATCGCCCGTGCATGGGAGGGGGCGCCCGACGGTCTCGTGGTCGTGGCCGAGCACCAGCACGCCGGTCGTGGCCGGCTGGACCGGCAGTGGGAGACCCCGGCCCGCGCGGGCCTCACGTTCTCGCTGCTGGTGCGTCCCACCAGCCCGACCCGCGCCTGGCCGTGGCTGCCGCTGCTCACCGGCTACGCCGTCGACAAGGCCCTGCGCGCGCACGGGGTCGCCGACGTCGGGGTGAAGTGGCCCAACGACGTGCTCATCGGGGAGCAGAAGGTGGCCGGGATCCTGGTGGAGCGCATCGAGACCCCGCAGGGTCCCGCCGCCGTGCTGGGCGTGGGAGTCAACGTCTCCACCACCGCCGAGGAGCTGCCGGTCCCCACCGCGACGTCGCTGCTGCTCGCCACCGGGGCGGCACCGGATCGCACGACCCTGCTGCTCGCGGTGCTGGCCTCGCTGCGGGAGGCCTACGACGCCTGGGAGGCCGGGGGTGACGCCTCCGGCATGCGGCTGCAGGAGTCCTACCGGGCGGCCTGCGTGACCGTCGGCCGCCAGGTGCGGGTGGAGCTGCCCGACGGCAGCGCGCTGGAGGGCGTGGCCCGCGAGATCGACCCGGCCGGCCAGCTCGTGGTCGAGGCGGCGGGCCGTCGCCACGCCGTCTCGGCGGGCGATGTGGTGCATGTGCGTGCACTCACCTGAGCCGCGGTGACATGATCCCCTGCGTGGCCCTCTCGCGCAGACTGCTGAACCCGGGCGAGGAGATCGTCGTCAGCACCCGCACCCACGCCAAGGCGCTGGTGGTGCCGGTGCTCACCGGCGTGCTCCTGCTCGCCCTGGGCGTGCTGTTCTCGGTGGGGGCCCCCGACGCGCTCACCGACGAGCCCATCGTGGTGGGCGTCGTGTGGGGGGCGGTGGTGCTGCTCGTGCTGTGGCGCACCGTGTGGCCGGCGCTGGTGTGGGCATCGGGCTCGTACACGATCACCGACCGCCGGCTCATCACCCGCCACGGCGTGCTCACCCGCCGGGGCCACGACATCCCGCTCAGCCGGATCAGCGACGTCGCCTACGAGCGCGACCTGCTCGACCGCGTGCTGGGGTGCGGCACCCTCGTCATCAGCGACGCCAGCACGGACGGGCAGGTGCTGATCCACGACATCCCGCGGGTCGAGGAGACCCAGCGGACCCTCAACGCGTTGCTGCACGGCGTGCACCGGGGCGAGCGTCCCGGTGCCGAGGGCCACTGACCCGGTGGCCGCCCCGACGCCCCCCGGCGGCCCGGCCCCCGAGGCCGTGCCCGATCCCCCGGACCCCCGTGGTGCCGAGAGCACCGAGCTGCTGCGCGCGATCCTCGGCGAGGAGCCGAGCCTGACGGCGGAGGAGCTGGCCGGGGCCAGTGGCACGACGGTCGACCACGCCCGCCGGCTGTGGCGGGCGCTCGGCCTGCCCGAGGCCGACCAGGCGCGGGCCTTCACCCCCGCCGACGCCGATGCCATCCGACGACTCACCGCGCCGATCAACGAGGGCCTGATCGACCTCGATCTCGCGGTGGCGCTGACGCGCGCGCTCGGTCAGACGATGGCGCGGCTCGCCGACTGGGAGGCCTCCGCCCTCGTGCACCGGGTGGAGGAGCTGGAGCAGGCCAGCGGCGGCACCCGCATGGAGACCGCCCAGGACCTGCTCGACGGTCTGGGCGCCAACTTCGAGCAGCTGCTGATCTACGCCTGGCGACGCCACCTGGCCGCCGCCGTCACCCGCATCATGGCGGTGGGGGAGGCCGACCCGAACACCGTGCCGCTCACGGTCGGGTTCGCCGACATCGTCAGCTTCACCGCGCTGTCCAACGAGCTCTCGCGCGAGCGCATCGGCGACCTCGTGGAGCTCTTCGAGAGCCGCTGCGCCGACGTCGTCGCCGCCCAGCGGGGGCGGATCATCAAGTCCCTGGGCGACTCGGTGCTCTTCGTCAACGACGATCCGGTGCGGGCCTACGACACCGCCGAGGGCATCATCACCGTCATCGGCCGCGACTCCCGGATGCCCGACGTGCGGGTGGGCCTGGCCTCGGGGTCGGTGGTCACCCGGCTCGGCGACGTCTTCGGCCCGCCGGTGAACATGGCGGCACGGCTCACCAACGTGGCGCGCCGCAACCGCATCATCATCGACGCCGAGACCGCGGCCCTGCTGCCGCCGGACCAGTTCGAGACCCGCCGCCTCCCCGCGCGACCGGTGCGGGGCTTCGGCCTGGTCGAGCCGGTGGCCGTGCGGCGTCAGTGACGACGGCGGGACCGACCGCGGGTCCGCGGCGTCCCGCCCGACCCAGCATCCCCAACCGTCCCACCCGTCCCGCCCGTCCCGCCCGCGCCACGCACCGGTCTAGACCGATCCGTCGCCGCACCGTCTCATGTGCCGGATCGGTGCCCCTGCCCGCATCGGTGTCCCTACGTTGAGCGCTCATGTACGAGGTGCAGGGCGTCCGGGTGGACCCGGTCGCGCGGCGCGTCTGGCGCGCGGGGGAGGAACTGGTGCTCTCCCGCAAGGAGTTCGACCTCCTGCACGCCCTCATCGCCCGGGCCGGCGACGTCGTCTCGCGCGAGACGCTGATGCACGAGGTCTGGCAGACCACCTTCTGGACCTCCTCCAAGACGATCGACGTGCACCTGGGCTGGCTGCGCCGCAAGCTCGGCGACGACGGCCGGCGCCCGCGGCTGATCACGACCCTGCGCGGGCGCGGGCTGCGGTTCGAGACCACGCCCCCCGAGTGATCCGCCGCCGACCCGGATCGCGGGTCGACCGCGACGCGCCACTAGGGTGAGCCCGTGTCGAGCCCCAGCCCCGCGGCCCCGAACCAGGCCCCGAACCAGGCCCAGTCCGAGGCCCTGGCCCCCACGATCGCGGTGATCGGCGGTGGTCAGCTGGCACGGATGATGGCTGAGCCCGCCGCGGCCCTGGGTCTGCCGCTGCGGCTGCTCGCCGAGGCGCCGGGCGTCTCCGCCGCGCAGGTGATCCCCGACCACGTCGTCGGCGACTACCGCGATCTCGCGACGCTGCGAGAGGTCACGGCCGGAGCCGCCGTGGTGACCTTCGACCACGAGCACGTCCCCACCGACCACCTGCGCGCCCTGGCCGCCGACGGGGTCGGGGTGCACCCGGGTCCGGAGGCGCTGGTGCACGCCCAGGACAAGGCCGTCATGCGCGAGCGGCTCAGCGCGCTCGGCGCGCCCTGCCCGCGGTTCGCCCGCATCGCCGACGCCGCCGACCTCGCCGCCTTCGGGTTCCCCTGCGTGCTCAAGACCACCCGGGGCGGCTACGACGGCAAGGGGGTGTGGTTCGTGCGCGAGCCCGCCGACGCCGAGCCTGCGTTCGCCGCCGCCGCGGCGTCGGGGGTGGAGCTGCTGGCCGAGGAGCTGGTGGACTTCGCCCGCGAGCTGTCCGCGATCGTGGTGCGCGCCCCGTCCGGGCAGGCCGCGGCCTACCCGGTGGTGGCCACCACCCAGCTGGACGGGATCTGCCACGAGGTGATCGCCCCCGCGCCCGACCTGCCCGAGGAGCGCGCCACCGCGGCCCAGCAGCTGGCGCTGCGCCTGGCCGGCGAGCTCGGCGTCACCGGCGTCCTCGCGGTGGAGCTCTTCGAGACCGCCGACGGCACGATCCTGGTGAACGAGCTGGCCATGCGCCCGCACAACACCGGGCACTGGACCCAGGACGGCGCGGTCACCTCCCAGTTCGAGAACCACCTGCGTGCGGTGCTCGACCTGCCCCTCGGCGCCCCGGACCCCCGGGCCCGCTGGACCGTGATGGTCAACATCCTCGGCGCCCCCGACCGCGAGGACGGCACGCCGGTGGGTCGCCTCTACGACGGCTACCCCCACGCCCTGGCCCGCGATCCGCGGCTGCGGGTGCACCTGTACGGCAAGTCGATGCGTCCGGGCCGCAAGGTCGGCCACGTGAACGCCTACGGCGAGGACCTCGAGGACTGCCTGGAGCGGGCGCGGCACGCCGCCGCCTGGTTCCGCGGCGACCTCGGCGACGAGAGCGAGTGACGATGAGCGAGCAGCAGACCGGACCCCGCGTCGGGATCGTGATGGGGTCGGACTCCGACTGGCCGGTGATGGAGCTCGCCGCGCGGGCGCTGGAGGAGTTCGGCATCGCCTACGAGGCCGACGTCGTCTCGGCCCACCGGATGCCCGCCGAGATGCTCGCCTACGGCCAGCAGGCTGCGGCGCGCGGGCTGTCGGTGATCATCGCCGGCGCCGGCGGAGCCGCCCACCTGCCCGGCATGCTCGCCGCGGTCACGCCGCTGCCGGTGATCGGGGTGCCGGTGCCGTTGAAGTACCTCGACGGCATGGACTCGCTGCTCTCGATCGTGCAGATGCCCGCCGGTGTGCCGGTGGCGACCGTGGCCATCGGCGGTGCCCGCAACGCCGGGCTGCTCGCGGTGCGCATCCTCGCGGCCACCGACCCCGCCCTGCAGCAGCGCATGGTCGACTTCCAGACCGACCTCCACCGACAGGCCACCGAGAAGGGCGCCGTGGTGCGCGCCGCCGGGGCCCCGGTCACCGGGTGAGCGGTCCCGACCCCGGCGCGGGAGCGTGACCCACGTGCCGCCTCGTCCTCCGCTCGGGTTCCGAGGACTCCGCACCGCCCCCGGCGCCCCCGTCGGTGTCGCTGCGCTCGCGCTCACCACGGCCCTGCTCGCCGGGTGCACCGGCGCGCCGGTGACGCGGGGCGGTGTCCCGGGTGCGCCGTCGTCACCGGCCACGTCGGCGTCGCCCGCCACGCCCCCGCGGTGTCCGGGCGTGCGGGTGGTGCCCCCGCGGCCGCCCGATCCGACCGACACCGGCGTGCAGCAGCGTGCCGCCGACGCCCGGCCGAACTTCCTGCTCATCACCCTCGACGACGCCGCCCGCCGCGACTTCGCGTACATGCCGCACGTGCGCCGGCTCGTCGGCGACGCCGGCGCCACGATGACCACGATGATCGCCCCCACGCCGGTGTGCGTGCCGTCGCGGGCCTCGGTGATCACCGGCGAGTACGCCCACAACCACGGCATGCTCACCGTCGGCGGCACCTACGGCGGGGCCGATCGCTTCGTCGCGCGCGGCGAGCAGGACAGCACGGTCGCGACCTGGCTCGACGACGCCGGCTACGACACCTTCGTCACCGGCAAGTGGATGAACGGCTACGAGCGGGCGCTCCCGGCCTCGGCGGCCCAACCGGGCTGGGACTGCTGGACCCCGGCCACGCTGGGGACCTACCGCTTCTTCGACACCCGGTTCTTCGCCCCGGGCGGACGGCTCACCGGCGTGCCGGGGCGCTACAGCAGCGACCAGATCACCGACCGGGCCACCACGTGGATCGCGGAGCGGGCCGCCGACCCCGATCCGTGGTTCGGCTGGATCAACTACGTCGCCCCGCACAACGGCGGACCCCGGGGGCCCGACGACCCGCCGGGCCTGGCGTCCACCGTGCCCGCCCCGCGCGACGTCGACTCCTTCCCGCGGCTGCGGATGCCGCGCGACCCCAACCTGTGGCGCCGGGCCGGCCTGTTCGGGGACGTGCGGACGCCGCCGCGGCTGCGGCGCGCCGAGGAGCAACTGTTCCGCGAGCGCGTGCAGGCGCTGCAGGCGGTGGACCGCGGGGTGCGCGACCAGATCCGGGCGCTGCGCGTGACCGGGCAGCTGGACCGCACCTACGTCGTGGTGACCTCCGACAACGGCTACACCACCGGGCAGCAGAACTGGCTGGGCAAGATCGTGCCCTACCGCGACATCCTCACCGTGCCCACGGTGGTGCGCGGCCCGCGGATCCCGCGCGGCAGCGTGGTGACCTCCGCGGCGGCCGTGCCTGACCTGCCGGTGACCTTCGCGACCCTGGCGGGCGCTCCGCCGGAGGCCGACGACGCCGACGGCGCCGACATCTCGGGGCTGTGGGAGGGACGGGTCGCCGGGGTGCGGCCGATCCCGATCGAGGGGTGGCCGAAGAACTCCGACGTGCGTCGTTTCGAGGGCGTGGTGGTGGGTCGCTACCGCTACGCCGTGCGCCCCAACGGCACCGATCAGCTCTTCGACGTCCGCACCGACCCCTTCGAGACCGTCAACCTCGCCGCGGGTGCCGGATCCGACTCCCCGCTGGTGGTGCGGCTGCGGGAGCTCACGGCCGCCTACGTCGACTGCGTCGGGACGGGTTGTCCGCGCACCTACGCCCTGGGGCTGCCGTTCGCGGTGCCCCCGACCGAGCAGCCGACCGAGCGGCCGACGCCTCCGTGAGCGGCGTGGACGGGGAGCAGGGGAGCGGGTCGCCCGCGCCGTGCTGCCTGCCTGCGCGCGGCGCGACGCCGGGTCCGGTGGAGGTGTCCCGGCGCTCCGGCGGGTCCGGCGGGGCCGACGGGCCCCGGCTGCTCGACCTGCCCGGGGGGCGGTTCGCGATGGGCTACGAGGGCCCGCTCGCCCGCCCCGAGGACGGCGAGGGTCCGGTGCGCGAGGTGGTGGTGGCGCCGTTCCGGATCGGTGCCACGCCGGTCACGAACGCCGAGTTCGCCGCATTCGTGGCAGCCACGGGCCACACCACGGTGGCCGAGCGCGAGGGCTGGTCCTTCGTCTTCCACCTCCAGGTCGGCCCGCGTGCGGTGGTGCGCGGTCGGGCGGCGGGGGTGGAGTGGTGGATCGCGGTGCAGGACGCCGCGTGGTCCCGGCCCGGGGGCGCGGGCACCGAGCGTCGTGCCCGCCCCGACCTGCCGGTGGTGCACGTCGCCGCACCCGACGCCGAGGCCTACGCCGCCTGGTGCGGGGCCCGGCTGCCCACCGAGAGCGAGTGGGAGTACGCCGCCCGGGGCGGTCTGCCGGGTGCGCTCTACCCCTGGGGCGACGAGCATCCGCTCGCCGGTCCGGCGCGGTGCGTGATCTGGGAGGGCGACTTCCCCCACCGTCACCGCCGCGGGCAGGGGGCGGTCGGTCCGGGCCCGGTCGGGGCCGGGGAGCCGAACGGCTTCGGCCTGCAGCAGGTGGTCGGCAACGTCTGGGAGTGGACCGCCACCGATGCCGGTCCCGAGGTCCGGATCCGTCGCGGCGGGTCCTACCTGTGCCACGACTCCTACTGCAACCGCTACCGGGTCTCGGCGCGCGATCGAAGCCACGTCCTCGACACCGCCGGCAACCTCGGCTTCCGCATCGCCGCGGACGCCCGCACCTGACCTCCCGGCGGGGCGCGGGGGTCAGCCGAGCAGGGCGGCGATGTCGCCGCCGCGGGCGACGTCGTCGGCGAGCAGGTCGATCAGCGCCACGAGCCGACGCACCGTCGGGGTGGCGCCGGCGGGGGCCGGCCGCCCCGTGGTGGTCGACGCGGCCGGATCCAGGGTGGTCGCCCCGGCGGCGAGCCGCTCGAGCTCGGCGATCGCGAAGTCGCCGGCCGCCGCCACGGCCTCCGGTGCCGGCGGCTCGACCGGCCGGTAGGCGGGGGAGTCCGGGGCGGGGACGTCGAGGTCGACCCGCAGCTGCGCCCGGACGGGCGCGGGCAGCCCCGGAGCGACCTCCTCGATGCTCGCCAGGACCTTGCGGTTCCAGGCCGCGGCCCACCTCCCGAGCGCCGCGTCGACCGGGATCGAGGGCTCCTCGCGCAGCCGCTTGATGAGGATGCGACGGCTCAGCAGCCGCTTGGTGACCAGCCGGGTCTCCTCGGGCAGCGGGGCGCCGCGCCGGGCGGCGACGTCGTCGAGGGCGACCTGCACCTGGCGCACGAGCTCGGCGGAGGGGTAGCCCAGGCTGCGGTTGACCGCCTCGCCGGGGCGGTAGGGCACCCGGTCGGCCAGGCCGAGGGTGCCGCAGAACCGGCGCCACAGCTCGGCGGGGTCGGAGCGGTCCTCGGGCACGCTGAGGATCGCGGGCTCGCCCAGGGAGGACCAGGCCTCGAACTGGCGCACCAGGCCCTGGCGCCGGCGGAAGAAGGCCTTCGCCGGGTGGGCGCCCCGCGCGGCCAGCCCGGCCGCGAACTCCGGCCACGGCTCCGGCGTGCCGTTGCGGGCGGCCGTCTGCCACACCGAGGGGGCCAGTCGCAGGGCGCTGCGCACCGTGAAGACCGGCAGGATCCGGTGTCCGGGCAGCGCCGCGCGCAGCCGCGCGACCTCCTCGGGGCGGTACAGCGAGAGGAACTCCATCGAGACCAGTGCGTCGCCCGGGTGGGCGTCCAGCCGGGCGGCGAGCTGGTCCCAGGCGCGGCCACCGCCGTCGCGGCGGAACTCGCGCACTGCGTGGGACTGCAGGCCCCACGCACCGGCGTCGTCGAGCGGGAAGAGCAGACCGGCCCCGGCCAGCTGCGGGGCCATGGCCGTCGCGGCGTTCTGGAGGTAGGTGCTGCCCGACTTCATCGGGCCCACGTGCAGGAACAGGGTGCGCGTCGTGCCGGACACGGGGGCTCCTCAGGACTGGCGGGGAGGGTGATCGGCGTCAGTGCGCGGCGTAGCGCAGTGCGACGTCGGGGAGGTCGGGTCGGTTGGGGTGGGTCAGGTCGGCCACCCGTCGCCGGGCCTCGGCCTCGGCGGTCGCGTCGGCCCCGGCGGGCAGGAGCATCTCGGCAGGGGCGAGGGTCATCTCGAGCACCAGGGGGTCGCCGCCCGCGTCGAGTCCGCCGTAGTTGTTGCCGTGCACCCAGCAGGGCGTCAGGCGACGCAGCCGGCCGAGGAGGTCGGTGACCCGGTCGCGGTGCAGGTCGAGGTCTTGCCACTCGATCACGACGGCGACCAGCCGGTCCTCGTGCGCCACCAGGTCCTCCAGCACCCGGTACTCGTCGCCCTCGATGTCGATGCGCAGCAGCTGCGGCCCCTGGGTCATCGCCAGCAGCTCGGCCAGACTGCGGTCCCACTCCTCGGGCGGACGGCGGATGCCGTCGCCCGCGCGCACGGCGAGGTGGGTCGTCGCGGGGTCGGCACCGAAGAAGCGCCGGTAGTCACGGCGCCGGCGCCAGATGTCGGTACGGCCGAGCCGGGCCTGCGCCCACGCCTGCTCGATCCAGAACCGACGGTTGATGGTGTGGTCGCAGACCACGATCGGTGCCGACGAGCGCGCCCGGAACGCGGCCTCGAAGGACCACTCCAGACCCAGGCCGAGGCCGAGGAGCCCGGCCGCCTGATCGACGGCCTCCGCCGGCAGCACGTAGCCGCCGTCGTGGGGGGCGCCGAGGCGCACGGGGTTCCGGGGTGGCTGCGGACGCCACGTCGAGGGCAGCATCAGGGCTCCTGACGGTCCAGCCGCGGCCACTCGATCGCGGGACAGGAGTCCATGACCATCGGCACGCCTGCGGCCTGCGCCCGCGCGAACGCCGCGGCGTCGAGCACGCCCAGTTGCAGCCAGATCCCGCGCGGCACGGTGGCGAGGGCCAGCGCCTCGTCGACCACCGCCCCCGCGGCCTCCGAGCGCCGGAAGACGTCGACGACGTCGAGGGCGAACGGGACCTCGGCGAGCGCGGCGTACCCGGGCTCCCCGAGCACGGTCGGTGCGTCGGGGTGCACGGGCACGATCCGCTTGCCCCGGGCCTGCAGCAGCGCGGCGATGCGGAACGCGTCGCGGGAGGGGTCGCCCGAGAGCCCGACCACCGCCCAGGTGTCGCACTCGGTGAGCAGGGACCGCACGGTCTGCGGATCGCGCCAGGCGGGAGCGGCGGACGTCATGGCTCGGGTGCGCTCAGCCGGGGAAGATCCGCGGGGTCTGCGAGGCCCGCGAGGTGAACTGCGGGGTCCGCTTCTCCAGGAACGCCGCCACGCCCTCCTTGCCGTCGCCGACCGAGGCGTGCCACATCGCGAGGGAGTCCGACAGGTGCGCCTCCATCGGGTGCGCGGCGGCGGCGTTGCGGTACATCAGCTGCCGGGCGAAGGCCAGGGCCTGGGGCGAGCGGTCCTTCACGAACGAGCGGGCCAGGGCCAGGGCGTCCTCCACCAGCTGCTCGGGCTCGTGCACCGAGCGCACCAGCCGACCGGCATGGGCGGCCTCGGCGTCGAGGATCTCGGCGGAGTAGACCCACTCCAGGGCCTGCTGCAGCCCGACCAGGCGGGGCAGGAACCACGACGACGCCGCCTCCGGCACGATCCCGAGCCGGCCGAACACGAACCCGATCCGGGCCCGGGTCGAGGCCATCCGGATGTCCATCGCCAGCGTCATGGTGGCGCCGATGCCGACGGCCGGGCCGTTGATGGCGGCGATGACCGGCTTGGGGAGCTCGTGGATGGCCAGGGTCACCCGGCCGCCGGTGTCGCGCAGGCCGTCGGCGTAGGCGGGGTCGTCGAACCGCTCGCGGATCGACTCCGGCGTCGGGTCGAGCGTCTCGTCCAGGCCGAACACGTTGCCCTGCGCCGAGAGGTCCATGCCCGCGCAGAACGCCCGGCCCGAGCCGGTGACGACGATCGCGCGCACGTCGTCCTCCAGCGCCGGGCCGGTGAAGAAGTCCAGCAGCTCGCGGGCCATCACCAGGTCGAAGGCGTTGAGCGCGTCGGGGCGGTGGAGCGTCAGCAGGCCGACGCCGTCGTCGTCGACGGTGAAGGTCAGGGTCTCGTACGTGCTCGTTGTGCCGGTCATGCGGTGGTCAGCTCCTCGGGATGCCGTTCGGGGTGCATTGGGCCTTCGTGATGGCGTCGGTGTCGTCGTCGGCGATCGCCTGGAACAGCGGGTCGGCGAGGTCGCGGTCCCAGGTCTCGGCCGAGAGGTCGGTGACCGGCACGGTGCAGGTCAGCTCCACCCGCGTCATGCCGTAGGCCCAGAACGCGGCGTCGGTGGTGGACATGCCCTTGCCGAAGCGGAAGAAGGACGGCACCGCCTTGTTCAGGTGCCACCAGCGCCACGGGTTGAGCACGGTCCACGGCGACAGCACGGCGTCGCCGATCGCGGAGACCACCTCGCGCTGCCGGCGCACCCGCTCGAGGTCGCCGTAGGTGGACTGCTTGCGCGAGCGGGAGTAGGCCAGCGCGGTCTCGCCGTCGATGTCCTGGCAGCCCTTGCGGATGTTCAGCCCGGCGAGGGGGTCCTTGATGCGCTCGATCGGGCACACCTCGATCCCCCCGACGGCGTCGACGACGTCGGCCACCCCGCCCAGGCCGATCTCGACCAGCTGGTCGATCCGGATGCCGGTCTCGCGCTCGATGATCTTGACCAGCAGCTTCGGGCCGCCGCGGGCGTAGGCGGAGTTGATCTTCGACAACCCGTAGCCGGGCATGTCGACGATGGTGTCGCGGGGGATGGAGACCAGCACGTTGGGGCCGGAGCCGGTGTGCATGAGCATCATCGTGTCGGTGAGCTCGCTGCTGGGGTTGCCGGTGCTGTACTTCCGGCGCTCCTCGGCGGTGAGGCCCTTGCGGGAGTCGTTGCCCACGAGCAGGTAGGTGGTGCCGTCCTGCTCCGCGGGGCGGTCGCCGCCGGGGGCGAACGCGATCTGTTCGGAGGTGCGCCACACCAGGAACGGGGTGGCGATCGTGAACACCAGCCAGAGCACGAGGAGCAGCAGGACGGTGCGGATCCAGAACCGCGGGCGCCGCACCCGGCGCGCCAGGAACCCCGCCACGGGGTGGCGACGTCGCCCGGGCGGCGGGGGCCCGGCGGGGGAGGAGGGGGTGCCGGGCCCGGGCGGCGGCGGTGCCGCGGGTCCGGTCGGCACCACGCGCGTGGCGTCGGGGGGCGGCGGCGTCACCGGGATCGCGCGGGTGGGATCGGGCGGGGGCGGGTTCTTGCCCAGGGGCACGCCGCCCCGGCCGCCCGGTGCGTCCTCGGGGCCGCTGCCGTAGAGCCAGCCGAAGCCCGGGCCGTCGGGGCCCTCGGGGCCGCCCGGCCCTCCACGCTGGTCGCTCACGCGCGGAACGCTACCGGGTGGCACTAGCGTCGGGAGGCATGACCACCGACGACGTCCGCCCTGCGGGGCCGCCCGGGGCCGGCACCCCGGCGAGCGCCCTGCCCTCCTCCTTCGCCCGGGTGTCGCTGGCCTATCTGATGCGGAGCGTCGAGGCGAACCTGCTGGGCAACATCCACGGCGGCGAGATCGTGAAGCTCGCCGACACCACCGCCGGTGCGGTGGGCCAGCGCCACTGCGGTGGTCCGGCCGTGACCGCCGCCCTGGACGACATGGCCTTCCTGGCGCCGGTGCACGTCGGGGACATCGTGCGCACCTACGGCCAGGTCAACTGGGCCGGTCGCACCTCGATGGAGATCGGGGTCCGGGTCGAGGCCCAGCCGTGGAACGACCCGCGCGACGAGGCGGCGGTGCACGTCGCCTCGGCCTACTTCGTGTTCGTGGCCGTGGACGCCGACGGTGCTCCGCGGGCCGTGCCGCCGCTGGTGCTCGAGACGCCGGAGGACCACCGGCGCTGGCGCGAGGCCGAGATCCGGCGCGCCCACCGGTTGGCCCGCAAGGCGGAGATCGCCTCCAGCCGCGGCCACTGAGCACCGACGCGTCGGCCAGTCCGCGGCCGGCGGCGTGTTGTGGCTGCTGTGGCCAGCGTGACTGGTGATACTGACGGGGCTGTCCTTCCCCGGTCGCACCCCCGCAGCAGAGAGTCCCACCACATGACCATCCCGTCCTCGGTCCCGCCCCGGTCCGTGCGCCCGACGGCGGCGACGTCGTCGGTGATCACCGCCAGCGCCCAGCGGGCGGCCGAGGTCCGCTTCCGGCGCGCGCTGGCGCTGATGGCGATCACCCTGGTGCTCCCGGGCAGCGCCCAGCTCGTGGCCGGCAACCGCGACGTCGGCCGGCTCGCCCTGCGGATCTGGTTCGGCCTGCTCGGCACCGGCCTGGTGGCGCTCGTCGTGCTGGTGGTGCACCCCTCGTGGGGGCTGACCTGGGCCACCGACACCCGGCTGCTGTTCGTGCTGCGCTGGACGCTGGCGCTGGTCGCGATCGCCTGGGGGGCGCTGCTGGTGGACGCCTGGCGGATCGGCCAGCCCCTCAGCTACGGCCTGTCCCAGCGCCGCGCCGCCGTCGGGATCAACGGCGTGCTCTGCCTGGTCACCACCGGCGTGCTCCTGTTCGGCAGCCACCTGGTCGACGTGCAGCGCCAGTTCATCCTCACCACGTTCGGGGACGGTCGGGCCACGGCCGCGCACGACGGCCGCTTCAACGTGCTCCTGCTCGGCGGCGACTCCGGGGCGGGCCGCTGGGGGCTGCGGCCGGACTCGATGACCGTGGCCTCGGTCGACGCCGAGACCGGACGCA
The DNA here is from genome assembly GCF_964228225.1 of Nocardioides sp. GTDB lineage: Bacteria > Actinomycetota > Actinomycetes > Propionibacteriales > Nocardioidaceae > Nocardioides. Next base: position 26,581 of record NZ_CAXQZB010000027.1, read on the forward strand.
CGGTCCTGATCGGCCTCCCGCGCAACCTGCAGGACTTCCCCTTCCGCGAGGGCACGCCGATGGCGGAGCAGTTCCCGAAGGGCTTCACCGACTGCGGCGCGGACTACTGCATGCTCAACGGCGTCAGCACCTGGGCCGAGGACCACACCCGGTTGTTCAAGGGCAGCGAGCACCCCGGCGTGGACGCCACGATCTCGGCGATCGAGGGCATCACGGGCCTGCGCATCAACTACTGGGCGATGGTCAACCTCGAGGGGTTCAAGGACCTGGTCAACGCCGTGGGCGGGGTCACCCTCACCGTCCGCGACCGGATCCCGGTCGGCGGGCTCGGCGACGACGTCACCGGCTACCTCGAGCCCGGCACCCGCAAGCTCACCGGCTTCGAGACGCTGTGGTTCGCCCGGGCGCGCGAGGGCTCGGACGACTACTCCCGCATGGCGCGCCAGAAGTGCGTGATGAACGCGCTGCTGGAGCAGGTCAGCCCCCAGAAGGCGCTGGCCAACTTCTCCGCCATCGCCCAGGCGTCCTCCGACATGGTGTCCACCGACCTGCCCGCCTCGGAGGTCGACACCTTCCTCAGCCTGGCGCTCAAGGCCCGCAGCCAGAAGATCGCCACCGTCTCGCTCGTGCCGCCGCTGGTGAACACCTCCGACCCCGACATCGACAAGATCCGCAGCACCGTCGCGGCGGCCATCGACAAGGCCGAGGGCCAGGCCCCGGCGCCCCGCAAGCGCACGGGCCCGAAGCCGGACGCCCCGGTGACCGGCGGCTCGGTGGGGTCGCTGTCCGAGGGCTACGCCGCCAACCAGGCCGAGGACCTCGCCAGCGCCTGCTGAGCGCCGGCGCTCGGCTCACGGCGTCTCGTGACGGCGCTGGGGCGCCTCCTCGACGAGCGTCGGGTTCGGTCGTCGAGGAGCGCAGCGAGTGTCTCGAGACGTGTGCACCCGACCCACGGCGTCTCGTGACGGCGGTAGGGCGCCTCCTCGACGAACGGGCCTCCGGGACGCCTGCCGGGAGCAGGTGTCAGGACCTGGCGATCTCCGCGCTCACGATGCGCGCGACGCGGTCGGCCAGGTCGGCGTCGCGGGCGGCGACCAGCGGCGCGCTGTCGATCGCCCGGGGGTCGTACGGGGCGCCGTCGAGGGTGACCACCGCCCCGCCGAGCTCGGTGAGCATGAGCAGGCCCGGCGCGTGGTCCCAGGGCCGGCTGCCGCTGTAGAGCAGGTAGTCGATCCCGCCGGTGAGCAGCTGGGGGTAGTCCACACCGCAGCACACCCAGGTCAGGGCGAGCGGGTCGAGGCCCGGGAACGCCCGTCCCACCCAGGAGCGTCGTGAGGTCGCGCCGCGCGGGACGCCGTCGTGGGGGACCGCCGGTGCGAGGGCGACGCCGTCGCGGCGCACCCCGGCGCCGCGCTCGGCGACGAAGAGCGTCTCGTGCTGCGGCTGCCAGATCCACGAGCGCGTCACGGCACCCTCGCGCAGCTCGGCCGCCATCACGGCGTGGTCGGGGGAGCCGTGCACGAAGTTGCGGGTCCCGTCGACCGGGTCCACGGTGAAGGAGTGGGACGCGCCGGCGTAGCGCGTGAGCACCGCGGGATCGGCCGCGCTGGCCTCCTCGCCGAGCACCACGGTGTCGGGGTAGGCCGCCCGCAGCGCGTCGGTGATGAGCACCTCGGCCTCCCGGTCGGCCACGGTCACGAGGTCGCCGGGGTTCTTCTCCATCACCTCGGCCTGCGCCAGGGCACGGAAGCGGGGGGTGATCACCGCGGCGGCGACGTCTCGGAGCAGGGTGGTGATGGCGTCGGTCTCCACCCTCCAACCGTAGGGTGTGCGCGTGGACGTGGTGGCAGTGGTGGTGACCTACAACCGGCTGCCGCTCCTGCAGCGGCTGGTCGCCGCCCTGCGCGAGGTGCCCGAGCTGAGCCGGATCCTCGTGGTCGACAACGCCTCCACCGACGGCACCGGCGCCTGGCTGGAGGCGGCGGTCGGCGGTCCGGGGCCGGTGATCGAGGGACACCGCCTCAGCGTGAACACCGGGGGTGCGGGCGGCTTCGCCGCCGGCCTGGCGCGCGCCTGCGACCTCGGGGCCGACCTGGTGTGGCTGATGGACGACGACGGCGTCCCGGCGCCCGGCTGCCTGCCCCGCCTGCTGGAGCGCCGCGGCGAGCTCGACCTCTGGGGCCCGGCGGTCGTCGCGGAGGGGGACCCCGACCGACTCTGCTTCCCCATCCGCCTGCCGGGTGGGACCCGCGTGGTGCACGGCATGCACGAGGTCGAGGCCGCGGCCGACGACGGCCTGGTGCGCGGCGTCGTGATCCCCTTCAACGGCGTGCTCGTCACCCGCGACCTCGTGGAGCGCATCGGGGTGCCGCGCGCGGAGTTCTTCATCTGGGGCGACGACGTCGAGTACCTGTGGCGCGCCGAGCGGGCCGGGGCCCGGATCGCGACCGTGGTCGACGCCCGCTTCGCGCACCCCGCCACCGACGACCTCGGCACCCCCATGCTGCGGGGCCGCACCACCTACAACCACACCCCCAGCGAGCTCAAGCACTACTGCATGGCCCGCAACAACACCGTCAACCTGCGGACCTACCGGGGCTGGCCGTTCGTGCTCATGTTCTGGTTCAAGACCGTGTGGTTCTACCTGGTCACGCGCCCGCAGCCGGGCCGGGTCGCGATGAGCGCCCGGGCCGCGCTCGCGGGCCTGCGCGGCGACTTCACCGGCCATCGGCGGTACCTGCGGTGAGCGCGGGGACCGGCGTCGCGGTCGTCGTCGTGACCTACAACCGGGTCGAGCTGCTGGAGCGGGTGCTCGACGGCCTCGCCGCCCAGACCCGCCCCGCCGACCTCGTGCTCGTCGTCGACAACGGCAGCACCGACGCCACGCCCGCGCTGCTGGACCGCCATCCGCTGGCCGGTCTGCGCACGATCACCCAGGCCAACCTCGGGGGAGCGGGCGGCTTCCACCGCGGCGTGGCGGAGGCGATGGCGGCCGGTGCCGCACGGATCTGGCTCATCGACGACGACGTCGTGCCGGCCCCGGACTGCCTGGCCCAGCTGCTGGCCCACGACGAGCCGTGCCTGATCTCGGTGCGCGAGGACCTCACCGGGGCGCTGGTGGAGAAGGCCGCCACCCGGTTCGACCTGCGGCGGCCCTGGGTGATCAAGCCCAAGACCGGCATGGTCGAGGACGCCGGCTCCCGGGCCGCGCTCGCCCCGCTCACCCCGGTCGAGAACGTCGCCTTCGAGGGCTTCCTGGTGCACCGCGACGTCGTGGCCCGGATCGGGCTGCCCGACCCGGCCTTCTTCATCTTCTACGACGACGTCGACTACGCCCTGCGCGCCCGGCGCGCGGGATACCGCATCCGGGCGGTGCGCGACGCCGTGCTGGTGCGCCAGCTCGACTTCGACCAGCAGCACGACCTCGCGGGCTGGAAGGGGTACTACATGTACCGCAACCTGTTCGTGGTGCACCGCCGCTACGGCGAGAACGTGCTGGTGCGGCTCAAGCCGTGGCTGATCACCCTGGCCGTGCTGCTGCTCGCCCCGCTGCGCGGCGGGCGGGCCGAGGCGCGCAACGTCGTGCGGGCGCTGCGCGACTCCGCCGCGCTGCGGGAGCTCACCCCCGCCGCGCGGCCCGGCGCCGTCGTCGCGGACCTGTCGTAGCCGGCGTCAGTCGCAGACGGCGGCCTGCTGCTCGCGTGCCGGTGTCTCCTCGGGCTCGTCGGCCAGTCGGGGCACCAGGCCGAACCGGTTGCCGGTGGCCATCGCCGCGGCCCACACCGTGAACGAGCCCAGTGCCATGCCGCCGAGGACGTCGACGAAGAAGTGCCAGCCCAGGTACATCGTGGCGATGACGGTGAGCACGAAGAACACCCACGACGTGACCCGTACCCACCGTCGTGCCCTGACGTACTCCAGGAACACGCAGATCGTCATCATGATCCCGACGTGCAGCGAGGGGAAGGCCGCGATCGTCTGCAGGCCGGCGTCGCGGTCGGCGAGCATCGCGACGCGGTCGTCCCACAGCTGGTTGGCCAGCAGGGTGTTGTAGGTCTCCGGCAGCGCGGTGAACAGCTGGCGCTGACCCTCGTGGTAGACCGGCCCCAGGGTCGGAAGCAGGAGGTAGAAGAGCGCACCGAGCGCCCAGTCGAAGGCCACCGCGGTGACGAACCAGGAGCCGGCCTGCGTGCGGCGGCTGAACACCAGGGCGATGGCGATGCTCACCGGCACCAGCGCGATCCAGATGAAGTAGACCGCGGAGAAGAAGTGCGCGGCGATGCCGGTGCCGAACAGGTCGTGCATGACCTGCGAGGGGTCGTGGTCGAACCACAGCACCCGGTCGATCCGGGCGAACTCGTCGTCCCAGACGGCGCTGTTGACGTAGGGCACCATCGACTTCAGGTTGCGGAACGCGGTGTAGCACAGGTACCACGCCGAGAGCCCGCCGACGGCGAAGAGCCAGTGCTGCAGGCGCCAGCGCTCGTCGAGCACCGCGCGCCAGTGGCGCCCGAACTCGCGGGGCGCGCGCCGGCTGCGCCACACCACCCGCGGCACGACGTCCAGGGCGATGGCGGTCAGGATGATGAGCGGGAAGCGGATGTAGCCGGGGATCAGCGCATCCGGGTCCTTGATCGGCAGCTCGTTGATCGCGGACAGCACGACCGTCGCCACCGCCATGGCGATGCCCGCGGCCCACGCCCACCCGAAGTGGCGCTCGACCGCGGTCCGCAACGAGGCAGTCCGTGACATGGCGCTCAGGGTAGGCGATCCTGCGCCCCGGTGCCGCATCCCACACTCCGGGACGGCCGGTCGGGGCGGCGGCGGGCGCCCGGTCACCGTAGACTCAGCGCCCGTGTCCGAGACCCCCGCTGCCGTCCCGAGCCCCGCCGTCCCGCTGCCCGACCTGCTCGTCGTGGGGTCCGGCTTCTTCGGTCTGACCGTCGCCGAGCGGTGCGCCACCGAGCTCGGCCTGAAGGTCCGGATCCTCGAGCGGCGCTCCCACCTGGGCGGCAACGCCTACTCCGAGCGTGACGCCGAGACCAACGTCGAGGTGCACAAGTACGGCGCCCACCTGTTCCACACCTCCAACGAGAAGGTGTGGGAGTACGTGAACCGGTTCACCTCCTTCACCGACTACAAGCACCGCGTCTTCGGCCAGTACCAGGGCCAGGTGTACTCGCTGCCGATGAACCTGGGACTCATCAACCAGTTCTTCGGCCGCGCCCACACCCCCGCCGAGGCGCGGGCGCTGATCGCCGAGCACGCCAGCGAGATCGACACGGCGTCGGCCACGAACCTGGAGGAGAAGGCGATCAGCCTCATCGGGCGCCCGCTGTACGAGGCGTTCATCAAGGGCTACACCGCCAAGCAGTGGCAGACCGACCCCACCGAGCTCTCCGCCGACATCATCACGCGGCTGCCGGTGCGCTACACCTTCGACAACCGCTGGTTCAACGACACCCACGAGGGCCTGCCGGTCGACGGGTACACCGCCTGGCTGGAGCGGATGGCCGACCACCCGAACATCGAGGTGCTCCTCGACGTCGACTTCCGCGACGTCCGTGAGGAGTACCTGGGTCGCGTCCCGATCGTCTACACCGGCCCGGTCGACGAGTACTTCGACCACGCCGAGGGTCGCCTGTCCTGGCGCACCGTCGACCTGGTCGAGAGCGTCGTGGACGTCGACGACTTCCAGGGCACCGGCGTCGTCAACTACAACGACCAGGACGTGCCGCACACCCGGATCATCGAGTTCAAGCACTTCCACCCCGAGCGGGAGAAGACCCACCTGCCCGGCAAGAGCGTGATCGTGCACGAGTACAGCCGCTTCGCCACCGAGGGCGACGAGCCGTACTACCCGGTCAACACCGCGGAGGACCGCGCCATCCTCAAGCGCTACCGTGCGCGGGCCGCCGCCGAGCCGCAGGTGCTCTTCGGTGGCCGGCTGGGCACCTACCAGTACCTCGACATGCACATGGCGATCGGCTCCGCGCTGTCGATGTTCGAGAACAAGCTGCGTCCCCACTTCGCCGAGGGTGCCCCGCTCAAGGCCGACGTCGAGGACTGAGCGCCGGCCCGTGCCGGCCGGGCCCGGCCGGCCCGTGCCGGCCGGCTACTCGTCCAGCGTCGTCGTGGCGACGACGAACGGGTGGTCGGTGATCGAGTTGATCGCCGGGCCGTCGATGCGCTGGTAGTCGGAGAAGCTCACCCCGCCGGCGCCGAAGATCCAGTCGATCCCGGCTCCGGCCGGCGGCGCGCAGGCGGTGTCGGGGGAGTTGGACCCGCCGTTGGCCGCGATGATGTCGCCACCCTCGGTGACCTGGCAGAACGCCTCGGCCTTCTCGTTGAAGTCGCCCATGAGCAGGACCCCGATCGGCACCCCGGGGTTGTTGCGCAGGGCGCTGCGCACGAGGTCGATCTGGATGTTCGTGGCCCGGGTGCGGTGCACCTGGTTGTTGCCGCGCCGGGCGTTGCTGGTGGGGTTGTGCACGCTGATCGCGACCAGGTAGCGCTGGGTCTGCTTGTGCTGCAGCAGCACCCACGGCATCGGGGCCGGGTTGCCGCGGAAGTAGGGGATCGCCACCGTGCCGGCGTCGCGGAAGTCCCAGGTGTCGGTGCGCCACACCACCGAGTCGCGCGCCTTGGAGTCGGCCGCGAAGCGACTCCAGGAGTCGCCGGTGAGCCGGTCGAAGGCGCCCTTCTGGCTGTCCTCGAACTCCTGCAGGGCGGCCACCGAGATGTCGTAGGAGCGCAGCAGCCCCACCGCCCCCGCCATCCGGTCGTCGCCGGAGCGGTAGGCGGGCTTGTTGCCGCCCGCGGCGGTGTGCGAGGCGCCGAGGACGTTGAGCGTCGCGGCCCGGAACGTCGCCGGCGGGATCGCGGCCAGCGCGGCGGCGGCCTCGATGCGCTCGCGCTTGGTGCGCATCTTCGGGGTGTTGAACTTCGCCAGCGGCTGCGCGTGGTCCTCGGCGGACGTCGGGCCCACCGCGGTGGCGGGCGACTCCCCGGGCGCGGCTGAGGCGGGTGGGTCGTCGCTCAGGACGCTGCCCACGGTCGGGGGCGTGCTCTGCGCCACCTGGCGCCGGGTGTCGTGGTCGATGCTCACGAACCCGGCGGTCAGGGCGGCGGCGAAGACCGCGACCACCGCGACCGGGCCGAGCAGTGCCTTGCCGCGGGGCAGCGACTCCAACGGCGAGGCGAGGGCCGCCGTGCGGCTGCGCGGCAGCGTCGCGCGGCGGCGGCCCGCGGGCTCCGGCGCACCGCCCGGGGCGGTGCCGGGGTCGGTGCCATCGGTGTGCGCGGCATCCGTCGGGTCCCTCGGGTCCGTCGGGTCCGGCAGGTCGACGGCGTCCTCGGCCGGCCCGGTCGCGTGCGGCCGGTCGGGGTGCTCGGGCGTGCCGGGGGCGGACATTCGCAGCGGCTCCAGGGGAAGGGGCGTCGTGGGGCGGGCGTCGGCGGGTCCGGGGACGCGCGACCGACGTGACGAACCTTACCGGGGCCCGGCGGTCCCGGGGGTCGCTTCGGCCGTGCCCACGCGGCCCGAGCCCGCGGTGGCGGCCCGATTCCACCCGATCGGTCGAGGGTCCCCGGCCCGGACGGGTGCGTCCAATGCACCGGATGGTCGCCCCCGCCACCTATAGTGCTGGCGGGCGCTCTCGGGCGCTTGGCCTGGTCATCTGATTTCCCTGGGGGTCCCATGCGTCGCGTCGCGGTGCTGCCGTTGCTCGCCCTGATGCTCACCGCCGCGGCGGTCGTACCCACCGGTGCCGCCGCCCGACCCGACCGCGCGCCGTCGGTCGCGCGCGCCGCCACGCCCTCCGGGCAGCCCGCCACCACCTTCAACGCCCCGCGCCCCTTCGGCGACGCCGCGGCGAACAACCGCATCCTGGTGCGCGTCGAGCAGGCCATCAACGGCGTGCCGGGCCCGACCAAGAAGAACCCCGAGCCGACGATCACGATCGCCAGCTACCTCTTCGACCGCGCGCAGTCGGTCGACGCCCTCATCCGGGCCTGCCGCCGCGGTGTCGGCGTGCGGGTCATCCTCGACGGCGACATCTCCACCCGCGCCGAGAAGCGACTGGTCTCCGCGCTCAACGGCGACAACGTGGCCGACAAGAACAAGGACGGCAAGCCCGACGGCAAGGCGGCCACCGGCCGCTGCGGCCGGCCCAAGAAGGAGGGCCGCGCCAACCGCGCGGCCGGTCTGGCCAAGCCGGGGGTGGGAGCGACCGGGCTGCCCGGGCTGCCCGAGCTGCAGGTCATGACGCGCCGCCAGGCCGTGGCGAGCATCGACCAGCCGGTCGACTCCTCGGTCACCTGGGGCAAGGACCGCAGCTACGTCAAGCGCTGCTCCGGCAGCTGTCGCAACCTCGGCGACGGCGGCAACATGCACTCCAAGTTCTACCTCTTCTCCCGCACCAACGGGGTCGACCACGTCTCGATGTTCTCCTCCTCCAACCTCAACCGCGGCGGCGCGGTGCTCGGCTGGAACGACCTGTTCGTGGTGGAGGACCGGCCCCGGCTCTACGACTTCTTCCTCCAGGTGCACCGGGCCATGACCCGCCAGCTGCGGGCCGACGCCAAGAAGCTGGAGTTCACCGACGCCAACGTCACCGCGCGGGTCTACCCGCTGCGCGGTGCGTCGAAGGCCAACGACCCGACGCTCGCCGACCTCAAGGCGATCAAGTGCACCAGCGCGCTGGGCCGCACCCAGATCAACATCTCGATGTTCTACTGGCAGGGCGACCGCGGCGGCTACCTCGCCGACCAGGTCCTCGCGCTGGCACGGCAGGGCTGTGCGGTCAACATCATCTACGGCGCGCCCTCGCGGATCATCGCGGGTCGGCTGCGCGCAGCCGCCAACTCCGGCCTGATCAACCTCTGGGACTCCCGGTTCGACCTCAACGAGGACGGCTTCGTCGACGTCCGCACCCACGCCAAGTACGTGCTGGTCAAGGGCACCTTCCGGGGCAACGACCGCGCCCACGTCGTGCTCACCGGCTCCCAGAACTGGTCCAAGGGCTCGCTGACCCTCGGCGACGACATCACCCTCAACATCGCCGGCAAGTCGATCTACAGCCAGTACCTGCGCCACTGGAACGTCGTGCGCAGCCACTCGACCAGGAAGTGAGCACCATGAGCGCTCCCCGCGTGATGCTGCATGTCGGCAGCCCCAAGACGGGCACCACCTTCATCCAGCAGACGCTGTGGGGCCAGCGCGAGGTCGCCGCCGCCCACGGCGTGCACCTGCCGATGAACGGGTTCCACGACCACTTCTGGGCCACCCTCGACGTCCGGGGCGTGGCGGGCAAGGCGCCCCACCCGCCGGAGTCGGAGGGGGCGTGGAACCGCCTGGTCACCGACACCCGCCGGCACACCGGCACCGTGCTGATCTCCCACGAGCTCTTCGCGATCGCCACCGAGACCCAGGCCCACAACGCCGTGGGCTGGTTCGGCACCGACCTCGAGGTGCACCTGGTCGTCACCGCCCGCGACCTGCTGCGCCAGGTCACCGCGGAGTGGCAGGAGCACGTCAAGCACCGCAACACCCTCACCCTGGAGGAGTTCGTCGAGCGTGAGGTGCGCGGCGCGGCCGCCGACCGCAGCAGCTGGTTCTGGAAGGTCCAGGACACCGCCGACGTCGTGCGTCGCTGGAGCCGCCGGCTCCCGGCCGCGCGCGTCCACGTCGTCACCGTCCCCGCGCACGCCGAGCCCGGCGACGACCTCTGGACCCGCTTCGCGCGGGTGATCGGGCTCCCGGCGACCGCGTTCGACACCACCGCGGGGCGCGCCAACTCCTCCCTCGGGCAGGAGCAGGCCGAGCTGTTGCGCCGCGTGAACGGTGCGCTGGGGGAGCGGCTGCCGTTCCCGGGGCCCTACCCGGCCGTCGCCAAGGACATCCTGGCCCACGCCTCGCTGGCCTCACGGCCGGGCACCCGGCTGGGCCTGCGCGAGGAGGACGCGCGCTTCGCCGCCCAGCACGCCACGCGGATCGCCGAGGAGCTCGCCGACCTCGGGGTCGACGTCGTGGGCTCGCTCTCCGACCTCGTGCCCGACGACGCGGCCGTGGCGGCCGCGATCGACCCGCAGGCCTACCGCGAGATCGGCGACGCCGAGATCGTCGAGGAGGGCGTCGCGGCGATCGCGGACCTGTTGGTCGAGCTGTCCGAGACCCGGCGCCGCGAGGCCGACCTGGCCCACGAGCTGCGCGAGCTCCGCCGGGCGCCGCTGCGCACGGTCCTGGACGCCGCCGAGCCGAACGCGCCGACGGCGATCGCACGGTCCCTTTACCGCAGGATCCGTCCCTCCTGACCGATCTTCCTCGGCGTGTCGCCGATTTCTCCACTCAGATGTGTGACAGATGGGACGGGTGTGAGTACTGTGACTCGCGCCTCGTCTCCCGCAGCTGACCGAGGCACCCTGCCCCCGGCTGCGGAGGAGATGCGATGACCCCGGTGTCCGACGACCGCCCCGCTGACCTGTCCCGTCCCCGACGGGACGCCGGACGGAGCCGTGCTCGGAGCGGGCGCCGGGCCGCGTGCCTGGCGGTCTTCCTGGGCGCACTGCTGACGGCGACCGCGTTCACGACCCCGGCGCGTGCCGACGACTCCAGCGTCGACCCCGTGACGCCGCCCGCGGTCGACCCCGTCGTCTCACCGGCCTACGACAACACCCCGCTGCGCTTCATCACCTACAACGCCGGCGCCGCGGTCTCGGTGAAGGGGGCCCAGGCCGACCTGCGGGCGCTGATGGCGAAGCAGCCCTCGATCGTCGGGCTGCAGGAGTTCGCCAGTGGTCCCAAGCGCGCGTGGGTGCGCAGCACCTTCGTCGACTGCGAGACCTGCCACTACGGCGGCTACATGCCCGCGCCGGCGGTGCCCGGCGGGACGCCGATCCTCTACGACGCGCGACGCTTCCGGCTGCTGCGCAGCGGCACCGTGCAGGTCACCAAGGACACCTTCGTCGGCCAGGCCGGAGCCGGCCCGGCGACGATCCGCGCGAAGTTCATCAACTGGATCACGGTGCGCGACCTCGCCACCGGGCGGTCGTTCTCGGTCCTGAACAACCACGCGGTGCCCACGGTGCAGGGCAAGGGGGGCGGTGCCAACCGTCGGATGCCCAAGCGGTTGGCGATCTACAGCAAGCACATGGCCGGTCTCGCCGCGCTCATCACCCAGCTGCGCGAGGACGGCGGTGGCTCGGTGTTCGTGCTCGGCGACTTCAACGTCAACTACCGGCTCGACCGCCAGGTCAAGGACCCGGTCTTCCCCTACGCCCACCTCACGCCGCTCGGGCTGGCCGCCAACTGGGAGCGCCTCGGACTCCCCAGCCGCGGCACCCACACGCTCAAGGGCGGCAACGACACCCGCCTGATCGACTACGTCTGGTCGGACCAGCGCGCGATGCTGACCCCGCTCACCCAGGAGATCCTCGAGGGTTTCCGGTCCGACCACCGGCCGGTCGTGGTGACCTTCCAGCTCTCGCGGCTCAAGGGCTACACCCCGCCGACGGAGGAGGACTCCACCGACGCCGAGACCCCGCCGCCGGTCGTCACGCCGCCCGACGGCACCGCACCCGACGACTCCGTCCGCGGCTGACCCGGGCCCGGGGCGGGCCGCTGCGGCGGCTAGGATCCAGCGGTCCGGTCGGCGCGAGGAGGGGTGAGTGGTCACAGCGCAGCAGTCGCGCGTGGTGCTGCACGTGGGCAGTCCCAAGAGCGGCACGACCTTCCTCCAGCAGGCGATGTGGCACCACCGGCCGGCGTTGGCCGAGGCCGGCATCGCCCTGCCCGGACGTCGGCAGCGGGAGATGTTCCTGGCCGCCATCGAGGTGCGCGAGGAGCACGAGTTCTGGGGGTACGCCCCCGACCAGATCGACGGCACCTGGGCCCGGCTGTGCGCCCAGGCGCGCGAGCACCGCGGCACCACCGTGATGAGCCACGAGCTGCTCTCCGCCGCCACCCCCGAGCAGATCGAGCGGGCGCTGAGCCACCTGGAGGGGGTCGAGCTGCACCTGGTGCTCACCGCCCGCGACCTCGTGCGCCAGGTCACCTCGGAGTGGCAGGAGCGGGTCAAGAACGGCGGCACCCGGTCGTTCCGCAAGTTCAGCCGCCGCATCATGGGCCAGCTGGAGCGGGGTGAGGTCGACGCCGGCTTCTGGGGTCACCAGAACCCGGCCGGGATCCTGCGCCGCTGGGGTGGCCACCTGCCGCCCGAGCGGGTCCACGTCGTCGTCGCGCCCCAGCCCGGCGCGGGTCCCGACGTGCTGTGGCAGCGCTTCGGGGCCGCGGTGGGCTTCGACGCCTCCGCCCTGGACCCGCAGGTGGTCTCGCGCACCAACCCCGCGCTCGGCGCGGCGCAGGTGGCGGTCCTGCGGCACGTCAACGCAGCCCTCGCCCGCCGGATCCCGCAGCCGGGATACGCCCGCATCGTCAAGGACCAGTTCGCCGAGACCCTGCTCGCCGGCCAGGGGGGAGCCCGGCCGCAGTGCCCGCCGCGCCTGGCCCGGCAGCTGCGCGACCAGGCCCGGCTCTGGAACCAGGAGATGCGGGGGCTCGGCTACGCCACCCACGGCATGCTCTCCGAGCTGATCCCGCGGATCTCCGAGGACGTCGTCGCCCCCGACCGGGTGCCGACCGAGGAGGTCCTGGACGCCTTCGCCCAGGCGGTCGCCTCCCTGCTGATCGAGCGGGCCGAGGCCGGTCGTGCCACCACGAGTCCGGTGGAGGTCACCTCGGCCTGGCAGCGGATCCGCGGCCGGCTGGCCCGCTGACCCGCTGACCCCTGCCCGGCCCTCTTCGGCCCCGCCGTGACCCGGGGTCAGGCGATCCCGTCGGCCAGCACCGCACGGAACTCCGCCAGCACGTGCGCGGCGCCCTCGGACACCAGCGCCCCGGCCTCGCCGGAGTCGCGGGTCCACACGTGCAGGTCGAGGGCGGCCGCGGGACCGAGGAGGGTGACGTCGGCGGGGCGTGCGGACGCTCCGTCGACCGCCAGCCGGGCCGCGGGGTGCTCGGTGAAGGTCTGGCCCCATGCCTCGCCGCTCCAGCGCAGCGTCTCGAGCCGCCAGCGGCGCCCGGTGTCGGTGGCCACCAGGTCGACCCGACCGGTGACCCGGCGCTCCACCTCCGGCGGCGCCCAGGCCCACATCACCTCCGCGACGTGGTCGACGCCGTCGGCGGCGGCCTCGGGAGCCAGTCCGGGGCCGGAGGAGGGCGCCAGTCCGGCGGCGAGTTCGGCGTCGACCCGGTGGAGCGTGACCTCATGGGTCTGCATGCGCCAGGTGAACCCGACGCTCTGGTCGGCCGGGAACCAGCTCCAGGCCGGCTCGTCCGGCGCGCGCCCGGCCAGCGCGGTGAGCAGGTCGGCCGTCGCCCGCTCGCGGGCGTCCAGCAGCGCCGGGACGTCCTGCGGCAGTGCCGCCCGCTCCTCCTGGTAGCGCTCCACGCCCGCGTCGTCGAGCCGGCGCCCGATGACCGCGGCCCAGAAGTCGTGCACCTGGACCACGTGGTGCAGCAGGTCGCGCACCGTCCAGTCCGGGCAGGTCGGCACCGGCGTGGCCGGGTCGAGGTCGGCGACGACGGCGCCGAGCCGCGCCGACTCGGCCTCGATGATGGCGGCGCGCTCGGTGGGCGTGAGGCCAGGGCGGGGTGTGCCCTCGGGGCCGTCTGAGGAGACCATGCTCGGCAACCTACGCCCTGGCGCCGACACCGGCGACCCGCGCGGGCCGGGCTCAGGCGGGCCGGGCTCAGGCGTCCGCGGCCCCCGGCGCCCACGCGGCCACGATCCGGCACACGTGCGGGTCCTCGCGCTCCAGCGGCGCGAGGCCGGTGCCCTCGACCCGGTCGATGATCCAGCCGCCGCGCCGCTCGATCTCGGCCACGACCTCGGCCGGGTCGACGAAGCGCCGGTACTTGCGCGGGAAGTGGTGGTGGCGGAACTGGTCCTTGTGGGTGCGGAACTCCAGCAGCAGCAGACCGCCGCGCCGCAGCGTCATCGAGGCCAGCCGCAGCACGAGGTCGCGACCGTGCTCGTCGAGCGAGCTGAGCAGGAACCGGCCGTAGAGGTCGGGCGGGGTCGGGGCGTCGTTGAGGCGCACCGCCAGGGAGTAGACCTGCCGCAGGTCGTTGAGGTTCACGACCTCGCGAGCGATCGCCGGTGCCTTGCGGCGCGCCGCGGAGCGCTTGAGCACCCCGAGGGCGTAGTCGACGGCGGTGACCTCGCGACCGCGCCGGGCGAACCAGTGGGCGTCGCGCCCGGTGCCCGACCCGAGGTCGATCAGCGGTCGATCGGAGTCGTGGTGCTCGGCCACCCACGTGGCGAACGTCGAGGGGCCCGAGGGCACCTCGCGCGCGTGTCCGCCGTAGAAGGCGTCCCAGATCTTGCGGTCCACCCGCAGCCCGCCGAACCAGCCGGTGAGGCGACGCGCCAGCCAGCGCGGCGTCTCGTACTTGAACGAGGGGTCCGGCACCGCCCAGTTCGGGCCGTAGGTGTGGGCCAGGAGCAGCTCGCTGTCGGCCGGCGCCGGCATCTCGCGCCCGTGCAGGGTCACGGTGCCCAGCGGCAGGATCGACTCGCGCGGGATCTCGAAGCCGGTGTCGGAGGGCATGTAGAACACGCCCTCGGTCCAGTGGGCGGTGAACACGTCGACGTAGCGCAGGGTGCCGTCGGGCTGGGGCAGGCGCACGTTGAGGCGGGTGCCCGAGCCGCGGCGCACCACCCAGCCGTGCGCCACCAGCGCCCGCTCGACGCGGAAGGTCTCGCGCACCACGTCGACCGGGTGCTCGTGCTCGCTGACGTAGGAGATGTCGACGTCGTTGTCGTGCCCGATCAGGCGGCCGTTGCGCACCGCGCCGAGCAGGGTGCCGTAGGAGATGAACGAGGCGACCCCGACCTCCTCGCGCATCACGCGCAGCAGCTCGGCCACCTGGGCCAGGAAGTCGTCGAGCACGCCGTCGTCCTCGGCGGCCAGCGGCCGGGTGAGCCGGCCGTACTTGTCGAGCACCAGGGCGGCGCCGTGCTTGTCGACGACCTCCACGCGCCGGCTGTCGTCGCCGCCGAAGACGACGTCGACGCGGCCGACCTCGGCCCCGCTGACGTGGTCGCGCACGAGCACGTCGGCCCGGCCCACGAGGTGGCGGCGCAGCGCCTTGGGCCAGCGGGCGACCCGTTGCTGACCGCGCTCGACGGTGTCGCGGGAGGGCAGCAGCGACCAGACGTGGACGTCGTTGAGCACGACGTCGTAGGTGGTCTCCGGCTCGAGGTCGCCGGGCAGCACCAGCCGGTCGTCGTCGGCGCTGATGCGGGTCGCGCTCATGCCTCCCCCTCCTGCTCGCGCTCGTGGTCGGACCGTCGGCCGCGCCGTCCCCGCCCGGCCCGGCCGCCGAGGCGGCCCCGCACGCCGTCGGCGACGCCCGAGGCCGTCCGGCGGCGTGCGACCGAGCGCCAGTGGTCGCGCTCCTCGGTGAGCGCGGCGACGTCGCGGATCATCCGGTCCAGGGCGGTGACGGCCACCGCGAGCTGCTGCTCGGCGGTGACGTCGTCGGGGTGCAGCGGCTCGGCGGCGCCCGCCGGCAGGCCGGGGTCGAGGAGGTCGGCGAGGTCGCCGACCACGGGGTAGCCGCCGGCCTCGACCGCGGCCACGGCCTCGCGCGCCCGGGCGAGCAGCGCCTCGCGCTGCGCCGGGCGGGGGGCGAACCGGGTGCCGCCCTGGGGCACGAGCACCTCGTGGCCGAAGTAGCGGCGCACCCAGCGGTGGCGGGTGGGGCCGTCGAGCAGCGGGCCGGTCAGCGCCGGCTTGAGCTCGTGGAGCAGGGCGCACTGCGCGGCGCCCATCGACTCGTTGGGGTAGGTGACGTCGAGGTCGAACCCGGTGGGATCGAGGTCGACGGCCTCGCACCAGCGGCGCCACAGGGTGTCGCGCGGACCGCCCGGGGGAGGCACGGTGACGACCCGCACCTGCTCGGGGCCCACCGCGGCCGACCAGCGGGCCAGCACGGCGGGGACGTCCTGGGAGGCCCACCCCCACGCGCCCTTGAGCCGACGGCCGTCGCCGGTGAGGGCATCGGTCATGAACTGCTCGAACGAGGCGTCGTAGTGCATCTTCAGCGCCTCCTGCCACATGGCGGGGAACTGCCGCACGTAGCCGCGCACGGTGACCACGACCCGCACCCGCGCCGGGGCGAGGTCGGCCACCACCGCGCGGGCCTCCTCCTCGGTGCACATCGAGAAGAACTCGTGACTGACCAGCCCGCGGCCCGACCAGCCCGCGAGCTCGCCGACCAGGCGGTCCCAGGCCGCGTCGGCCCGGTCGACCGGCTTGCCGCGCGAGCGCCGACGCACCTGCTGGAAGGCGTTGTAGTGGTCCAGACGGCGCCGACCGGGGTAGCGCAGCCCGCGCCGCTCCAGCAGCTCGCGGTGCTCCCACAGGATCGTCTGCAGGAAGGTCGTGCCCGTCTTCGGGAGCCCGACGTGGAGCACGACCTCCTCAGCCACGGGAGGCTCCCGCGGTCCGGGGGTCCACCGGCCCGTCCACCGGCCCGTCCACCGACCCGTTCACAGGGGCGTGCGGTGGCTGTCGAGGTAGGCCCGCACCGCGGCCTCGTCGCGCTGGGCCAGCGGCACCAGCAGCTCCTCGACGACGTCCATCAGCTCGGCCAGGCGTCGGTTCAGCCGCCGGCACTCCTGCACCTCGGCCTCGAGCTCCTCCACCCGCCGCTTGAGGTCGTCCTCGCTGGCGTCGCGCAGCCGCTTCAGGAAGCGGCCGCCCTGGTTGCGCACGGCGTCACTCATCAGAGTCGGTCTCCTCGGGAGGGTGGAAGTCGCGGGGGCGGTCGCCCGGCGGGCCGGCCCTGCGACGACGGGAGTCCCCGCGCCGCCGGCGGCCCGGTCGCCCGGCGTCCGAGCAGGCTACTACGGCTGGGGCGCACGACCGGCCCGCGATACGGTGGCGCGGTCGGCGCACCGGGCCCCCGGTGCGCCGCGGTGCGTGACCGCCCCCGCCGTCGCGCCCCGCCCGTCACCATCCCGCTCCCGTCCCTGTCCGGGACGCACCGAAGAAGAGGCTCACCGTGATCGGTCTGGTCCTGGCCGCCGGCGCCGGACGTCGGCTCCGTCCCTACACCGACACCCTGCCGAAGGCGCTGATGCAGGTCGACGACGACCGCACCATCCTCGACTGCAGCCTGGCCAACCTCGCCGCCGTCGGCCTGACCGACGTCGTGATCGTCGTGGGCTACTGCGCCGAGGCCGTGGAGGAGCGCAAGGCCGCCCTCGAGGCGCGCCACGGGGTGTCGCTGACGCTGGTGTTCAACGACAAGGCCGAGGTCTGGAACAACGCCTACTCGCTGTGGACCGCGCGCGAGCACCTGCGCGAGGGCGCGCTGCTGGTCAACGGCGACACCCTCCACCCGGTCGGCGTCGAGCAGGCGCTGCTCGCGAACCGCGGGCCCGGCGTGCTGCTCGCCGTCGACGTCGAGAAGTCGCTGGCGGAGGAGGAGATGAAGGTGCAGGTCGACGACCAGCGTCACGTGCGTCGCATCACCAAGCTCATGGACCCCGCCACGGCGTACGCCGAGTACATCGGTGCCTCGCTCATCGAGGGGCACGCCGCCGAGGCGCTGGCCGCCTCGCTCCAGGCCACCTTCGAGCGCGACCCCGATCTCTACTACGAGGACGGCTACCAGCACCTGGCCGACTCCGGTTTCGCGGTCGGCACCACCCCCATCCCGTCGGGGACCCGCTGGGTGGAGGTCGACGACCACGCCGACCTGGCGCGCGCCCGGGAGATCGCGTGCCACTCCTGAGCCGCATGCTCGCCAGCCCGGTGTCGGTCGACATCCGGGCCGGTGCGGTGGACGACCTGCCCGAGCTGCTGGCCCAGCGCCGGCTCTCCAGCGGTGGCGACGTGCTCGTCGCCGTGGGCCGGTCGACCGGGGAGGAGATCTGGGACCGGATCGGCCATGCCTTGCCCGGGGCGGAGTGCTTCCTCGTGGACGGCGCCACCCTCGCCGAGGCCCAGCGGCTGCAGGACCGGCTCGGCGCCCGCGGCTACGACGCCGTCGTCGCCATCGGCGGCGGCCGCACCCTCGACGTCGCCAAGTACGCCGCCACCCGCGCGGCGCTGCCGATGGTCGCGGTGGCCACCAACCTGGCCCACGACGGGCTCTGCTCGCCCGTGGCCTCCCTGGAGCACCCCCACGGCAAGGGCTCCTTCGGGGTCGCGATGCCGCTGGCGGTGCTGGTCGACCTCGACTACGTCCGCGCGGCCCCCGCCGCGCTGGTGGCCGGGGGAGTGGGCGACGTGGTCTCCAACCTCTCGGCGGTCGAGGACTGGCTGCTCTCCCACGAGGTCACCGGCGAGCCGCTCGACGGCCTCGCCCTCGCCTTCGCCCGCACCGCCGCGGAGGCGGTGATCGCCCGCACCGACTCGATCCGCGACGACGCCTTCCTCGTCGTGCTCGCCGAGGCGCTGGTGCTCTCGGGCCTCGCGATGTCGGTGGCCGGCACCTCCCGCCCCTGCTCGGGGGCGTGCCACGAGATCCTCCACGCCCTCGACGCCGCCCACCCCGGCCGCTTCCAGCACGGCGAGATCGCCGGCCTCGGGGCGCTGTTCGCCACCCACCTGCGCGGCCACCACGAGCGGCTGGCCGTGATGCGGGCCTGCCTGCAGCGGCACGGCCTGCCGGTGACCCCCGCCGACCTCGGCCTCGACGCCGCGGAGTTCACCGCGGCGGTGCTCGCCGCCCCGGGCACGCGGCCCGACCGCTACACGATCCTCGAGCACCTCGCCCTGGACGCCGAGCAGACCGCGGCGGAGGTCGCCCGGTTCGTCGCCGGGGAGCCCACGGGCGCCGTCGTCGCTCCCCGCTGAGCCCGCTGAGCCCGGTCGAGCCCGGCCGGGGCGCCCTCGGGGCCCGGCGCGAGCGGGGGTGAGCCTGCTCTCATCGCGCCCCGCCCGGGTCGCAGGAACATGGTCGCGGGCCGGTGCGCTGGTAGGTTGACGCTGCTCCAGACCCCGATCGAAGACGCGCGAGGACCCTGCACGTGGCGACCCCTTCCCCCGCTCCGACCGCGACGACGGCCGCGGAGGCCACCCCCTCCGCGGTGCCGGCCTCCCTCGAGGGACGCCGTGTCGTGCAGCGCACCCTGATGCGGGGCGAGCTCGAGCTCGACGTCCGCTCGCTCTACCTGTGGGCGGTCACCAGCCTCGGCAGCGGCGACCCGTCCTCCGACGCCGCCGAGCAGCAGAGCAAGAACAAGCAGGCCACGAACTACCAGCAGTCCGACGTCGGGCTGCAGGGCTACGCCCGCATCACCGACGACGACACCGTGGTCGTGGAGCCCGGGCGCCGGGTCACCTTCGGCGCCTACTTCAACGCCTTCCCCGCCGCCTACTGGCGCCGCTGGAGCGATCTCACCCACGTCCGGCTGCGGGTCGAGGCGCGCGGCGAGGGCACGCTCATCGTCTACCGCTCCACCGCGCGCGGCCACGTGCTGCGCACCGAGTCCGTCGAGCTCGCCGGCACCGGCTCCGCCCAGGAGGTCGTGCTCGACCTCCCGCTGGCGCCGTTCATCGACGGCGGCTGGTACTGGTTCGACCTCGAGGGCGGTGAGACCGAGATCGAGCTGCTCGCGGCCGACTGGTCCTTCCCGGCCCCGGCGGCCACGAGCCGGCTCTCGATCGGCATCACGACCTTCAACCGCCCCGACTTCTGCACCGCCCAGCTGGTGGCGCTGAGCCGCTCGCCGGAGGTGCTGGCGATCGTCGACGAGATCATCGTCGTCGACCAGGGCACCCAGCAGGTGGCCGACGATCCCGGCTTCCCGGCGGTCGCCGCCGCGCTCGGCGACAAGCTGCGCGTGCTGCGCCAGCCCAATCTCGGCGGCTCGGGCGGCTTCTCGCGCGCCATGTTCGAGACCGTCGCCAAGGGCAGCGCCGACTACCTCCTGCTCCTCGACGACGACGTCGTCTGCGAACTCGAGGGCATCCTGCGGGCGGTCGCCTTCGCCGACCTCGCCAAGCAGACCACGCTCGTGGGCGGGCACATGTTCAGCCTCTACGACCGCACGGTCATGCACGCCTACGGCGAGTCGATCGGCAAGTGGCGCTGGTTCTGGGGACCGGCGGCGCCCTCCATCCACAGCCACGACTGGGCCCGGATCCCGCTGCGCTCCACCAAGTGGCTGCACCGGCGCATCGACGTCGACTACAACGGCTGGTGGATGTGCCTGATCCCCACCGAGGTCATCCGCACCATCGGCCTCTCGGCGCCCATGTTCATCAAGTGGGACGACGCCGAGTTCGGCCTGCGCGCCGGCCGGGCCGGGTTCCCCACCGTCTCGCTCCCCGGGGCGGCCGTCTGGCACGTGCCGTGGACCGAGAAGGACGACACGATCGACTGGCAGGCCTACTTCCACCAGCGCAACCGGTTGATCTCCGCCCTGCTGCACTCGCCCTACGAGCACGGCGGACGGCTGGTGCAGGAGAGCGCCGAGAACCACGTCAAGCGCCTCATGGCCATGCAGTACAGCGCCGGCGAGATCATCATGCTCGCCATCGAGGACGTCCTGGCCGGCCCGGAGCGGATGCACCGCGACATGAAGGAGCGGCTCGCGGAGATCCGCGCGATCCGCCAGCAGCACGCCGACGCCCAGCCCCGCACCGACCTCGACGTGTTCCCGGTGGCGAAGCTGGAGAAGCCGCGCCGCAAGGACCGCGGGGTGCCGAACCCCACCGACCGCGTCGGGAAGATCAAGATGGCCGCCACCGGGCTGGTCCGCCAGGTCACCAAGCCGCGCGAGTTCGGTCAGATCCACCCCGAGGCCGTCGTGCCGCACGTGGACCAGAAGTGGTACCGCCTGGCCCACTTCGACTCCGCGATCGTCTCGGCGGCCGACGGCGTGAGCGCGGCCTGGCACAAGCGCGACCGCGCGGAGTTCAGCCGCCAGCTGCGCCGCTCCACCGCGCTGCACGCCCGTCTCTACAAGGAGTGGCCGGCGCTGGCCGCGCGCTACCGTGACGCGATGCCCACCATCACCTCGCCCGAGGCGTGGGCCGAGACCTTCGGGATCGACGGCGGGATCGGCGGCGGGATCGGCGGCGGCACCGGACAGGCCGGGCAGGACTGAGCATGGCGATCCGCGAGACCCCCGGGATGCGTCCCGCCGCGCTGCCCGACGACGGCGCGGAGGCCGGCCTGCCGCCGTTGGCCGACCCCGCACCGCGCGCCGGGCTGCTGGAGGTCTTCCGGCGCCGCTACCTGCTCAAGCTGCTGGTGCGCCGCGAGATCAGCGCCCGCTACTCGGGATCGTTCCTGGGGCTGATGTGGAGCTACCTCAACCCGCTCTCGCAGTTCGCGATCTACTACTTCGTGATCGGCAAGATCTTCTCGCTGCACGAGAACACCCCGAACTTCGCGGTGCACATCTTCGCCGCGATCATCATCGTCCACTTCTTCACCGAGACCTTCAACGCCGGCACCCGCTCGATCGTGCGCAACAAGGCGATCGTGAAGAAGATGGCCGTCCCCCTGGAGATGTTCCCGGTGGCCTCGATGGCCGTCTCGCTCTACCACGTCGGTCCGCAGGTGGTGATCATCCTGATCGTCGGCCTGTGCTACGGCTGGGTGCCGACGCTCCCGGTGCTCGCGGCGGTCCTGCTCTCGGTCGGCATCATCATGACCTTCGGCACCGCCCTGGCCCTGCTGTTCAGCGCCGCCAACGTCTTCTTCCGCGACTTCTCCAGCGTCGTCAGCATCCTCACCAACTTCGTGCGGTTCGGGGTGCCGATGATCTACACCTACTCGATGGTGGGGGAGCGGTTCGGATCGGCCGCGGACTACTACCTCCTCAACCCGATCGCCAACGCCGTGCTGCTGATGCAGCGGGCGTTCTGGATCCCGACCATCGACGACGCCCGCATCACCGGCGCGGAGATGCCCGACCACCTCTTCTCCCGGGCCGTGATCGTGTTCGGGGCCTGCATCGTCGTGCTCGTGCTCGCGCAACTGGTCTTCCGCCAGTTCGAGAAGCGCATCCCGGAGCGCATCTGATGGCCGACTCCATCCGGGTCGAGCACGTCTCGAAACGGTTCACCCTGCGCTACCACCGCACGTTCAAGCAGGTGACGGTCGCCAAGGCCAAGGGCCGCAAGATCAGCGAGTCCTTCCCGGCGATCAACGACGTCTCCTTCACCGTCGCCCAGGGCGAGTCGATCGGGCTGATGGGCCTCAACGGCTCCGGCAAGTCGACACTGCTGAAGATGATCAACGGCGTCATGCGTCCCGACGAGGGCCGGATCCTGGTGCGGGGTCGCATCGCGGGTCTCATCGCGACCGGCGCGGGCTTCCACCCCCAGCTGAGCGGGCGCGAGAACATCATGCTCAACGCCGCGATCCTCGGGATGACCGAGAAGGAGCTGGCACGCAAGTACGACGAGATCGTCGACTTCAGCGGGCTCTCGCCCAAGCTGCTCGAGACCGAGGTGGGCCACTACTCCTCGGGGCAGAGTGCGCGCCTGGGCTTCTCGGTGGCCATCCACGTCGACTCCGACGTCTTCCTCGCCGACGAGGTCCTCGCGGTGGGCGACCGGCCCTTCAAGCGCAAGTGCCTGCAGAAGATGGAGGAGGTCCGCGACAGCGGCCGCACCCTGTTCTACGTCTCGCACGCCTCCGCTTCGGTGCGCCGGATGTGCTCGCGCGTCATCGTCCTCGAGGAGGGCCGGGTGGCCTTCGACGGCGACGTCGAGGACGGCATCCGCTACCTGGAGTACGACGGGAACGACGAGGAGTTCCTGCCCGGCGAGGAGGAGAGCGACGAGGAGCTCGGCGCCGACATCTGACGTCGCGACCGACCCGTCCCCGCCTCCGACGCTCCGCCCGGCGTCGTACCGCCCGCCGACCGCCCCCGACCCGCCCCGGCCACCGGGGCCGGGTCGGGGGCGTCGTCGTTGCCGGGTTCGGCTGACGTGGGCGTCGATCCGACGCAGACTTGACAAATCTCGGATTCGCCGGCGTGTCGAGTGGAAATTACAGCCTTGTAGTTACTCACGAAACCTTCCGTGACCCGTGTGACGGATGTGAAAGTAGCGACGCGTGTGAAACTTCCCCCTCGCACTGGAGCATCCTGTGACCTTCGACGGACGACCTCGTCTCATCGCCGTGTGCCAGCGTCTGCTGGTGCTCGGCGT
Organism: Nocardioides sp.; assembly: GCF_964228225.1. GTDB lineage: Bacteria > Actinomycetota > Actinomycetes > Propionibacteriales > Nocardioidaceae > Nocardioides. The sequence continues at coordinate 49,771 of NZ_CAXQZB010000027.1, forward strand.
CATCTGCGCCGCCCTGACGCCCGCGGCGCGGATCCATTCCCTCGACCTCGTGCCGGACCCCGCGGAGGCCGGCAGCGCGGCCGGTGGCGGCGGTCTGCCGCCCCTGGCGATGACCGCCTACGTGCAGGCGGCGCGCACGACCACCCGGGTGCCGACCGCCCCGGTCGACCCCGTCGTCAAGGAGTACCCGCTCACCGCGCCGGCCGGCGCCCGCGTGGCACCGGGGTCGCTGCAGGCCACCGCCCGCCCGATGCCCGGGGGAGCGAGCAAGCTGATCAGCCGCCCGCAGCGGGTCACGGGCTTCGGCGCCGTCGGCGTCACCTGGGCCAGCGGCACGCGGCTGCGCGAGCAGGACCTCACGATCAAGGTGCGCCTGCGTGACGGCGGCCGGTGGTCGCCGTGGCGCGACATGGTCTACCACGACGACCACGGCCCGGACCCCGACAGCGCCGAGGCCCGGCGTGCCCGTCCCGGCACCGACGAGCTGCTGGTCGGCACCGTCAAGCGGGTGCAGGTCAAGATCGTCGCCGACCGCGCGGTGCCCAGCGACCTCAAGCTCGCGGTGATCGACCCCGGCGCCCCGTCGGCCACCCGCCGGGAACGGGCCGCCATCGACACCGCCACCCTGCCCAGCGCCGCGCGCGTGCCGGGCGGTACCACCGGCGACGTCTACGCCACCTCGGCCCCGGCCACGCCCGAGACCCTGGCCGACGGCCAGGACCAGGTCTCGCTCGCCGCCGCCGCGGTCACGCCCAAGCCGGTCATCTTCTCCCGCGAGCAGTGGGGAGCCGACGAGTCGATGCGCGACAAGGGGTCGCTGCGCTACTACGAGGTGCACGCCGGCTTCGTGCACCACACGGTGAACGCCAACAACTACACCCGGGCCGACGTCCCGGCGATCCTGCGCGGCATCTACGCCTACCACACCCAGAGCCGGGGCTGGAGCGACATCGGCTACAACTACCTCGTCGACCGCTTCGGCCGCATCTGGGAGGGTCGCTACGGCGGGGTCGACCGTCCGGTGGTCGGGGCGCACACGCTGGGCTACAACGAGTACTCCTTCGCCATGTCGGCGATCGGCAACTACGAGATCGCCCAGCCCTCCGACGCGATGGTGCAGGCCTACGGTGCCCTGTTCGCCTGGAAGCTGAGCCTGCACGGGATCAACGCCGCCTCCACCCGCCAGCTCGTGGGCAGCACGACCTTCCAGGCCATCAACGGCCACCGCGACGCGGCGTCGACCGCGTGTCCGGGCAAGTACCTCTACGCCCGGATCCCCGAGATCCGCAAGCTCGCCGCCCAGGCCCAGGTGGGCTTCGCCGGACGGCAGCTGGAGAGTGACGTCGCCGCCACCCCGCAGCCCGACCTGATCGTGCGCCGCAAGGCCGACGGTCTCGGTTTCGTGATCCCGCTCAAGAAGCTGGGCACGGGGTCGTACAAGGCGGGCAAGCCGATCGCGACGGGGTTGAACCTGGGCGGGGTCAACCGGATCCTCAGCGTCGGCGACTGGGACCGCGACGGGTTCAGCGACCTCGTGACCCGCAACGCCGCCAACGGTGCGCTCTACCTGCGCCGCGGCCTCGGCGACGGCACGTTCGCGGCCGTCCAGCGGCTCGCCACCGGGTTCGGCGCCGTGCGGCTGCTCGCCGCGGTGGGCGACATGACCGGCGACGGCTACCCCGACCTCATGGGCGCGCCGAACGGCGGCTCGATGATGATCTGGCCCGGGCGGGGCCCCTCGGGGCTCGGCACCGCCTTCACCGCCTACGGCTCGGTGAGCGCGGTCCGGCAGATCGGGATCGGCCGCTGGGACGGCGACGGCGCCCCCGACTCGCTGCTGCGTCGCGGGCCGCGGCTGGAGGTCGTGCGCGGCAACGGCCCCGGCGGCCTGACCGGCGCACCGAAGCAGCTGGCGATCGACCTCACCCCGTTCGACTGGGTGGTCGGGATCTCCGACATCGACCTCACCGGGCACGCCGACCTCGTGGTGCGGACCAAGGCCGACGGCGGCCTGTGGCTGGTGCCGGGATCCACGAGCGGGTTCGGCACCCCGGTGCAGCTCGGCTCCGGCTTCGGCGTCTACGACCTGGTGGGCTGAGCCGGCCGGCGGGAGATCGGCACGACCGACGTCCGGTCGTCGTCAGGCAGGGAAGCGAGCGGTCACGCGCTCGGACTCCGCGAGGAGTGCGAGCCGGTCCCGCTCGGCCGCGACGACCAGTACGAGGGAGCCGCGCTGCGTCAGCGGCTCCGTCCAGGAGGCCAGTCCCGGTGGGGAAGCCGGGTTGGCCTCCGACAGCAGGCGGCCGCCACCGGAGACGAGGGTCCCGGTGGTGGCCGCCCGCCACATCTCCTCCTGGGTCGTGACGACGCCGGCCCACTCCACGCCGGGATCCTGCGGGCCGGGCGGATCCCACGGGGCGAAGGCGTCGGGCTGCGACCACACCTCCACCCCGACGTCGTGCACGCCGGGCGGCACGCCCTCGGGGAACCGCACGCCGAGCGGGCGCAGCGCACACGCCAGCACCGGCAGGTCCGCCGCACGCGGCGCCCAGTCGGGCAGGGTCTGCGGGCCGCACACGACGGCGTCGGGGTCGGCGGCGTCGGTGACGACCAGCCCGGCCAGCCAGGCCGCGCCCAGGAACACCGGCCCGAGCCAGTGGGTCGGGAGGTCGATCCGCAGCCGGTCGCCGCGCTCGAGGTCCAGCTCGTCGACCAGCAGCGAGGCCACCTTCGCCACCCAGTTGGCGTAGGTGGTGCGGGAGAGCTCGACCCGTTCCCCGCTGCGCTCGTCGTAGAAGGTGAGCAGCGGCTGGCCCGGATCCTCGCGCAGCAGGTCGGCGAGCACGGTCGCGAACACGGTGGGGCCGGTGGCGGAGGCAGGCGGAGTCACCCCCCGATTCTGCCGCCCCGCCGCCGTCCCCCCGACGCGACCACCCGCGTTCGTCGAGCAGCCGCGCGCACGGTGGTGTCGGGACCGGGTGGTCCGTGCGGGTGCGGGCGTCTCGTGACGCTCGCTACTCGAGG
>NZ_CAXQZB010000028.1:0-28113 GCF_964228225.1 Nocardioides sp.
GACCCTCGATGCCGCCGACGCCCTCGACCTCGACCGGGCCCTGGGCGAGGTCGCCGCCGACCTGAAGGCCGCCGGTAGCGAGGACTCCCTCGAGGTCCGACGGTCCATGGCGCTCGGAGAGCTCGGCCGCAAGCAGCTCGCCCTCGACTTCGGCGCCCCGAGCGAAGAAGCCAAGAACCGCAGGGACCTGACCCTCTACGTCCACCTCTCCCAGGCCGCCCTCGAAGCCGGCACCGGCATCGGACGACTCGAGAACACCCGCCTCCCCGTCACCCTCGACCAGATCAAGAGCTGGTGCGGTGTCGCCGGCACCAAAGTCGTCGTCCGCCCCGTCCTCGACACCGGCACCGTGCGACACACCGACGCCTACGAAGCCACCCCCCTCATCCGCGAAGCCGTGATCCTGCGGGACGGCACCTGCGTCGCCCCCTACTGCACGCACTCCGCGCGCGGCGCCGACCTCGACCACATCGAACCCTTCGACCACGCCCACCCCGCGAGGGGCGGACCGACATCGACCGCGAACCTCGCCGCGCTCTGCCGCACCCACCACCGACTCAAGACCCACCACGGCTGGACCTACGAACCGATCACCACAGAGGACGGCAGGTCCTACCTCTGGACCCTGCCGTCCGGCAGCCGCTACCTCCGCGGACCCACCGGCACCACCCCACTCGACTGACCCGAGCAGCGGCACAACGGCCCAGCAGCACCGACAGGCGACACCCACCCCGGGTGCCGCCCTGTCGTGCTGCTCTCCCGACGCTCGGGTCAGCGGCGTCGCTTGGTGCGCTGGCCGGGCACCGGGGCGGGGTGCTTGATCTCGTCGGGCGGTCGGTGGGGGGCGACGTCCTCGTGGGCGCGCTCGCGCACGGCGAGACGGATCTGCTCGAGGTTGTTGCGCAGCAGGTCGCTCACCAGCTCGTCCGTGCGCGGATCGGCCAGCATGTCGATCAACACGCGCATGGTCGTCTCGGTGACCTCCGAGACGACCGTGTCGTAGCCCGGCAGCCGGCTCACGAGCTTGACGTTCGGATCACGGCGCACCTTCTCGGCGAGCATCTCCTTGATCTCCACGTGGTTCTCGATGATCGCATCGGAGATGTTCTTGGTGTAGTGACCGGTCTGGATCACCGCCGCCACCTCGTCGAGCACCACGATCGTGAGCGGCCGCTTGAGCAGCCCGAGCAGCTTCACCGCCACGAGCGAGGCGCGCTCCACCACCGCAGGACGCCGCATGCCGAACCGCACGAGCACCGCCCCGAGCACGGCCGCCGCGATCGATCCACCGACGACGATGCCGAGCACGAGGAGCAGCACCTGCAGGGTGCTGAGGTCCTCCAACCACTGCGCCATGGCCCGAGTCTGTCAGGGCCCGGCCCCGGGGCGGCGTAGGTTCGAGACATGAGTCCCGCCGACGACATCCGGATCGAGCACGACTCCATGGGGGAGGTCCGCGTCCCGGCCGCCGCGCTGTGGCAGGCCCAGACCCAGCGGGCGGTGGAGAACTTCCCGATCAGCGGCACCCCGATCGAACCCGCGCTGATCCACGCCCTCGGGGAGGTGAAGGCCGCCGCCGCGGCCGCCAACGGCTCCCTCGGCATCCTCGCGCCGACCCTCGCCGAGGCGATCGAGGCCGCCGCGCGGGAAATCGCCGCCGGAGCCCACGACGACCAGTTCCCGATCGACGTGTTCCAGACCGGCTCGGGCACCAGCTCGAACATGAACGCCAACGAGGTCATCGCCACCCTCGCCTCCCGCGCCCTGGCGGCCACCGGCGACGGACCGGCGCACCCGAACGACCACGTGAACGCCAGCCAGTCCAGCAACGACACCTTCCCCACCGCGCTCCACGTCGCGGTCACCCGTGCCGTGACCGGCGACCTGGTCCCCGGCCTGGAGGTGCTGGCCGCCAGCCTGGAGGCACGGGCCGCGGAGTACGCCGACGCCGTGAAGTCGGGGCGCACCCATCTGATGGACGCCACGCCGGTGACCTTCGGCCAGGAGCTCGGTGGGTACGCCGCCACGGTGCGGTACGCCGTCGAGCGGCTGACCTCGGTGCTCCCCCGCGTGCGCGAGCTCCCGCTGGGCGGCACCGCGGTGGGCACCGGCATCAACACGCCGCCCGGGTTCGCCGCGGCGACGATCGCCGCGCTCGCCCGGGCCACCGGCGAGCCGTTCACCGAGGCGCGCAACCACTTCGAGGCCCAGGGCACCCGCGACTCCCTGGTGGAGCTCAGCGGCGTACTGCGCACGATCGCGGTGGGCCTGATCAAGATCTGCAACGACCTGCGCTGGCTCGGCTCCGGCCCCACCACCGGGTTGGCCGAGGTGCACCTGCCCGATCTGCAGCCGGGGTCGAGCATCATGCCCGGCAAGGTCAACCCCGTCATCCCCGAGGCCGTGCTCATGGTGTGCTTCCAGGTGGTGGGCAACGACGCCGCCGTCACCGCCGCCGGCGCCAGCGGCTCCTTCGAGCTCAACGTCGCGATGCCGGTGATCGGGCGCAACGTGCTGGAGTCGGTCCGGCTGCTCGCGGCCGCCGCACCCCTGCTGGCGCGCCGCTGCATCGACGGGCTGCAGGCCGACCGGGAGCGGATGCGCCGCTACGCCGAGTCCTCCCCCTCGGTCGTGACCCCGCTCAACCGCCACCTCGGCTACGAGGCCGCCGCCCGCATCGCCAAGCAGTCCCTCGCCTCGGGGCGCACGATCCGCGAGACCGTCCTGGACCTGGGCCACGTCGAACGCGGCGAGATCAGCCTCGCCGACCTCGACGCCGCCCTCGACGTCGAGGCGATGACCCACCCGTGAACGTCGAGGAGCAGTACGCCGACGAGCAGCACCTGCTGCGGCGCCGCGCGGTGTGGCGACCGGGGCCCGACGGGCGCGACCCGCAGCAGGTGGCGCTCAAGGCCCTGCTGGCCGACGCCCCCGACACGGTGGTCGAGATCGGCTGCGGGACCGGGGCCTTCGCCGCCCGGGTGCGCGACGCCGCTCCCGGCCTCGACTACCTCGCCACCGACGCCTCGGCCCGCATGGTCGAGCTCGCCGCGGCGACCGGTGTGCGCGCGGAGGTGGCGCAGGCCGGCGCACTCCCCCTGCCCGACGACGCCGTCGACGCCGCGGCGGCGCTGTGGATGCTCTACCACGTGCCCGATCTCGACGCCGCGCTCGCCGACCTGCGCCGGGTGATCCGGCCCGGCGGGCGGCTGGTGGCGGTCACCAACGGCGACGGGCACACGGCGACCCTGCGCACCGCCGCCGGCGGGACACCGCTGGTCACCGGCTTCAGCAGCGAGAACGGGGAGGCCGCCCTCCGCCGGCACTTCGCCGAGGTCGTGCGGGTCGACCTCGCCACGCGGGCGGTGTTCCCCGACCGTGCCGCCGCACTGGCCTACCTGCGCTCGACCGGTGAGGACGTCGACTGGCGGCTGGCGCCGTTCGACGGCGAGCTCGAGGTGGCCGGCCACGTCACGGTCTTCACCGCCGGCTGACCCCCGGTGGCCGGTGGGCCCTCAGTACCAGCCGTGGGACTGGCTGTGGGCCCAGGCGCTGCACGGGCTGCCGTAGCGGTCCTGGATGTAGCCGAGCCCCCAGCGGATCTGGGTGACCGGGTTGGTGGCCCAGTCCGCGCCGGCGGAGGCCATCTTCGAGCCCGGCAGGGCCTGCGGGATGCCGTAGGCGCTGGAGCTGGGGTTGTCGGCGTAGGGGTTCCAGCCCGACTCGCGGGTGTAGAGCGAGTCGAGGCAGCCGAACTGGTCGAGCCCGAAGCCGAACTCGCCGAGCAGCGCCTGGGCGATCAGGCGCGGGTCGGCGTCGGCGAGGTCCTGGGAGCCGGAGTCGGCGGGACCCTGCGCGGTGGCATCGAGCGCGGCGGACTTCAACGGGTCGGTGGAGGCGCGGCGGTCGGCGCTGCGGGAGACGGTGCCCACGCGCTCGCCGTCCTGGCTGCCGGTGATGCGGGCCACGAGGTCGTCGTCGGCCGCGGCGAGCATGGCGCTGGCGGGCACCGCGACCTGCTCGGAGTCGGTGGCGATCGTCGACTCCGGGGAGGCGCTGAGGGCCACGCCCCCGGCCACGGCGGCGCCGGTGGTGCCCACCGCGACGGTGGACATGAGCAGGGTCGCGCCGAGCGCCTTCTTCGGCTTGTCGGCCAGGTGCGCGTGGGCAGGGGTGCCCCGGTGCTTGGCGACGTGCTTCGGAGGGTTCTTGGGGTGGTGCTTGGCGCGATGCGTCACAGGCGGGGGGTCCTCGAGATCGTCGGTCGTCCGGCGGTCGAAGACTCCACCATGCAGGGCGGGCGGCGACCTGTGCAAACCGAACGGTCGGGTCTTGTCGGAAACTTGAGAGGGACGCGTGAGGGGGGTCACGACGACGTCGTCCGCGTCGTCCCACCCACCCCACGCGCCCCGCTGATCACGGTCGCGGACCGGTCACAGCATCACGTTGTTCTCCAGCATCTCGGTGACCAGCGCCGCGATCGGGCTGCGCTCGGAGCGGGTCAGCGTGACGTGCGCGAACAGCGGGTGGCCCTTGAGCTTCTCGACCACCGCGACGACGCCGTCGTGGCGCCCCACGCGCAGGTTGTCGCGCTGGGCGACGTCGTGGGTGAGCACCACCTTGGAGTTCGCCCCGATGCGGGAGAGCACGGTGAGCAGCACGTTGCGCTCCAGGGACTGCGCCTCGTCGACGATCACGAAGGAGTCGTGCAGCGAGCGGCCCCGGATGTGGGTCAGCGGGAGCACCTCCAGCATCCCGCGCTCCAGGATCTCCTCGATCACCTCGCGGCTGGTGACCGCGCCGAGGGTGTCGAAGACGGCCTGCGCCCACGGCGACATCTTCTCGGCCTCCGAGCCCGGCAGGTAGCCGAGCTCCTGACCGCCGACGGCGTACAGCGGACGGAAGACGACGACCTTCTGGTGCTGCCCGCGCTCGAGTACCGCCTCCAGGCCCGCGCACAGCGCCATCGCCGACTTGCCGGTGCCCGCGCGACCGCCGAGCGAGACGATGCCGACCTCGGGGTCGAGGAGCAGCTCGAGGGCGATGCGCTGCTCGGCGCTGCGACCGTGGATGCCGAACGCCTCGCGATCGCCGCGCACCAGGTGCACCTGCTTGTCCGCACCGACCCGGCCCAGCGCGGTGCCGCGGTCGCTGAGCAGCACCAGGCCCTGGTGGCAGGGGAGGTCGCGCGCCTCCGGCAGATCGACCACGCCGTCGTCGTAGAGGGCGTCGAGGTCGCCGGTGGTGACGTCGAGCTCGGCCAGTCCGGTGTAGCCGGTGTCGGAGTCGCTCACCGCCTCCGCGCGGTACTCCTGGGCATCCAGCCCCACCGCCGAGGCCTTGATGCGCAGCGGCAGGTCCTTCGACACCAGCGTGACGTCGCAGCCCTCGTCGGCCAGGTTGCGGGCCACCGCCAGGATCCGGGTGTCGTTGTCGCCGAGGCGGAAGCCGCTGGGCAGCGACGTCGGGTCGGTGTGGTTCAGCTCGACCCGCAGCGTGCCGCCCTCGTCGGTGACGGGCACCGGCTCGTCGAGGCGGCCGTGCACGACGCGCAGGTCGTCGAGCTGGCGCAGCACGGCCCGGGCGAAGTAGCCGAGCTCGGGGTGGTGGCGCTTGCCCTCCAGCTCGGTGATGACCACCACCGGCAGGACGACCTCGTGCTCGTGGAACCGGCGCAGCGCCCCCGGGTCGGCCAGCAGCACGCTGGTGTCGACGACGTAGGTGCGCACGGGAGCCGGGCTCTCGACAACGGTCACGGTGTATCCCCTTCACCGGACCGTGCGGGCACTCCGCGCCCGGTCCCTGTCAGTCGCTGCAGGTGGACCGGGCAGGAACCCGAACGCCGGAGTGCCGGCGCCCCATGCCCAGCACGGGGGCGTCGCTGCCCCCGGCGCTGGTGCATAGGTCGTGGATCGTCACGATCGGGCCTCCCGATGAGGCGGGCTTCCCCTCCCGCCACTGGCACCGAAACTAGGCGCGCCCGACCGCGGGGGCGGGGAGGCACGCCGGTCCGGCGGATGACGAACTCGTGACATCCCGGTGACGACGCCGCCGGGAACACCGCGTCTCGCGACGGCGCTGGGGCGCCTCCTCGACGAACAACCGGGAACACGGTCGTCGAGGAGCGAGCGCAGCGAGCGTCACGAGACGCCCGCGCCCGACGGACCACCTCTCGCGGGGTGGCGGGTCGCCTCAGGTGCCGAAGCGGCGTTCGCGCTGGGTGTAGGCGCGGATGGCGCGCAGGAAGTCGACCCGGCGGAAGTCGGGCCAGTAGGCCTCGCAGAAGTAGAACTCCGACTTGGCGCTCTGCCAGAGCAGGAAGCCGCCCAGACGCTGCTCCCCCGAGGTGCGGATCACGAGGTCGGGGTCGGGCTGGCCCTTGGTGTAGAGGTGGTCGGCGATGTGCTCGTCCTCGAGGGCGTGCGCCAGCTCCTCCAGCGTGGTGCCGCGCGCGGCGTGCTCGAGCAGCAGGGCCCGCACGGCGTCGGTGATCTCGCGGCGGCCGCCGTAGCCCACGGCGACGTTGACGACCATGCCCTCCACGTCAGTGGTGCGCTCGTCGGCCAGCTTGAGCCGGTGGGCGACGTCGTCGGGCAGCAGGTCCAGGGCCCCGACGGGGTGCACGTGCCAGCGACGCTGGTCGGCGAGGTGGTCCACCGCCGCGGTGATGATGTCGAGCAGCGGGGTGAGCTCGGCCGCCGTGCGGTTGAGGTTGTCGGTGCTCAGCAGCCACAGCGTGACGACCTCGATGCCCACCTCCTCGCACCAGCCGAGCAGGGGGACGATGTTGTCGGCACCGGCCTGGTAGGCCTCGGCGGCGTCGACGCCCATCGCACGCCCCCACCGTCGGTTGCCGTCGAGCATGACGCCGACGTGGTGCGGGATGTTCTCGGGCAGCCGGCGGAGCATGCGCGCCTCGTACGCCGGGTAGACCACCCGACGCACCGCGCTCTTCCAGTCCGCCACGCAGGCGATCGTAAGGCACGCGGCGCTGGTTCCGGGGCCGCGCGATGCCGCGCTGCAGTGGCACGATGGGCCCGCACCACCTCCAGACCGACCGATCACGAAGGACGAACCACCATGACCGCTGCCTGGCACCCGGACCCGACCGGCCGGCACGAGCTCCGCTACTGGGACGGCTCCACCTGGACCGAGCACGTCAGCGACGCCGGGCAGACCTCGGTCGACCCGGTCGACTCCGCCCCGGCCCAGCAGGCCCAGCAGGCCCAGCAGGCCCAGCAGGCCCAGCAGTATGCCCAGCAGACCCCGCAGGCCCAGCAGTACGCCCCGCAGGCCCAGCAGGCCCAGCCCGCGCAGCAGTTCAGCGGCGACCCGTTCTCCGGCATCAAGGGCGACCTGGTCGACGGCCGCTACTCCGAGGTCGAGGACACCGGCCCGAGCCTGCAAAACTCCAAGATGCTGCGCGTGCGCCTCACCGAGCCCTTCATGGCCAAGCAGGGCGCGATGGTGGCCTATCAGGGCAACGTCAACTTCGCCTACCAGAGCCAGGGCGCAGCCCGGGTGCTGAAGAAGGCCTTCACCGGCGAGGGCCTGGCGCTGATGCGCGTGGAGGGCCAGGGGGACGTGTTCCTCGCCGACACCGCCAAGGACGTGCACATCCTGCACCTGGAGAACAGCGGCATCTCGATCAACGGCGGCAACGTGCTGGCCTTCTCCTCCTCGCTCCAGCACAACATCGAGCGGGTCAAGGGCGGCAGCATGGCCGCGGGCGGGCTGTTCAACACCACCCTGCGCGGCACGGGCTGGTGCGCGATCACGACCGAGGGTGCGCCGGTGGTCCTCAACGCCGCCGAGGCCCCGACCTTCGCCGACACCGACGCGATCGTGGCGTGGTCGGCGCACCTGCAGACCGGCATCCACTCCAGCTTCAGCGCCGGTGCGCTCATCGGTCGCGGCTCGGGCGAGGCGTTCCAGGTGACGTTCTCGGGCAACGGGTTCGTGATCGTGCAGCCCTCCGAGGGCTACCCCACCGCCACCGCCTGACCCGCACGGAGCGGGCCCTCCCCCGGGGTGAGGCCGCTCTCACCTGCGGGGGTGAACGGCTCGACGCCCGCGGATCGGCACCGTCCGGTCCGCGGGCGTCGTCGTGCCCCGTACCATTCAGGCCATGAGCGACGCGCTGCAGCACGCGAACGAGGCCGTCCGAGCGGGCATGGAATCGGTGAGCGCGAAGTTCCACGAGGTCAAGCCCCGGCTGCGCGGCTGGCTGCACCTCGTGACCGCGCCGCTGGCGCTCGCCGCCGGCATCGTCCTGATCTGCCTGTCCCCCACCACCGAGACCCGGATCGGCTCGGCGCTGTTCACCGCCTCCGCCCTGCTCCTGTTCGGGGTCTCGGCGGTCTACCACACCGGCACGTGGTCACCGAAGGTCTGGGCGTTCCTGCGCCGCTTCGACCACGCCAACATCTTCCTGCTGATCGCCGGCTCCTACACGCCGTTCTCGATCATCCTGCTGGAGGGCACCTCCCAGGTCGTGCTGCTCACCGTGGTGTGGGCCGGCGCCCTGCTCGGCGTCGGGTTCCGGGTGTTCTGGACCGAGGCACCGCGCTGGCTCTACGTGCCGATCTACATCGCGCTGGGCTGGGCGGCGGTCTTCTTCATCCCCTCCTTCTACGACGGCGCCACCCGGCTCGGGGTGGGCATCGGCATCGCGGCGTTCGTGCTGATCGTCACCGGCGGCGCGCTCTACACCTTCGGCGGCGTGGTCTATGGCGTGAAGCGCCCCAACCCCTGGCCGACCACCTTCGGGTTCCACGAGGTGTTCCACAGCTTCACCGTGGTGGCGTTCGTGAGCCACTACGTCGCCGTCTCGCTGGTCACCTACTCCCTGCGCTGATCCGCTCCGCCACCCGGCGGCGGGCTAGGTTGGGGCCATGGCCACGATCGAGCTGACCGCCGACAACTTCGCCTCCCACGTCGAGGGCGAGGGCATCGTCCTCGTCGACTTCTGGGCCAGCTGGTGCGGGCCGTGCCAGCAGTTCGCGCCCACCTACGAGGCGGCGAGCGAGACCCATCCCGACATCACCTTCGGCTCCATCAACACCGAGGAGCAGCAGGAGCTGGCGGGCGCCGCCGGGATCTCCTCGATCCCCACGCTGATGGCGTTCCGCGACGGCATCCTGGTGTTCCGGCAGGCCGGCGCGCTGCCGCCCGCCGGCCTGGAGCAGCTCATCGAGGGCGTGCGGGGCCTGGACATGGAGGACGTGCGCCGCCAGGTCGCCGAGCAGCAGGGTCAGCAGTAGCCGCACGTCGTGACGGCACGACGGGCGGGCGGGACCCGCAGGTCCCACCCGCCCGTCGTGGTGATCGAGCTGCTCGGGGCGCTCAGCGCTCGCCGCGCCGCGGCTTCATCGCCTTCGGCAGCGTGGTGCCGCGCCCGTGCATCATCGTCATCATCGAGATCAGCTGCTGGTCGGCCTTGGCGGTGCGCTTGAACGTCGTCAGGGCCAGGGCCGGCTTGAACCGCTGCCGCGTGATCGCCTTCGGGTAGGTGAACTCCCGCAGGCCGTCGGCGCCGTGGATGCGACCGAAGCCGGAGTCGCCGACGCCGCCGAAGGGCAGCGCCGGGACGGCGGCGAAGGTGATGACGCCGTTGATGGCGGTCATGCCGGAGCGGACCTGCTCGGCGATCTCCATGCCGCGCGCCTTGGAGAACACCGTCGAGCCCAGGGCGTACTTGCTGCGGTTGGTGAGCTCGATGGCCTCCTCCACCGTGGCGACCTTGCGCACGGTGACGGTGGGGCCGAAGGTCTCCTCGGTGACCGCGAGGGAGTCCTCGGGGACGTCGACGAGCACGGTGGGCTGCACGAACCGGTCGCCCACGGCGTCGGTGCCGCCGACCAGCGCCCGGCCGCCGCGCGCGAGGGCGTCGGCGATGTGGGACCGGATGATCTCCAGCTGCTTGGGCATGGTGATCGGGCCGATCGGGGAGTCGGCGGAGTCGGTGGCGCGCAGCTCCTTCGCCGCGGCGGCGAGCTGGGCGACGAACTGGTCGTAGACGAGCTCGTGGACGTAGACGCGCTCGACGCCTGCGCAGGTCTGGCCCGCGTTGGCGCAGGCACCCCACAGCGAGGCCTCGACGGCGGCGTCGAGGTCGGCGTCGTGGTCGACGATCACGGCGTCCTTGCCGCCGGCCTCGATGACCACCGGGGTCAGGGTCTCCGCGCAGGCCGCCATGACGCGCTTGCCGGTGGCGGTGGAGCCGGTGAAGGCGACCTTGTCGACGCCGGCGCGGCACAGCGCGGCGCCGGTGTCGCCCAGGCCGGTGACGACGCTGAACACCGGTCGGCCCACGGCCTCGAGGAAGGTGCGGGCCAGCCACTCCCCCACGCCCGGGGTGAACTCGGAGGGCTTGAACACCACGGCGTTGCCGGCGGCCAGGGCGTAGGCGATCGAGCCCATCGGCGTGAAGACGGGGTAGTTCCACGGCCCGATCACGCCGATGACCCCCAGCGGCCGGTAGGCAACCGAGGCGGCCTGGTTGGCCATGAGCAGGCCCGAGGGCACCCGGCGCCGGTCGAGGTGCTTCTTGGCGTGCGTGGCCGCCCAGTGCAGGTGGTCGATGGCCAGGGCCACCTCGAGGGCGGCGTCGCCGTGGGGCTTGCCGGTCTCGCGGTGCATGAGGTCGGCCAGCTGCTGCATGCGCCGGGTGACGACGCCCTTCCAGGTCAGCAGGTGCTCGGCGCGCTCCTCGAAGGACAGCGCCATCCACCACGCGGACTCCTCGCGGGCGCGCATGACCGCGGCCGCGACGTCCTCGGCGGAGTGGATCGGGTGGGTGGCGACGACGTCACCGGTGCGGGGGTCGAGGGACGCGAAGGTGCCGGTCTTCTCGGGCGTGGTGGTCATCGGGCGCTCCTGATGAGATCGGCCGCCTTCTCGGCGACCATGATGGTGGGGGCGTTGGTGTTGCCGCGGACGACGGTCGGCATGACCGAGGCGTCGACCACGCGCAGACCCGCGACGCCGCGCACGCGCAGCTCGGGGTCCACGACCGCATCCTCGCCGCTGCCCATGGCGCACGTCGAGGTCGGGTGGTAGGTGGTCTGGGTGTGCCGGCGGATGTACTCGATGACGTCGTCGTCGCTGGGCGTGGTGGACAGCTCGTGCGGACGGTCGATCATCGAGGCGATCCGGCCCTGGCCGCAGATGTCGAAGATCCGGCGGCAGCCGGCGAGCATCGCGTCGAGGTCGATCGGGTCGTCGTAGTAGGCGGCCTCGATCTCGGGGTGCCAGGTGGGGTCGGCCGAGCGCAGCCGGATGTGGCCGCGGCTGTGCACGTCGACCAGCGTGGCGAGCACGGTGGTCATCCGGTGGTGGGGCTCGTTCATGCCGTCGCCGAACAGGCCGGTGGCGATGGCGTGGGCCTGCATGTCGGGCGCGGGCAGGCCGTCGCGGGTGTGCCAGAAGCCGCCGGTCTCGGCGACGTTGGAGGTGAGCGGACCCTGGCGCCGCGTCTTCCACCGCAGGAAGTTGCCCAGGGTGTTGGCGTCGGCGAGGTCCTCGGTGCCGGTGGTGTGGAAGACCATGGGCACGAACGGGTGGTCCTGCATGTTCGCCCCGACGCCGGCGAGCTCGACCCTGGCGTCGATGCCGTGCTCGGCCAGGTGTGCGGCCGGGCCGATGCCGGAGAGCATCAGCAGCTGCGGGCTGCCGATCGCCCCGGCCGAGAGGATCACCTCGGTGCGGGCGTGCACCACGTGCTCGGCGCCGCCCTGCCGGAACCGCACGCCGGTGGCGCGCTCGCCGTCGAGCACCACCCCGGTGACGAGCAGGTCGGTGGTGATCGTCAGGTTCGGGCGGCCCATGGCCGGCTTGAGGTAGGCGTCGTAGGTGGACCAGCGGCGACCGTCGCGGCAGGTCACCTGGTACTCGCCCACGCCCTCCTGGCGGGCACCGTTGAAGTCGTCGGTGGCGGGGTGGCCATAGGACACCGCGCTGTCGACGAAGGCGGTCGTGACGTCATGGGTGAACCGACGGTCCTCGACCGTCAGCGGCCCGCTGCGGCCGTGGAACGGACCGCCGAGGCGGGTGTTGGCCTCGGCCTTGACGAAGTAGGGCAGGACGTCGTCGTAGCCCCAGCCGGTGGCGCCGTAGGAGTCGCGCCAGGTGTCGAAGTCGACCCGGTTGCCGCGGATGTAGATCATCGCGTTCATCGCCGAGCAGCCGCCCAGGGACTTCATCCGGGGCCAGGAGGCGCGGCGGCCGTGGAGGTGCTTCTGCTCGGTGGTCCAGTAGTTCCAGTCCCACTTGGTGCGCACGATGGCCGGGAAGCCGGCCGGCATGGCCACCTCGTCGATGTCCGGCGCGGGGCCGGCCTCGAGCAGCAGGACCGAGACGGCGGGGTCCTCGGTGAGCCGTGCGGCGACCACCGCCCCCGCACTCCCGGCACCGATCACGACGTAGTCGAACGTGTCCTGTGTCACGTCCGGAACACTAGCGCCCCGCGCCACCCCCGACCAGGGATCTGGACAAGATGTCCAGCCTGTGTGTCAGTTCGGTTCGCGGGGGTCGCCCGGGTCGCCGGCCTCGGCCGCCGCCGCCTCCGCCGCCCGCTGCTCGCGCACCGCCGCCAGGCCACGCGCGGGTCGGCCGCGCTGCGGCTTGGGGGTGGAGGGGTCGTACTTGCCGGCCGCCGCGGCGGCGTCGACGTTCTTGAGCCGCTTGACCAGGCTGAAGCCCAGCACCACGACCGCGAGGATGCCGATCCCGAACAGGGCGAACGCCGTCCACCCGGCGACGACGTCCTCCTCCTTCGGCACGGGGTCGGCGGCGGAGAGCAGCAGGAGGTCGATCACGGTCATGCCTCCAGTGTCCCTCACCCCGTGGCGGCGCCCCAGCCCCGGGCGGGCTCAGGACCAGCCCCGGGCGTGATCAGGGCGTGATGCCGGCGAACAGGTCGTCCTCGGGCACCACGGAGTCGACGTGACTGCGCACGAGCTCGTAGTCCTCGGTGGGCCACACCGAGGCCTGCAGCTCGCGCGGGATCGAGAACCAGAAGCCGTCGGGGTCGATCTGGGTGGCGTGGGCCAGCAGCGCCTGGTCGCGCACCCCGAAGTACTCCGAGCACGGCACCCGGGTGGTGATGCGGTCCTCCCACTCCGGCTCCCGCGTCCAGTTCTCCAGCCGCTCGGCGTAGGGACTCTCCAGGCCGTGGTCGAGCATCGCCTGGTGCAGGGCGGTGATCTTCCCGTAGCTGAAGCTGTGGTGGTAGTAGAGCTTGAGCACCTGCCACGGCTCGCCGGCCTCGGGGTAGGCGGTCGGGTCGGCGGCGGCCTCGAAGGCCGCGACGCTCACCTCGTGGCACCGGATGTGGTCGGGGTGGGGGTAGCCGCCCCGCTCGTCGTAGGTGGTCAGCACGTGCGGACGGAAGCTGCGGATCAGGCGCACCAGCCGCCCCACCGACTCCTCCAGCGGCACCAGCGCGAAGCAGCCCTCCGGCAGCGGCGGCTTGGGGTCGCCCTCGGGCCAGCCGGAGTCGACGAAGCCGAGCCAGTCCTGGGCGATCCCCAGGATGTCGCGGGCACGCTCCATCTCCTGCCGGCGGATCTCGGTGATGTTGGCCAGCACGTCGGGCCGGTCCATCTTGGGGTTGAGCACCGAGCCGCGCTCGCCGCCGGTGCACGTGACGACGTGCACGTCGACGCCCTGCGCGACGTACTTGGCCGTGGAGGCCGCGCCCTTGCTGGACTCGTCGTCGGGGTGGGCGTGCACGTGCATGAGCCGCAGCCCCGTGCGGGAGGGGGCGTGCGGAGGGTCCTGCGTCATGGGCCCCATCCTAGAATCGGGTGCTGTGAGCACCCCTGTGACCCCGGCCGACCCCCTGGCCTCGCGGTACGGCACGCCATCCCGTGGCCGCCGTCGCGGGCTGCTGGCGGGGGTGGTGGTCCTCGCCGTCGCCTTCCTCGGCTGGCTGGTGTGGGTGGTGCTCGGCCAGTCCGCGCCCGCCGCGGCCTCGGGCGAGCTGGTCTTCGACGTCGTCGACGACGGTCGGGTGACCGCCAGCTTCACGGTCGACCTCCAGCCCGACGCCACCGACGTCGCGTGCCGGCTCGACGCCCGCGCCGCCGACCACACCCTGGTCGGCAGCCTGACCGTCACCCCGCGACCGGGTGACCCCTCGCGGATCTCGGTGGAGATCGCCACCGAGCGGCGTGCCACGGCCGTCGAGCTGATCGGCTGCACCGCCGCGGGTCAGCCCCGACCCCGCTGACCCGGCCCCCGGACCGCCGCTTTGCTAGTCTCGACCTTTCGCACGTCGTCCCGCTGAGCCTGCTGCTCGCGACGATCCGCGGTCACCGGGGGGACCTCCCCCGCCCGCACCCGTCGAGGCACGCCACGGCCAGGGACACCCGTGGACCCCAGAGAACCAGGAGCACCGCCATGACCCAGACCCCCGAGCAGGACACCGTCTGGCTCACCCAGGAGGCCTTCGACAAGCTCACCGAGGAGCTGGAGAACCTCAAGGGTCCGGT
This sequence comes from Nocardioides sp., assembly GCF_964228225.1. GTDB lineage: Bacteria > Actinomycetota > Actinomycetes > Propionibacteriales > Nocardioidaceae > Nocardioides. Next base: position 14,496 of record NZ_CAXQZB010000028.1, read on the forward strand.
CCGCCAGGAGATCATCGCGCGCATCAGCGCCGCCCGCGACGAGGGCGACCTGAAGGAGAACGGCGGCTACCACGCCGCCCGTGAGGAGCAGGGCAAGCTCGAGGGCCGCATCCGGCAGCTCGAGGCCATGCTGGAGAAGGCCGAGGTCGGCGAGGCCGCCCCGAGCGACGGCACCATCGCCCCCGGCACCAAGGTCACCTACAAGTTCGTCGGCGACGACGACGCCGAGGCCGAGACCTTCCTGCTGGCCGCGCGCGAGATGGAGGACGCCGCCGGCGGTCTGCAGGTGTGGTCGCCGCAGTCGCCCCTCGGCTCGGCCATCATCGGCGCGAAGGCCGGCGACGTCGTCAGCTACACCACCGAGGCCGGCCGCACCTTCGAGGTCGAGATCCTGGCCGCCGAGCCCTTCGGCGGCTGACCCCGCGCGTCGTTCAGGACGCGACGACCGTCAGGCCCTGCCCGCGCAGCCGCGCGAGCAGGGCCTCGGCATGGGCGGACCCGCGCGTCTCGACCTGCAGCCGGATCTGGACCTCGTCCAGGTGCAGCGAGGGCGAGCGGCGCTCGTGGGCGACCTCCAGCACGTTCGCCCCGACGGCGCTGACGTCGGCCAGCAGGCCGGCCAGGGCGCCGGGACGGTCCGGCACCGTCACCTGCAGGCTCAGGTAGCGGCCGGCGGCGGCCATGCCGTGGGCGATGATCTTGCCCAGCAGCAGCGGGTCGACGTTGCCCCCGGAGAGCACGACGACGGTGGGGCCGGCCTCGGGGGCGAGCAGGCCGGGCGTGCGCTCGAGCAGGGCGGCGACGGCAGCGGCGCCCGCGGGCTCGACCACCATCTTGGCCCGCTCGGCGAGCGCGAGCACCGCCCGGGCGAGGGCGTCCTCGCTCACCAGCACGATGTCGTCGACGTGGTCGCGCACCGCGGCGAAGGTGAGGTCGCCGGGCAGCCCGACGGCGATGCCGTCGGCCATCGTGGCCATCTGGGGCAGCGCCACCGGGGCGCCCTGCGCGAGCGAGCCGGGGTAGGCGGCGGCGCCGGCGGCCTGCACCCCGACCACGCGGACGTCGGGGCGCAGCGCCTTGATCGCCACCGCCATGCCGGCCAGCAGTCCCCCGCCGCCGCACGGCACGAGCACCGTCGCGGCGTCGGGCACCTGCTCGAGCACCTCCAGGCCCACCGTGCCCTGGCCGGCCATGACGTCGAGGTGGTCGAAGGGGTGGATCAGCACCGCGCCCGTCTCGGCGGCGAACTCGCGGGCCCGGGCGAGGGCGTCCTCGAGGTAGCGGCCGTGGAAGCGCACCTGGGCGCCGTAGCCGCGGGTGGCGCGCTCCTTGGGGATCGGGGCCCCCTCGGGCATGAACACGGTGGCGCGGATGCCGAGCACCTGCGCGGCCAGCGCCACGCCCTGGGCGTGGTTGCCGGCGGAGGCGGCCACGACGCCGCGCTCGCGCTCGGCGGGGCTGAGCCGGCTGATGCGCACGAACGCCCCACGGGCCTTGAACGAGCCGGTGCGCTGGAGGTTCTCGCACTTGAGCAGCACCCGACCGCCGACCAGCGTCGAGAGCCAGCGCGACTCCTCCATCGGCGTGCAGATGGCGACGTCGCGCAGCACCTCGCGCGCCGCGCGGACGTCGTCGAGGCCCAGCACGGTGCTCACACCGGCTCCGGTCGGGGCTCGGGCACGGCGCTGGCCGTGCGGTCCTCGGCGTAGTCGGCGTCGAGCTCGCGGCGGGGGTCGACCCGGGCGTCCGGCTCGCCCGCCAGGTGCTGGCACACGGCGTTGAGGGAGGCCACCAGCGGCACGGCGATGAGCGCGCCGGCCACGCCGCCGGCCAGCAGGCCCGCGGCGATCGCGAGGATCACCCCGAGCGGGTGCACCGAGACCCACCGCCCGAGGAGGAAGGGCTGGAGCACGTGCGCCTCGAGCTGCTGCACGCCGACGACGATCGCCAGCATGATCAGCGCCACGACCGGGCCGCCGTCGACCAGCGCCACCAGCACCGCCACCGAGCCGGCCACGAAGGCCCCCACCATCGGCACGAAGGCCCCGAGGAAGACCAGCACCCCGATGGCCAGCACGAACGGCACGTCGAGGATCGCCGCGCCGATCATGATGCCGATCGCGTCGACGGCCGCCACGACCACGGTGGCGCGCACGAAGTGGGTGAGGGAGATCCAGGCGACCCGACCGGAGGAGTCCACCCGCTCCCGGGCGGCCCGGGGCGCCAGCCGCACCACCCAGGCCCAGATCCGGTCGCCGTCGGCGAGGAAGAAGTAGGTGGCGAACAGCGTGACGAACAGACCCGCCACGACGTTGCCGAGCGTGGCGCCGATCGCACCGAGCTGCCCGACGACGTCGCCGTCGGTGGCGGTGGTCGTGAGGGCGTCCTCCGCGCGCTGGAGGTAGTCCTGGATCTGGGAGTCGCTGGCGTGCAGCGGCCCCTCCTGCAGCCAGGTCCGGATCTGCTGGAGCCCGTCGGCCACCGACTGCGCCAGGTCGGCGGCGCCGGTGGCGACCTGCTGGCCGGCGAAGGTGAGCAGCGCGACGACGGCGGCGAACCCGACGAGCACGACCCCCAGCGCGCCGAGCGGGCGCGGCACCCGCGCGCGGCGCAGCAGCGCGACGACCGGGGTGGCCAGGGCCGCCAGGAGCAGCGCGATGGCCAGCGGCAGGGTGATGACCGAGAAGAAGCTGAGCAGGCGCAGCACGACGTAGCCGGCGACGCCGATGACGATGACCCGCCAGGACCAGGCCGCGGCGAGGTCCAGGCCCCACGGCACCTCGGCCCGGCTGAAGTTCGAGGAGCCGAGCGGGATCCGCGGCTCGGGGCGGTGACGCCGCTCGTCGCGCTCCTCGCGCACGACCGCCCAGTGGGCGGCCACCTGGGCGGCGATGCGCGCGCTGAGCCGGTCGTGCTCGCGGGTCATCGAGGACCGCTTGACCAGGTCCACCCGGGGCGGGTCCGGGACGGCCGGGGCGGGGGGCTGGGGTGCTCGCTCGTGGGAGTCGGTCACGGCCTCAGCCTAAGCATCGCGCGCGACTCCCGCGGCCCCGGCGAGCAGGCCGCCGGCGAGGGCGGCCGCCGCCTCCGGCGCGGTCTCGGCGAGCAGACCGACGGCGGCGAGCACGTGCACCTCGTCCACGACCACCGCGGCGCGCCGGGGCAGCAGCCAGCCGTCGTCGGCGTCGGTGGTGAGGCTGGCGGCCAGCACCCGGGCGGGGACGCCGGGCAGGCCGTGGCGGAACACACCGCCGGAGGCCACGAGCAGCCCCACCTCGCGCAGGTCGGTGCCGGTGCGCTCCACGACCCGGCCGCCCGGGCCGACGACGACGCGCGCCCGGCCGGCGTGCCGTCGCAGCGCCAGCCGCACCGCGAGGCCGGCGATCCGCTCGTCCTCCTCGTGCTCGGCCTCGGTGAGGGGCAGGAAGCCGGGGTCGGCCGCACGCCGGGCAGCGGGTTCTACGAGATCGTCGGGGCCCTCGGCCGCCGCCACGGTGGCGGGGGCCGACCACCGCATCCCGAGGTCGCCCTCGACGGTGCGGGTGGCCGCGGTCGGGGCGACGACGTCGCGGGCCAGGGCGCCGTCCTCGGGGTCGAGGGTCACCACGGAGTGCACGTCGGTGGTGGCGCCGCCGAGGTCGACCACGACCACGCCGGCACCGCCCGCACTCCCCGCAGCCAGGACCTCCACCCCGCTGAGCACGACGTCGGGGGTGGCGCCGCGCACGAGCCGCACGAACGCCGCGCCGTCCTCGCGGGAGGACAGTCCCTTGCCGCCGATGACGTGGCGCAGGAACACCTCGCGCACCGCGCGGCGCGCCGGCTCGGGCTGCAGGACCCCGATGCGGGGCACGACGTTGGCGGCCGTGGTGACCGGCAGCCCCGCGGCGGTGAGCAGCTCGGCGACCTCTGCGGCGGCCTCGGCGTTACCGGCGAGCACCACCGGTCCTCGCCACCCGCAGCCCGCCAGCCAGGCGGCCGCCTCGCGCAGGGGCGCGGGGTTGCCGCCGTCGGTGCCGCCGACCAGGAGCACGACGTCGGGCCGGGCGAGGTCGGCCGCGGTGCGTGCGGCGAGCGGCACCTCCGCACCCGCCACGGCGAGCACCGCCACGACCGTGCCGCCGCTGGAGAGCGCGACCCGGCGCCCGGCCTCGGCGGTGACGAGGTCCTCGTTGCCCACGACCGCGATCCGCAGACCCCCGCCCGCACTGGAGGAGGCGACCACCGGCAGTCCCACGGCGTCCAGGGCGCGCACGCACGCGTCGACGCCGTCGAGCACGTCGGTGCCGATCGTGGTGGGGTGCTCGGTGGCGGCCAGGACGCGGGCACCGGCGCCCGAGGCGGGGTGGCCGAGGTCGATCAGCAGCGCCTTGGTGAAGGTCGAGCCGACGTCGACGCAGACGAGTCGCTCGGCGGATGGGGGCGTGCCGCTCACCCGAGTGCAGCGGTGAGGTCGGCCAGCAGGTCGGAGGCGGTCTCGATGCCGACGCTGAGGCGCACGAGGTCGGCCGGCACCTCCAGGTCGGTGCCCGCGACGCTGGCGTGGGTCATCCGGCCGGGGTGCTCGATGAGCGACTCGACCCCGCCCAGCGACTCGCCGAGGGTGAAGATCCGGGTGCGCTCGCACACCGCGAGCGCCTGCTCCTCCCCGCCGCGGACGCGGAAGGACACCATGCCGCCGAAGCGCCGCATCTGGCGGGCGGCGACCGCGTGGCCGGGGTGCTCCGGCAGTCCGGGGTAGATCACCTGCACCACGTCGGGGTGGCTGCTGAGCAGCTGCACGACCTGCTCGGCGTTGTCGCAGTGCCGCTCCATGCGCAGCGCCAGGGTCTTGAGTCCACGCAGGGTCAGCCAGGCGTCGAAGGGACCCGCCACCGCGCCGATGGCGTTCTGGTGGAAGCCGATCCGCTCGGCCAGGGCGGCGTCGCGCACGACCAGCGCCCCGCCGACGACGTCGGAGTGGCCGCCGGCGTACTTGGTGGTGGAGTGCACGACGACGTCGGCGCCGAGCGCGAGCGGCTGCTGCAGGTAGGAGGAGGCGAAGGTGTTGTCGACCACGAGCAGCGCGCCGGCCTCGTGGGCGACGCCGGCCAGCGCCTCGATGTCGCCGATCGAGAGCAGCGGGTTGGTGGGGGTCTCCAACCACACCAGCTTCGTGCGGCCCGGACGGATCGCGGCGCGCACGGCGTCGACGTCGTCGACCGGGGCGGAGGTGTGCTCGACGCCCCAGGCGGCCTCGACCTTGGCGAAGAGGCGGTAGGTGCCGCCGTAGGCGTCGTTGGGCAGCACGACATGGTCGCCGGGCACGCACAGGCTGCGCACCAGGGTGTCCTCGGCCGCCAGCCCGGAGGCGAAGGCGAAGCCGTGGGTGCCGCCCTCCAGCGCCGCCAGGGTCTCCTCCAGGGCGGTGCGCGTGGGGTTGGCCGAGCGGCTGTACTCGTAGCCGTTGCGCAGCCCGCCGACGCCGTCCTGGGCGTAGGTGGAGGTGGCGTAGATCGGCGGGATGACGGCGCCGGTGGTGGGATCGGGCTCGTAGCCGGCGTGGATCGCACGCGTCTCGAACCCCTGGCCCTCGTGGTCGTGGTGATGGGTCACCGCACGAGCCTAGTGCGGCACCTCGACGTCGCCGGCGGTGGCGGATCGGTGACGGGTCGGTGACGGACGCCTCGGGGGCTGGTGTTGTGGGCGCGGCGCGTCAGAATGGAGTCATGTTCTCGCGCAAGACCACCATGATCGACCCCGACAAGGCCCTCCCGGGTCGCGACACCGACCCGTTCCGCCGCGCCGCGAAGCACGTCGTCCTCGGCACGCCCGTGGTGGCCGAGGAGGTGCCGGCCGGCCTCGAGGTCGCGATCTTCGGCCTGGGCTGCTTCTGGGGTGCGGAGGAGATCTACTGGCAGCGCGAGGGCGTGTGGTCGACCTCGGTGGGCTACACCGGCGGCTACACCCCCCACCCCTCCTACGAGGAGGTCTGCACGGGCCGCACCGGACACACCGAGGCCGTGCGGATCGTCTTCGACCCCGCGGTCGTGACCTTCGCCGACCTGGTCAAGCAGTTCTTCGAGATCCACGACCCCACCCAGGGCATGCGCCAGGGCAACGACGTCGGCACCCAGTACCGCTCGGGCATCTACTGGACCACGCCGGAGCAGGAGGCGGTGGCCCGGGAGCTGACGGCCGTCTACGGCGCCGAGCTGGAGCGTCGCGGCCTGGGCACGATCACCACCGAGCTCGCCCCCGCCGGGCCCTACTACTACGCCGAGGACGCCCACCAGCAGTACCTGGCCAAGAACCCCTTCGGCTACCGCTGCCACGCGAACACCGGCGTGAAGTTCCCCCAGACCGCCTGACGACCGCCCGAGCGGCGCCGGCCGCCGTCCGACGCCCTCAGCGACAACCCTCGGGGGGCACCAGCGCGCGGACGCCACGCGTGCTCGCGCCGGGTCTCCCGGTCGGCCTCCGGACGGCGTCCCGGACAGGGACGATCGATCCGCAGCGGAACCTCGACCGCAGCGCGGCCGGACTCTGCCATCATGGCGCCCACGCGGTCAGCGTCGACCGCCGTCCCGCCCCTCCCCCGGGGTCTCCCCACGGACAAGGACGCCCGTCGATGCCCGCTCTCCCCCCTCCCCCCGACGCACCGGTCGGGCGCCTGGTCCGTGCGCTGACCGCCCTGGCGGCGGTCGCGCTGCTCGTGCTGGCGCCGGCCGCCCCGGCACGGGCCGTGGACACGACCGTCACCTTCCCCACCGACGGCGCGAGCATCGCCATCGTCGACCAGCCCCTGACGATCACCGGAACCGACCGCCCGGGGTTCTCCTCCCTCGACCTGCTGATCGACGACGAGAGCTACTGCTTCGTCGAGTTCGCACCCGTCGCCGACCCCCCGGACTGGTCCTGCACGCCCGACGGCACGGAGTCGGAGCCGACGCGGTTCTACGGGCCCGGTCGGCACACGCTGGAGATCGTGGAGTTCGTCGGTGAGGACACCGTGACCTCGCGGACCACGAGCTTCGAGATCACCACCCGACTCGACATCACCGGCGCGCCCACCAGCGGCCGCGCGGGCACGGCGGTGGAGGTGACCGGGCCCGCGGACCCGCACCCCACCACGGTCGTGACCCTGGACCTGCTGCCCGCGGACCGCGCCGCGGCACGACCCACCGGGACCTCCGGGCGCGCGGCCACGATCAGCCGGCCGTGCACGGTCACCGGCGACACCTACCGCTGCCGGGTCGGCCGCACCGGCACCGCGGGCCTCGCGGTGGGCGCCTACACCTTGCGCGTGCAGGAGTACCTGTTCGAGCAGCCCGCGCCCGTGCGCGCCGTGGAGCGGCCCTACAGGATCGTGACGGCGCCGGTCGCCCCGGACCCGGACCCCGACCCTGAGGAGCCCGACCCGGAGCCGACGTCCGAACCGTTCCCGGAGCCCGAGCCGAGCCCGGACCCGACGCCGGAGGCGACCCCCGACCCGACCCCGGACCCGACCGTCGAGCCCACACCCGACCCGACGCCGGATCCCACGCCCGACCCGACGCCGGCCCCGGAGCCCACGCCCGAGCCGACCGTCGAGCCCACGCCCGAGACGACCCCGGAGCCGCCGGCGCCCCCCACGCCGCCGCCGCCCGCGACCGACCCGGGCCCGAGCGGCCCGAGCTACCGCGACGTCCTGATCCCGCTGGCCATCATGGCCGGCACGGTGCTGCCCGGACTACGGGCCGGCGGCACCTCCGGGGCCGGGCTACGGCGCCGCGGCGGCACCAACCGCCGTGCTCCGCGGCGCAGCTTCCAGCGCCCCGCCGGCATCGCCTTCGCCGACCGTGACGACGGCGCCGACCAGCGCGAGGAGGCCCTCGACGACGCCGTCGGGCGCGGCGACCGCTCCCGCACCTGGCGCTGGCCCGGGCACGGCCGGCTCGACCGCGCCGGTGCCGCCGCCCCGCTGGCCTGGGCGGCGCACTCGCCCTTCCTCGCCCGCCTCGTGGTGGACTCCGCGCTGAATCGCGCCGCGTTCGGCACGGCCTCGCTGCTGCTGCCGGTGGCCGCCCTCGCCCTGGGCGTCGTCGGTGCGGTGTCGTTGGTGGCCGACGGCCTCCCGCCCGCCCCCTGGGTGGTCGCGGTGATCATCGTGCTCGGCGCCCTGGACGCCACCGCCGGGGCGGCGGCGTCGTCGGCCCTGCTGGTGGGCGCACTGGTCGCGGCCGCCACGGACGCCCTGGACCTCACCCAGGCGCTGCTGATCTCGGTGACCCTCGGCTTCGTGCTGGTGGCGCTGCCCCTGGTCGGCTCGGCCCAGCGACCCTTCCGTCGCGACCGCCGCGACGGCGCGGACGACGCCCTGCACCGCTGGGACCGGGTCGCCGACGGCCTCATCGCCGCCCTGCTCTGCGCGTGGGTGACCGACAAGGTGCTCGGCGCGATGGACGCCTTCGCCGACCGCCCCACCGCCCTCGCCGACGCCTCGGGGCGCCTGGCGCTGCTGGCCCTCGCCGCGATCGCGCTGCGGGTGGGACTGGAGCACGCCGCCTTCGCCGCCTACCCCCGCCGCCTGCGCACCACCGAACCGGACCGACCCCTGCCCGAGCCGACCGACCGTGCGGTCGGTTTCGGCATCGCCGTCCGCACGGTCGTGTACGCCTTCATCGGCTGGGCGTTCATCGGTGCCGGGTGGTTCTGGGTCCTCGGCACGCTGTTCTTCCTCACCCCCGCGGTGCTGGAGGTCGTGCGCGCCCACCGCGCCGAGCCGACACGGGTCGGCACCTGGCTGCCGCGCGGACTCGCCGAGGAGCTGCTGCTGATGGTCACCGTCACCACACTGGTGCTCGTGGTCACCGGCGGGATCGCCTCCGACACCCGAGCCCTGGAATGGACCTACCTGCTGATCCCGGTGCTCGGCGCGGTGCGCCTGGCCTTCACCGAGCCCGAGCAACTGGACCCCGACTGGCGTCGGGAGTGGCTGGGGCTCGCCAGCCTGGTGCTGCTGGTGGTCCTGGCCTCGTTCGGGTGGGACTACTGACCCCGTCCGGGCCCGACCCGGCAACTGGTGCCCGGCTTCCGGCACCGACAATTCGTCAGGTCCGTGACGAATTGTCGGGGGAGGCCGGACTCAGCGCACGCGGAACGAGACCGCGTCGCGGCTGGGGAGGGCGACGCCGTCGCCGGCGTACTCGACCACCGCGCGCCGGGTGCCGGAGGTGAGACCGGTGACCAGCACGCGGGCGAATCCGTCGACCACGTCGGCGGTGAGCGTCTGCTTGCCGACGGTGACCGTGAGCCGACCCCCGGGGGCGGTGCCCGGCGCGGCCACCCGGATGCCGAGCACGACCGCGTGCCGGCGGGGCTTGGGGGTGACGGTGGTGGTGCTCGCCGTGCGGATGACGCCGAACTCGAAGGTGCGGGTGAGCGAGCGGTAGTCGGGCTTGCTGGCGGTGATGCGCAGCGTCAGCTCGCGCCCGACGTCCTCGAGGGTGGGTCGGTAGCCGGCCTCGGTGGCGCCGGGGATCTCGGCGCCGTCGCGCAGCCAGGTGTAGGTGAGCGTGGCGTCGGAGGGCGAGACGGCGCCGTCGGTGACGCCGAGGGCGCTGCCGAGCAGCGCCTCCCCCGCCATGCTGAACGGCGTGACGACCTCCACGACCCCCTGCACGACCGGGCCGACCGCGTTGGCCGTGGCCGTGGTGCCGGCGGTGTAGCCGTCGCGCTTGGCGACCTCGGTGGCGGTGATCGTGGCGCCGACCAGCGCCTTGGTGAGGGTGAGGGTGCGACCGGTCTGGCCCTTGAGCAGCACGCCGTCGGCCTTCCAGCGCACGGTGACCGCGGCGGGCGCAGGCGCCCAGCCGCCGGGGGTCATCGTCACGACCTGGCCGACCTGGCCCTCCCCGGAGAGCACCGGCGGGGTGTCGAGGGTGAGCGTGCCGGCGGCGACGGTGGGGGTGGCGGTCGAGACCGCGACGCCGTCCTCGTAGCCGGTCTTGCGGGCGGTGACGCTCACGCTGAGCGGCTGTCCGACCTGGTCGGCGGTCGGGGTGAAGCGCGACCGGGTGGCGCCGGCGATCGGCGTGGTGCCGGCGTACCACTGGAAGACGTAGCCCTCCACCCGCTGCTGCCAGCGACCGGTCGTCGCGACGAGCTGCTGGTCCACCTCCGGGGTGCCCTCGATGCGCGGCTGGATCGTGTTGACGACGCTCTTGCGGTCGATGAAGTGGATGAACCCGGTCGGCCAGCCGCGGCCGTCGCGGGTGAGCCGGCGCCAGTGGAAGTCGCCGCTCCAGGAGTCCTCGGAGATGATGATCTCGTCGGCCGAGACGACCTTCTCGACGTAGGCGACGTGGCCCGCGGACCCGGCACCGGGCACGTTGCGGTCCCACCAGGCGATGGCGCCGACGGCCGGCACGTCGTCGGTGATGTCGGCCATCGCGTGGCCCCAGTTCGAGGCGTTGCCCGAGCCGCTCCAGGGCCGCTCGGCCGGCATCCCGGCCTTGATCATCCGGTAGGCGGCGTAGTTGGTGCAGTTGTGGCCGGAGTACATCCGCCAGTACATGCGGTTGCTCACCGCGCCGTAACCGGCGTCGGAGTACCCGGCGTCACGGCACCCGCTGTAGCCGGTGCAGAGGTACGTCGAGGCGGTGAGGCGCAGCTCCGGGGCGATCGGGGCCGCGCCGACGAGTCGGCCGCTCGCCCCCGCGTGGAGCGAGACCGCCGCGACGGCGACCGTCACGAGGGTGGCCTGGACCGGGCGCGGGAGCAGGCGTCGGGAAGGCACGGCCCCTACTGTCAAGCACATCCACGGCGTTTCGCAACACTTTCCTCAGAAGTTCTCAAAACTCCCACGAGTCCCACCGTCAACACGACACGCCGTTCGCTCACCAGTTCGTTCGGCGGATCGGGCCCCGATCCGAGGTGTTCCGCGGTCCGCACCGGCCGGCGGAGCGCTCACCCCGAGGCCGGGGGCGGGCCGCTCGGGGCCGGTGACAGGATGAGGGGCATGCCTGGAACCAACCTCACGCGCGAGGAGGCGGCTACCCGCGCCGCCCTGCTCGACGTCACCTCCTACCTCGTCGAACTCGACCTCACCACCGGCGAGACGACCTTCGGCTCCACCACCACCCTGGAGTTCGACTGCCGGGAGCCGGGGTCCGCGACCTGGGCCGACCTCGTCGGCGCCACGGTGCACGAGATCACCCTCAACGGCACCGCACTCGACCCGGCGACCTACGCCGACGGCCGGATCCCGCTGCCTGACCTGGCCGCTCACAACACGCTGGTCGTGCGCGCGGACTGCACCTACTCCCACAGCGGCGAGGGCCTCCACCGCTTCGTCGACCCCGCCGACGACCGGGTCTACCTCTACAGCCAGTTCGAGGTGCCCGACGCCCGCCGGGTGTTCACGACCTTCGAGCAGCCCGACCTCAAGAGCGTCTTCACCTTCCACGTCACCGCGCCCGCGCACTGGAAGGTCGTCTCCAACGCCCCGACGCCCGAGCCGGACGCGATCGACGACGACCGCGCGATCTGGCGCTTCCCCACGACCAAGCGGATGTCGACCTACATCACCGCGATCGTGGCCGGTGAGTACCACGCCGTCTTCGACACCTACGAGGGCCGCTTCGGCACCATCCCGCTGGGCCACTACTGCCGCCAGTCGCTGGTCGAGCACCTCGACCGCGAGGAGCTGGTGAAGATCACCCGGCAGTGCTTCGCGTTCTTCGAGGAGAAGTTCGACTCCCCGTACCCGTTCGAGAAGTACGACCAGCTCTACGTGCCCGAGTACAACATGGGCGCGATGGAGAACGCCGGGTGCGTGACGCTGCGCGACGAGTACCTGCCCCGCAGCCGCCAGCCGCGCTCGTTCTACGAGTTCCGCTGCTCGGTGATCTCCCACGAGATGGCCCACATGTGGTTCGGCGACCTCGTGACCATGACGTGGTGGGACGACCTGTGGCTCAACGAGTCCTTCGCCGAGTGGGCCTGCTACTGGGCCGAGGCCGAGGCCACCGAGTTCACCGACGCCTGGACCGGCTTCGCCAACGCCCGCAAGCAGACCGGCTACCGCGCCGACCAGCTGCCCAGCACCCACCCCATCGCCGCGGACAACTACGACCTCGAGGCGGTGGAGGTCAACTTCGACATGATCACCTACGCCAAGGGCGCCTCGGTGCTCAAGCAGCTGGTGGCCTGGGTCGGCCTCGACCCGTTCCTGGCGGGCCTGCGGCAGTACTTCGCCGACCACGCCTACGGCAACTCCACCTTCGAGGACCTGCTCGTCGCCCTCGAGACCGCCTCGGGTCGTGAGCTGCGCAGCTGGGCGGCGGAGTGGCTGCAGACCGCCGGGGTCAACACCCTGGCCCCCGTGGTCGAGGAGGACGCCGACGGCACCCTCACCCGGCTCGCGGTCGCCCAGAGCGCCGACCCCGACTACCCCACCCTGCGCCGCCACCGCCTCGGCATCGGCTTCTACGACCGCACCGACACCGGTGCGCTCGTGCGCCGCGACTACCTCGAGATCGACGTCGAGGGCGAGCTCACCGAGGTGAAGGAGGCCGCGGGCCTGCGGCGTCCCGACCTGCTGCTGCTCAACGACGGAGACCTGGCCTACGCCAAGATCCGCCTCGACGAGCGCTCGCTCGCCACCGCGATCGCCGACCTCGCCCGCGTCGAGGACTCCCTGGCCCGGGCCCTGGTCTGGGGCGCGGCGTGGGACATGACCCGCGACGCCGAGATGAGCGCCCACGACTACGTCCACCTGGTGCTGGCCAACATCGGTTCCGAGACCGACTCCTGGGGTCTGACCCGGATCCCGGTGACCGCCGCCACCGCGGCGTTCCACTACTCCGACCCCGCCCGTCGCGAGGCGCTGCGGCACCGGTGGGAGCGCGGGCTGCGCGAGCTGCTCGAGCACGCCGCCCCCGGCAGCGACGAGCAGCTGACCTTCGCCCGCAGCTACGCCGGCGCGGCCCGCAGCGAGGAGGCCCTGGCCGACCTCGAGGCCCTGCTCGACGGGTCGCTGTCGATCCCCGGCCTGGAGGTCGACACCGACCTGCGCTGGAACCTGCTCACCGGCCTGTGCGCCGCCGGGCGGGGCACCCTGGAGCAGGTCGAGGCGATGCTCGCCACCGACCCGACGATCTCGGGCAAGGAGAAGGCCGCCGCGGCCCGCGCCTCGATGCGCGACGCCGCCGCCAAGGCGACCGCCTGGGACCTCGCCCTGGACCCGCAGACACCGAACGAGACCGCGCGCTGCGTGGCCACGTCGTTCATGGTCTCCGACCAGACCGAGCTGCTCGACCCCTACCTCGAGAAGTACCTCGCGGCGGTGGACAGCATCTGGGAGCGGCTCGGCTCCCACAAGGCCGCCGTGGCCCTCCAGGGGCTCTTCCCGATGCCGCTGACCTCCGCGGCGATGCTCGAGCGCGTGGACGCCTGGCTCGCCGGGGCCAGCGCCAACCCCGGCGCCCTGCGCTTCGTGCGGGAGGGGCGCGCCGAAGCCGCCCGTGCCCTCGCCGCCCAGGCGCGCGACGCCGGCTGAGCAGACCCGCTCACACCACCACGGCCCCGGCCGCTCCCTGCGGGGAGCGGCCGGGGCCGGGTGGGTCGTTCGGCGCTGCGCGGCGCGCGGGCGCGG
>NZ_CAXQZB010000029.1:0-12081 GCF_964228225.1 Nocardioides sp.
GCTGCGGCCCTCACCGCAGCGGCGGGCGAGGCCTAGTCGTCGGCGCGCTCCGCCTCCGCGTGCTGGTGACGGTGCCGGCCCCGGCGACCGCGACCGGGGTCGCCTCCTGGTCCGACCCGTCCTCCTCCGGCGACCGCTGCCGACCGGCCGAGGGCCCGTTCCGGCCGCGGGAGGCCGCCCTGTCAGCGCCCCGGGCCCGGGTCGCGGTGGTCCGGGTGCCCCGCACCCGTGACGGGGAGATCGGCACGGCCCCCGTCACCGACCGCGGCAAGCGGGTGCTCGCCTGGGATCCCGCGATCCTGCCGGGCGGTGGCGAGGGCACCGTCCTGCTCAACGCCCACACCTGGCCCGACGGCTCCGCGCTGGGCAACCGCCTGCTCGCGGGCCTCCGCGTCGGCGATCGTCTCCGTCTCAGGGGAGCGCGCGGCGCGGCGGCCTGCTACCGGGTGCGTGAGCGGACCCGCTTCCGCCGGGACCGGATCCCCGCCGCGCCCACCTTCCGCTCCTGGGGGCCGGAGCAGGTCGTGATCATCGTGTGCTCGGGACGACGACGCGGCCCGGGCGACTGGACCCACCGCACGGTCTGGTACCTCGATCCCGCACCTGCCGCGGGCCCGGAAACCGGGGCGCGCACCGTAGCCCGCCCTCACTAGGGTCGGCCCATGAGCGACGACGCCCTGCCGCAACTGCCCGCCGACCTCCGGGCGGAGGCGCTCTCCGGCGACGCCGACCCCGAGGTCGTCCTGGCCTGGATGGGGGCGGTGCAGCGCGGGTTCACCGACGCGCATCCGAGCGCGACCCAGCGCGACCGCTACCAGGAGTTCCTGCGCGCGGACGAGGTCCGGGTGATCGCGGTGCACCCCGACCCGGCGCCGCCGTTCCACGACGGGATGCCGGTGGCGACGATCGCCTCCTGGGCGGGCCGGCTCCACGCCGGCGGCGCCGAACTGCTCCCCGCCCACCTGATCACCGACGTGACCGTCTCGGTGCTGCACCGCCGACGCGGCGTGCTGAGCTCCCTGCTCGCCGCCGACCTGCGCCACGGCCGGCAGGCCGGGCGGGCCGTCGCGCTGCTGACCTCCAGCGAGGGCGGCATCTACGGCCGCTTCGGCTTCGGGGTCGCGGTGCGCCGGCAGCGACTCACGCTCGACACCCGGCCCGGGCTGGCGTGGCGTCGCGGCGTGGACGACGGCGGACAGGTCGTGCTCGCGCTGCCGGCCACCGCCCACCCCGGCGTCGTCACGGCCTTCGACGCGTACCTGCAGCACACCCGGGGCGAGGTGGCCCGGCCCGCCTTCTGGCGCCCGATCGAGGACGGCAGCTTCGACTGGGACGCAGACGGTCCGAACGCCAAGCTGCGCACCGCGCTGCGCCTGGCCGCCGACGGCACCCCCGACGGGTACGCCACCTATACGATCGACCGCAAGGACGACGTGACGACGCTGGGCCTCCACCAGCTGCTCGGCACCCCGGCCGCGGAGCGGCACCTGTGGCAGGTGCTGTCCTCCATCGATCTGGTGGAGCGCATCGAGCACCCTCGCGCGGCCCTCGACCTGCGGCTGGACCAGCAGCTGCTCGACCCGCGCCGGGTGAAGGTCACCTCGGTGGGCGACCACCTGTGGCTGCGGATCCTCGACCTGCCGGCCGCGTTCGCCGGCCGCGCCTGGGGCGCCGACGGCGACGTCGTGCTGGAGGTGGAGGACCGCCTCGACCTGATCGCGGGCCGCTGGCGGGTGACGGTGCGCGACGGCGTCGCCACCACCGCTCCCGCCGATCTGGAGGCCGATCTGGAGGCCGACGTGCGCCTCGACGCCGAGACGCTCGGCGCCTGGTTCCTCGGCGACCTGCCGGCCGGGGTGCTGGCCGACTGCGACCGCCTCGAGGCCCGCGACGCCGAGGCCCTGGCCCGGTTCGCCGCGGTCGGCGACCTCCCGAGTCCGCCGCGCTGCACCACCGGCTTCTGATCCCCCGGCCCGTCCCCGGGGGTGGCGGGGGTCCTGGCAGGCTGGTGTCATGCGCTGGTTCCGCTCCCGCTACCGCCGCTACGACGCGAGGCCGCGTGCGTACGCTGGGGACATGACGTACAACGTGGAGAAGACCGAGGAGGAGTGGCGCGCCGAGCTCTCCCCCGCCGAGTACCAGGTGCTGCGCCAGGCCGGCACCGAGCGGGCGTTCACCGGCGAGTACACCGACACCGAGACCAAGGGCGTCTACCGCTGCAAGGCCTGCCAGGCCAAGCTCTTCGAGTCCGACACGAAGTTCCACTCCGGCTGCGGGTGGCCCAGCTTCTACCAGCCGATCAGCGACACCATCGAGTACCTCGAGGACAACACCCACGGCATGAAGCGGGTCGAGGTGCGCTGCGCCAACTGCGGCTCCCACCTGGGTCACGTCTTCCCCGACGGCTACGGCACGCCCACCGGCGACCGCTACTGCATCAACTCCATCAGCCTCACCCTCGAGCCGGCCGACGACGCCTGACGGCGCCCCGTGGCGGCCACGTGACCGTGTGGCCGCCGGTGAGCCCGGGTGGCGGGCGGACGAGGACCGGATGAACAGACGGTGACGTCCCTCCCGGGCCGACGGGACCGCGCCTAGCGTGGCCGGGTGCACCGCCCCCTCCCGCTGCCCGTCCTGCTGGCCCTGACGGCCCTGACAGCGGGCCTGCTCGCCCCGGTCGTCCCGTCTGCCGCAGTCGCCGCGTCGCCGGGCCCGGCGCGGCCGGCCTACGCCACGATCGAGGGCTCCGGGTCCACCGGCGCCGAGCTGCTGGTCCAGCAGTGGATCGCCGACGTCGATGCCACCGGCCTGCGGGTCGTCTACACCGGGGGCGGGGCCACGAAGGGCCGCCGGGACTTCGCCCAGGACACCGTGGACTTCGCCGTCTCCGAGATCGGGTTCCAGGGCACCACGGACAGCGGCCCCGGCGACGACAGCGGAGGACGGGGGTTCGCCTACCTCCCGCTCACCGCCGGCGGCCTCGCCTTCGCCTACCAGCTCCACGACCGGCGCGGCACGCCGGTGCGCAACCTGCGCCTCTCGGGCGCGACCCTGGCGAGGATCTTCACCGGGGGCATCACGCGCTGGAACGACCCCGCGATCACCGCCGACAACAACGGCCGGGTGCTCCCGGACACGCCGATCACCCCGGTGGTGCACGCCGAGGGGTCGGGCCTCACCGCCCAGCTCACGACCTGGATGGACACGGCGCACCCCGACGTCTGGCGGCCCTACTTCGGGCGCGCCGGCCACACCTCCTCCTATCCGCGCGAGACCGCGACCATGGTCGGCCAGTCCGGCTCGGACGCCGTGGTGAGCGTCGTGACCGGGCGGGCCGGGGAGGGCTCGATCGGGTACGTCGAGTACCCCTACGCGGTGAACCGCGACGCCCCGGTGGCGAAGATCCTCAACGCGGCCGGCTACTACGTCGCGCCGACGCCGTCGAACGTGGCCGTCGCGCTCACCGCGGCCACCCTGAACCACACCGACGACCCTGACACGGACCTGACCCAGGACCTGGAGCCGGTGTACGCCAACCCCGACCGCCGGGCGTATCCGCTGTCGTCCTACACCTACGCGATCATCCCGACCGACAGCGCCGACCCCCGGATGACGACCGGGAAGCGTCAGACCCTCGCCGACTTCCTCACCTACGCCCTGTGCGCCGGTCAGCAGAAGGCCACGCCCTACGGCTTCGCGCCCCTGACGCTGAACCTGGTGCAGGCGGGCTTCGACCAGGTGGCGAGGCTCGGGCAGGCCGATCCGAACGTCGTGATCGACGACCGCGACCTGAGCACCTGCGACAACCCGACCTTCGACGGCAGCGACCCCGATCGCGACGTGCTCGCCGAGACCGCACCGCAGCCCGCCGCCTGCGACGCCCAGGGCGCGGGGCCCTGCGGCACGGTGCCGCCGCGCTCGTTCGACGGGGTGGACATCAGCCCCGCTCCGCGGGTCGGCGACACCGTGCGCGCTCTCCTCACGGGTCGGGGGACCTATCCGGCGCGCTACCGGTGGCGCCTGGACGGGCGCCCGGTCCCGGGGGCCAGCGGCGCACGTCTGCGCCTCCGACCCGCGTTCGTCGGGCAGCGACTCACGGTGCGCGTGACCGCGCTGGGGACGACGCTGACGTCGCCGCCGCGCCGGGTCCGACCCGCGCGCTGAGCTGGAGCGGAGCCTCAGCCCAGCCGCATCGTCTCGACCTGCAGCGTCGAGCCCTCCCGCAGCGGCTGCCACTCGCCGGTGCCCACGAACCCGTGGGCCTCGTAGAGGCCTCGGGCGGCGTCGTTGCCCTGCGTGACGTGCAGCAGCACGGTGCGGCCCGACTCCCGACCCAGCCGCAGCAGCTCGCGCAGCAGCGCCGCCCCGAGGCCGCTCCCGCGCGCGGCCGGGTCGACCCACATGCCCCACACGACGGCGTGCCCCGGGTCGTCGTCGGGCAGGAACAGCCCGCCCATCGCCACCGGGCGTCCCTCCACGTCGCCGAGCAGGATCGGCGAGGGCCCGCCGGCGCGCTCGCGCCACACCTCCTCCGGCTGGGTCTGCGCCTCGGCGAGCAGCACCCCGAAGGCGTCGGGGGCGTCGGCGAGCGCCCGTAGCCGGACCTCGCGCAGGGCGGGCCAGTCGGAGGCGGTGATCCGCCGCACCGACGGCTCCGCACCGGCGATCCGGGGCAGCCAGGGGTGGGCGGGATCGAGGTCAGCGACGGCGGCCCGCAGCCATGCGCGACGGTCGGGTGCCAGGACCGGGAGGACGGCGCGCAGGTCGAGCAGGTCCTTCGCACGCGACTGTCGCGCCTTGTGCAGCATCACGTACTCGGGGCGCAGGTAGCGCAGACCGTCGTCGGCCCGCCAGGTGACCTCGGCGACCTCGGCCGTCTCGTGCGGTCGCAGCTTGTGGGCCCACCGCCCGTCGTGGTCGGGGGTGAGCGGGATGTCCACCACCCACGGCGCGGCAGCATGGCGGCGCAGCCACAGCTGACTGGCGGGCTCGTCCACCGTCGGCCACCGGCCGTCGCGGCCGCCGAGCGGGTGCAGCACGCCCCCGACGTTGTTCCACACGTGCCACCGACCGGCCATGAACGAGACGAAGGCGGGCACGTCGCACACCAACAGGGAGACGTCGAGGTCCTCGTGTTCACGGCGCAACCCGGTGGCCGCCTCCACCGCCCAACCGCCGATCACCCACCAGGGCCGGTCGAACCCCACCATCTCGGCGGCGAAGCCCGCGGGGGTCAGCGGCTCCCACGCGCCGTAGAGGTCGAGGAACTCGCGCTCCTCCCGCTCCTCCTCCGGCGTCCGCTCGAGGGGGAGGCGGGTGCGCCCGGTCAGCGACGTCGGTGGTTCGGTCATCGGCGTCGGAAGGTCAGGTGCACGGTGCCGCTCTCGGCGACCTCGCTGTGCACGTCGTGGGTGTCCTCCAGCCGGGCGACGCCGTCCCAGAGCCGCACGCCGGCGCCGAGCAGCACGGGAGCGATCCCGACGTGGAGATCGTCCACGAAGCCCGCGCGCAGCGCGTCGCGCGCCGTGCTCACCCCGCCCCCGATCCGAACGTCCGCACCTCCGGCCAGCGCGCGGGCCTCGGCCAGGACCTCCGGGAGCGGTGCGCTCCGGAAGTGGAAGGTCGTGCCCCCGGCCATCACCAACGGCGGTCGCGGCGCGGTGCCGGTGAGCACGAGGACCGGACAGCCGAAGGGCGGGGTCTCGCCCCACCAGCCACGCCAGTCGGGGTCGTCGGGATGGTAGTGCAGGCCGAACATGCCCGCCCCCATGACCTCGGCGCCGATGCCCCCGAAGTACGACGCGCCGTAGCGGTCGTCGACGCCCGTGGTGCCCGATCCGTCTGTCAGCCCGAGCACCCGGGCCCGGAACGTCCGGGTCGCGACGTAGGCCGCGGTGAGCCGGTCCCAGCCCTCCCCCATCGGATGGTCGGGGGTCGGCACACCCGCAGCGAACCCGTCGAGGGAGATGTTCAGATCCACGCGCACCCGAGTCATGCCCCGATCCTGTCATCCACAGCCCGCGCCGGGGCTGACGCATAGTGTCGGGGCCACGGGGCAGGCTGCGCCGCATGTCATCCCCGGTCCCGCCGCCCCCGCCGTCGACACCTCCCCCGCCGCCCCCTTCCCCCGGCCCGCCGTCCGGTCCCCCGTCCGGCTTCGTCCCGTCCCCGCCACCTCCGGGGCCTGTCCCGGGGCCGGTCATGAGCACGGGGCCGGTCATGAGCACGGTGCCCACCGCGCGTGCCGCGCTGCGGGCGTGCGCCGGGCCCCTGATCGCCTACGCCGCCACCCTCGCCGCGGCGGTCCTGATGGCGGCCGTCGTCGTGGGCGGCATCGCCGCCGGCGGCGAGGGGTCCGACGACCCCACCAGCGGCATCGACATCGAGGCGATCGGCACCCTGATCGGCCTGCCGTTCCAGCTCACCGGCATGGCGCTGGGCGGTGCGTTGGGGATCAGCGACAGCGGCTTCAGCATCTCCCTGTTCGCCCCGCCGCTGTTCCTCACCGCCGTCTTCGCCGTCGTCGTCCTCGTCCTCGCCCGCCGCGCCGAGCGCGCCGCCCCCTCGGCCAGCACGCTGGAGCGGGCGCTGCTGTCCGCCTCCGGCGGGGCCGCGGTCGCCGTCGTGACGATGATCGCCACCCGGGTGCTCGCGATGCGGGCCGACGGCACGACCACCCACGCCGCCACCACGACCCTCGCGCTCGGCGCCTTCACCCTCGCCACCGGGGCGGGCTGGCTCGGTCGACAGGCGGTCGTCGGCTCGTTGTGGCCCCGGGCGCTGCCGCACGACGCCCGACGTGCGGTGCACCTGGTCGCCCAGCACCTGCTGGCCTGGCTGGTGGTCGGGGTGCCGCTGGCCACCGTGTGGTTCATGCTCGACGGCGGCCTCGAGGCGGGCCTGTTCAGCCTCGTGTTCGGTCCGACCGTCGCCCTGGCCTCGCTGTCCCTGGGCCACCTCGGTGCGGTGTCGCTGGCGGGCCAGCAGCAGTTCGCCTGGGACCTCGGGTGGTTCCCCGGCGTGGCGCTGCCCCTCACCGCGGTGCTGCTCACCCTGCTGGCCGCCGTGGCCTGGCACCTGCGGCGCCGCCACGACACCGTCCTGCTGGCCCAGGCCGGGTCCTGGGTGTGGCTGCCGATCGCCTCGGCCGTCGGCGCCCTGGTCGTGTGTGTCGTCTCCACCGTGCGCATCTCCGGCGCCTTCGAGGGCGTCGGCGGCGGCACCACCCTGCACAACGCCTACTGGCTGGTCCCGGTGATGGCCGTGTGGGGCGGACTCACCGAGGCCCTCTCCCGCTCGGTGGCCCCGGCGCTGGTCGGCGCCGTGCCGGCCCCACTCGCACGGCGCCTCGCCCAGGGACCGCGGGCGCTCGAGCCGGCCCCGGCCGCCCCGGTCACGCGGGTCCCGATGTCCCCGGCCGACCGGGCCCGGGCCCGCCGGGCGCTGATCGGCGTCGGCGTGGTCGGCGGGCTCGGGCTGGCGGCGGTCGTCACCGTCAATGTCGTCGGCAGCACGGTCTACACCCCCGAGAAGGCCGCCGAGGCCTACCTCGACGCGCTCGTCGACGGCGATGTCGCGACGGCGCTGGAACTGGCCCCGATCGAGGATCGCGAGGACCTCTTCGGTGGGGACGACGCACCCTCCACGGCCCTGCTCACCGACGAGGTCTACCGGGCCGCGGCGGACAGGATCACCGGCTACGAGATCACCGACGTCGAGGAGTTCGGCGGCTCGGTCGAGGTCTCGGTCGACCTCGAGGGCGTGGAGTCCGAGGGCGACGTCACGCTCACCCTGAGCTCCAGCGGCAGCCGGGCGGTGCTGTTCGACGACTGGAAGGTCGACGACGCCGGCCTGCTCACCAGCGTCTCCGTCCCGCTCCCCGAGGGCGCCACCGGCCTCACCGCCAACGGCACCGCGATCGAGGTCGACGACACCTCCGGGACGGGCGTGGACCTCTGGGCCCTCCCGGGCACCTACCGCTTCGACCCCTACGGCGGCAGCCGGTGGCTCGCGCCGGCCGAGACCGACACGGTCGTGCCCGCCGGCAGCTACGGCGCCTACGCCGACCTCCCGCAACCGGAGGCCTCGCAGGAGCTGAAGGACGCGGTCACCGCCGAGATCGACGCGCTGCTCGAGCGGTGCATGGCCGCGACCGAGGTCGACCCGGCCGACTGCCCCCAGGACGCCTTCGTGAGCGGGGACCGGCAGCGCGACGTGTCCTGGCGCCTGGACGTGACCCCGACGGTGTCGTGGGACGCCTTCTACGGCACCTTCCCCGCCGAGCTGTACTCCGACGTCCCGGGCGAGGCCACGATCACCTACGAGTACGACGCCTCCTACGGGTTCGGGCGCCCGGACTGGCAGCGCGAGCAGGACTCCACGACGTTCTACCTCAGCGTGAGTGTCGACCTCGTGGACGACGAGCCGGTCGTCACCTTCGACAGCTACTGACGGTCCTCGACCCGCCGACCAACGGTCTCCGGGGCCCGTCGCCCGCTCAGCCGAGCGTGCGGCGGGTCCCGTCGGCCAGCTGCAGCGTGTAGGTCCCGGTCTCAGGCCCACGACGTCGCGACCGAGCAGTCCCTCCGCCAGCATCGGCCAGCCCTCGTCGGTGCTGCCCTGCGCCGTCGAGGTCGCGGAAGCGGGCCTCGCGCTCGCCCGGGGTGGTCTCCATGCCTGGTCCTGTCCGCCGGGGCCCGGGTGTGTCAGCGTTCGTGGCCGGGGATGCGGCTCAGTCGCGGATCCGCCCGGTCTCGTACCCCCACATCGCGATCTCCACCCGGTTCCGCGCCCCCAGCTTGCCCATGAGGCTGCCGATGTGGGTCTTCACCGTGCTGAGGCTGATGTGCAGCTCGGCGGCGATCTCGGCGTTGGTCCGTCCGCGGGCGAGGGTGAGCAGCACCTCCTCCTCGCGGTCGGTGAGCGGGTCGATCGGCTGGCGACGCACGGCCGCCGCCGACCCGGTGCCGGCGAAGGTCGCCAGCAGGCGGCGGGTGATGCTGGGTGAGATCAGGGCGTCACCGCGCGTCGCGGCGCGGATCGCCTCCCCGAGCAGCTCGGGGCCGGCGTCCTTGAGCAGGAAGCCGCTGGCCCCGGCCACGAGCGCACCGTGGACGTACTCGTCGAGGTCGAAGGTGGTGATCACGACCACCGGGATCGGGTCGGTCACCTCGGGACCGGCCAGCCGGCGGGTGGCCTCCACCCCGTCCATCACCGGCATCCGGATGTCCATCAGGCACACGTCGGGGCGCAGCTCGCGCGCCCTCCGCACGGCCTCCTCCCCGTCGCGTGCCTCGCCGACGACCTCGAGGCCCTCCAAGGTGCCGAGGATGAGACGCAGACCGGTGCGCACCAGGTCCTGGTCGTCGGCCACGAGCACGCGGATCGTCATGCCGGCACCTGCCGCGGCAGACGGGCCCGCACCGCCCAGCCGCGATCGGCGCGCGGTCCGGCGGTGCACTCACCCCCGAGCAGCGCGGCCCGTTCGGCCATGCCGGTCAGCCCGAACCCGGCCGTGGCGACCGGGGCCACGGGCTCGCCGTCGTCGCACACGTCGAGGCTGACCGCTGCCCGGTCACCGGCCAGACGGACCTCGATGCGGGTGGCGTTGCGGGCGTGGCGCCGCGCGTTGGTCACCGCCTCCTGCGCGATCCGGTACACCGCGGCGTCGACGGCGGGCGGCAGGTCGCCGACGTCGGTCGCCACCCGCACGTCCACCGGGGGGCCGCCGGCGGTTACGTCGGAGAGCCGGACGAGGTCGGCGACACCGGACTGCGGCGCCATCTCGACGGACTCGGCCGGCTCGGCCGCGCGCAGGACCCGCACGATCGAGCGCATCTCGGCCAAGGTGCGTGATGCCTCGACCTCGATCACCGCCAGCGCCTGCAACGGTGCGGCGGGGTCGCTGGTGGCGAGGGCGCGTCCGGCCTGGGCCTGGACGGCGATGGCGGACACGTGGTGCGCGACGGTGTCGTGCAGCTCGCGGGCCAGCTGCACCCGCTCCTCGGCCCGGGCCTGCTCGAGCCGCCGGCCACGGGCCTGGCCCTGCGTGCGCACGGCGAACCCGAGCGCGACGATCGCGGCCAGCACCCCGAAACCGCCGATGGCCTCCGCGGGGCCGTTCCAGTCGGCGATCGCCGACAGGGTCGCGGGCACCATCGCGACACCGAGTCCGAGGACGGCCTCCCGTCCCGACCCCCACCGCACGAGCGCGTACGGCACCAGCAGCACGTAGACCAGCGTGGTCTGCTCGATCACGGTGCCCTCGACGAGGAGCAGCACGACGTCGACCGCCGTGACGGTGCCGAACACCGCCACCGCCACCTCCAGCGGACGGCTCCGACGCCACAGCAGCAACGGCGCGAGCCCGGCCGTCACCAGCACCGACACCAGCGGTGCCGGCAGGTCATCGCGCAGCAGCGCCTCGAGCACCGCGCAGAGGGCGAGGATGCCGACCAGTACCCGGTCGCGGGTCCCGGGCGCCGGCGGATCCACCGGTCGGGGTTCGGCCACGAAGGACCGCCATGCCGTACTCACCCGCTCAGCCTAGGGACGCCGCGCGTCCGGCGTACCGGCCGAAAGTCCGATCTCCGCCGCCGCGCTCCTCCGGTCGCCGAGGATGCGCCCGGGGGCCGCCACCTGGGGTGGCCTGGCGGGTGCGCGCGTCTCGTGACGCTCGCTTGCGCTCGCTCCTCGACGAACGGTGGTCCGCACGGTCATCGAGGAGGCGCCCCAGCTCCGTCACGAGACCGTGAGGTGGCCCGGCGGGTGCGCGCGTCTCGCGACGCTCGCGTCGCTCCTCCTCGACGACAGGCGGCGGGCACGGTCGTCGAGGAAGCGCAGCGTCGCGAGGAACCGCGTCGGGACAGGCCGGTCTGTCAGGTGCGGGCGTCTCGTGACGCTCGCTCGCGCTCGCTCCTCGACGACCGGTGGTGGTGTTCGGCGAGGAGGCGCGCCAGCGCAGTCACGAGACTGTGAGTCGGGTGGCGGTGTCGGGTGGCGCTGGTCTGTCAGGTGCGCGCGTCTCGTGACGCTCGCTGGCGCGTGCTCCTCGACGACCGTCGTTCCCCGCGGTAGCCCAGCAGGCCGACCGGGCTACCCACGGTCGTCGAGGAGGCGCCCCGGCGCCGTCACGAGACGCAGCGAGGTCGGCGCGGTCAGTCGTCGGGCGGGTCGGTGTTCGACGATCGATGTCGTTCGCGGTGGTGCTTCGGACATCGTGGCTTCCCGGTGAGGTCGGTGCCGCCGCCGGATTCCCAGGGTGGGTCGTGGTCGATCTCGCAATGACTGGCCGAGACCTCGCAGTCGGGGTGGACGCAGGTGGGGTGCATGGTCGCGATCGCCAGGCGTTGGGCTCTGGTGTGGAACCGTCTCGCGCGGCCCCAGTCGAGCACCATCCCGACACCGTCCAGCACCGCGGGGATGATCCCGGCCTTCGCGGCGAGACGTCGGGCAGCGGTCGCGGAGATCCGCTCCCCGGTGTCCAGCAGCCCGGCCTGGTCCAGCTGGGCGGTGAGGTTCTCGATCGTCATCGTCACGACCACGGTCGCGCCGCAGCCAGCGCGGTCGGGGAGGTCCTTGTCCTCGATCCGCTCCAGCAGGACGCAGAACGCCTGCCCCCACCGCGCCGGGGTCTTGATAGTCGGGTCGTAAGCACCGGCCCCCTCGGCCGCCCGCTTGGCCTTCGGGGCGCCGATCGCGACCAGCATCTTGCGAAGCATCGCGCCGTGCAGCACCGGGACCCGGAACCAGCCCTCCATCGTGCCGTCGTCGTGCTCGACCATCGAGAACCGCACCCGCTGCGCAGCCCGCGCCTCCTGACGCTCCAAGGCCGCCGACTCCCGGGCGTCTGCTGCCACCGGATCCAGCACCTCCCACACGCGCCGGCCGAGCACCCGCAGGTCCTTCGCGTGATGCGCCGCGGCCTTCTCCAGCAGGAACGCGGCCGCGCGGTCCTTGTCCTCCTCGGGCACGTCAGCCACCGCGTCGACGATCACCTTCGCCTGCGCCGGCGTGACCCCCGCTGAGGCGAGCGCCGAGGCGACGTCCGGCCGGCCCTCCAGCGCGACCGCCTCCCGCAGC
>NZ_CAXQZB010000030.1:0-48339 GCF_964228225.1 Nocardioides sp.
CGGGGGACCGACGTTCGTCGAGGAGGCGCCCCGGCGCCGTCACGAGACGCGGCGAGCCGCCAGACGGCACCGGCCACAGGGGGGTCGGTCGGGTGCGGGCGCCTCGACGACCGGGGGACCGACGTTCGTCGAGGAGGCGCCCCGGCGCCGTCACGAGACGCGGCGAGCCGGCAGACGGCACTGGCCCGAGGTGGTCTGTCGAGTGCGGGCGCCTCGTGACGCTCGCTGGGGCTCGCTCCTCGAGGACCGTGCCGTGCCCCACGACGCCCGACGCGCACCCGAGCGTCGGCATCAGGCGCCCACGGGACTCTCCTCGCGAGCGCCTCTCGTGACGGTGAGCGACCAACAGCGGACGGCGCCGCCACGGACGGTCCGCGGTGGGTCGCCCTGCCGTCCCTCCGCACGACGGTGACCTCCGCCACGTTGGGTCGTTGAACCCGCGTGAAGCTCCCCTCCCGCCCCCGCCTCGGCGTCGTCTCCCTGATCCTCGGTCTCGTTCTCGCGGCGGTGGTGGCGCCGGGTGGGGGTGGACCGGCGCGGGCGGCGGGGGTGGACCTGACGTGCCAGATGGCGCTGGTGAAGTCGGATCCCGACACCCTCAACATCGCCTTCCCCGACGAGGGGGCGATCTACTTCGCGACGACGTATCCGGCGGTGCCGGGGCTGCGGCTGCGGGTGGAGGGGCGGTTCCCGTTCGCGCGGTACGCCAGCTTCAACGCCTACGACCCGACGCTGCGCCCGATCGCGGCGATCGCCGACGTCGAGATCCGCCCCGACGCGGGCAGCAGCAACCCCTTCCTGCCGAACGCGCGCCGGGCGGCGAAGGACCGCGACTACACGGTGTTCGTGGAGTTCACCGCGCCGCCGAAGCCGGCCGACCGGGCGCCGAACACGATGTACGTCGGGCGCGGGCAGAACGGCGAGCCGCTCCTGGGCGGGCTGTTCATGTACCGCATCTACCTGCCCGACACCGGCCTCGGCGACCGCGGCGGCGTGCCGATCCCGACGGTCACGCTCGAGCGTGCCGGCACGGGGGAGCCGCTCACCGACTCCGCCTGCGCCGAGATCGACCGTCCCGGACTGGCGCTGGTGAGCGGCTTCGAGTCGTCCTCCGACGGCGTCGCCGCCCTCGACGGCCTCCAGCCCTGGGGCAGCCCGCGGGCGCCGTTCCGCAAGTTCGTGAACCTGCCGACCGCGTTCACCGACTTCCTCGGGAGCAGCCAGGGACTCGAGGCGTTCGAGGCCCTCTCCGGGCCGCTGTCGACCGCCGCCGGCTCCGGGGGCTTCCTGTCCAACGTGCACAACTCCTACGTCTCGACCGCGATCAACCGCCGCTACGGCGCCGTGGCCGTGGTGCGCCTGAAGGTGCCGACCACACCGCGCACGCTCGCCGGTCAGCCGCGCATGCCTGGCCGGAGCCAGCTGCGCTACTGGTCGATGTGCACCAACGAGTTCGTCACCCAGCGCTTCATCGACTGCGCCTACGACGAGCAGGTGCGCCCCGATGGCGACGGGTTCGCCACGTTCGTGGTGAGCACGCCGGGACAGCGGCCCCCAGCCGCGCGCGCGGCCTGCGGCGTCACCTGGCTGGCCTGGGGCCCCAACGCCGAGGGCGTGCTGATCTATCGCCACATGCTGGCCGACCCGCGGTTCCGCCAGTCGATCCAGCGCGCCACCTACCGCCGGGAGGCGCGCACGATGGGCGCCTACCTGCCGCGCGTCACCTACTACGACGACGCCGCGGCGGCCCAGCGCGCCGGACTCGGCCGCTGCTGATGAGCGCAGGCCCGAGCCCGGCGGCGCTCGCGTGGCGCGAGACCGGCCGGACGGCCGACGTCGACGGGCACGCCGTGTTCGTCAGCCGTGGCGAGGGTCGCGGCACCCCGGTGCTCCTGCTGCACGGCTACCCCGGCTCCAGCGTCGACTTCGCCGGCGTGCTGCCGGCCCTCGGAGCACCCTGGGTGGCGCCCGACCTGCGCGGCTTCGGGTACTCCGCCAAGCCCGTCGGGGCGCGGCACTACTCGCTGTTCGCGCAGGCCGACCTCGTCGAGCAGGTGGTGGGCGACCTTCCCGAGGTCGCCGTGCTCGCGCACGACATGGGCACCACCGTGGCCGCCGAGCTGCTGGCCCGTCAGCACGAGGGCCGGCTCGGCTTCCGCATCGCCTCGGTGGTCCTCACCAACGGCTCGATCTTCATCGACCTCGCGCAGCTCACGCGTGGCCAGCGCGCGGGTCTGCGGCTGGGGCCGCGGGCGATGCCGCTGGGCCTGCCCGACGCCGTGGTGCGCCGCAGCCTGCGCGAGAGCATCGCGCCGGGCACCCGCATCGACCCCGCTCTCGACCCGGCGCCGCTGGCCGACCTGCTCGCCCTGATCCGGGAGGGCCGGGGCGACCGCGTGCTCGTGCAGCAGCTGCTGTACCTGCGCGAACGGCGGGTGCACCAGGCACGCTGGACCGCCGGGTTCGTCGACTTCGCCGGGCCGCTGGCCGCGCTCTGGGGCACCCGCGACCCCATCGCCGTGCCCGCCATGCCGCGTCGGCTGGCCGACCTGCGTCCGGGCACCGACGTCGTCGAGTGGGACGACGTCGGACACTGGCCGAGCCTGGAGGTGCCGGAGCGTCTGGCCGAGCAGGTGCGGGCGCGACTCGCGGTGTGACATCGGCGACGTCGGCCGCGGGGAGGCCCCTCGGAGTGTGGTCCCCGGGCATGGCACTGGTTACGGTGCTTCCCGTGCTCTCCCCGTCTCGGCTGATCGTCGCGCTCGTGACCGCCCTGGTGTGCGTCGCCACGCTGGCGACCGTTCCGGGCCTCGCCGTCGAGCCGACCAGCGGGCAGCCGGCCACCGACACCCCGAACTACTCCGACGACGACGCCCTGCAGCCGCCGTCGCCCGTGCGGGTGCTCCCCACCCGGTGCACCGGACGGGACAACGTCATCCCCGTGCGCGCGCGGCCGTGCCGGATCACCCGCTTCGGCAGCAAGGACCGGCCGCTCGTGGTGGTCTGGGGCGACTCCCACGCCTGGCAGCAGACACCAGCGATCATCGCCGAGGCCGAGCGCACCCGCACCAGCCTGGTCGTGTTCCAGATGGGCGCCTGCCCCCCGATGCTGATCGACCCCCGAACCCCCGGTGAGTGCGCCAAGATGGGCCGCCTCGTCTACGAGTTCGTGGCGACGCGTGCACTGCGCGGGCTCCCGACCACGGTGATCCTGGGCGGCGCCTGGGCGTTCTACCGCGGCGTGCGCGAGGGCTCCATCGCCACCACCGACTACCTCGCCCGGCAGGCGGCGCTCAGCGACGACGGCATCCCGGCAGCCCTGCGGGCGCTCGGCAAGCTGCGCCGCACTCGGCTCGTGGGCCTCGCGCAGATGCCGATGATCCCCGAGGGTGCCTGCGCCGAGAGCTACGCCTGCGACCTCCCCCGCGCGCAGGCCGTGCCGGACGAGGAGCGGTACAAGCGCTGGCTCGCCCGCCGCACCGACCTCACCGTCGACGCGACGGGCTTCGTGTGCAGCCTCGAGGTCTGCCTCGCGCAGGTGGACGGCGTCCCGACCTACCTCGACGCCCTGCACCTGAACCCCGAGATCGCCCCCGAGTTCACCCCGCTCTACCGCGAGGCCTTCGCCGGCTGAGCGGGGCCGGGGCCGCTGGTCGGCTCCCTGCGTCTCGTGACGGCGCCGGGGCGCCTCCTCGACGGACGTGGACCCTGGACGTTGCCGGTAAGGGCCGCTGGTCGGCTCGCTGCGTCTCGTGCCGGCGCTGGGGCGCCTCCTCGACGGACGTGGGCTGCGCTGGTCGTCGAGGAGCGAGCGCCACGAGACGTGCGCCTCCGACGGACCGCCGCCTCAGGCGACCGGCGCGGGGGCGAGGACGCGCTCGAGGAACGCGATCTGGTGGGCCACCGCGGCGTCGTGCCAGGGGCGGGTGCCGGCGCCGATGCGCCACACGTCGAAGTGGTCGCAGGGGTAGTGGCGCACCTGTGCCCTGGCGGCGAAGGCCGCCGTGGCGGCGGCGTGGGGCGGGGCCGAGCGGTCGGCGTCGGCGATCTGCACGAGCACCGGGCAGCGCACGTCGGCGGCGTCCTTGCCCACCTTCACCGCGCCGAGCTCGAGCCCGACGGCGGCGTCCACCTCGTTGCGCCAGGTGGGGCCGGCGAGGGCGGTGTAGTCCTCGTAGGCGCCCGGCAGCGTGAGGGCGCCGAGCTCGCCGGGCCGCGCCACGATCGGCATGCGCGACGGCGTGCGGCCCAGCCGCCCCGCCACCCGGGATCGCACGCCGAGCGCGGTGCTGCGGGCCAGGTGACGCGCCGTGTGGTGCTGCAGGGCGAGGCGGCCGGCGGCGGCGCCGTCCACGAGCGGGGTGAGGCTCACGACGGCGGCGACGTCGTCGCGGCCCGCAGCCACCGACAGCACGTGGCCGCCGGACAGCGAGACCCCCCACAGCACGACCCGCGTGACGCCGGGCAGCCCGCGGGCGTGCTCGAGGACCGCGCGGTAGTCGTCGCGCTGACGCTGCAGCGACACCTGCTGGCGGGGCGCGTCGGGTGCGTCGCCGGAGGCGCCCCAACCGCGGTAGTCGAAGGCCACGACGTCGCAGCCGGCGCGGGCGAGCGGCTCCGCGAAGTCGGCCAGGCCGGAGTCGACGGTGCCGCCGAAGCCGTGGGCCATCACGACGGCGGTGCCCGCGAGCGGCCGGTCGGCAGCGCCGGCCCAGTGCCGGGCGGCGATGGTCGTGCCGTGGGCGCGGAGGGTCAGGTCGGTGGACGTCATCGGGGTCCCTCGCTGGTGGGGGTGTGGACGGAGTCGGTGGGGGCGAGGCCGTAGATCGCGCGCAGCCAGATGCCGACCACGGTGTCGACCAGCTGGTCGCGGGTGAGGTCGCCGCCCAGGGCGAGCCGCTCCAGCATCCGGTCGTTGAGCTCGAGCAGCACCGAGGCGAGCGCCTCGGGGTCGGCGACGTCCACGCCGTCGGCGGCGATGACGGCGGCGAGGTGCGGCACGAAGGAGCGGCGGTCGGCGTCCCACATCTCCCGCACGGGGGCGCTGGTGGCGCGCGCCTCGAGCATCGCGCGGTAGAGGTGCTGGTGGCGGTCGAAGGCGGCGAAGAGCCCCCGCACCATGCCGGCCACGCGCTCCTGCGGCGTGCCGTCGCCGTGCAGCAGCTCGGCCGCGGCGATGGACTCGTCGTAGAGCTCCTCCATCAGCGCCGCGACCGCGGCCGCCTTGTTCTCGAAGTAGAAGTAGAACGCCGAGCGGGTGACGCCGGCGCGCCGGGAGATGTCGGCGATGTTGATGGAGTCCAGGTGCCCGCCCTCGAGCAGGTAGGCGTCCAGCGACTCCAGCAGCGCCAACCGGCGGCGGTCGCCCTTCGCGGCCGAGGCCGCGGCGGGGCTCACCGGCCGGTCCCGGCGCCGGTCCCGACGCCCGCCGCACGCCCGGCCAGGGCGGGGGCCGCGGTGGCGGCGCGGCGTCGTCCGGCGGGCAGCTCCTTGGTGCGGATCTGGTGCTCGTAGTGGAAGTAGTCCAGCTGGTGGGTGTGCCGGGGCCGGTCGAGCATGTGGCCCATGTACAGCTCGTCGTCGGCAGCGATCACCCGCCGCATCTCCGCCTCCGACGGCGGGGAGTACTGGCCCACGGCGTAGGCCGCGATCACCCGCGCCTGGCACTCCACGAACGGGAACAGGGTGGGGGTGGCCTGGGCGAAACCGGCGAAGAGCAGGTCGTCGTGCTCGGGGTGGAAGATCCGCTTGTAGAGGTCGATCCGGTTGTCGGGGGCGTGCAGGAAGTCGGGGTCGAAGAAGGGGAAGGTGAGGTTGTAGCCGGTGGCGTAGACGATGACGTCGAAGGTGCCCGAGGTGCCGTCCACGAAGTGCACGACGTCGCCGTCGAGACGCTCGACGTTGGGCTTGGGGGTCACGTCGCCGCTCTTGAGGCGCAGTGGCAGCTCACCGGACTGCGTGGGGTGGGCCTCGAAGAACTTGTGGTTGGGCGTGGGCAGGCCGTAGAGGGTGGGGTCGGAGGCGGTGAACCGCTGCCCCCACTGGGCCACCTTGCGCTGCCACGACAGCGGCAGCTGGGGGATGGTGCGGTAGTTCATGTCGGCGGCCTTGCCGTTGATGAGCTTCGGCACGATCCAGGCGCTGCTGCGGGTGGAGAGGGTGACCTCGTTGCGGAACACGCGCTGGGAGAGCTCGACGGTGATGTCGGCGGCGCTGTTGCCCAGGCCCACCACCAGGATCCGCTTGTCCATCAGGTCCAGCGGGGTCCAGGGGTCGATGTAGTGGTGGGAGTGGATGCTCTGGCCGGTGAACTCGCCGGGGAACTGCGCGGTGCGGGGGTCCCAGTGGTGGCCGTTGGCCACCACGAGCAGGTCGAAGCCGCGCACGGCCCCGGCCTGGTCGGTGATCTCCCAGCCGCCGCCGGGGAGGCGGCGGGCGCTGGCGACGCCGTTGCCGAACTCGATGTGCTCGCGCAGCCCGAAGGTGTCGGCGTAGTCGTCGAGGTAGGCCTTGATCAGGGTGTGGTGGGGGAAGTCGGGATAGGACTCCGGCATCGGGAAGTCCTTGAACGACAGCTGGTACTTCGAGGTGTCGATGTGCAGGCTCACGTAGGCGCTGCTGTGGCCGTTGGGGTTGCCGAACGCCCAGTTGCCGCCGACCCGGTCGGAGGACTCGAAGGTCGTGACGGGCACGCCGTAGTCCACCAGCATCTTGGTGGCGGTGAGCCCGCTGATGCCGG
The DNA here is from genome assembly GCF_964228225.1 of Nocardioides sp. GTDB lineage: Bacteria > Actinomycetota > Actinomycetes > Propionibacteriales > Nocardioidaceae > Nocardioides. The sequence continues at coordinate 6,740 of NZ_CAXQZB010000030.1, forward strand.
CGCCGATGACGGCGACGGTGGGCAGGCCGGGGGCACCAGATCCGCAGCCGGTGACGGGCTGGGCGGCGGGGGCGTCGGGCGTGGTCGCGGTCACACCACGGAACGCTACGACATTTTTGACACGCGTCAAGAGTGAGTGGCGAGCGATCGGGCCGACGGCCTTGTCTCAGGCTAGAACGGGTTCTACTTTGGCGCCATGACGCAGCGCGGCGCCGACGAGCACCACACGTCCGAGAGTCCCGGGTGGACCGGGTTCAACCTCGCCGGGGTGGTGGCCGCGGTGGCGGCGGCCGTGCCCGACCAGGAGGTGCTGGTCTGGCGCGACCGGCGGATCACCTACCGCGAGCTCGACGCGCGCGCCGACGCGATCGCGCAGTACCTGGCCGACGCCGGGCTGGGCTGCCACACCGAGCGCGCGGGCCTGGCCGGTCACGAGTCGGGCCAGGACCACCTCGGGCTCTACCTGCGCAACGGCAACGAGTACCTCGAGGCGATGATCGGCGCCACCCGCGCCCGGGTCGCGCCCTACAACGTCAACTACCGCTACGTCGCCGACGAGCTGGCCCACCTGCTCCACGACGCCGCCACCACCGCGCTGGTCTACCACGCCGAGTTCGCGCCGCAGGTGGCCGCGGTGCGCGAGCGGGTGCCGAGCCTGCGGGTGCTCATCCAGGTGCCCGACGGCTCGGGGTACCCCCTGCTTCCCGGCGCGATCGCCTACGACGACGTCGTCGCCACCCCCGTGCCCGCGCCGCTGCCCACGCCGCCGGGCGACGACCTGTACGTCGTCTACACCGGCGGCACCACCGGCCTGCCCAAGGGCGTGCTGTGGCGCCAGCACGACATCTACGTCTCCTCCATGGGCGGCACCCCGTTCGGCACCACCGAGCCGTTCACCTCGTATGAGGCCGTCGCCGCGCACGCCGCCTCCGGCGCGGGCCGGATGTCGATGATGCTGGTCCTGCCGTTCATGCACGGCGCCGCGCAGTGGTCGACGTTCCACATGATCACCGGCGGCGGCACGATCGTGCTGCCCGACGACGTCGTGTCCTTCGACCCCGCCGCCACCCTGCGCACGGTGATCGCGGAGAGGTGCGTGAGCCTGCCGGTGGTGGGTGACGCCGTCGCGCTGCCGCTGGTGGAGGAGATCGAGCGCGGCGACTACGACCTCTCGGGCCTGGCGGCGATCAACAACGGCGCCGCCCCATTGTCGCCCTCCACCCGCTCCCGGCTGCTCGCCGCGCTGCCGCACCTGATCCTCATGGACGCCGCCGGCTCCTCGGAGACCGGGCTTCAGCTGAGCGCGATGTCGCTGGCCGGCATGGAGACCGAGGCCGCCACCTTCACCCCTCAGCCCGACACCACGGTGCTCTCGGCCGAGCTCGACCGGGTGCTGACCCCCGGCGAGACCGGCGGCTGGCTGGCGCGCCGCGACCGCGTGCCGCTGGGCTACCTCGGCGACGCCGCCAAGACCGCCCGCACCTTCCCGGTGATCGACGGCGTGCGGTGGTCGGTGCCCGGCGACCGCGCCGACCTGCTCGAGGACGGCCGGATCCGGCTGCTGGGCCGCGACTCGGTGACGATCAACTCCGGCGGGGAGAAGATCTTCGCCGAGGAGGTCGAGCGGGCGCTGATGGCGCACCCGGCGGTGCGCGACTGCGTGGTGGCCGGCCGCCCCTCGCCGCGGTGGGGCTCGGAGGTCGTGGCGGTGGTGGCCCTGGCCGACGGCGGTGCCGGGGTGGACGACGACGCCCTGCTCGCGGTCGCCGCCGAGCACGTGGCGCGCTACAAGCTGCCCAAGGGCATCGTGCGGGTCGCGCACGTCCAGCGCTCGCCCTCGGGCAAGGCCGACTACCGGTGGGCCACGGCCGTCGTGCGAGGGGAGCACGCGGATGTCTGACGCGCCGGTGATCCGGGTGGCCGTTGTCATCGGCGGAGCCTCCGGGCTCGGGGCCGCCACGGTCGACCGCCTGCGGGCCGACGGGTGGACGGTCGAGGTGGCCGATCTTGTCGCCGACGCCCCCGGCGTGCACCGGGTCGACGTCGTCGACGAGGACGGGGTGGCCGCGCTGCTCGACGACGTCGTGGCCGCCCACGGGCGGCTGGACGCGGTGGTGAACTGCGCCGGCGTCAGCACCTTCGGACTGGTGGCCGAGCACGACGCGGCGGAGTTCCGCCGCGTGGTCGACGTCTGCCTCACGGGCGGGTTCCTCGTGATCAAGCACGCCGCGCAGCGGCTCGCCGAGGGCGGGTCGATCGTCAGCCTCACCTCCCTCAACGCCCGGCAGCCCGGCGCCGGCCTCGCGGCCTACTGCGCGGCCAAGGCCGGCCTGGTCTCGCTCACCGAGGTCGCGGCGCTGGAGCTGGGGCCGCGCGACCTGCGGGTGAACGCCGTCTCGCCGGGGCTGGTGATCACCCCGCTCACCGCGCCGGCCATGGACGTGCCCGGGGTGCGCGAGGACTACGTCGAGAACACCCCGCTCGGGCGCCCCGGCACCCCCGCCGACGTCGCCGCCGCCGTGGCGTTCCTGCTCTCACCCGACGCCGCCTGGATGACCGGGGAGGTGCTCGACCTCAACGGCGGTGCCCACCTGCGCCGCTACCCCGACATCCCCGCGCATCTGGAGCGGATGCTCGGCGGGTGAGCGGAGGGGTGGCCCGGGTGATGACGACGAGGTGGGACGACGTCCCGGTCGTGAAGGCGGACTCCGCCGGCGCGACCGAGTTCCCGGAGTCGGGCTGGGGCGCCCTGCTGTGCTGGATCGCCGGTCCCGAGGACGTCGTGCGGGTCGCTCGGGTCGCCGGTGAGGTCGGTGTCACGCGTGTCGAGATGGTGGACGGCGACTCGTCGGTCACGTGGGAGCGCCCCACCACGGTCGAGGAGCGTGACGCGATCGAGGACTCGGTCGACGAGTACCTGGTCCAGGCGGCGCTGCCGCCTCGACCGCGGGGCTACCGGTGGTTCGCGCGGCCGGGCGCCCCCGATGTCGCGACGTGGTCCCGGGCGTTGCAGAACGCGGTCGACTCCGGCGGGCGACCGTCGGACCCTCGGCAGGTACGCGAACTCGGTGAGCGGGTCGGGGTGGAGCTCCGGGAGGAGTGAGGGATGCTCGGGCGGAGGAAGACGGACCGGGGCAGGCCTCGATGGCCGCGCCGACGATCTGCGCGTCCCACAGGCCCGCCGTCGCCGACGCGGCAGGAGCTGGTGGCACGGGTCGCGGCGCGCGGGCCGGTGGTGGCGGAGCCGTCCGTGGTGGTCCTGATCCGCGACGGGCGTCGCTACCCGTGACGGCGCGGTGGGCCCCGGTCGTCGAGGAGCGAGCGCAGCGAGCGTCACGAGACGCCCGCACGGACCGCTGACCCGCGCCGGGGCGCCTGCCCGCCGCCCGTAGGCTGCGGCGGTGCAGTGCCACCACTTCGACGCCGGTCGGTGCCGGTCGTGCACCCACCTGCCGGTGCCGTACGCCGACCAGGTGGCGCGCGCCCAGGCGGCGGCGCAGGCCGTGCTGGCCGACGTCGTGCCGGCGCCGGTGTGGGAGCCGCCGACCACCAGCCGTGAGGCGGGGTTCCGCACCAAGGCGAAGATGGTCGTGGCCGGGCGGGCCGGGGAGCCGACGCTCGGCATCCTCGGCCCCGACGGAGCCGGGGTCGACCTGCGCGACTGCCCGCTGTACTCGTCGGCGATGCAGGCGGTGCTGGCCGGCGTCGCCGACCTCGTGGCGCGGCTGCGGCTGACCCCCTACGACGTGCCGGCGCGGGTCGGGGAGCTCAAGCACGTGCTCGTCACCGAATCGCCCGACGGGGAGTTCCTCGTGCGGTTCGTGCTGCGCTCCCGCGACGAGCTGCCGCGGCTGCGGGCGGCACTGCCCGAGCTGCAGCGGGAGCTGCCGCAGGTGCGCGTCGTGACTGCCAACCTCCAGCCGGTGCACCAGGCGATCCTCGAGGGGCCCGAGGAGGACGTGCTCACCCCGGTCGCGACCCTGCCGATGGACCTCGGGGCGGTGAGGCTGCACCTGGGTCCGCGCAGCTTCTTCCAGACCAACACCGACGTGGCCCGCGCGCTCTACGCCGCCGCCGTCGACTGGACCCGCGACCTCGCGCCCCGCACGGTGCTCGACCTGTACTGCGGGGTGGGCGGGTTCGCGCTCCACCTCGCCGGGGCCCTGCCCGAGGCACGGGTGCACGGGGTCGAGGTGAGCGTCGACGCCGTCCACGCCGCCCGTCGCTCCGCCGCCGAAGCCGGGCTGGTCGCCACCTTCGCCGCCGCCGACGCCACCGACCCCGCCGCGGTCGGTCCGGACGCCCTCGACGTCGACCTGCTCGTCGTCAACCCGCCGCGGCGCGGCATCGGCGACGACCTGGCCGCCGCGATCGCGGCCTCCCCGGCCCGGGCGGTGCTGTACTCCAGCTGCCACCCCGGCTCGCTCGCCCGCGACCTGGCGGTGCTCACCGGCGCCGGGTTCACCGCCCGGCGCGCCCGGCTGCTCGACATGTTCCCCCACACCGACCACGCCGAGGTGCTGGTGCTGCTCCAGCGCTGAGCGTCGGTCGGGGCTCAGGTGTCGTGGTCGGCTCTCGTGTCCGAAGCCGTGGGCAGGCTGTCGAGCAGCGTGAGAGCGCGGTGACGCGCCACCGGACTCAGGTCGGTCTGTTCGATGCGTTCGCGCACCGTGGCGAGGTCGATCAGCTGTGCGTCAGCGAGGGTGGTGACGAACCGGATGTCCTTCGCGCGGAACGCAGCGAGCTTGGCGGCAGCGAGGTCGTGGCGCTCGAGGAAGCAGGCGACGGCGCCCGGTCCGTCGGCGCCCGGGGGCACCACCTGCACGACGAGCCGATCCTCCCAGCCGGGGGCGAGCCGCGCGGTCGTCACGTGGATCCCCTCCGCGTAGTACCCGCGTTCGAGGTGGAACTCGGAGTCCTCGCCGATCATGCCGGTGACCTGATCCGCCTTGGCGCGGTCAGGGTCGTCGAGGAAGGCGAGGTCCGCTTCCATGGACACCGTGGCGGAGTCGGGGAGCACCTCGTGGTCGAAGGTTCCCAGGATCGCCTGGGACCCCATCACGATCGGACGATCTCCGGCGATCCGGCTGGCGGCACGCAGCACCTGCGCGAGCTGCTCCCGGTTCATCGGGCCGCTGCTGGCGGCACGTGCTGCTCCACCTGCCGTGACTGCCACCAGGTGCGGAAGGCCGTGAGCGCCTGCGCGCGATCCTCCGGGCTGAGGACACCGGCGAAGGGCGAGTTCTGCCGCAGGTCCTCGGCCTCCTCGCTCTGTCCGGTGAGCGTGGCGATCGCGACGTCGATCCCGTCGCCGATGATCTCCTCCCAGCGGTCGAGCGCCGCCACGACGGAGGGGTGGGGGCCGTGGACGGTCCGCCATCGGGCGATGTTGTCGCGTGCGACGGCGATCGCACGATCGGGATCACGAGCGATCTCGCCGGCCACCGCTCGGTTCAGCCACAACGACCGCTGACGCTCGCGCCCGTCGTCGCCGGACGGGGTGGCCCGGACCTCCACGTGGATCTCGGCCCCGAGTCCCTCGAGGATCCGCTGCAGGGTCGCGATGCTCGGCTGGGTCCGGCCCGTCTCGATCCGCGACAGCATCGATTGCGGAACTCCGCAGGCGCGCGCGGCGACCCGCTGGCTCAGGCCGAGGCGGACGCGACGCGCTCGCACCAGGTCGCCTGCCGCCGGGGGGACCACACTCATGGACCCATGATATGTGATCAGGCATCACTGGCGCCCGGGTCCCGGACCGCGCCGAGGTCGGTGCGGCTCAGGTGCCGCAGAAGGTGCGGAACCCGGCCGCGAACGCCTCGGGCGCCGGCTCGGTGTAGTACTCCAGGCCGGGGCGCTCGGTGAAGGGGTCGCGCACCGCCGCGAGCAGCCGTTCGTAGGGGCCGAGGTCGCCGGCGTCGGCGGCGTCCAGGGCCTCCTGGGTCTGCCGGTTGCGGGGCACGTAGAGCGGGTTCACCCGATCCATCGCCTCAGGATCGGGGCCGAGGGCCTGCCACTGGGCGAGCCAGGCGTCGAGCCGCTCACGGTCGAGCACCTGGTCGCGCACCCCCTCGGGGCGTCCGCGGGCGGCGTCGGAGAGGGCGCGGTGGAAGCCCGTGAGGTCCACCCGCTCGGCGCGCATCAGATCGAGCAGGCCGGTGACCAACGACGTCAGCTGCTCGCCGGGCACCCGGGTGGGGGCGTCCGCCAGGCCCAGCTTGCGCAGCAGGCCGTCCTGCCAGGCGGGCCCGTAGGTGTGGCGGAAGGTGCCGAGCGCCTGCGTGGCGGCCTCGATGGCGGCCGGTTGGTCGCGGTCGATCAGGGGCAGCAGCGCCTCGGCCAGGCGGGCGAGGTTCCACTCGGTGATCTCGGGCTGGCGGCCCCAGGCGTAGCGGCCGTCGTGGTCGATGGAGCTGTACACGGTGGCGGGGTCGAAGGCCTCGAGGAACGCACACGGCCCGAAGTCGATCGACTCACCCGAGAGCAGCACGTTGTCGGTGTTGAGCACGCCGTGGATGAAGCCGATCCCCATCCAGGCCGCCACGAGCCGCGCCTGCGCCTCGCAGACCCGCGTGAGCAGGGTGAGCGCGGGCGTGGGGGTGTCGACGTCGTCGGGGTAGTGGCGCAGCAGGGCCAGCGCGACCAGGTGGGCCAGGGGCTGCAGCGACTGCGCGTCCGGCTCGCCGCCGGCCAGGGCCCGGGCGTACTGCGCGCTGCCCACCCGCAGGTGGCTGCGGGCGGTGCGCACGAGCAGGGCGCCGGGCAGCGGGGTGTCGCGCTGCACCGTGCCGCCGGTGGCGAGCACCGCCAGCGCGCGGGTGGTGGGCACGCCCATGGCGTGGAGCGCGGTGGAGACGAGGTGCTCGCGCAGCATCGGTCCGACGGCGGCCAGGCCGTCGCCGCCGCGCGACAGCGGGGTGGCCCCCGAACCCTTGAGGTGCAGGTCGCGCAGCTCGCCGGCCGGGGTGGTGAGCTCGCCCAGCAGCAGCGCCCGGCCGTCGCCCAACCGCGGGGAGTACCCGCCGAACTGGTGGCCGGCGTAGACCTGCGCCACGGGCCGGGCCCCGGTGCCGGCCAGGCCCGCCTCCTGACCTGCGAGGAAGGCCAGGCCGGCGGGGGTGCGCAGGCGCTCGGGGTCCAGGCCGAGGTCGCGGGCGACGGCGTCGTCGAGCACCAGGACCGTGGGGTCACCCACCGGTGCGGCGCGCCACGGGACGGCGAGGTCCGGCACGGTGTCGGCGAACTGGTGGGTCAACCCCGCGATCGGGCCGGTGGGGGGCGCGGTGCTCATGCCACGAACTCGTCCCACCCGGCGGCGAGGTAGTCGATGAACGCCGCGCCCACCGACTCCGCCTCCAGCACCTCGCGCGGCACGGGCCGCGGCCGGACGACGAACGCGGGGTCGGCCAACGACCGCGCGGCGAAGTCGTGGTGCAGGATCGCGCCGGTGCCGACCAGCACGAAGTCGGCGCCCTGCTCCAGGCACCACGCGACGTCGGCGGCCGACTGCACCTCACCGGCCACTCCCAGGGCGGTGCCGTGGCGCGGCACCGCCGTGATGTGGTCGATCAGCCGGGTGCCGGCGAACGCGGGGTCGGCGGGCTCCTTGCGCACGTCCCACAGCGAGGCGTCGAGGTAGTCCAGCTTCCCACCGGCCATCAGGTCGCCGGCCAGCTCGAGGAACTCCGGCAGCGTGATGCCGTAGCGCTCGGCGGTGAGCCGGATGCCGACCTGCAGGTCGGGGCCGACGGCGGCGCGGATGCCGTCGACCACCTCGTGCACGATCCGGGCCCGGTCGGCGAACGCGCCGCCGTAGCCGTCGGTGCGGTGGTTCTTGCGGCCGTCGAGGAACTGGGCCAGCAGGTAGCCGTGGGCGCCGTGGATCTCGACGCCGTCGAATCCGGCCTGCTCGGCGCGCACCGCGGCCGCCACGAAGTCGTCGACGACCTGCCTGACCTCGGCCGTGGTGAGGGCCCGCGCCCCCTTGGCGGCGTCGTCCCAGGGGGCGACGCGCTCGCCGCCCTGGCTGGTCGCGGGGTCGGCGCGCAGCCCGGCGTGGTGCAGTTGGACGGCGCTGACGCTGCCGTGGGCGCGGATCTCGTCGGTGAGCCGTCGCAGCCGGCCGAGGTCGGCGTCGGCGTGGAGGCCGAGCTGGCCCTGCCAGGCCTTGCCGTCCTGGTTCACGAACGCCGCGCAGGTCATCGTGAGCGCGAAGCCGCCGGCCGCCCGGGCTGCCAGCCACCGGTGCTCGTCGTCGGAGAGCGAGCCGTCGGGGTGCGACTGGGTGTTGGTCAACGGCGCCAGGGCGATGCGGTTCGCCCAGGCGGGGCCGTGGGCGAGGGCGAGCGGGGCGTTGAGGGCGGGAGTCGCGACGGTCACCGTTCCAGTCTGCCCCGGCCCCGGGTGGACCCGGGACGGCCCCCGTGCCCGGTGTGCCCCGCCCTACGCTGCGGTCATGGTGCAGACGGCTCCCGCGGTCCAGATGTCCTACTTCGTGCGCGACGGCGACGCGTTGGCGCCCACCGAGCTGGCGCGGGGGTCGTGGGCCACCGACTCGCTGCACGGCGTCGCGCTGTGCGGGGCGCTGGGGCGCGCGGCGGAGCGCACCGTCGCGCGGCTGGGACGGCTGGCGCCCGACGACCTGCGCGCCGCCCGCATCACGGTCGACCTGTTCGCCGCCCCCGGCTACCGGCCCTGTGAGCTGGCCACCGAGGTCGTGCGCGAGGGCCGGCGGATCTGCCTGGTCGACGTGCGGCTCACCCAGGGCGGCAAGCGGGTGGCGCGGGCGTCGGTGCTGTTCCTCAAGGCCACGGCCAGCGCTCCGGGGGAGGTGTGGACCTCGACGTCGGGTCACACGCCGCCGCCGCTCGACGTGGCCCCGCCCACCGACCAGCCGCGGGTGCCGTTCGTGCGCTCGGGCGCCGACTGGTCCCAGGACTTCTCCCAGCACCAGGACGCCGCCCGCAAGATCACCTGGAACTCGGCGGTGCCGATCGTGGCGGGGGAGCCGCTGACCCCGTTCCAGGCGGTGGCCGCGATCGCCGACGGCACCAACCTCGCCGCCAGCTGGGGCGCCCAGGGCGTGCAGCACATCAACACCGACGTCACCCTCGTGCTGGCGCGGGAGCCGATCGGCACCGAGATCGGCCTGGCCGTCACCGAGCGGCTGGAGAGCGACGGCATCGCCGTGGCCTCCGCGGAGGTGTTCGACCGCCAGGGGGCGCTGGGCATCACCACGATCACCACGCTGGCCAACGTGCATCGCAGCATCGACATGGGCGCCCGCGACTACGCCGACGATCCGCGCTCCCGCTCCTGACCCGTTCCGACCCGTCCTGACCCGCGGTCTTGGGAACGGTACCCCGGTAGGGTACCTTCGAGATATGGACCACGGCCCGGGCTACGCCTCCCGCAAGGACGACTACCTCAAGCGCATGCGCCGCATCGAGGGGCAGGTGCGCGGGATCGAGCGGATGATCGAGGGCGACACCTACTGCATCGACATCCTCACCCAGGTCTCGGCGGTCACGAAGGCGCTGCAGGCCGTGGCGCTCGGGCTGGTCGAGGAGCACCTGGCCCACTGCGTGCTCGACGCCGCCCGCGCCGGCGGGCCCGAGGCCGAGGCGAAGCTCGCCGAGGCCTCCGCGGCCATCGCCCGGCTCGTGAAGTCCTGACCCCCGACCAGATCCAGGAGCACCCGATGACCCACACCCTCACCGGTTCCGTCGCCGGCATGACCTGCGGCCACTGCGTCGCCTCCGTCACCGAGGAGGTCGGCGAGCTGCCGGGCGTCACCGACGTGAGCGTCGACCTCGAGTCCGGCGCGATCACGGTGACGGCCCAGAGCCCCGTCGACGCCGACGCCGTCGCGGCCGCCGTCACCGAGGCCGGGTACGTCTTCACCGCCCGGAGTGCCGGATGAACGCCGGTGCGCGCCTGGCCGCCGTCGGGGCCGGCCTCGCGGCGGTGCTGGCCGGCGGGTTCGCGATCGGCTCCGCCGTGGGCGACGACGCCTCGGTGGCGCGCGACCCCGACCGGATGGTGCTGACGCCCGCCGACGGGTCCGACGCGAGTGCGGCCGGTCACGACCACGGCGCGATGGCGGGCATGGAGGGGATGGACATGTCCGGCGCCGCGGCGCTGCCCGGCGGCCTGGCCGTGAGCCGCGACGGCGTGACCCTGGACCTCGCCGCCGACTCCCTGGCGCCGGGCCGTCGGACGCTGTCCTTCCGGATCCTCGACGCCACCGGGGCGCCCGTCACCGCCTTCGACACGGTGCACGAGAAGGAGCTGCACCTGATCGTGGTGCGCCGCGACGGCACGGGGTTCCAGCACGTGCACCCCACCCGCGACGAGCAGGGGCGCTGGAGCGTGCCGGTGCGGCTCACCCCGGGGGCCTGGCGGGTGTTCGCCGACCTCACCCCCACCGGCGGCTCCCCGGTCGTGCTCGGCGCCGACCTCGCCGTGCCCGGCCCGACCACGGCGCCGGCCGCGGCGCCGGTGCGCCGGGTGGCCGTCGTCGACGGGTACCGGGTGGAGCTGGCCGGCGACCTCGCCGCCGACGCCGCGGACCCGCTGACCTTCACCGTCACCCGCGCTGGGGCGCCGGTCACCGACCTGCAGTCCTACCTCGGCGCGTTCGGGCACCTGGTGGTGCTGCGCGAGGGCGACCTGGCCTACCTCCACGCCCACCCCGGAGTCGAGGCCGCGCCGGGGGAGACCTCCGGCACCGACGAGGTGTCCTTCGAGGTGCAGGCGCCCTCGCCGGGCCGCTACCGGCTCTACCTCGACTTCCGGCACCGCGGCGTCGTGCGCACCGCCACGTTCGTGCTCGACGCCCCGCCCCTGAGCACCCTGCCCGCGGAGGCCCCGGAGGCCCCGGAGGCCCCGGAGGCCCCCGACACCACGACCGGCGAGGAAGGCCATGAGCACCAGCACTGACCTGCTCATCGAGGGCATGACCTGCGCGTCGTGCGCCCACCGCATCGAGCGCAAGCTGAACAAGGTCGACGGCGTGGTGGCGACGGTCAACTACGCCACCGAGAAGGCCCACGTCGAGCACCCCGACGCCCTCGCCCCGGCCGACCTGGTGGCCGTGGTCGAGGCCGCGGGCTACCACGCCCGGGTGCCGGCGCCGCCGGCCGCGGCAGGCGGGACCGCGCAGGCCGAGGCGCAGGCAGGCGAGCCGGACCCGACCCGCGCGCTGCGCGACCGCGTGCTGATCAGCGCGGCGCTCACGCTGCCGGTGATCCTGCTCGCGATGGTGCCGGCCTGGCAGTTCACGAACTGGCAGTGGGCCTCGCTCACCCTCGCCGCACCCGTCGCGGTGTGGGGTGCCTGGCCGCTGCACCGCGCGGCGCTCGTCAACGCCCGCCACGGCGCGGCCACGATGGACACCCTGGTCTCCCTCGGCGTGCTCGCGGCGTTCGGGTGGTCGCTGTACGCGCTGTTCTGGGGCACCGCCGGCATGCCCGGCATGACCCACGGCTTCGAGCTCACCCTCACCCGCCAGGACGGCGCCGGTCTGCTCTACCTCGAGGTGGCCGCGGGGGTGACGACGTTCGTGCTCGCCGGCCGCTGGGTGGAGGCGCGGGCCAAGCACCGCGCCGGGGCGGCGCTGCGGTCCCTGCTCGACCTGCGGGTGCCCGACGTCGCCGTGCTGCGCGGTCCCGCGCCGGGGACGGAGCAGCGGGTGCCGCTGGCCGAGCTCGGCGTCGGCGACCGGTTCGTCGTGCGTCCCGGCGAGCAGATCGCCACCGACGGCGTCGTCGACCAGGGCGGCTCGGCGGTGGACGCCTCGCTGGTCACCGGGGAGTCGCGGCCGGTGGAGGTCGGTCCGGGCGACGCCGTGGTGGGCGGCACGCTCAACGTCGGCGGACGGCTGGTCGTGCGCGCCACCGTGGTGGGCGCCGACACCCAGCTGGCGCGCATGGCGGCGATGGTGGAGCAGGCGCAGACCGGCAAGGCCGCCGCGCAGCGCCTCGCCGACCGGATCTCCGGGGTGTTCGTGCCGGTGGTGCTGGCCCTGGCGGCCGGCACGCTGGGCTTCTGGCTCGGCGCCGGCGACGGCGCCTCGGTGGCCGTCACCGCGGCCGTCGCCGTGCTCGTGATCGCCTGCCCGTGCGCCCTCGGGCTCGCCACGCCCACCGCACTGCTGGTCGGCAGCGGCCGCGGGGCGGAGGTCGGGGTGCTGCTCAAGGGCCCCGAGACCCTCGAGCGGGCCGGCCGCCTCGACGTCGTGCTGCTCGACAAGACCGGCACCGTCACCACCGGCGCGATGAGCCTGAGCGGCGTCACCGCCCTCGACCCGTTCACCGACGACGAGGTCCTGCGGCTCGCCGGGGCGGTGGAGGACGCCTCCGAGCATCCGATCGCCCGGGCCGTCGTGGCGGCCGCCCGCCGGCGCGGCGACCTGCCCGCGGCGAGCGAGGTGCACGCCACGGCCGGGGTCGGCGTGCGGGGACGGGTCGAGGGGCGTGCGGTCGTGGTCGGTCGCCCCGACGGCGCACTCCCCGCAGGCGTCAGTGTCGCGCTCGACCGCGCCGCCGGGGCGGGGCGCACCGCCGTGGTCGTGACCGTCGACGACGACGCCGTCGGGGTGCTGGAGATCGGCGACACCGTACGGCCCACCAGCGCCCGCGCGATCGCCGAGCTGCGCCGCCTCGGGCTGCGCCCGGTGCTGCTCACTGGCGACCACGAGGCCGTGGCGCGCTCGGTGGCCGCGGAGGTGGGCCTGGCGCCCGACGACGTCGTCGCCGGCGTGCGGCCCGAGGGCAAGCTCGACGTCGTCCGGGACCACCAGGCCCGCGGGCTGCGGGTGGCGATGGTGGGCGACGGGGTGAACGACGCCCCGGCGCTCGCGCAGGCCGACCTCGGGATCGCGATGGGCGCAGGAGGCACCGACGCCGCCCGGCACGCCGCCGACCTCACCTTGGTGCGCGCGGATCTGCTGGCCGCCGTCGACGCGGTGCGGCTCTCGCGCCGGATGGCCGGCACGGTGCGCGGCAACCTCGCCTGGGCGTTCGGCTACAACCTCGCCGCACTGCCCCTGGCCGCCGCCGGGCTGCTCTCGCCGATGATCGCGGGCGGCACGATGGCGTTCTCCTCGGTGTTCGTGGTGCTGAACAGCCTGCGGCTGCGCCGCTTCGCCGCGCTCGCCGACCACTAACCTGGCGCGACCCGGCTCACGCGTGTGGGCCCGGCCTGCGAGGAGAGAACCATGCCCTACCAGAAGAGCCTGCTGCGCTGCCCCTGTGGGGAGGAGATCCGCGGCGAGACCGAGGACCTGCTGGTCGAGAAGGCCCAGGCCCACCTCGCCGAGCAGCACGAGGGCCGCACCTACGAGCGGGAGATGATCCTGTTCATGGCCACCTGAGGGCGCGCGACGGTTTGCTCGGTCAGCCGAGCAAACCGTCGGAAATCAGCCGTCGGGGACCCTTGAAGCGACAGTTTGCTCGGCCAACCGAGCAAACTTTCCCTGGACTCGCCTCAGCCCGAGGTCGTCAGCTGCCCGATCGGCGTGGTGGTGTCTGCGGCGCCCTGGGGACAGGCCCAGGCCGCCACCCCGTCACGGACGACGGCGTGGCGCGGATGGTTCGCCGGGTGCGCGGGACAGACCGGCCAGTTGGTCGGGAGTCCGTGGTGCGCCAGTTCCTCCACGGCCCAGTCCTGCACCTGGTCGGCCAGGTGCGACAGTGCCTCGGCGTCGGGTGCCGACGGGTCCCACCACACCCCCGTGCCGCTGCCGTCGGCGTCGATCAACCACGCCGACTCGGCCGGCACGGCGTCCTGCCAGGACGTGGCCTCGATCCGGGGCTGCGGGACACCGGTCACCGCGAGGTCGCGCAGCACCAGTGCGAGGGCGGCGTCGAGTCCGGGGGTCACCTGCTCAGCCTCCGGCACCGCGGGGCAGGCCGCCACCGGATTCCGCTTCGTCGCCGACGTCGAGATCCGGGCGGAGCACACTGCCCCCGCACCACACGGCTCAGCTCCAGGTCGGGCCGCACTCCCGCGGGTCGCGGCCGCGCCAGGCGGCCACCTCGGCGAGCGAGGGGCCGTACCAGGTGAGCAGGCGGCCCGAGAGGCCCACGGTGGGGAGACCGTCCAGCGCCTCGGGGCCGTCGTCGGCGGTGAAGACGTAGGGCTCGTCGGGCAGCAGCACGACGTCGGGGGAGAGCGCCGCGATGCCCGCGGGGTCGGTGCCGGGGTAGCGGTCGCCGAGCGTGGCGCCGAGGTTCTCCCAGCCCAGGCGACGCAGCAGGTCGCCGGTGAACGTGGTGCCGCCCACCACCATCCACGGGTCGCGCCAGATCGGCAGCACCACGCGGTGGGTGACGGCGGGCAGCGGGCCGCACCAGTCCGCGCGGGCCTGCGCCAGCCAGTCGGGGCGCGCCCAGCCGAGCGCGTCCACGAGGCGCTCCATCGAGGCGACGGCGTCGGGCACGGTGTCGTGGTCGGTCACCCACACCGCGACGCCGGACTCGCGGAGCCGACGCACGTCCAGCTCGCGGTTCTCCTCCTTGGTGCAGACCACCACCTCCGGCGCGAGCGCCCGGATCGAGGCGAGGTCGGGGTTCTTGGTGCCCCGCACGCGGGTCGCGGCCAGGTCGGGCGGGTGCGTGCACCAGTCGGTGGCGCCCACCACGGCGTCGGCGTCGATCGAGGCCAGGGCCTCGGTGAGGGAGGGCACCAGCGAGACCACCCGGGTCACCCGGGTCGGCAGCGCGACCGGGTGCCCGAGGTCGTCGGGCGCGGCGGTGGGGGGCACGGCCCCGACGTTACCCATCCGCGGCGCCGCGAGCAGCGGTGGGCGGTGGGCTGGACCACCGCCCGTGGGTGGCCCGCGGAGCCCTACTCTGCGAGCGTGCCCACACCCCTGTTCCGCCGGCTCGGCCTGCTCGCCGCCGTGCCGCTGCTCCTGCTCCCCGCCGCCTGCAGCGGCTCCGACGACCCCGCCGGTGACGGCGCGGGTCCCGCCGAGCGCGCCTCCACCGGGCGCGAGGGCGACGGTTGGACCGTGCTGGTGTACTCCATGGCCGACACCAACCTCGAGCCCTTCATGGTCACCGACATCAACGAGGCCGGCGAGGTCGGCTCCAACGAGAACCTCCACGTGCGGGCCTTCATGGACCGCAGCCCGGAGTACGGCGAGGACCCGCTGCTCGACCAGGGCGACTGGGTGGGCGGGCGCGTGCTCGACCTCGGCGAGCCCGGCACCACCGAGGTGGTGGCCGACCTCGGCGACGTCAACTCCGCCGACCCCGACGTGCTGGCCGACTTCATCGCCACCGGCATCGAGGAGAACCGGGCCGGCCACTACGCGCTGATCATCTCCGACCACGGTGCCGGCTGGCCCGGCATCGGCCCCGACGAGTCGACCCCCGACTACGACACCCTCAACCTCGACGAGATCACCTCCGGGATCCGCGCGGGTCTCGACGCCGCCGGCGTCGACAAGCTGGACCTGCTCGGCTTCGACGCCTGCCTGATGGCCAACTACGAGGTCGCCAGCGCCGTCGCGCCGCTGGCCGACCGGCTCGTGGCCTCCCAGGAGCTCGAGCCTGGCCACGGCTGGGACTACCGCTCGCTCTCGGTGCTGGCCGAGGACCCCGACACCAATGCCGACACCCTCGGCTCCGCGATCATCGACGGCTTCGAGGGCCAGGCCGTGGAGAGCGGCACCGACGCCGAGATCACCCTGGCGATGATCGACCTCACGCGCATGGGCGAGCTCGACGACGCCATGGCCGGGTTCGCCGACCAGCTCTCGGCCAGCGCCGCCGACGTCGCCCCCGTCGTGGGTCAGACCGAGTCGCGGGCGCTGGCCTTCGGCGCCAGCCCCGATCCCGCGCAGGACTCCAACCTCTCCGACCTCGGCCAGGTGGCGGCCGGCATCGCCGACGGTGCGCCCGAGGTCGCCGAGCCCGCGCAGGCCGTGGTGGACGCGCTGGACTCCGTGGTGCTCGACAGCGTCACCGGCGCGGCCACCGAGGGCGCCACCGGCCTCTCGATCTACCTCCCGCCCGCCGAGGACGTCGCCAACGGCGAGTACCTCGACGTCGGCCAGGACGCCACCCAGGAGTGGGGCACGTTCCTGCAGAGCTACTTCGGGGCCGGCGCCGCGATCCCCGAGGAGGAGCTGCCGGCGTTTGTCGACCCCGAGGCCGGCCCGCAGGTGACGCTGGAGGACGACGGGTCGATCACCCTCGACGCCGGATTCGCCGACGCCGCGCTCGACAACCTCACCGAGGCCGTCATCAGCTACGGCTTCCTCAACGACGACGGCTCGGTGACCTACTTCGGCGAGGAGCTGGCCGAGATCGCCGAGGACGGCTCCGCCGCGGCGTCGGGCAACTACGACCTCACCGCGCTGACGATCAGCGACGGCGAGGACGAGGCGTTCGCCTACGTCGACCTCGACCTGTCCGACGACCTCACCGTGGCCTACTTCGACGTGCCGCTGACCTACTACGCCTCCTACGACCCCGAGACCCCCCAGGACGCGCTGCTCTCGATGGTGCTCGACATCGAGGCCGGGGAGTTCATCAGCGAGACGCTGTACGGCTACGACCCGCAGACCGACGGGTACGGCGAGCTCGCGCCCGACCCCGACGGCATCATCGTGCCCGACGTGCTCACCTACACCGCCGACGGCGAGCAGATCTGGGAGCCCACCACGGACATCGGCCTCTACGCCGACATCCCGAGCCTCACCTACTCCTTCGACCCGCTGGAGTCGGGCACCCCGCTGCAGGTCGAGCTCAACGTCACCGACTTCGGCGGCAACACCGCCACCGTCGGCACGCAGATCGAGGTGCCGTAGGCCGCACCCGTCGCCTCCTCGACGACCGTGGTCACCCGCGGTCGTCGGGGAGGCACGGCGGGTAGGTCGGGTGCGGGCGTCTCGTGACGCTCGCTTCGCTCGCTCCTCGACGACCGTAGGTCCCCTACGGTGGTCGTCGCGACGGCCGTGATCACCCTCGTTCGTCGAGGAGGCGCCCCAGCGCCGTCACGAGACGCGGTGGGCCGGCTGCGGGCGTCTCGTGACGCTCGCTTCACTCGCTCCTCGACGACCGTAGGTCCCCTACGGTGGTCGGCGCGACGTCCGTGATCACCCTCGTTCGTCGAGGAGGCGCCCCGGCGCCGTCACGAGACGCGGTGGGCCGGCTGCGGGCGTCTCGTGACACTCGCTGGCGCTCGCTCCTCGACGACCGTCGTTCCCCACGGTCGTCGGCGCGACGACCGTGGTCACCTGCGGTCGTCGAGGAGGCGCCCCCGGCGCCGTCGCGGGACGTGGTGAGACGAGGGACGGCGTCCGCCGAGCCTGCGCCTCAGCGCAGCGAGAGCCCGGTGGCGACGTCGGCCACCCACGGGTGGCGGGCGAGGTCGGCGTCGAGGGCGGGCAGGACGTCGTCGGGGATGGGGGTGGCGCGACGCTCGTCGAGCGAGACGTGGACGTACATCACCTCCAGCACGCAGGCCAGCCGCTCCCGGGTCTCGTCGACGACGAACGCGACGGCATGCAGGGCCTTGGCGGTGCGACCGGCGAAGGCCGTGCGCACCGAGAACCGCTCGCCCTCGCGCAGCTCGGAGAGGTAGCGGATGTGGTGCTCGACGGTGAAGAAGGAGACCCGGCGCTGTTCGAGGTAGGCGTCGTCGGCGATGCCGAGCTCCTGCAGGTGCAACCACGGCGCCCACGCCCCGAGCTTGAAGAACCACTGGATGTTCATGTGGCCGTTCTCGTCGATGTAGGACGCCGGCACCGTGACGATCGCGCCCTCGGCCGCCTCCGCGTCCGACCCGTCGCCGACGGGGTAGGACGGGAGGGCGAGGACGCGGGCGAGCAGATCCTGGTCGGTGCGGAGGTTCACCGGACCAGGATCCCAGCGGCCCCGCTCACACGTTGCGGCGGTACTGGCCGCCGACCTCGAAGAACGCCTCGGTGACCTGGCCCAGGGTGCACACGCGGGCGGCGTCCATGAGCACGGCGAACACGTTCTCCCCCGAGGTGGCGGCCGCCTTGAGGCGGGCCAGGGCCGCGGCGGCGTCCTCGCCGTGGCGGGCGCGGAAGTCCTGCACCCGCTGCAGCTGGGAGGTCTTCTCGGCCTCGGTCGCGCGGGCCAGCTCGAGCTCGGGCATCTCCTCCGGGCCGCCGGGGCGCAGGAAGGTGTTGACGCCGATGATCGGCAGGGTGCCGTCGTGCTTGCGGTGCTCGTAGAGCATCGACTCGTCCTGGATGCGGCCGCGCTGGTAGCCGGTCTCCATGGCGCCCAGCACGCCGCCGCGCTCGGAGATGCGGTCGAACTCGGCGAGCACGGCCTCCTCCACGAGGTCGGTGAGCTCGTCGACGATGTAGGAGCCCTGCAGCGGGTTCTCGTTCATCGCCAGGCCCCACTCCCGGTTGATGATCAGCTGGATCGCGAGCGCCCGGCGCACGGAGTCCTCGGTGGGAGTGGTGACGGCCTCGTCGTAGGCGTTGGTGTGCAGGCTGTTGGCGTTGTCGTAGATCGCGATGAGCGCCTGCAGGGTGGTGCGGATGTCGTTGAAGTCCATCTCCTGCGCGTGCAGCGAGCGGCCGCTGGTCTGCACGTGGTACTTCAGCTTCTGGCTGCGCTCGTTGGCGCCGTAGCGCTCCTTCATCGCCACCGCCCAGATCCGGCGCGCCACGCGTCCGATGACGGTGTACTCGGGGTCCATGCCGTTGGAGAAGAAGAAGGACAGGTTGGGCGCGAAGTCGTCGATCGCCAGCCCGCGGGCCAGGTACGACTCGACGTAGGTGAAGCCGTTGGCGAGGGTGAAGGCCAGCTGGGTCAGGGGGTTCGCCCCGGCCTCGGCGATGTGGTAGCCCGAGATCGAGACCGAGTAGAAGTTGCGCACGCCCTGCTCGATGAACCACTCCTGGATGTCGGCCATCATCCGCAGCGAGAACTCGGTGGAGAACAGGCAGGTGTTCTGGCCCTGGTCCTCCTTGAGGATGTCGGCCTGCACCGTGCCGCGCACCGTCTGCAGCGCGGTGACGGGGTCGATGCCCCGCTCGTGCGCCTGGTCGAGCACGGTGTTGAGGAAGAAGGCCAGCACCGTGGGCGCGGGACCGTTGATCGTCATCGACACCGAGGTGCTGGGCGCCAGCAGGTCGAAGCCGTCGTAGAGCACCTTCATGTCCTCCAGCGTGGCCACGCTGACGCCGGAGGTGCCGATCTTGCCGTAGATGTCGGGGCGCTCGGCGGGGTCGCGGCCGTAGAGCGTGACGGAGTCGAAGGCGGTGGAGAGGCGGGTGGCCTCGGAGTCGGCCGAGAGCATCTTGAACCGGCGGTTGGTGCGGAACGGGTCGCCCTCGCCGGCGAACATGCGGGCGGGGTCCTCGCCCTCGCGCTTGAAGGGGAACACCCCGGCGGTGAAGGGGAAGTGCCCGGGGCGGTTCTCCCGGCGCCAGTAGCGCACGAGGTCGCCGTGGTCGCTGACGCGCGGCAGCGCCACCTTCGGCACCACGGTGCCCGACAGCGACTCGCGGCCGGGCACCGCGCGGTACTCGGCGACGACGTCGTCCCAGCCGCGCAGCTGCTCGTGGATCTCGCGCGGCAGGTCGGCGGCCACCTGCTCGGCGAGCGCGTCGAGCTCGGCGCGGGCGGGGGAGTCCGCGGCCAGCTCGTCGGCCACGCTGCGCAGGCGCTGGAGCCGGCTGGCGGTGGCGGCGAGGTCCTCGGTGGCGGCGTGGTAGCCGCGCACCGTCGCGGCGATCTCGGCGAGGTAGCGCACCCGGTCGCCCGGGATGGCCTGGCTGAGGCCGGAGGAGGTGCGCACCTCGACCGGAGCGAGGGTGCCCTCGCCGACCGGGAGGCCGTCGGCGGCCAGCTGGCCGCGCAGGTGCTGGTAGAGGGCGGTGACGCCGTCGTCGGCGAAGCGGGCGGCGGAGGTGCCGAAGACCGGCATGTCGGCGGGGCCGGAGCCGAAGGCCTCGCGGTTGCGCACCAGCTGGCGGCCGACGTCGCGCAGCGCGTCCTCCGCGCCTCGCCGCTCGAACTTGTTGATCGCCACCGCGTCGGCGAAGTCGAGCATGTCGATCTTCTCCAGCTGCGAGGCGGCGCCGAACTCCGGCGTCATGACGTAGAGCGAGGTGTCGACGAACGGCACGATCGCGGCGTCGCCCTGACCGATGCCGGGGGTCTCGACCACCACGAGGTCGAACCCGGCGGCCTTGAGCACGGTGAGCACGTCGTCGAGGTGCTCGGGCACCTCGTGGGCGCCACGGGTGGCCAGGGACCGGAAGTAGACGCGGTCGCGGTCGTGCTCGGGCAGGTCGAGGGAGTTCATCCGGATCCGGTCGCCCAGCAGGGCCCCGCCGCCCCGACGTCGGGTGGGGTCGACGGCCACGACGGCCAGGCGCAGCTTGTCGTGCTGGTCGGTGCGGAAGCGGCGCACGAGCTCGTCGGTGAGGGAGGACTTGCCCGAGCCACCGGTGCCGGTGATGCCGAGCACGCGGGTGCGGGCACCGGCGGCGGCCTCGCGCAGGCCGGCCAGCACGGCGGGGTCGAGCCGACCCTGCTCCGCGCCCGTCAGGGCCCGCGCGACCGCGCCCCGCTCGCCGGACATGACCTCGTCGACACCCACCTGGCGCTGGGCCCACAGGTCGGTGTCGCAGTCGCGCACGACGGTGTTGACCATGCCCACCAGGCCCAGCCGCTGGCCGTCCTCGGGGGAGAAGATCGTCACGCCGCTCTCGCGCAGGCGGGCGATCTCGGAGGGCACGATGACGCCGCCGCCCCCGCCGACCACGCGCACGTGACCCGCCCCCGCCTCGCGCAGCAGCTGCACGAGGTACTCGAAGTACTCCACGTGGCCGCCCTGGTAGGACGACACCGCCACGCCCTGCACGTCCTCCTCCAGCGCGGCGTCCACGACCTCCTGCACCGAGCGGTTGTGCCCGAGGTGGATCACCTCGCAGCCCTGGCTCTGGAAGATCCGCCGCATGATGTTGATCGAGGCGTCGTGGCCGTCGAAGAGGCTGGAGGCGGTGACCAGACGGACGGGGTTCGTCGGGACGTGGAGCTCGGACACAGGGCACTCCGGGGTGAGAGGCGGATCGAGAAGGTTGGACTCCCTACTAATTTACTTGGAAGTCCAACCAGTTGCCAAGCGTGGGCCAGGTCACACCGGAGTCCGGGGGTCGCTGTTCCCCGTTGTCACCAGCGGAATGCACCGGATTTCCGCCAAAACCGGTGCATTCTGCTGGTGACAACGGGAGACGGCGGGGACCCGAGGGCCCCCGCCGTCCGTGGTGGGTGATGCCGGAGGTCAGCCGACGGGCTGGAGCTCCGGGCTGGCGCTGCGGCCCTGGTCGTCCGAGCCGGGGTCGTCGGTGCCGTCGGTGCCGTCGGGGCCGTGGTCGCGGGCGGTGAGGCCCTCGCCCTCGACGTCGACGTTCGGAAGGATCCGGTCGAGCCAGGCGGGGAGGTACCAGGCCTTCTCGCCGAGCAGGTACATCAGGGCCGGGATGAGGACCATCCGCACCACGAAGGCGTCGAAGAGGACCGCGACCGCGAGGGCGAAGCCGAGCGACTTCACCACGACGTCGTGCTCGAGGATGAAGCCGGCGAACA
Source organism: Nocardioides sp. (assembly GCF_964228225.1). GTDB lineage: Bacteria > Actinomycetota > Actinomycetes > Propionibacteriales > Nocardioidaceae > Nocardioides. The sequence goes on from NZ_CAXQZB010000030.1 coordinate 28,333, forward strand.
CCGAGATCATGATGATCGCGGCGGCGGTGACGACGCGCGCGGAGCTGCGGAAGCCGTCGACGACGGCCTCCCGCGGGTCGGCGCCGTGCACGTGGGCCTCGCGCATCCGGGTGACGAGGAAGACCTGGTAGTCCATCGCGAGGCCGAACACCACGCCGATGAGGAAGACCGGCATGAAGCTCACGATCGGCTGCGGCGAGAAGAGCCCGAACGCGCCCTCCTGGAACACCGCGACCGTCACGCCGAGGGTGGCGAGCACCGAGAGCAGGAAGCCGGCGGTGGCGGTGAGGGGCACCAGGATCGAGCGGAAGACGATCATGAGCAGCACGAACGCCAGTCCGATGACGACCGCGAGGTAGACGGGCAGGGCCGAGGCGAGACGGTCGGAGACGTCGACGGTGATCGCGGTGAGGCCGGTGGTGCCGATCGTCGTGCCGCTCTGCGCCTCGATCCCGGACTCGCCGTCGCGCAGGTCCTCCAGCAGCGCCTTGGTGGCGTCGGAGTCGGGACCGGCGCTCGGCACGACCTGGATGAGCGCGCCCGTGGGCACCGCCGCCGGGTCGGCCGGGTCGGCGTTGGTGGCCACCACCTGGGCGTTGGCGACGCCGTCCTGGCTGCTCGCCCAGTCGGCCACCTGGCCGAACGCGGCGTTGGGGTCGGCGGCGTCGCGGGCGTCGACGACGATCAGCAGCGGTCCCTCGCGGCCCGGGCCGAAGGTGTCGGCCATGAGGTCGCTCGCCTGCCGCTGGGTGGTGGCGGGGTCGGCGGTCGAGTCGCTGGGGAAGGCCAGGTGCAGGCCGGTGACCGGTGCCGCCAGGGCGCCGAGCGCCACCACGACGAGCAGCGCGGCCGCGGCCGGACGGCGTCCGACGGTGCGGGCCCAGCGCACGCCGTTGTTGCGCACCGCGCCCGACGCGTCGTGGGCGGGCTCGTAGGTGCGGACCCGGCCGGCGAAGGCCTTGGTCTTGAGCATGCCGAGCACCGCGGGCAGCAGGGTGAGCGCCACGAGCACCGCGATCAGCACGGTGGCGGCCGCGGCCAGACCCATGGTGGTGAGGAACGGGATGCCGACCACCGAGAGCGCGGCGAGCGCGATCAGCACGGTGAGGCCCGCGAAGACGACGGCGGAGCCGGCCGTGCCGACCGCCATGCCGACGGCGTGGGCGCGGTCGTCGGTGCGCCGCAGCTCGGCGCGGTAGCGGGCGAGGATGAACAGCGTGTAGTCGATGCCCACCGCGAGACCGATCATCGAGGACAGCGCGGTGGTGCTGGAGTTGAGGTCGAACAGGGCGGTCATCGCGGTCACGCCGGTGAGGCCGATCGCGACGCCGATCACCGCGGAGATGATCGGCAGGCCCGCGGCCACCATCGAGCCGAAGGTCAGCAGCAGCACGACCAGCGCCAGGCCGATGCCGATCAGCTCGGCGGTCCCGCCCAGGGCGGGGATGGTCTGCGAGCCCGGGCCGTTCATCTCGACCGTGAGCCCGGCGTCGCGGGCCCGGTCGAGCGCGGTCTCGAGGTCGTCGATGCTGGCCTGCTCCACGTCCATCGGGGTGTCGACGTCCCAGGCGAAGGTGATGAGCCCGGTGCGCAGGTCCTCGGTGAGCGGGGCGGTGGCCCAGAAGTCGTCGAGCAGGTCCTGGGGCGGCGCGCCGGTGACGCCGGCGGCCTGCAGGCGCGCGTCGTACTGGCTGCGCGCCACGGTGACGGGATCGCCCAGGCCGGGGTTCAGCGCCGGGTCGTCCGACATCTGCGGCAGGTCCTGGATGGCGGCGACGAGCTCGTCGTTCACCTGGCGCCACTTCGGCTGGTCCAGCGTCTGGCCCTCGGGTGCCTGCACCACGACGTTGACGTTGGCCTGGTCGAAGGCGTCGGCCGAGCCCGGGAACAACTCCTGCTGCAGGGTCTGCGCCCGCTCGGAGGGGATGCCGGGGATGCTGAAGGAGTCGCTGAACGGCTTGGAGAACAGCGCGGCCACGGCGATGACGCTGATGAGCAGCGCCAGCCAGCCGGCGATGAAGCGGGGCCAGTGCCGGTAGGCGGTGCGGCCGAGTCGGTACAGCAGGGTGGCCATGGGATCTCCTGGGTTCTCCTGGGTGGGCGGGCCGGGTCAGGCCCCGAGCACCGTGCGCGCGGTGCGCAGGCTCTCGTCGAAGTGGTGCAGGAACGGGCGCTCCTCGGCGTCGAGGAGGTACTCGTCGAGCGCGGTGTCGAACAGCGCGGCGAGCAGGCCGACGGCCACGCGCGCACGCACGGTGTGGAAGGTGGCGCCCTCGCGGGCGGCGATGTGCTCGACCAGCTCGCAGGACAGGTCGGTGTAGCGGCGGTGCACCGCGGCCATCAGCCGCTCCTCGTGGAGCAGGATGCGGCGGCTGCGGGCCAGCGCCTCGCGGTCCTCGAGCTTGGTCTCCAGCAGCGGCATGAGCATCTCGCGCAGGTCGCGCAGCAGGTCGCCGTGCGGGCCGCCGTCGCGGAACCGGGCGACGTCGTCGTCGCCGAAGGTGGGCCAGGTGCCGAGCACCGCGTCGATCTTGGAGGGGAAGTAGTTGAACAGGGTGCGGCGCGAGACGTCGGCGGCGACGGCGAGGTCGTCCATCGTGAACCCGTCCAGGCCGCCGGTGTCGGTGAGCACCTGGGCGTGCGCGCTGATGCGGTCGGCCGTGGCCGACCGACGCGCGATTGCACTGTTGCTCATGGAGTGCAGATTTGCACTCCAAAGGGAGAGGGTGCAATTCCTGCGCGGTGTGATCTGCCCCTCAGCAGGGGGTCGCGGTGCCCGATGTGGAATCGAGCGCGGTCACCAGGAGCGCGCCGGTGCGCGTCAGGTGCTCGCGCATGGCCGTCTCGGCGGAAGCGCCGTCGCGCGCGAGCACGGCCGCGACCACCGGCTCGTGCTCGGCCAGGATCTGCTCGAGCGTGCGACCCGCTGCGGTGGTGGGGGGTCCGAGCAGGGCGGTGGTGGCCCGCAGATCGGCCACGATGGCGGCGGTGCGGCGACCGCCGCCGGCGCGCAGCAGCAGGTCGTGCAGATCGCGGTCGGCGGGCCAGAAGGCCGCCTCGTCGTCGGCGTCCGCGGCGGCACGCATCCGCTCCAGGGCCGTGCTGACCTGCGCCAACGCCTCGGCGGAGCCCTGCTCGGCGGCCGCGCGCACCGCGGGTGGCTCCAGTGCCAGGCGCAGGGCGGCGATCTCGGCGACGTCGTCGGCGGTGGGCACGAGCACCCGGAAGCCGCGGTTGCGGGCGATCTCCACCAGGCCGGCTTCGGCCAGGCGCAGCAGCGCCTCGCGCACCGGACTGCGGCTGACGCCGAGCTCGTCGGCCAGCCGGTACACCGAGTAGGTCTCCTCCGGGGCGAGGTCGCCGCGGGCGATGCCCTCCCGCACCGCGAGCGCGACGGCGTCGGCCAGCGTCTCGGCGTCCGGAGGGAGGGTCAGGGGCACGAGTAACATGTTACTCGTGACGAGCACCGCGATCCCGCCGACGACGCCCTCCGCCGGGGGCGAGCGCCCCGACGTCCTGGCCGCGCTCACCCGTGCCGGGCTGGAGTTCCGCGCCGACGCCGGCACCCGCGGCATGTATGCCACCGACGCCTCGCTCTACCGGATCCCGCCGCTGGCGGTCGTGCGCCCGCGCCACACCGAGGAGGTCGAGGCCGCGCTCGCCGTGGCCCGCGAGACCGAGGTGCCGCTCACCTCGCGCGGCGGCGGCACCTCGGTGGCCGGCAACGCCGTGGGCCGGGGTCTGGTGCTCGACTTCTCCCGCCACCTCAACCGCGTGCTCGACGTCGACCCCGCCACGCGCACCGCGATCGTGGAGCCCGGCACCGTGCACGCGGTGCTGCAGAAGGCCGTCACGCCCCACGGCGTGCGGTTCGGCCCCGACCCGTCCACGCACCCGCGCTGCACCATCGGCGGGATGATCGGCAACAACGCCTGCGGCTCGCGCAGCCTCGCCTACGGCCGCACCTCCGACAACGTGCGCGGCCTGGAGTTCCTCACCGCCGCCGGCGAGCGCGTCGTCACCGGCTACGACGACGCCGGTGTGCCGTTCGTGCGGGGTGCGGAGCGCGAGCTGGCCGCCGTCCGCGAGGTGATGGGCGCCCACCTCGCCACCGCCCGCACCGAGTTCGACCGCTTCGGCCGCCAGGTGTCGGGCTACGCCGCCCAGCACCTGCTGCCCGAGCGCTTCGACCTCACCCCGGCCCTCGTGGGCTCCGAGGGCACGCTGATGGTGGTCACACAGGCCACCGTGCGCCTCGTCGTCGACCCGCCGGTGCGCGTCGTGGTCGTGCTCGGCTTCTCCGACATCGTGGCGGCCGGTGAGGCCTCGCCCGCCGTCGTGGCCCACGGCCCCACCTCCTGCGAGGGCCTGGACTCCCGGTTGCTCGACGTGCTGCGCGCCCGCCGCGGCGCCGATGCCGTGCCCCCGCTGCCGCAGGGCGCGGCCTGGCTGTTCGTGGAGTTCGGCGGCGACGACGCCGGCGAGGTACTGGCCCGCGCCGAGGCCTTGGCGAAGGCCGACCTCGGCGTCGACGCGCTCGTGGTGCCCGACCCGGCCGTGCAGGCCCGGCTGTGGCGCATCCGCGAGGACGGCGCCGGCCTCGCCGGTCGCTCACCCGCCGACCGCCCGGCCTGGCCCGGCTGGGAGGACGCCGCGGTGCCGCCCGCGCGGCTGGGGGAGTACCTGGCCCGCTTCGACGAGCTCGTGGCCTCCTACGACATGACCTCCGCCCCGTTCGGGCACTTCGGCGACGGCTGCATGCACGTGCGCCTGGACTACCCCCTCGACCGGCCCGACGGCACTGCCGTGCTGCGCGCGTTCCTCACCGACGCCGCGAAGCTCGTGGGCGACTTCGGCGGCTCGCTGTCCGGCGAGCACGGCGACGGCCGCGCCCGCAGCGAGCTGCTGCCCCACATGTACTCGCCCGAGGCGATCGCGATGTTCCGCGGCCTCAAGCACGCCTTCGACCCGGACGACCTGCTCAACCCCGGCGTGCTCGTGGACCCCGACCCGGTGGACGCCGACGTCCGCTTCGCCGGCGCGTTCCCGCTGCAGCGCATCGGCGGCGGCACGCGGGCCCTGGCGATGGCGTACCCCCACGACGGCGGCGACCTCGCCCAGGCCGTGCACCGCTGCACCGGCGTCGGCAAGTGCCGGGCCGACAACAGCGCCGCGGGCGGCGTCATGTGCCCGTCCTACCTCGCCACCCGGGAGGAGAAGGACTCCACGCGCGGTCGCGCGCGGGTGCTGCAGGAGGTCGTGCGCGGTGAGCTGGCCTGGAACGCCCCCGAGGTGCACGAGGCGCTGGACCTGTGTCTGTCGTGCAAGGGCTGCGCGTCGGACTGCCCCACCGGGATCGACATGGCCACCTACAAGTCCGAGGTGCTGCACCAGACCTACCGGCGTCGGCTGCGGCCGCGCTCGCACTACGCGCTGGGCAAGTTGCCGTTCTGGGCCCGGCTCGCCGGTCTCGCGCCCCGGCTGGCCAACCTGATGGTGCGCCTCCCGGTGCTGGGCGCGCTGGCGCTGTGGCTGGCCGGCGTCGACGGGCGCCGCAGCGTGCCGGCGTTCGCCCGGCGCCCCTTCCGCCGCACGTTCACCCCGCAGACCTCCACCCGCACGCCGGTGGTGCTGTTCGCCGACTCCTTCTCCGACTCCTTCGCCCCCGAGGTGGCCGAGGCCACCGTCCGGGTGCTGCGCGCGGCCGGGTACGAGCCGTCGCTGCCCGACGGGCGCGCGTGCTGCGGGCTGACGTGGATCACCACCGGCCAGCTCGACGCCGCCAAGAGGATCCTCGGGCGCACCGTCGCCACCCTCGCCCCCGCCGCCCGCGCAGGCGTGCCGATCGTGGGCATCGAGCCGTCCTGCACCGCGGTGCTGCGCTCCGACCTCGCCGAGCTGCTGCCGGGCGACGACGACGCCGTCGCCGTGGCGGGCGCGGTCACCACGCTGGCCGAGCTGCTGGCCCGCACCGAGGGCTGGACCCCGCCCGACCTGGCGGGCACCCGCGTCGTCGCCCAGCCGCACTGCCACCACCACGCCGTGCTCGGCTGGGGCGAGGACGCCGCGCTGCTGGCCCGCGCCGGCGCCGACGTCCGCCGGCTCTCCGGCTGCTGCGGTCTCGCCGGCAACTTCGGTGTGGAGCGCGGGCACTACGAGGTGTCGGTCGCCGTCGCCGAGCAGCAGCTGCTGCCCGCCCTGGACGCCGAGCCCGACGCCGTCGTGCTCGCCGACGGCTTCTCCTGCCGTACCCAGGTGGCCGACCTGCGCCAGCGCCCCGCCCTCCACCTGGCCCAGCTGCTCGACCCCGAGCGGGGCTGAGGCCCGGAAAGTTTGCTCGGTCAGCCGAGCAAACTGTCGCTGACGGGCCCTGATGCGGCTCGAAACCGACGGTTTGCTCGGCCAACCGAGCAAACCGTCGCGCCCTCAGCCGGCGGTGGGGGCCTCGGCCTCGAGGGCCTCGGCGGGGGTGGGGGCCGCCTGCACGTGGTCGGGGGCGGAGGTGCGGCGCGGCACGAGGGCGGTGAGGGCGACGCCGAGCAGGGCGGCGGCGGCGCCGATGAGGAAGCAGGCGCGGTAGGCGCCCTCGGTGGCGTGGACGCCGCCGGGGCCGGCGACGAGGTTGCTGGCCAGCACGGTGGTCATCACGGCCGCGGCGGTGGTGGTGCCGACCGAGCGCATCAGCGCGTTCAGGCCCACGGCGGAGGCGGCCTGGGAGAGCGGGACGGCGCCCATGATGAGGGTGGGCATGGCGGCATAGCCGATGCCGACGCCGGCGGAGGCGATGCTGCTGGCGATGAGCAGCTGCCACGGCTCGTGGGCCATCGCGAACGCCACGAGGTAGCCGACGGCGAGCACGCCCGCGCCGATCATCAGCGTGCTGCGGGGGCCGAGGGCGCTCATCAGGCGCGAGGAGACCGGCGCGAAGGCCATCATCACCAGGCCGCCCGGCGCCATCCACAGGCCCGCGGCGAGGATCGACTGGTCCAGGCCGAACCCGGTGGCGGCGGGCAGCTGCAGCAGCTGGGGCACGACGATCGACTGCGCCATCATGCCGAAGCCGATCGCCACGGCGGCGACGTTGGTGAGCAGCACCGGCCGCTGGGCGCTGGCGCGCAGGTCGACCAGCGGGTCGTCGCTGCGCACCTGGTGCACGCCCCACACCAGCAGCACGGCCACGCCGACGCACACCGAGGTGAGGGTGCGCGGGGACGTCCAGCCCCACTCGTGGCCCTGCGACACCGCGAGCAGCACGCCCACGAGGCCGACGGCCAGCAGCACCGCGCCGACGACGTCGAGCCGGCCGGCGGCCCGCGCCGGCGGACGCGGCACGAGCACCGCGACGGCCACCAGCAGCGCGGCGGCCAGGAGGGCGGCGAGCCAGAACACGGCGTGCCAGTCGAAGGTCTGGGTGGCCCAGGCCGCCAGCGGGAGTCCGATGGCGCCGCCGACGCCGAGGGTGGCGCTCATCGCCGCCACGGCGGTGTGAGTGAGCTCGGGCGGGCTGACCTCGCGCAGCAGCGCGATGCCCACCGGGATGAAACCCATCGCGAGGCCCTGCAGCAGCCGGCCGGCGAGCATGGGAGCCAGGCTGGTGGACAGCCCGCTCACCACCGAGCCGAGCAGCAGCAGGGCCGCGGAGGCGAGCAGGACCCGCTGCTTGCCGAGCAGGTCGCCCAGCCGTCCGGCGATCGGCATGGCGACGGCGGCCGCGAGCAGCGTGATCGTGACGACCCAGCCGGCGTCGGCGGGCGAGGCGCCCAGCAGGCGGGGCAGGTCGCCCTGCAGCGGGATCACCAGCGTCTGGGTGAGGGAGACGGTGAACCCGCCCGCGCACACCACGCCCACGGCGAGGCGGGCGGTGCCGCCGTGGCGGTCCTGGGCGGGCGTGGTGGTGGACCCGGTCGTGCGTGTCGTCCCATCCGGCATGGCATGCACGGTACATATGTAGCCTACATACGACACAATCGAGGGCACCCCCACCCCGGAGAGACCGATGACCCCCACGCCCCCCGCGAGCTCGGCGGCCCCCGCCGCCCTCGATCCCGCCTGGGCCGACGTCACGGCCCTCGGCGACCAGCTGCTGCGCCTGACCCGCAAGCGGCTCCTCGACTACCGGGGCGCACGGCTGGAGGTCTCGGCCTTTCGGCTGCTCTGGGTGCTCGCCGACAGCACGCCGCGCACCCTGCGCCAGCTCTCGGAGACCCTCGGGCTGGAGCAGTCCACGATCAACCGGCAGGTCAACGCCGCCATCGCGGCCGGCCACCTCGAGCGGCTCGAGCGCGGCGAGGGCGCGAGCCGGCCCGTGCGCCCCACCGAGCAGGGGGCCCGGCTCTACGCCCACGACGCCGAGCTGCGCGCCGGCGCGCTGAGGGCCGCGCTCGCCCGCCTCGGGCAGGCCGACGCCGACCGGCTGGTCGCGCTGCTCACCGCCTTCAACGACGCCTGGGACGCCGCCCTCGACGAGGCGGGCGCCGAGCACCCGTGAGCCCGACCGGACCGCGATGACCCTCACCCCGCCCCGCGACGTCGGCCCGCCTCCCGGCGGGGCCCGCCACACCCCGGCCTACGACGTCGCCACCCTCGAGACCTGCGACGCCGAACCCATCCACGTGCCCGGCGCGATCCAGCCCCACGGCGTGCTGCTGGCGTGCGCCGACGCGCCCGGACTGCCCGTGGCGATGTGCTCGGCCAACCTCGCGGGCCTGCTCGGGCCGGCGCCGGAGGTGGCCGTGGGCCGCCCGCTCGCCGACGTCCTCGGGCCCACGCTGGCCGCGACCGTCGCCGACCGGGTGGCCGCGGGCTGCCCGGCCGATCCGGCGGTCGTGACCTGGATCGACGGCCCCGCCGACGCGGCACTCCTCGGCCTGCCCCTGGACCTGCGGGTGCTGCGCACCGGGCGCGGCGGCCGGCGGGTGCTGGTCGAGCTCGAGCCGCTGGTCCGCACCGACGGTTCCGGCGAGGTGCCGGAGGTGGGCGGCTACCGGGCGGCGCGCACCTCCCTGGCCCGCCTCACCGGCGCCGACGCCGACCTCGGGCTCACCGGGCTCACCGACCGCCTCGCGGTGGAGGTGCGCCGGCTCACCGGCTTCGACCGCGTGATGGTCTACCGGTTCGACGAGGAGTGGAACGGCGAGGTCGTGGCCGAGTGCCGCCGCGAGGACCTCAACCCCTTCCTCGGCCTGCACTACCCCGCCTCCGACATCCCGGCCCAGGCGCGCCGGCTCTACACCCTCAACCCCATCCGCCTCATCGCCGACGTCGGCTACACCCCGGTGCCGCTGCACCCCGTCCTCGACGACGACGGCGCCGCGCTCGACCTCTCCTTCGCCTCCCTGCGCAGCGTCAGCCCGATCCACCTCGAGTACCTCGGCAACATGGGCGTCACCGCGTCGATGTCGGTCTCCCTGCTCGTCGACGGCGAGCTGTGGGGCCTGATCGCCTGCCACCACTACTCCGGTCCGCACCGGCCCAGCCAGGAGGCCCGCGCGGCCGCGGAGCTGGTCACCGAGGTGGCCGCCCACCTGGTCTCCGCCCGGGAACGGGCCGACGCCCGCGAGCGCGAGGCCGCCGCGCGCACCCGCATCGCCGACATCACCGCCCGGCTCGCCGCCGCCGACGCCCCGCTGGAGGCGCTGGAGCGCGACCCCGACGTGCGCGACCTGGTCGGCGCCGGCGGGCTGGCGATCTACGCCGAGGGACGGCTCCGGGTGGTGGGCGCGGTCCCGCCGCCCCAGCTGCTGGGCCGGATCGCCGCCCGCCTGCTGGCCGCGCCCGAGCCGTCGGGCCTGGTGGGCGTGCGCGCCACCGACCAGCTGGGCCTGCTCGACGCCGACCTCGCCACGCGCGACGGCGTGGCCGCCACGGCCGCCGGGGTGCTGCTCGTGGGCGACGCCGAGCGCTGGCTGATGTGGCTGCGGCCCGAGCAGCCCGAGGTCGTCGACTGGGGCGGCGACCCGACCAACAAGCGGCTCGCCGACGCCGAGGGCGCGCAGGTGCGGCTGAGCCCGCGGCGCTCGTTCGAGAAGTGGCGCGAGGTCACCTCCGGGCGCAGCCGGCCCTTCGCGCCCTGGGAGCTGCGGGCCGCCGCCGACCTCGGCCGCCACCTCGACGAGGCGCTGGTGCGCCGCTCGGGGGAGCAGCGCGTGGTGGCCGAGACCCTGGCACGCACCGTGCGCGAGCGGGTGCCCCGCGGCCTGGTCGAGGCGCTGGCCGCCCGGGGGATCGAGATCGCCGCCGCGTCGCGGCCGGCCGCCCGCGTGGGGCTCGGCGGCGACTGGTGGGACGTCGTGGACTCGCCCGCCGGCACCGTCCTGGTGGTGGGCGACGTCGCCGGCCACGGCGCCGCCGCGGCCTCGGCGATGGCGCTGGTCAGCACCGCGCTGCGGGCCTACCTCCACGAGGGCCACGACCCGGTCGCCGCCCTCGCCCGCCTCGACACCCTCATCGCCGCCGGGCTGGACGTCCCGCTGGTCAGCGTCGTGGTGGCGCGGCTGGCACCCGCCGGCGCCACGGACGTCGATGTCGTGGTGGCCGGGCACCCCGCGCCCTGGCGCGTGCCGACGGCTCCGGGGCTCGCGCCGCACGCGGTGCCGGTGCCGGTCGGCCGGCTCGTCGGACTCGGGGAGGGCGCCGACCGCGCGGCCGTCCGGGTGCGCCTGGAGCCCGGCGACTGCCTGGTGCTGCACTCCGACGGACTCACCGAGGTCGCCACGGCCGGGGCCACCGCCACGTTCGCGCAGCGGATCGCCGAGGTCGGCGCGGACCCCGCCGGGGGGCTCCCGCACTGGTGCGACGACGTCGTCGCCTCGGTGGGCGACGGTCAGGACGACCGCACCGTGCTGGTGTTGCGAGTGCGGGGCTGAGGCTCAGCCCGTCGTGGCGCGGCTGGGCTCGGCGTCGCGGTGCGGCACCGGGCACCCGCCGAAGGGGGTGAACGTGCCGAGGGTCTCCAGCGCCGGCATGGCGTCGTAGGAGCGCACCCGCGGGCTGTCGATGGCGCGGGCGGCACGGCGTCGGGGCGGCAGCACGGTCAGCAGGCGGGCGCGCGCCCGCAGTGCGCTCTCGGAGAGCGCGCGCACCCGGTCGGGCACGCCCGGGTAGGCGAACGCCGCGAGCAGCGGGTCGTCCATGAGGGCGTAGCTGAAGGTGCGCACCAGCGGGGCGGCCGGGGCGGGGTAGAAGCTGGTGAGCAGCTCCAGGGTGGCGTCGGCGACGCGGCGGGCGCCGTCGTCGTAGGCGAAGTGGGCGCGCTCGTAGTCGTCCATCAGGTCGGCGAAGCCCTGGTAGGTCTCCGGGATGTCCTTGATCGCCATGTGGCGGCCGAGCTCGCGGTAGTAGTTCACCAGCGCCCGCAGCTCGTTCGGGATCAGCGGGCGCCAGCCGTAGCGGTCCAGCCAGCGCTTGGGCACCACGACGAAGGTGGACAGCACGTAGAGCATGTCGTCGTTGCTGATGTCGTACATGGCGTGCATCTGGTTGATCCGGCGCAGGGCGGCCTTGGACTCGGGGGCGCTGAAGGCCGTGCTCACCGGCGCCTCGAGCAGCAGCACGGTGTCGTCGTAGCGCTTCTGGCAGGCGCCGGTGAACTGGCCGGTGTCGTCGAGCAGTCGGCCGATGCTGGGCACGGCGTAGGTGCGGAACAGGGCGAAGCTCAGGGCCTGGGTGATGTCCCAAGGGAACTCGTGCAGGCTCAGGCCCTGGTAGATCTCGTGGAAGTCCACCTCGGGATCCAGGGCGGCGTGCCGGTCGCGCCAGTGGTGCTTGGGCAGCGGTCGGGAGGGACGGGGGATCGAGCGCAGCGCCATGCGGCGAGGATACCGGGAGGTATGGCGACCTGCCAGGGGGTCTGGACAGGGTGTCCAGGGTTCGCGAGTGTCAGTCCGGCAGGGCGGTGGGGCGGAGCAGGCCGGAGCTCGAGCGCACCTCGTTGCCGCCGAGGATCGCGGTGCCCAGGGTGATCGGTGCCCCGGAGACGCGCAGGTCGGCCGGCATGCCCTCGCGCCGGGTCTCCCACAGCCGCCCCTGCGCGTCGCTGTGCGACATCCGGTAGTCGCGCAGGGTGAGGTAGAGCCGGTCGCCGTAGAAGTCCATGGTCAGCGCTGTGGTGAGGCCGAACTGGAAGATGCCGCCGTGGGAGATCTGGGTGATCCCGTCGCGCTGCACGACCTCGGTGTCGTGCACCTCGCCGCACAGGTAGAGGTCCACGCCGTAGCGCTTCATGAGTCGCCACAGGTCCGAGCGGGCCGCCCCGGGATAGTGCAGGCGGCTCGAGCCGCGCGAGACCACCGGCCACAGCACCGGGATGTGGCCCTGGACCACGATCCACTCCACGCCGTCGCGCTGTGCGCGGGCCAGCACCCCGCGCAGCCAGCGCCGCTGCTGCGGGTCGAGCCCGAGCCGGGCCCGGGCCGGGGTGATGTCGAAGACGTCGAGGGTGACGATCTGCACCTCGGGAGTCGGGCGGGCGGCGTAGGCCGTCGCCGCCGCCGGTCCCTGCGGGTGGTCGGGGTAGCGCAGGCCGCCGTCGGCGGTGCGGGTGAACTGTCGCGCCCACTCGTCCTTGAACGTGGGGGCCAGCGCTCGCTTGCGCGCCGACCAGGGGTTGTCGCCGTACTCGTGGTCGCCCATCGCCGGCGCCACCGGCAGGTCGCGCTCGGCGAACCGCTCGGCCCACTGGGGGTAGTAGGTGCGGGCCGCCCGTCGCACCGCGCGCTGCTGCTGGGCGGGGGTGTCGACCGGCCCGAAGTTGCCGGTGCGCTGCTCGTCGTAGCCCCAGCGGCCGTCCACGAGGTCGCCGGCCACGAGCACGGCGTCGGGGTCGAGGGCCGCCCAGTCGTCCATCACGGTGTCGAGCGCGGTCTCGTAGGCGGCGTTGGTGGAGTTCGCCGAGCGCTGCGGCGTCCAGGCCGAGGGGCCGCGGGCGAGGTCGCCGACGTCGCCGTTGAGGAAGTCGGGGCTCGACAGCAGCCGCAGGTCGGGGGTCAGGGTCGCGGTGCCGCCCAGCAGGGTGCGCTCCGGGACGTCGGCGCGGGTGCGGCCGCCCGTGGCCACCGCGCTGACGGAGCCGCCCACGCGGGTGCCGTCCTCGCCCAGGGTCAGGGCGTCGACGACGATGCTGCGCGCCGCTCCGGGTTCGCACACGAGCCGGTCCTGCTCGAGGTAGCTGCGGGGGCGGGTGACGGTGCTGGGCCGACAGGCGGCGGGCACGCCCAGCAGGCGGGCGCCGCGCAGGCTGAGCTCCACGCGCTCGGCGCGGGCGGCGAGGTCGATCCGGGCGCGCACCGGGACGCCGGAGGGCACCGTGTCACCCAGGCCGGGGAGTCCGGCCAGGCCGCCCTGGGTGTCGGTCCAGGTGACCGTCGGCGCGCCGGTGGTGGCGGTGGCGGCGGTACTGACCGGGGCCGCCCCGGCCGCTCCCGCGGCGTCGACGGCCTGGGAGTCGCGGTTCTCCACCAGGGCGACGCCGCTGGCCACGAGCGTCAGGGCGCAGGCCGCCACGAGGCCGCCGGTGACGGGGCGCAGCAGGGATCGGTTCCGGCGCATGGACCCGGGGCTCCTCCCTGACGACGTGCGAGCGGGGCCGACGATATCGGTCCGAGCCCGCCTCACCGGATTCCGCGCGTCGCGGCGAGGCGCACCTCCACCGCGAGGCCCCCGCGCTCCTCCTGGGAGTGCGCCTCGGCCCGCAGTCCGTGGGCGGCGGCGATCCGGGCCAGCTCCGGCACCTGCCGGGGTGCGGCCTCCACCAGGAGGACGGCGTCCGGTGCGGCCCAGGGGCGCCACTGCGCGAGCAGGCGGCGGTGCAGTGCGAGCCCATCGGGGCCGCCGTCGAGGGCGAGGCGGTGCTCGTGGTCGCGGGCCTCGGCGGGCATCAGCGCCACCGCGTCGCTCGGCACGTACGGGGCGTTCGCGACGACGACGTCCAGGCGCCCGTGCCAGCGCGACGGCACGGCGTCGAACAGGTCGCCCTCCCACACCGGCACGCCCGGCAGGTTGCGCCGCGCCACCGCGACGGCGTCCGGGTCGAGGTCGGCGGCCAGGCCCACGACGTCGGGACGTCGTCGTCGCAGCGCCGCCAGCAGCGCCCCGCTGCCGCAGCACAGGTCCAGCACCGCGCCGCCGGGCGGCGCGATCCGGGCGGCGAGCTCGACCAGCAGGAGCGAGCGCTGCCGCGGCACGAACACCCCGGGGGCGACCGCGACGCGGAGCCCGTCGAAGGTGGCGTGGCCGAGCACGTGCTCCAGGGGTCGTCCCGCCACCCGCGCCGCCACGAGCTCCTCCAGGTCCCCGCCCTCGGCCGCCGCCTGCCGCAGCAGCGCGGCCTCCTCCTCGGCGAACACGCACCCCGCGGCCCGCAGCCGCGCCACCAGGACGTCGGTCTCCGCAGCGCTCACCCGCCCATCCTGACCGGTGGCCGACGGGGCGGGCCACCGTGAGGTCGTCCCTCGGCTCGCTGCGTCTCGTGACGGCGCTGGGGCGCCTCCTCGACGACCGTGGGTGGCGAGGACGGCGCCGTCGGCGAGACGGGTGCACCCGACCGCCGGCGGTGAGGTCGTCCCTCGGCTCGCTATCGTCGCGGGTGATGCGCGGGGGACTGGTGCGGCTGCTGCTCGGTGCCGTGGGGCTGGGGGCCCTGGCGGGGTGTTCGGCCACGCCGGGCGCCGACGGCGCCGCCGCGTTCACCGCGTGGGTGGAGCAGAACCCGTTCCCCGCCGCGGAGGTCCTCTCGGTCGACGGCCGCGACACCCTGCCGGGGACGGCGACGACGTCGGTGCGGCTGCGCGTCGCCGACCTCGACCCCGCCACGCTGGAGGGCACCCGGAGCCACCTGTGCGGGTTCGAGCCGCCCGGCGGCACGGAGCTGACGGCGTCGGTGGCGGGACCGGGGCTGCTGGTCACCCTCGACTGCGCCGACCCGCAGGGATCGGTCGGGCTCGCCGCGCTGGGCGGGCTGGCCCGGCGACCGGAAGTCACCGCCGTGTCCGCGATCCCGACCCTGGTGACGCTCACGTACGCCGACGTCGACGCGCTGCGGGCGGGCCTGGACCGCGACGCCCCCGCCCTCGACCCGCTGGTGGACCCGCTGTTCGGGCGGGTCGAGCTGCGGGGACCGGGCCCGCAGGACGACGCCGCCGCCGCGCGCGCGATCGTCGACCTCCCGCGGGAGCTGCCGGCTGCGCTGCGCGACGCCGTCGCCGCGCTGCTCGACGCCCCGGCGCTGGCCGCCCTGCCGGGGTTCCGGATCGTGGTGGACGATCCGGCGCAGGCGCGGCTGCGCCTCACGCCTCCCCCCGGGGCGGACGCCGCGGCGCTGGCCGCCGACCTCCGCGCCGCCCTCGCGGTCCTTCCGGCCCCCGTCCCGGGCCTCGACGTCGCCGGGTCCTGAGGTCCCCGACGCACCAAGCATCCGGCAGCCCGGATCGGTGGTTCCGGCTGCCGGATGCTTGGTGCGACCGCGACCGTTCCCGTCAGAACTAGAACGAGTTACAGTTTCGCGGGTGACCGGTACGCCTCCCGACGTCCTCGCCCCCGCCCAGCTCGGCCCGATCACCCTGCGCAACCGCACGGTGAAGGCCGCCACGTTCGAGGGCGCCGCGCCCGACGGGCAGGTGAGCGACGCGCTCATCGCCTACCACCGGGCCGTGGCCGAGGGCGGGATCGGGCTGACCACGGTGGCCTACCTCGCGGTGGCGCCGGAGGGGCGCACGCACCGCGAGCAGATCGTCGTCAGCCGGGCCACCCAGCCCGGGCTGCGGAGGCTCGCGGAGGAGATCCACGCCACCGGGGCCAAGATCGCGGGGCAGGTGGGGCACGCCGGTCCCGTGGCCAACGGCCGGTCCAACGGCGTGCACGCCCTCGCGGCGTCGCGCATGCCGAGCCCGCTGTCGATGCAGATGGTGCACAGCGCGACCGAGGCCGACCTCGCCCGGGTGACCGGCGCCTACGTGACCACCGCCCGGCTGCTGGCCGATGCCGGCTTCGACGTGCTCGAGCTGCACATGGCGCACTCCTACCTCATCTCCTCCTTCCTGGCGCCGGGGCTGAACCGGCGTTCGGACCGGTGGGGCGGCAGCCTGGAGAACCGGGCCCGGCTGGCCCGGCAGGTGGCCCGGGCCGTGCGCGAGGAGGTGGGCGACGCCGTCGCGGTGACGGCGAAGGTCTCCCTCTCCGACGGCTTCAAGGGCGGCGTGACCACCGAGGAGGGGCTGGCGTTCGCGAAGCTGCTCGAGGCCGACGGCCACCTCGACGCCCTGCAGCTCTCCGGCGGCTCCTCGCTGATGAACCCGATGTACCTGTTCCGGGGCGACGTGCCGCTGAAGGAGTTCGCCGCCTCGATGCCGCCGCTGGTGCGGATGGGCATGCGCACCCCGGTGGGGCGCTCGTTCCTCAAGCGCTACGCCTTCGAGGAGGGCTACTTCCTGGAGAAGGCCCGTCGCTTCCGGGCCGAACTCGCGATGCCGTTGATGCTGCTCGGCGGCATCAACCGCAAGGAGACGATGGACGCCGCCATGGCCGAGGGGTTCGACTTCGTGGCGATGGGCCGGGCGGTGCTGCGCGAGCCCGACCTGGTCAACCGCATCGCCGCCGGTGAGACCGAGCGCGGGGTCTGCATCCACTGCAACCGCTGCATGACCACGATCTACTCCGGCACCCGCTGCCCCGAGGTGGCGCCGGTGCCGCCGACGATCGGGCTCGGACCCACTCGTCGGGCCTGACCCCTTCCGCTCAACTAGAACATGTTCTAGTTTGTGCGTCATGTCACAGGTGATCCCCGAGCGTCCGCTGCGCGTCGTCGTCTGGTCCACCGGCACGATCGGCCGCCACGCCATCGCCGGCATCGACGCCCACCCCGACCTCGAGCTGGTCGGCGTGTGGGTGTCCAACCCCGACAAGCACGGCAAGGACGCCGGCCTGCTCGCCGAGCTGGGCCGCGAGCTCGGGGTGCTGGCCACCACCGAGAAGGAGGAGCTCTTCGCGCTGCAGCCCGACGCCATCGTGCACACCGCGATGGCCGACGACCGGGTGTTCGAGTGCCTCGAGGACCTCATCGAGTTCGTGGAGCGCGGCATCAACGTCACCAGCTCCGGACCCGTGCTGCTGCAGTGGCCCGAGGAGATCCTGCCGCCGGAGTTCATCGCCCGCATCGAGGACGCCTGCGCCCGCGGCAACGCCAGCATGCACATCAACGGCATCGACCCCGGCTTCGCCAACGACCTGCTCCCGCTGGTGATGACCAGCCTCTCCCAGCGCATCGACGAGGTGCGCGTGATGGAGATCTGCGACTACTCCACCTACTACCAGCCGGTCGTGATGGGCGAGCTGTTCGGCTTCGGTCGCCCGATGGACTTCGTCGGCATGCTCTGGCAGCCCGGCATCCTCGCGATGGCGTGGGGCAGCGTCGTGCGCCAGATCGCCGCCGGACTCGGCGTCACCCTCGACGAGCCCCTCACCGAGGAGGTCGAGCGCCGCGCCGCGACCCGCGACAGCCCGTCGGTGAGCGGCGACGTCGCCGCCGGCACGATGGGCGCGGTGCGGTTCCAGCTGATCGGCAAGGTCGACGGCGTCCCGCGCGTCGTGCTCGAGCACATCACCCGCACCGACGCCGCCGACCATCTCGACTGGGAGACCCCGCCGGCCGGCACCGACGGCTGCTACCGCGTGCGGATCACCGGCGAGCCGATGATGCAGGTCGACTTCACCCACCACGGCGAGCACGGCGACCACAACGTCAGCGGCATGATCACCACCGCCCAGCGCATCATCAACGCCCTGCCGGCCGTGGTCGCCGCCGAGCCGGGCATCGTGCGCGCCATCGACCTGCCGCTGGTCACCGGCCGCGGGCTGGTGGCCCGATGAGCACCAACGGCGGGATCCTGGACCGCTTCGGGGTCGAGGGCTACGCCGCGATCGTCACCGGCGCGGGCCGAGGCCTCGGGGCCGGCACCGCCGTCGCGCTGGCGCAGGCCGGCGCCGACGTGCTCATCTCCTCGCGCACCGAGGCCGACCTCGCGAAGGTCGCCGAGCAGGTGCGCGCCACCGGACGCCGCTGCGTCGTCGTGCCGGCCGACCTCAGCGACCTCGACGCCGTCGCCGGGCTGGCCCAGCGCGCCGTGGACGAGTTCGGACGCCTGGACACGGTGGTGAACAACGTCGGCGGCACCTTCCCCAAGGAGTTCCTGCGCACCAACGCGGCCTTCCTGGAGGAGTCGTTCTCCTTCAACGTCACCACCGCGCACGTGCTGACCCGCGCCGCCGTGCCGCTCATGCTCGCCTCGCCCGACCTGCCGGGCGGACCCGCGCAGCGCTCGGTGGTCACGATCTCCTCGATGATGGGCCGCACCGCCGACCGCGGGTTCGTGGCCTACGGCACCGCCAAGGCCGCGCTCGCGCACTGGACCCGGCTGGCCGCCCAGGACCTCTCGCCCCACATCCGCGTCAACGGCATCTACGTCGGCTCGATCATGACCAGCGCGCTGGAGTTCGTGGCCGGCGACCCCGCGATGATGGGCCAGCTCGAGGGCAAGACGCCCCTGGGGCGCGTCGGCGAGCCGGCCGACATCGCCGCCGGTGTGCTCTACCTGTCCTCGCGGGCCGGGCAGTACCTCACCGGCAAGCTGCTCGAGATCGACGGCGGCATCCAGCAGCCGACGCTCGACCTCGGCTTCCCCGACGTCTCGGCGTGACCGGCCGCGAGCATGCTGAGCAGGTGTCCTAGGGTCGCCGGGTGAGCCTGTCGAACACCCCCACCGCCCACGCCGTCTCGCCGGACTCCGGGGAGCACTGGACCGCAGAGGGTGCCTGGCAGGTGGCGCCGGGGCTCTGGCGCATCCCGCTGCCGCTGCCGATGGACGGGCTCAAGGCGGTCAACGTCTACGTCCTGGAGACCGACGCGGGGCTGACCCTGGTCGACGGCGGCTGGGCGATCCCGGTGGCGCGCGAGCTGCTTGAGAAGTGCCTCGGTCAGATCGGTGCGGGCTTCGCCGACATCCGCCGGTTCCTGGTCACCCACGTGCACCGCGACCACTACACGATGGCCACCGTCCTGGGCCACGAGGTGGGTGCCGAGGTGGCGCTGGGCCGCGGGGAGGAGCCGGCGCTCGACCTGCTCAACAACGTCGAGCAGATCACCGAGAGCCCGTTCCTGGCGGTGCTCCGCTCCTCGGGGGCGCTGGACGTCGCCGAGGAGTGGGCGGCGGGTCGCGGCGACGACGAGGTGCCGCCCAAGGAGGACTGGCAGTACCCCACCCGCTGGATGGACGGCGACCACACCATCACCGTCGGTCACCGCTCGATCGAGGCCGTGCACACGCCCGGCCACACCCCGGGTCACTTCGTCTTCGCCGACCGCGCCGAGGGCGTGCTCTTCGCCGGCGACCACGTGCTGCCGACGATCACGCCGTCGATCGGCTTCACCGTGCCACCGACCGACCAGCCGCTCGGCGACTTCCTCTCCTCGCTGGCCCGGGTGCGCTCGCTGCCCGACCTGCGCATCCTGCCCGCCCACGGGCCGGTCGCGCCCTCGACCCACGACCGCGTCGACGAGCTGACCACCCACCACGAGAAGCGGCTCGCCCAGAGCCTGGCGGCGCTGTCCGGCGGGCCGGTGACCGCCCACGACGTCGCGGGCACCCTGGGCTGGACCCGCCACGAGCACGCCTACGAGACCCTCGACGTCTTCAGCCGCGGCATGGCCGCCATGGAGACCAAGGCGCACCTCGACCTGCTCGTCGCCCGGGGTCAGGCCACCGCCGCCCCCGCCCAGGACGGGGTGCGCTACCGCGCGGTCGGGGCCTGAGCCTGCGGCGGACCTTCCAGCCGCCGGAAGCCGAGCCCCAGCAGCACCTGCGCCAGCGTGTACGTCGTCATCACGACCCGCTCCATCCACCGGGTGCTCGCGTCGGGACGCCCCGCCAGCACGAGGTCACGGGTGCCGAGCACGGTGTCGGAGGCCAGGAAGACCGCCCCGCCGGCCGCGAGCAGCCGCCGGGTCGTGGGGTCCGCGTC
>NZ_CAXQZB010000031.1:0-32190 GCF_964228225.1 Nocardioides sp.
CTCGGCCCACGCCAGTGCCCCCGGGTCGAGCTCCACCGCGACGACGCGGGCGTGCGGCGCCTCGGCGGCCACCGCGGCCGCGATCGCCCCCGACCCGGTGCACAGGTCCAGCACGAGCGGTCGCTCCAGCCCGGCGGCGGCCTCGATCGCCCAGCCGGCGAGCAGCTCGGTCTCGGGGCGCGGCACGAAGACCCCGGGGCCGACGGCCAGCTCGACGGTGCGGAAGGCGGCCGTGCCGAGCAGGTGCTGCAGCGGCTCGCGCGCGCAGCGGCGCACCAGCAGCTGCTCGAACCGGTCCGCGTCGTCGGCGGCGACGACGTCGACCAGCATCAGCGCGCCGCGGGAGACCCCGAGGACGTGGGCGAGCAGCCAGGCGGCGTCGGCGTCGGGGCTCGCCACGCCGGCGCGCGCGAGCCGCTCCCCCGCCCCCCGCAGGAGCGAGCGCGCGCCGCTCACTCCTCGAGCGCGGCCAACCGCGCCGCCATGTCGGCGTCCAGGCAGGAGTCCAGGACCGGCTGGAGGTCGCCGTCGAGCACCTGGTCGAGGTTGTAGGACTTGTAGCCGGTGCGGTGGTCGGAGATGCGGTTCTCGGGGAAGTTGTAGGTGCGGATGCGCTCGGAGCGGTCGACCGTGCGGATCTGGCTGCGGCGGGCGTCGCTGGCCTCGGCGTCGGCGGCCTCCTGGGCGGCGGCGAGCAGCCGGGCCCGCAGGATGCGCAGGGCCTGCTCCTTGTTCTGCAGCTGGCTCTTCTCGTTCTGGCAGCTCACGACGATGCCGGTGGGCACGTGGGTGATCCGCACGGCGGAGTCGGTGGTGTTCACGCTCTGCCCGCCCGGCCCGCTGCTGCGGAAGACGTCGATGCGCAGGTCGTTCTCGTCGACGGTGACCTCGACCTGCTCGGCCTCGGGGAACACCAGCACGCCGGCGGCGCTGGTGTGCACCCGCCCCTGAGACTCGGTGACCGGGACGCGCTGCACCCGGTGGACGCCGCCCTCGAACTTGAACAGGCCGTACGGCGCACCGCCGGGCTCGGTGGTGCCGCGGGCCTTGATGGCCACGGTGACCGACTTGTAGCCGCCCAGGTCGGACTCGGTGGCGTCGAGGACCTCGACGGCGAAGCCGCGCCGCTCGGCGTAGCGGGTGTACATCCGCAGCAGGTCGCCGGCGAACAGCGCCGACTCCTCCCCGCCCTCCCCGGACTTGACCTCCAGCAGGGCGTCCTTGCCGTCGGCGGGATCGCGCGGCACCAGCAGCCGGCGCAGCCGCTCCTCGGCCTCGGGACGCCGGGCCTGCAGCTCGGCCAGCTCCTCGGCGAACGCCGGGTCCTCCGCCGCGAGCTCGCGGGCGGCCTCGGCGTCCTCGCCCAGTCGCTGCCACTCGCGCCACGCCGCGAGGATCGCGCTCAGCTCGGCGTAGCGCTGGTTGAGCTGCTTGGCCAGGCGGGCGTCGGCATGGGTCTCGGGGGCGGACAAGCGCGACTCGAGATCACGGTGCTCGGTGAGCAGACCCTCGACGGCCTCGAACATGGGGCTCCTGCGGGTGCGGCGAGACGGGACGGGACACAACAGCGAAGCGCCGGCCCCGCACCCCGACGGGGGCGCAGGACCGGCGCTCGCGATACCGCTACTTGGCGGCCTGGCTCTTCTTGTAGCGAGCCTCGAAGCGGGCCACGCGGCCACCGGTGTCGAGGATCTTCTGCTTGCCCGTGTAGAACGGGTGGCACTGCGAGCACACGTCGGCGTGGAGCGTGCCCGACGTCGCGGTGCTGCGGGTGGTGAACGACGCGCCACAGGTGCAGGTGACCTGGGTGACGACGTACTCGGGGTGCGTGTCCTTCTTCATGACTGGTGTCCTCTCTGGGCGCCGGGTCGTCCGCGCGGGATGCGTGACGTGAACCGGAGCCGACCCTGGATCCTAGACAACGTCGGGACGGTCCCGGTAATTCCGGGTCGCGCCCACGGCGCCGGCCTGCCCGGCCTGCTCGGCACGCCGGTCGGCCAGCGAGACGGGGGGCGGGACCGGTGGCCCGGGCTCCCCCTCCGGCCCCTCCAGCCCCTCCAGCCCGTCGACGCGGGTGGGGGTCAGGCGCAGGCGCACGAGCACGCTGGTGCCCTTGCCCTCGACCGAGGAGATGATGACGTCGCCGGAGTGGCGGTCGATGATCGTCTGCACGATGCGCAGCCCCAGGCCGGTGCCGGCGATCTCGTTCGACATCGCGTTGGAGGCCCGGAAGAAGCGGGTGCCGAGGCGATCGATCTCGGTGCGCGGGATGCCGATGCCGTCGTCCTTGACCTCGACCTCCACGCGGGTGCCGGCCCGGCGCACGCGCACGGCGACGCGGCCGCCGTCGTGGCTGAACTTCACGGCGTTGCTGAGCACGTTGAGGAAGGCGCGGTAGAGCATCGCGCGGTCGCCGACCACCGGCAGCGGGGTGTCGGGGGCGGAGACGTCGACCACGATGCCGCGGCGCGAGGCCATGATCCGCACGTCGGTGACGGCGTCGGCCACCAGCGCCACGACGTCGGCGGTCTCGTCCTGGGTGCCGCCCCGGTTCTCCGCCGCCGACAGCGCGAGGAGGTCGTCGATGAGCGCGCGCAGGCGGGTGACGTTGCGCCGGGTGGCGTCCAGCATCCGCTGGTGGCGGTGGTCGAGGCGATCCTCGAACTCGTCGGCCACCATCTCCAGGTAGCCGCTGATGGTGGTGAGCGGGGTGCGCAGCTCGTGGGAGACGTTGGAGACGAAGTCGTCCTTGGCGGAGTCGAGCACGTGCAGCTCGTCCTGGATCCGGCCCTCCACCGCGCGGGCCCGGGACTGGGCGTCGGCGAAGTCGTTGAGGACCCGGGCCACCGCCCGCAGCTCCTTGGGCCCCCGGTCGGCGTCGGCCCGGGCCTCGGGGTCGCCGCGCAGCATCCGCCCCACGACGCGCTCGAGGGCGTTGAGGGGGGTGGAGAGCTCGGCGAGCAGGGAGGTGCGGGCGCGGCCGATGAGGATCCAGGTCGTGCCGAGCAGGAGCAGCACCAGCCCGATGGTGACCTCCAGGCGCAGCCGGCCGGCGTCGTCGGCCCGCGACCGGGCGGCGAGCACGGACTCCTGCACCACGTCGGAGGTGCCCCGGGTCTGTGCCAGCAGCTGCTGACCCTCGGCGAAGCGGACCGGGCGGAACGTGCCCTCGCCCCCGGGGGCCGCCATCCGCGGATCGCCGTAGCGCAGCACCCACTCCTCGACCGAGGCGCTGAAGGCCAAGGCGTCGGTGGTGAGGTCGCCGGACCCGGCGACGGCGTCGCGCAGCTCCTGGAGGTCCTCGCGCAGCCGCCCCCGCAGCGACTGGTAGCGGCCCTGCTGTCCCACCACCCCGCTGGCCGCCCAGGCCTGGACGGCGTCGGCGAGGCCGGCGAGGTCGACGAGCACCTCGTCGTGGTGGATCTCGATGCGCTCGTACGCCTCGGCGCGCTCGTAGGCGGCGCGCGCGGAGGCGACTCCGGCCACCGAGACGACCGCGAGGACGGTGACCATGAGCCCGATCAGCCGCGTCGCGGGGGTGACGAGCTGGGACACCGGGCGTGCCGGTGTCGGGTACGGGCTGGCCACGACTCACCCCCGTCCGTCGTCTCTCACCACCGGAGCCTGGGCATCCCGTGCCCGAGAGTATCGAGCGCACGAGGTTCCGGCGCGGGATCGCCGCTTTCAGCCCCGATCGCGCTGCAGCAGGGCGTCCACCCGGGCCGCCAGCTCCCGTGGGCTGAACGGCTTGGTGATGTAGTCGTCGGCGCCGGAGTCGAAGCCGGTCTCGACGTCGGACTCCTGCGCGCGGGCGGTGAGCAGGACCACCGGCAGGTCGTGGAGCGCGGCCTCGGAGCGGATGATGCGGATGGCCTCGAGCCCGGAGATGCCCGGCATCATCACGTCGAGCACGACCAGGTCGGGGCGTCGGGCCCGGCAGGCCGCGAGCGCGGCCTGCCCGTCCCCGACGGCCTCGATGTCGTGCCCCATGCTCGAGAGCTTGAACTCGACGAGCTCGCGGATGTCCGCGTCGTCGTCGGCCACCACGATCCGCGCCATCAGCCGGCGCCGACCGCGAGGTCCTCGGTGCGCAGCTGGCCCAGCAGCTCGATGTTGCTCTGCGTGGCGCGCACGCGCGCGAGCAGGGCCTCCATGCCCGCGGCGGGAGGCGCGTCGGCGAGGGTACGGCGCACGCTGGTCAGGATGGCACGCTCCTCCTCGGCGAGCAGCAGCTCCTCGCGACGGGTGGCCGAGGCGGGCACGTCGACGGCCGGGTGCAGCGCTCGGGCGGCGAGGTCGCGGCGCAGCCGGACCTCCGCGCTGGCGGTGCCGGCCAGCTCCTCGAGGATCGCCTGGTCCAGGCGCGACATGCTCTCCGCGATCGCCGTGGCGACGATCGTGAGCGACCCGGCGTTCTCCACGGTGCGGGCGGCACCGAAGAACGCCTTCGGGGCGAGGAGCGCGGCGGCGTCGACCCCGTCGGCCGAGCCGCGACCGGCGGCGGCCGCCGCGAGGTGGTGAGCGCGACCGAGGCGGGTCAGGCCGTCGGCGAGCAGCACAACGTCGTGACCGAGCTCGACCAGGCGCTTGGCGCGCTCGATCGCGAGGTCGGCCACGGCGGTGTGGTCCGACGGCGCGCGGTCGAAGGTCGAGGCGATGACCTCGCCCTTGACCGAGCGCTGGAAGTCGGTGACGTCCTCGGGGCGCTCGTCGAGCAGCAGCACCATCAGGTGGCACTCGGGGTTGTTGCGGGTCAGCGAGGACGCCACCGCCCGCAGCAGCGACGTCGTGCCGCTCTGGTGGGGCGCGGTCACGAGCACGCGCGAGCCCTTGCCCAGCGGGGCCGCGAGGTCGAGGACCCGGCCGACGACGTCGCCGCGCTCGGTCTCCAGCCGCAGCCGCTGCGTCGGGTGCACCGGCACCAGCCGCGCGAACTCGGCCCGGGTGCGGGCGGTGTCGGGCTCGTGACCGTTGACGGTGTCGATGCGCACCATCGGGTTGAACTTCTCCCGCCGCTCCCCCTCGCGCGGCTGGCGGACCTGGCCGACGACGGCGTCGCCGCGCCGCAGGCCGAACTTCCGCACGATCGAGAGGGAGAGGTAGACGTCGTCGGGACCCGGGAGGTAGCCGCTGGTGCGCACGAAGGCGTAGTTGTCCAGCACGTCCAGGATGCCGGCCGCCGGCACGAGGACGTCGTCCTCGAGCACGGTGGTGTCGGGCTCGTTGCGGTCCTGGCGGGCGTTCTGGTTGCCCTGGCCGCCCTGGTTCTGGCCGCCCTGGTTCTGGTTGCCCTGGTTGCCCTGGCCCCCCTGGGTCTGGCCGCCCTGGGTCCCCGGACCGGCGGCACCGGTGCGGTTGCGGTCACGGCCCCGCCGCCGGCGCGCCCGACGGCTCTCCCCCTCGCCGGGCTCCGCACCGCCGTCCTCGGCGTCGTCACGGGTCTCGCGGGCCTCGGGCGCCTCGACGGCCGGCGCCGCCTCGGCCGCCTTGGTCGACTTCTGGTCCTGCTTCGGAGCCTGCTGCTTGGCGGGCTTCTCAGCAACGGGCTTCTCGGCAACGGGCTTCTCGGCCGCCGGCTTCTCCGTCGCCGGCTTCTCCGCCGCCGGCTTCTCCGCCTTCGTCGCGGCGGCCTTGCGCGGGGCCTTCGCCGGCTTGTCGGGGGCACCGGCGGCGCTGCTGGAGCGCGCACCCTGGATGGCCTCGACGAGCTGGGCCTTCTTCATCGAGCCGGCGCCGCGGATGCCCATCTCGGCGGCGACCTTCTTCAGGTCCGCGAGGAGCATCGAGTTCAGGCTGCCGCCGCGTGCGCGGGGCGCCGAGCCGGCGTCGGGGGCTTCGGGGGTCTGGGTCACGTGAGTCCTTCACGTTCGTGGCCGCCCCGAGCACCTCAGGGACCGGCCGATGGCCGTGGCGGCTGCCGCGGGGCCCGATCCGGGGAAGGAGCGCGATGCCGCCGGTGCCGCACGCGCGGAGACGCTCCGCGCGGGCTCAACGTAGCACCCTCCGGTCAGCCGGCCTCGACCCGTACACCGGCGCCGTCCACCGCGAGGTGGTGACGCACCCAGCCGGGCGGGCAGTGGGCCAGCACCTTGTGCAGGTCGGGCGCCGAGCCGGCGTCGGGGGCGGAGGTGAAGGCGAGCACCGTGGGACCCGCTCCGGACACCAGCGCGGGCACGCCGTCGGCGCGCAGCCGGTCGATGAGGGCCAGGCTCTCGGGCATCGCGGGACGCCGGAACTCCTGGTGGAGGTGGTCGCGGGTGGCGCGCAGCAGCTGGTCCGGACGGCCCCCGAGCGCGCGCACCAGCAGCGCGGTGTTGCCGGCGTTCGCGGCCGCCGCGGCGTGATCGACGCGGGCGGGCAGCAGGCCCCGGGCGACCGCCGTCCGCACCCCGGTGGGCGGCACGAAGACGACGGCGCCGACCCGCGGGTCGACGTCGCCGGGCACGGAGTACCAGCCGTCCTCGTCGCGGCCCGAGATCGTGAAGCCGCCGAAGCAGGCGGGGGCGACATTGTCGGGATGCCCCTCGAGGTCGGCGGCGAGCGCGAAGAGCGCCTGATCGTCGAGCAGCAGGGTGCCGCCGGCCACCAGGGCCCGCGCGAGCGCGAGACCGCCCACGATCGCGGCCGAGGAGGAGCCCAGCCCACGGGCGTGGGGCACGACGTTGGTGCACGAGAGCCGCAGCCCCGGGGGCTGCGCGCCGAGGGCGTCGAAGGCCGCGCGCATCGAGGACACCACGAGGTGGCGCTCGTCGCGCGGCACCCCGTCGGCGCCCGCGCCGCTGACCTCGACCACGAGGCCCTCCGGCAGCACCTCCGCCTCGAGCTCGTCGCGCAGGTCCAGCGCCAGGCCGAGGGTGTCGAATCCGGGGCCGAGGTTGGCCGAGGTCGCGGGCACGCTGACCCGCACGGGGCCGTCGACGAACGTCACTTCGGGAGCTCCGGTGGGGTCAGCGCAGGCCGGCGGCGGCTGCGGCGGCGTCGACGTCGGCGTCGACGACGGTGTCGACCAGCGGGCCCACGCCCTCCAGGGCGGTGGCGGTGTCCTTGAGGCCGTGGCCGGTGACGGTGATGACCACGGTGCTGCCGGCGTAGGAGTGCCCGGCCTCGAGCCGCTGCAGGAGCCCGGCGACGCCGGCCGCGGAGGCGGGCTCGACGAACACGCCGTCGTGGCTGGCCAGGCGGTGCTGCGCGGCGAGGATCGCCTCGTCGGTGACGGCCTCGAACAGCCCGCCGGACTCGTCGCGCGCCGCGATCGCCAGCGACCACGAGGCGGGGTTGCCGATGCGAATGGCGGTGGCCTTGGTCTCGGGGTGCGGGAACACCTCACCGGTGACCAGCGGCGAGGCGCCGGCGGCCTGGAAGCCGTGGATCACGGGGCGCTTCGTGGCGCGGCCGAGGTCGGCGTACTGCCGGTAGCCCAGCCAGTAGGCGGAGATGTTGCCGGCGTTGCCGACCGGCAGCAGGTGGTAGTCGGGGGCGTCGCCGAGGAAGTCCACGATCTCGAAGGCCGCGGTCTTCTGGCCCTCCAGGCGCACCGGGTTGACCGAGTTCACCAGCGCCACCGGGTAGTGCTCGGCGAGGCCGCGGGCCATGGTGAGGCAGTCGTCGAAGTTGCCGCGCACCATGATCACCTGGGCGCCGTGCACGATGGCCTGGGCCATCTTGCCGGCCGCGATCTTGCCCTCCGGCACGAGCACGAGCGGCTTGAGGCCGGCCTTGGCGGCGTAGGCCGCCATCGCCGCGGAGGTGTTGCCGGTGGAGGCGCACACGACCGCCTTC
Source organism: Nocardioides sp. (assembly GCF_964228225.1). Lineage (GTDB taxonomy): Bacteria > Actinomycetota > Actinomycetes > Propionibacteriales > Nocardioidaceae > Nocardioides. The sequence goes on from NZ_CAXQZB010000031.1 coordinate 7,780, forward strand.
GCGCCCTCGTGCTTGGCCACCGACATGGCGGCGGTCATGCCGCGGTCCTTGAAGGAGCCGGTGGGGTTGTTGCCCTCGACCTTGAGGTGCACCTGCGCCCCGGAGAGCCCCGAGAGCCACTCCGAGTGCACCAGCGGAGTGCCGCCCTCCCGCAGGGTGACGGCCTCGACGCCCTCGGGCAGGTCGAGCAGGTCGCGGTACTCCTCGATGACGCCGCGCCACTGGTGGGTCCGGGTGCTGGTCGTGGTCGCGCTCATTCGTCGGCCCCTTCCACGCGCATCACCGAGGTGACCTCGCGCACGATCTCCATGCCGCGGAGGTGGTCCACCGTGGCGCTCAACTGGGCATCGGTCGCGGCGTGCGAGACCACCACGAGCTGGGCGTCGTCGTCGCGCCCCTCCTGCCGCACGGTCTGGATCGAGACGCCGTGCTCGGCGAAGGCCTGCGCCACGCTGGCCAGCACACCGGCACGGTCGTCGACGTCGATGGCGACGTGGTAGCGCGTGCGGGTCAGGCCCATGGGCAGCACGGGACGGTCGGCGTAGGCCGACTCCCCCGCGCCGCGGGTGCCGGCGCGCCGGTTGCGGGCGACGGTCACGAGGTCCCCCAGCACGGCGCTCGCCGTCGGTGACCCGCCGGCGCCGGGGCCGTAGAACATCAGCTGGCCGGCGGCGTCGGACTCGACGAACACCGCGTTGTAGGCCTCCCGCACGCTGGCCAGCGGGTGGCTGCGCGGGATCATCGCGGGGTGCACGCGGGCGGCGACCGCCTCCTGCGTGGGGTCCTCGGGGTCGGGACGCAGCTCGCAGATCGCGAGCAGCTTCACGACACAGCCCATCTCGCGGGCGGAGGCGACGTCGGCGGCGCTGACCTCGGCGATGCCCTCGCGGTGCACGTCGGCGGCGGTGACCCGGGAGTGGAAGGCGAGCGAGGCCAGGATCGCGGCCTTGGCGGCGGCGTCGAAGCCCTCGACGTCGGCGGTGGGGTCGGCCTCGGCGTACCCGAGCTCCTGGGCCTCCCCGAGGGCCTCGGCGAAGCCGCTGCCCTGGGTGTCCATCTTGTCCAGGATGAAGTTGGTGGTGCCGTTGACGATGCCGAGCACGCGGGTGACGCGGTCGCCGGCCAGCGACTCGCGCAGCGGGCGCAGGATCGGGATCGCCCCGGCGACGGCCGCCTCGTAGTAGAGGTCGCGACCGGCCTTCTCCGCGGCCTCGAACAGGGTGGCGCCGTCCTCGGCGAGCAGGGCCTTGTTGGCGCTCACGACCGAGGCGCCGTGCTCCAGCGCGCTCAGGATGAGGCTGCGGGCGGGCTCGATGCCGCCGATCACCTCCACGACGACGTCGACGTCCTCGCGCGCCACCAGGCCCGCGGCGTCGGTGGTGAGCAGGCCCGCGGGCACCTCGACCTCGCGAGGGGAGTCGAGCCGACGCACGGCGACCCCGACGAGTTCGACGGGGGCACCGACCCGGGCCGCGAGGTCGGCCGACTGCTCGAGCAGCAGTCGCACGACCTGCGACCCGACCGAACCGCAGCCGAGGACGGCGACCTTGACCGGAGAGCTCACCGGGTCAGCCTATCGGCGCCGGGCCCGCGCCCGTGCCAGGACGCCCCACCGCGGACGTCCCTACCCGACGTCGGTGGCCAGCAGGTCCTCGACGGTCTCGCGGCGCACGACCACGCGCGCCTGACCGTCGCGCACCGCGATGACGGGCGGACGCATGGCGTGGTTGTAGTTCGAGGCCATGGAGCGGCAGTAGGCCCCGGTGCCCGGCACGGCGAGGAGGTCGCCGGGGGCGAGGTCGGCGGGCACGAACTCGTCCCGCACCACGATGTCGCCGGCCTCGCAGTGCTTGCCGACCACGCGGGCCAGGACCGGCGGCGCCGTCGAGCCGCGCGAGGCCAGGGTGCAGGAGTAGTCGGCGTCGTAGAGGGCGGTGCGGATGTTGTCGCTCATGCCGCCGTCGACGCTGACGTAGGTACGCACCGCGCCGCCGTCGAGGCTGACCGGCTTGACGGTGCCGACGGTGTAGACCGTGCACATCGCCGGTCCGACGATCGCCCGGCCGGGCTCGATCGAGAGCTGCGGCACCGCCACCCCCAGCGCGCGGCACTCGTGCTCGACGATCGAGGTGAGGCCGGCGGCGAGGTGGGCGGGCTCGGCGGGCTCGTCCTGGCTGGTGTAGGCGATGCCGAAGCCGCCACCGAGGTCCATCTCCGGCAGGGTGACGCCGAGGTCGTGGGCGACGCGGGCGTGGAGCCCGAGCACGCGTCGGGCCGCGACCTCGAAGCCGGAGGTGTCGAAGATCTGGCTGCCGATGTGGGAGTGCAGGCCCACGAGCTCGAGGGCGGGCTGGGCCAGCACCGCCTCGACGGCCTTCCAGGCGTCGCCGCCGGCGATGGAGAACCCGAACTTCTGGTCCTCGTGGGCGGTGGCGATGAACTCGTGGGTGTGCGCCTCGACGCCCGCGGTGACCCGGATCATCACCTTCTGGCTGCGCCCGAGGTCGGCGGCGACGCGGCCGAGCCGCTCGATCTCGGCGAAGGAGTCGACCACGATCTTGCCGACGCCGGTGGCCACGGCGCGCCGCAGGTCGGGGTAGCTCTTGTTGTTGCCGTGGTAGCCGAGCCGGGCCGGGTCCACCCCGGCCCGCAGCGCCACGGTCAGCTCTCCGTCGGAGCAGACGTCGAGGTACAGCCCCTCCTCGACGACCCACCGGGCCACGGCGGTGCACAGGAACGCCTTGGCCGCGTAGTAGACGTGGTAGCCGGCGAACGCGTCACGGAACGCCGCGGCGCGTGCGCGGAAGTCGGCCTCGTCGAGCACGAACGCCGGGGTGTTGAAGTCGGCCACCAGGTCGGCCACCGGCACGCCGCCGATCACCAGCTCGCCGTCGCGCTTGTGGGCGGTGCTGCTCCACAGCCGCGGGACGAGGGCGTTGGGGTCGGCGGGCTCGCGCAGCCAGGACGGTCCGCGCAGGGCGCCGGGCGCGTGGGCCCAGCCGGCTTCGTGCGTCATCGGGGTCCCCTCACATCTGCTCGGGCGCGGAGACGCCGAGCAGGCCGAGTCCGTTGGCGATCACCTGACGGGTGGCGTGCACCAGCACGAGCCGGGCGAGGTTGGCCGGCCCGGCGGGCTCGTCGCCCTGCGGGAGCATGCGGCACTCCTTGGTGTCGTACCACTTGTTGAACACCGAGGCGGTGTCCTCGAGGTAGCGGGCGATGCGGTGCGGCTCGCGCAGCTCCGCGGCGCTGGCCACCACCCGCGGGTACTCGGCCAGGGCGCGCAGCAGCTCGCCGTCGCGCTCGTGGTCGAGCAGGGCGGGGTCGAAGTCCTCCCCCGGCAGGGTCATCCCGAGATCGGCGGCGTTCGCGCTCATCCGGCAGGTGCGGGCGTGGGCGTACTGCACGTAGTACACCGGGTTGTCGTTGCTGGCCCGGGTGATCTCGGCGACGTCGAGGGTGAGCGGCGAGTCGGCCGGGTAGCGCGCCAGGGAGTAGCGCAGCGCGTCGACGCCGATCTCGTCGGCCAGCTCCTCCAGGGTCACGATCGTGCCGGCCCGCTTGCTCAGCTTGAGCTCCTGGCCGTCACGCAGGATCTTCACCAGCTGACCGATCAGCACGTCGAGCGTCGCGTCGGGGTCGTCGCCCACGCAGGCCGCCATCGCCCGCAGCCGGCCGACGTAGCCGTGGTGGTCGGCGCCGAGCAGGTAGATGCAGTGCTCGAAGCCGCGCTCCCGCTTGTTCAGGTAGTAGGCGGTGTCGGAGGCGAAGTAGGTGAGCTCGCCGTCGGACTTGATGAGCACCCGGTCCTTGTCGTCGCCGAAGTCGGTGGTGCGCATCCACAGCGCCCCGCCCTCCTCGTAGACGTGGCCGAGGTCCTTCAGGCGCGCCAGGGTGTCGGGCACCGAGCCGGACTCGTGCAGCGAGAGCTCGGAGAACCACACGTCGAAGTGGGTCTGGAAGCGCTCCAGCTGCTCCTGCTGCTGCCGCAGCTGGAGGTCGTAGCCGATCTGCCGCACCGCGGCCCGCCGCTCGTCGCCGGGCAGGTCGAAGACCTCGGGGCTCACCTGCCGCACGGCCGTGGCGAGGTCGTCGATGTAGCCGCCGGCGTACCCGCCCTCGGGGGTCGGCTCGCCGAGCGCGGCGGCGATGATCGAGTCGGCGAAGTGGTTCATCTGCACGCCGCGGTCGTTGATGTAGAACTCGCGCGTGACGTCGGCACCCGCGGCGCTGAGCACCCGGCCGATGGCGTCACCCAGCACGGCCCAGCGGGTGTGGCCCAGGTGCAGCGGTCCGGTGGGGTTGGCGGAGATGAACTCGACGTTGATCCGCTGGCCGGCCAGCGTGGTGGTGTGGCCGTAGGACTCCCCCGCCGCCACGACCGCCGCCGCCAGCGCGCCCTGCGAGCCGGCGTCGACGGTGATGTTGAGGAACCCCGGGCCCGCCACCTCGACGGCGGTGATGCCCTCGGCCCCGCGCAGTCCGGCGGCGACGAGCTCGCCGAGGGCCCGCGGGTTCGTGCCGGCCTTCTTGGCCAGCTGCAGGGCCACGTTGGTCGCCCAGTCGCCCTGGCCCTTCTGCTTGGGTCGCTCCACCGTCACCTCGGTCGGCACGCCGTCGGGAAGGACGACGTCGCCGGCCGCCACGAGAGCGGTCAGGACGTCGACCACGGTGGTCGAGAGCTGCGCGGGAGTCACGCACGGATCGTATCGGCGGGCACCGGTTTCCCTCGCGGCAGATACGACCGGTAGTGTGCGGACCCGCGTCACACCACGGCGCGACGCCTCCGTAGCTCAGGGGATAGAGCACTGGTTTCCGGTACCAGGTGTCGCAGGTTCGAATCCTGCCGGAGGCACAGATCCGGATCTCATCGCGCGAACGGCCGGGCCCTTCGGGGCCTGGCCGTTCGTCGTCGCGCAGCGGCTAGAGGATCCGCAACGACAGGGTCCGGGTCGCGGTGGCGCCGGCGCCGTCGGTCACGGTGACCACGACGCTGAACGTGCCGCGGGCCAGCGGCCGGCCGTTGAGGGTGAGGGTCGCGCCGCCGTTGGTGGTGGCGGCCCCCATGCCGTAGGGCAGGCCGGAGACCCGCCACGAGTAGCGGCCGTTGCCCCCGGTGCTCGTGATGCTGGCCCCGTAGGTGCTGTTGTACCGACCGTCGGGCAGCGTGGTGGTGGTGATGGCCAGGGGGGCGGCGGCGATGGTGATCGTGACGGTGGCGCTCGCCGAGGCGGTGCCGCTGGCGACCCGCACGAGCAGCGAGGTGGTGCCGACCGCGGTGGGCGTCCCGGAGATCAGGCCGGAGCTGGAGAGCCGCAGGCCGGCGGGCAACGCCGAGGTCGTGCTCCAGGCGTAGGTGCTGGTGCCCCCGGTCGCCCTGAGCTGCTGGCTGAAGGCGACCCCGACCGACCCGCTGAGGGAGGCGTTGGAGGTGGTGAGGGCGGTGGTGGACGCCGGGTCGATCACCAGCGGGACCGTGAGAGCCGCGGTCGCACCGGCGGCGTCGCGCACCGACACCGCCAGCGAGAACGATCCGGACACCGAGGGCGTGCCGCTCAGGCGGCCGTCGGCGGCCAGGCCCAGCCCGGCGGGCAGCGCCCCGGTGGCGCTCCAGGTGTAGGGGGCAGTGCCGCCCGAGGCCGAGCCGACCACGGCCGAGTAGGCGGTGCCGACCGTGGCCCGCGGCAGCGTGGCGGCCGAGGCCGACAGCGCGGAGGAGGTGACGGTGCCGGTGGTGAGCGCGATCCGGAAGTTCCCCAGCGAGCCGTAGTCGGAGTACAGCCCGGCGGTGGCCGGCGACCCGGTGCCGACGCCGTCGACGGAGGCGGTGTACCGCGCTCCTCCGGCGGGGGCGGTGAAGGTCGCCGTGGCACCCAGACCCGAGGCCACGACGTCGGAGACGCGCGCTGCCGCCGGGTTGGCCGTCGTCACGGTCGCGCCCGCGGCGTCGCGGATGGTCAGCAGGACGTCGAGGTTGGGCAGCCCGGCCGCCGGGCTGACCGCCACGGTCGTGGCGCCCGAGGCGGTGAAGGAGAACGTGTCGACGTCGGTCCGGGTGGCGATGACGCCGTCCAGCGCGGTGCCGGCGAGGGCCGTGGCGGTCGCCGCGGTGTCGCCGTGGTCGTCGGCGCGCACAGGCGCGCCGGTGGCGATGATGGCGAGGTCGTCCTGGGTCTGGTTGGCGCCCGGGTACTCCCCGCGGCTCCACTGGCTGATCGGCTGACTGTAGGCCGCGCCCATGATCGGCGCCCACGGCAGCGAGCCGCTGTAGTAGCCCGCGGTCGCGGTGCCGTCGTGGCTGAGGCCGAACAGGTGCCCCGCCTCGTGGCTGGCGGCCTCGCCGACGTACTTGCCGTTGGTCGTCGTGCCCTGCGTGAACACCCAGCCCGGCTGGTAGTAGTTGTGCTGGGAGCCGGCGAGGTTGAACACGTCGACGTAGGCGATGCCGCCGCAGCCGCCGCCGCAGGCCCCGGTGAACACCGCGTTGCTGCCGGTGACGACCACCCGGGCGCCGTAGACGGTGTCGGAGGTGGAGGTGCGGTCCAGCGCCGCGGCGCCCGGGTCCTTGGTGGTGACGTTGACGTCGAAGGGGGCGTAGTCCTCGGCGACGACCTGCCAGGCCCGCTGGATCTCGGTCAGCTCGGCGGTGCTGAACGCACCCGGGTTGCCGTCGCTGTCGTAGGCGGGCGAGACGATCGCGCCACCGCCGGCGTAGGAGTTCCACGCGGTGCCCGCGGTGGAGTCGCCGTCGAAGTCGAGGTAGAGCGTGCGTGCGGAGCCGGGTCGCGACTCGAGCAGGAACGCCGCGCCCGTGCCCGACACGTCGGTGCCCGCCTGCGCGGTCGTGCGGGCGGCAACGCGGCGCTGCTGGGCGGCCGGGACCGACTCCTCCACGTAGAACGCCTTGCCGCAGCGGTCCACCCACAGGCCGTCGTCCTCGGCGAGCTCGGAGAACTCCTCGGGCTCGACGTCGTTGCGGTGCGCCGCCCGCCGGAACGCGGCCGGGTGGCGACGCTCCAGCGTTGCGGCGCGGCGCGCCCCGTCGGCGACCTCGGTGGCACAGGGCTCGGCGGCAGGGGCCTCGGCGCGCGGCGCGGGACGCGCCGTGGTCGCCCCGGCCGTCGGCAGGACGGCCGCTCCGAACACGCAGGCCACGGCGAGCGCGAGGCCGGCACGTCCCCCGCTCCCGATCGAGATGTTCCGACGACGCGCACGACCCACGGCTGACTCCCTCTCTCCCGCCGGCGTCCCGCCGGCTCCCGGACCCAGTCTCGGGGCGGGCACGCGCGGCCGTCCGCGGAACCTCAAGAACACCTCAGGGGGTATAGACCGCTTTCTTGAGGAAGCGATCCGTGAACCCCCTGGGTATCCGCGCTGTGGTCTAGACCACCGCGCACCCAACCTGATCACTTCCGTAACAGCCGTGACATCGGTGCGTTGTACTGCGCACTACCACGAAACCGTCGCGTCCCCTGCGGCGGTCCGGGGAGGGCGGGCGAGGGTCCCGCCCACGTCACAGGAGGGAATCCACTCACATGCCTCAGGTCTTCACCAGGGCCGCCATCGCCGGTGTCGCCGCGGTGGCCACGCTCGCCGCGGGCGGTCTCGCCCCCGTCGAGGCGGCGCCCGCCGCGAAGCCCGCGCCGCGCGCCGCCGCGCCGGCGAACTCGCTCACGCCGTTCGGCCTGAACGCCACCGTCTTCGGCACCAAGGTCGTCGTCGGCGGCGTCGAGGTGCGCTCGCTCAAGGACGCGCTCATCAACCGTCCCTGCACCCGCCGCACCGGCCTGGAGACCGAGAACCAGTCGCTGCTCTCCACCGAGGTGCTCCCCGACGCGCTGCGCGACATCGTCGACTTCTCGCTCAGCACCTCCAAGACCCAGACCTACAAGGACGCCGCGCGCCAGCGCACCGGCATCCGCGCGAGCAACACCCTGGCCAGCCTCTCGCTGGGCGGTGAGGTCCTCGGGGTGCAGACGCCGCGCGTGGTCCTCGAGGGCCTGACCTCGGTGGTCGACTCCTTCTACAACGCCAAGACCAAGAAGTTCGGCCAGACCAACTCCTTCGGCTTCGGCGACCTGCGCCTCGAGCTCAGCAGCGAGGACCAGATCTCCCAGACCGTCGACAGCCTGCTCGAGCTGCTCGGCATCTCCGACGCCACCGACGCCATCGGCGAGGTCGTGGACGTCCCGATCAACGCCCTGCTCGAGATCATCGGCAGCGTGCCGCTGGAGCTCCCCGGCCTGGGCTCGATCAGCATCGGCAAGTCCACCGGTCGCACCTGGAAGAACGGCGCGGTGGCCGAGGCCTACGCCCTGAAGATCCAGCTCGACGAGATCCCGCAGCTGGGCGTGCCGACCACCATCCTGCAGCTGGGTCGGGCCAACTCGATCATCAGCCGTCCCGTGCCGGCCGGCGTGTTCCGCTCCAAGATGTCGGCCCTGGAGGCCAACATCGGCGGCGTGCTCCGCCTGGGCGGCGTCGGCCAGCGCTCGCTGCCCTGCGAGGGCACCAGCGGCAAGGTCGTCACCAGCAAGGTCGCCTCGGCCGGCGTGCCGAACGTCCTGAGCCTCTCGGGTATCGAGTACGCCTACAAGGGCGTGCAGCAGGGCAAGAAGGCCACCGGCTTCGTGCAGACCACCATCGGCAAGATCGACCTCAAGGTCGCCGACGTCGTGATCGAGGGCCTGGTCTCCCGGGTCAACCTGTCCTCCTCCCGCCCCGGCGCCCGCGTCACCAGCGAGGCGCTCACCAAGGTCGGCCGCGTGCTCATCAACGGCAACCCGATCGACCTGCTGCCGGGCCAGACCCAGGAGTTCACCGACGCCAGCGGCCAGAAGGGCTTCATCCGGCGCGCGGTGCTCACCGGCGGCGGCGACGGCTTCTTCGGCAAGAACCTGACCGGCATCCAGATCGACCTGCCGGGCGCGCTGTCCACCGTCGACCTCGGTGTCGCCAACGGCCAGGTGTTCTTCCGCTGATCGCCTGATCCACTCCCCCGAGGCGGGCCCGCACCGATCCGGTGCGGGCCCGTTTCAGCACTCCTCGATCTCGGCGTCGTCGCGGGCGTCGTCGCCCAGCCGCTGCGCGAGGGCGAGATCGGGGGTGACCACGCTGGCGCCGTTGATGGTGGCGTAGCCGCCGGTGACGACGCAGCCGGTGATGCGTCGCGGATCGACCTGCGCCATCGCCACCGCGAGGCGGAACAGCTCCGCGGGGTTGGCGTCGGTCTCGGTGTGCTCGAGCACCGACAGCACGCCGTCGGCGAGGAAGCCCGGCTCCTGGGCGCGCTCGGCCACCCGCGCCTGGATGCCCCGCAGGACGCGCTGCTGGTTGGCCGAGCGGTCGAAGTCGCCGCCGATGAGCGACTTGCGGATCCGGGCGAAGGCCATCGCGTTGTAGCCGCGCAGCTCCAGACGCCCCACCGGGAAGCCGTTCGGCTTGAGGTAGGGGTCGGAGAACGCCACGGGGTTGCGCACCGTGATCGGGCCGATGTCGTTCACCATCTCCTCGAAGAGCGGGAACGTGGTCACGAAGACGTAGTCGGGGGCGATGCCGACCATCTCGGCCACCGTGCGCGCCAGCAGCTGCGGGCCGCCGTAGTAGAGCGCGGCGTTGACCCGGTCCGAGCCGACGTCGGGGATGGCGACGTAGGAGTCGCGCGGGATGCCGATGCTGGTGGCCGCGCCGGTCCGGGTGTCGATGCCCACCAGCTGGAGGGCGTCGCCGCGCACGCGCAGCATGTCCTCCCCGGGGCGGGCGTCGCTGCCCACAGCGAGGATCCAGATCACGTCGGTGCCGGTGGCGACCCCGCGACCCGCGCCGATCTCCGCGCCCACGTCGGTGCGCACGAGGTGGGCGTAGGTGGCGGCCGGCGCGGCGTCGGGCACCAGCACGCCCACCCCGGTGAGCACGGCGGCCAGGGCGAGACGGACCTTCATCGGGCCTCCTGGGAGCGGGTGAGGTCGAAGCCGAAGATCCGCCAGCCGTCGGCCGTCCCGGCGTGCGGGGTGAGGTAGAGGCTGCCGACGAGGTCGCCGCCGCGCGCCAGCGGCAGCCGCACCCGCGCGGTGGCCCCCACCGCATGGGCGTCGCGCCCCAGCAGGTCGATCCGTACGGTGGCCGGGCCGTCGGGCGCGCTGAGGGCGCGCAGCACGCGGTCGCGCACGGCCAGCTCACGGGCCCGACGGGTGAAGCCGACGTAGCGACCGGGGTCCTGCGCGGGCGCCCCGAGCGCCGCGAACCACGTGGTGACCACCCGTCCCGCCCCGGCGACGGCGTCGGCCCGACGCCGCTCGCCCAGCATCCCGGTCAGCGTGCCGGCCACGACGGTGTCGGGGGCCGGCGCCTGCGCCGAGGCGTCGCCCCCGGCCTCGGGCAGCACCCGGTCGGGGTCGGCGGAGGAGTCGGAGCCGCTGCACCCGGTGATCAGCGCGAGGCCGATCACGGTCGCGAGCGGGGCCGCGACACGGCGCGCGGGAGCCATCGGCGGGGTCCTTCCAGCGCGGGCAGGTTGTGGCGCTGGCTACAGGGTGCCCGAAACTCGACCTCGGACCGCGCATTTGGAGGCCGGTGGGTCTAGCCTTGGACACGGTGTCGTCGTGACGCCCCGGGGCCTGGATCCCCGGACCACCGATCGTCGTTTCCGGAAGAGGCGAACCCAGTCGTGCCGCAGTCGTCAGGCCCGTCCACCAGCTCCACTCCCACCTCGGGCACCGACTTCGGCGCCAACGCCTGGCTCGTCGAGGAGATGCGCGAGCGCTTCGACGCCGACCCGGCCAGCGTCGACGCCGCCTGGGCCGCGTACTTCCGCAACGGCAACGGCGCGGCGCCCGCAGCCCCGGCCCCGGCCCCCGCCGCCGCCCCGGCTCCGCAGGCCGCCGCCCCGGCCCCCGCGCCGGCCCCCAAGGCCGAGCCCCGCCCGGTGACCAAGGCCGCCGAGCCCGCCAAGGCCACCTCCTCCCCCACGCCGAAGGAGTCGACCCCGACGGGCCCGATCCCGGTGCGCGAGGAGCCCACCTACACGGTCCTGCGCGGCGCCCCGGCGCGCACGGCGCAGAACATGGACATCTCCCTGACCGTGCCCACGGCCACCTCGGTGCGCACCGTGCCGGTCAAGCTGCTGTGGGACACCCGGATCGTCATCAACAGCCACCTCGCCCGGGCGCGCGGCGGCAAGGTGTCCTTCACCCACCTCATCGGCTACGCCTTGGTGCAGGCGCTCAAGGCGATGCCCTCGATGAACGTCGGCTTCGACGTCGTGGACGGCAAGCCCAACCTCATCGAGCCCGCCCACGTGAACCTCGGCCTCGCGATCGACGTGCCCAAGCCCGACGGCTCGCGCCAGCTGCTGGTGCCCTCGATCAAGGCCGCCGAGACGATGGACTTCGCGGCCTTCTGGACCGCCTACGAGGACGTCGTGCGCAAGGCGCGCGACGGCAAGCTCACCGTCGAGGACTTCCAGGGCACCTCGATCAGCCTCACCAACCCCGGCGGCATCGGCACCGTGCACTCGGTGCCGCGGCTGATGAAGGGCCAGGGCGCGATCATCGGCGTCGGCTCGATGGAGTACCCCGCCGAGTGGCAGGGCGCCTCGGACGAGGCCATCGCCCGCAGCGGCGTCAGCAAGGTCATGACGCTGACCTCCACCTACGACCACCGCGTCATCCAGGGCGCGCAGTCGGGTGAGTTCCTCAAGCGCATCCACGAGCTGCTGCTCGGCGGCGACGGTTTCTACGACGAGATCTTCCGCTCCCTGCGCATCCCGTACGAGCCGATCCGCTGGAACAAGGACATCGCGACCTCGCACGACGACGAGATCGACAAGCAGGCGCGCATCCTCGAGCTGATCCACGCCTACCGCGTGCGCGGCCACATGATGGCCGACACCGACCCGCTGGAGTACCGCCAGCGCAGCCACCCCGACCTCCAGATCGAGTCGCACGGCCTCACGCTGTGGGACCTCGACCGCGAGTTCCCCACCGGCTCCTTCGGTGGCGAGGGCCGGCGCTTCATGAAGCTGCGCCACATCCTCGGCATCCTGCGCGACTCCTACTGCCGCACCACCGGCATCGAGTACATGCACATCATGGATCCCGAGCAGCGCCGCTGGATCCAGGAGCGCGTGGAGCGCCCCCACACCAAGCCGCCCCGCGAGGAGCAGCTGCGGATCCTGCTCAAGCTCAACCAGGCCGAGGCGTTCGAGACCTTCCTGCAGACCAAGTTCGTCGGGCAGAAGCGCTTCAGCCTCGAGGGCGGCGAGACCACCATCCCGGTGATCGACGAGATCTGCGAGGCCGCCGCGGAGTCCGGCCTGGACGAGGTCGCCATCGGCATGGCCCACCGCGGCCGTCTCAACGTGCTGGCCAACATCGTGGGCAAGAAGTACTCCCAGATCTTCCGCGAGTTCGAGGGCAACATCGACCCCCGCACCGTGCAGGGCTCGGGCGACGTGAAGTACCACCTCGGCGCCGAGGGCGAGTTCGAGGCCGGCTCCGGCGACACCATCAAGGTGTCGGTGGCCGCCAACCCCAGCCACCTCGAGGCCGTCGACCCCGTGCTGGAGGGCATCGCCCGCGCCAAGCAGGACGTGCTCGACCGTGGCGAGGTCTTCCCGGTGCTGCCGCTGCTGGTGCACGGCGACGCCGCGTTCGCCGGTCAGGGCGTGGTCGCGGAGACCCTCAACCTCTCCCAGCTGCGCGGCTACCGCACCGGCGGCACGATCCACGTCGTCGTCAACAACCAGGTCGGGTTCACCACCTCGCCCGGTTCCTCGCGCTCCTCGCTGTACTGCACCGACGTCGCGCGGATGGTGCAGGCGCCGATCTTCCACGTCAACGGCGACGACCCCGAGGCCTGCATCCGCGTCGCGCGGCTGGCCTTCGAGTACCGCCAGGCGTTCGGCAAGGACGTCGTCATCGACCTGGTCTGCTACCGCCGTCGTGGCCACAACGAGGGCGACGACCCCAGCTACACCCAGCCGCTGATGTACGACCTCATCGAGCAGAAGCGCTCGGTGCGCAAGCTCTACACCGAGTCCCTCATCGGTCGTGGCGACATCACGATCGAGGAGGCCGAGCAGGTGCTGGCCGACTACCAGCAGCAGCTCGAGCGGGTGTTCACGGAGGTCAAGGAGGCCTCGAGCCAGCCCTCGGAGTGGACCACGGTCCCCGACTACCCCGACAAGCCGGCCGGCGACGGCGCCACGGCGATCTCCCTCGACGTCCTCAAGCGGATCGCCGACGCCTACGTCAGCCCGCCCGAGGGCTTCACCGTGCACCCCAAGGTGATGCCGCAGCTGCAGCGCCGCGCCACCGCGATCACCGAGGGCCCGATCGACTGGGGCACCGGCGAGATCCTGGCCTTCGGCTCGCTGCTCATGGACGGGCGTCCGGTGCGGCTGGCCGGCCAGGACTCGCGCCGGGGCACCTTCGTGCAGCGCTTCGCCACGATCATCGACCGCGTCAACGCCGACGAGTGGACCCCGCTGTCCAACCTCACCGAGGACCAGGCGAAGTTCCACGTCTACGACTCGCTGCTCTCCGAGTACGCCGCGCTCGGCTTCGAGTACGGCTACTCGGTGGCCCGGCCCGACGCGCTGGTGCTGTGGGAGGCGCAGTTCGGCGACTTCGTCAACGGCGCCCAGACCGTGATCGACGAGTTCATCACCTCCGGCAAGACCAAGTGGCGCCAGGACTCCGGCGTCGTGCTGCTGCTGCCGCACGGCTACGAGGGTCAGGGCCCCGACCACTCCTCCGCCCGGATCGAGCGGTTCCTGCAGATGGCGGCCGACGAGGCCTTCGTGGTGGCCCAGCCCTCCACGCCGGCCTCCTACTTCCACCTGCTGCGCCGCCACGCGCTGAGCCCGGACCACAAGCCGCTGATCGTGTTCACGCCCAAGTCGATGCTCAAGCGCAAGGAGGCCGCCTCGCAGCCGGCCGACTTCACCCAGGGCACCTTCAAGCCGTTCATCGGCGACGCCGACGCCGACCAGAGCCAGGTCGACACCCTGCTGCTCTGCTCGGGCCGCGTCACCTGGGACCTCATGGTCGACCGCGCGAAGCGCGAGAACGGCTCGCGGTTCGCGATCGGTCGCGTCGAGCAGCTCTACCCGCGCCCGGCCGACGAGATCAAGGCCGAGATCGCCCGGTACCCGCACCTCAAGGAGGTCCGCTGGGTGCAGGACGAGCCGCTCAACATGGGCCCGTGGTCGCACTACGCGCTCAACGTGTGGCCCGGCGTCGACGCCACCGTCGTGCCGGTCACCCGGGGCGAGTCGTCCTCGCCGTCGGTCGGCACCGTCAAGCGTCACACGGCGGAGCAGAAGGACCTGCTCGACCGCGCGTTCGCCTGATGTACTTCACCGACCGCGGCATCGAGGAGCTGCAGCGACGCCGGGGTGACGACGAGGTCACCCTGGCGTGGCTCGCCGACCAGCTGCAGGCCTTCGTCGACGTGCACCCGGAGTTCGAGACGGCCGTCGAGCGGCTCGCCACCTGGCTGGCCCGCCTCGACGACCCCGAGGACTGAGGCACCGGGTGACCCCCGAGATCGACTACGCGGCCTGGGGCGAGGCGTTCTTCACCACCGCGGTCACCACCGAGCGCGTCCTCGCCGGGCTCGGGGTCCTCGCCGACCGGCCGCTCGAGGTCGGTCCGCTCAAGGTCGGGCCCGCCGGGCTGGCCTCGGTACGGGCGCGGGGCACGATCGGCGACCCGGTCGGCACCCGCACCTCCGCGACGCGCGCCGAGTTCGCCGTGACCCTGCCGGTGCACCTGGAGTTCACGATCGGCCTGGGCGTGGACAAGCACCGCTTCGAGGCCGACCTCGCGGTGCCGCTGCGCCTCAGCGCCCGCGCCCGGGCCGACCTCTCGATCCTGCTCGACGTCGTGCCACCGACCCCGGAGGAGATCACCGTCGACCTGCGCGCCCGCAGCCGCCGCGCGACCCTCACCCAGTACGCGGCCAACGTCGACTCCGAGCTGCGCCGGGTGGTGTCGCGCTTCGTGCAGCGCGAGCTGGACAAGCCCTACGTGCAGGCGGCCACCGTGATCGACGTCGACGGCGCCGTGGCCCACGCCATCACCACCCTGGTGGCCCGCTCCCGCACGGTCGCGGAGGGCTGAGGCGCTGGCCGAGCTGCAGTTCTTCACCGGCACCATGGACTCGGGCAAGAGCACCCTGGCGCTGCAGACCAACCACAACCACGCCGCCCGGGGCCGGCAGGGGCGGATGTTCACCACCCACGACCGGGCCGGGGTGGCGACGCTGTCCAGCCGACTGGGACTGACCCACGAGGCCATCGAGGTGACCCCCGACTTCGACTTCTGGCGCTACACCGTCGACACCCTCACCCGAGGCGGCCGGATCGACTTCCTCATCTGCGACGAGGCCCAGTTCTACAGCCGTGCCCAGGTGGACCAGCTGGCCAAGATCGTCGACGAGCTGCAGATCGACGTCTTCGCCTTCGGCATCCTCACCGACTTCCGCACCCAGCTGTTCGCCGGCAGCGCCCGGCTGGTCGAGCTCGCCGACCGGATGCACACCCTGCAGGTGGAGGCGCTGTGCTGGTGCGGCAAGCGGGCCACCCACAACGCCCGCACCGAGGACGGCGTCATGGTCACCGAGGGCGAGCAGGTGGTCGTCGGCGACGTCGACGACCTGCAGGGTCCCCCCAGCGAGGTGGCCTACGAGGTGTTGTGCCGCCAGCACCACCGCCGCGGCCTCACCGCCGCCCGCGCCCGGGCCGTCAGCCTCACCTCCGAGCCCCTTCCCTTCGGCTGAGGCGGGCACTAGCGTCGCAGCCGTGCGCACCCTGCTCGCCGTCCTGACCACCCTCGCCGCCACCGTCGCCGGCCTGAGCGTCACCACCGTCGCGGCCCCGCCGGCCCGCGCCGACGGCCCCGGGGTCGGCACCCCGTGGGTGGTGAGCCTCGGCGACAGCTACATCAGCGGCGAGGCCGGCCGCTGGGCGGGCGCCAGCAACGACTCCAGCGCCCGCGCCGACGCACTCGGCCCCACCGCGTACTTCGACAACGCCGCGGGCACCGGCGAGCAGATCGACCGCTGCCACCGCAGCCGCTCGGCGGAGATCCACATCGGCGGCGGCGTGAAGAGCCTCAACCTGGCCTGTTCGGGGGCCACCGCCGCCACCACGACCGGCAGCACCTTCAAGCCCGGCCTGGACTTCTACGACGACGGCGCCGGCAACATCGGCCAGGCCAAGGCGCTCCAGCGCTTCGCGACGACCAACCGCGTGTCGATGGTGGTCGTGTCGATCGGCGGCAACGACTTCAACTTCGCCTCGGTCGTGGCCACCTGCGTGGCGGACTTCCTGGGGTCGCCGTCGTGGTGGAAGGACTACTGCAACGACGACTCCTCGGTGACCGCGAACTTCACCAGCGCCAACGTGACCGCCGTCCGCAACCGGATCGCCACCGGACTGCAGAACGTGCGCACCGCCATGCGCAACGCGGGCTACGGCGACTCCTCCTGGACCCTGCTGCTGCAGACCTACCCCTCGCCCATCCCCCGCAGCACGGGCTTCCGGTACTCCCAGAGCGGGTTCACCCGGCAGAGCACCGGCGGCTGCGGGTTCTGGGACGCCGACGCCAACTGGGCCAACGACACCGCGCTGCCGACGATCAACTCCACCGTGCGCGCCGCGCTCACCCAGTCGGGCCTGACCAACGGCAAGGTGCTCGACCTGTCCAGCGCGTTCAACGGCCGACGGCTGTGCGAGAACACCGTCGGGCTCTACGAGGAGGTGGGCCTGGCCGACTGGCGCAGTGCCGGGGCGGTGGACCGCACCGAGTGGGTCAACCAGATCCGCACCGTCTCCACCTGCTGCAGCTCCAGCCCGTACTACATCCAGGAGTCGCTGCACCCGAACTACTGGGCCCAGCTGGCCACTCGCAGCTGCGTGCGCCAGGCCTACAACGCCGGGGTCCCCCGCGGCGGCGCCTGCCGGATCTCCGGCACGGGCCTGCTCAACGGGGAACCCCGGATGACGCTGCAGTAGGACTCAGTCCAGGGTGGTCCCGACCGGCAGCTGGAACCCGTCCTCGAACGGACCCACCTCGGGCACGACGACCGTGCAGTCACCGCTCGGCACCTCGCAGGTGAGCAGCGACCCACTGGTGGGTCGGTCGCTGTTCCCCACGGCGGCGAGCACCGCCACCGTGTCCGCGTCGACCCAGCCGTAGGCGGTGGCGAAGCTCTCGTAGCCCGAGGGCAGCGTCGGGGTGACGTCGGTGCCGTCAGGGCGCCGGACCGACAGGGTCTCCCCGTCCGGCGCGACATACGCCGCGGTCGGCGACAGGGTGCCGTAGGAGGCGAACTGCGTTCCGGGGACGGGCGGGTTGTGGTCGCCGAGCGGTCCGAGCGAGAGACCGTCGCGCTCGGCGAGCAGGGTCTGCCCGGCCCGGACGTCGAGCACGTCGGTGTCCTCGGGCAGCGGGCCGACGAGCAGGGTCTCCGCCTGCTCGGGGTCGGTGAGGTCGACGGTGACCACGCCCCGCGCCTCGGCGTAGTACAGCCGCCCGGCGTCCAGGCCCAGCACGCCACCACCCTCGGCGGGGTCGAAGCGGGGGTCGAGGTCGGCGGCGATCTGCACGACCGTCCGGTCGCGCAGCTGGTCGTTGATCGTGAGGAAGAGCTGGTCCTCGTCGTGGGTGCTCCAGGCGACGTAGCGACCGTCGGTGACGAGCCGTGCGGAGCTGTCGGTCGGCACGGCGTCGGCCAGGGTCGTGACGTCGTCGCCGCGCACCTGCGACACGGTGCCCGCGTCGTCGAGCACCACGTACCCGGTGTCGGTGGCGACGAAGGCGTGCACGGGCGACGCCATCCGCACGACGCCGTCCGGCGTGTGGAGGTCGCGATCCATCGCCCACGCCGCGAGCCGGTCGGGGGCGACGCCCGGCGCACCCGCCGGGTCGACGCCGCGCGGGGCGTCGGAGCCCGACAGCGCCGGGACGCCGATCGAGACCGCGGCGACGGCGGCGACGGCCAGGGCGGCCACGCCGGCGCGGCGGTGCCGGCGACGCCGGTCGCCGAGCCGGTGCACGGCGTCGAGGTCGATGCTGCGGAACTCACCGCCCTCGGCGGTGGCGCGCAGGCCGGTGGAGAGGGACTGGAGGGTGTCGGGGGTCTGGTTCATCGGGTCACCGCCGGGTCGAGGTGGTCGGACAGATCGGGCAGGGTGGAGACGCGGAGCTTGGTGAGGGCGGCCGACACCTGGCTCTTGACCGTGCCGACCGCGCATCCCATCACCTCCGCGGTCTGGGCCTCGGTGAGGTCCTCGTAGAAGCGCAGCACCACCGCGATGCGCTGGCGCGGCGGCAGCTCGTCGAGCCGGGCCGCGAGCCAGGCGCCGTCGGTGACGCGGCCGGCGTGGTCGCCCAGCTGCTGCTCGGGCACGACGCCGGTGGGACGTTCGCCGTACCACCGCTTGCGGCGGAACCAGCTGAGCGCGGTCGTGGTGATCGCCCGCCGCACGTAGGCCTCGGGGTTGCCGCGGGTGCGGACCCGCGGCCAGGCGGCGTAGGTCTTGACCAGCGCCTCCTGCACGAGGTCCTCGGCCAGGCCGGCGTCGCCGACCATCAGGTAGGCCGCGCGCAGCAGCGCCTGCTGGCGGGCGACGACGAAGCTGTCGAAGTCGGGATAGTCACGGGAGCTCCCCATCCGGGACTCCTCTCCATGGGGTGTCGGTCTCACCCACTACGACGCGACCAGGAGCCCGGAGGGTTCGGTGCCCGGACCGATCAGTCCACCAGGAACGGGATGAGCATCTCATCGGCGCTGAGCGAGCCGTGGAGCCCGACGAGCGTGGTCTCGTACTCGAAGAGCCGACGGGAGAACACCCCGACCTCGCGCCCGGCCACGACGACGTCACCCAGCCGCGGTGCGACGACGGGGTCGACCCGGCCGAACCAGCCGCGCGCCACGGCCTCCTCGCGCGTGAGCACCTCGGCGCGGTCGCCGAGGTGGGAGCGCCAGGTGGCGGCGATGTCGTCGGCCGCGCCCGGGCGGGCGTAGAGGTGCCGGAAGCGGGCCTCGCCGCCGACCATCGCCACGCCGTCGAGCAGGGCGGGGTCGTCGTCGACGTCGATGCGCTGGTCGGGGGCGAGGTCGACCATGCCGTGGTCGGCCACGATCAGCAGCCGGCACGACGGCGGGAGCGCCTCGCGCAGGTGCTCGGCCTCGGCGTCGACCATGGCGAGCTGCTGCAGCCACGGTGCGGAGGCCACGCCGTAGCGGTGCCCGGTCCAGTCCAGGTCGCTGTCGTAGAGGTAGGTGAGCGACGGGCGGCGGGCGGAGGACGCGACGGCGGCGGCGATCCGCTCCCCCACCCGGTCGGCCCCCACGAACGTCGCGCCGCGGGTGGAGACCTGGGTGAGCGGGGAGCCCTGGAACTCCCGCTTGTTCACCGTGGTGACCTCCGCCCCGGCCCGGGCCAGCGTGCCGAGGGCGGTGGGGTGGGGCTGCCACTCCTCGGGGTCGACCGAGGCGTCCCAGAAGAGGTGGTTGAGCAGGGTGCCGGTGCCGGGCACCCGCGCGGAGAACCCGACCAGGCCGTGAGCACCCGGCGGCAGGCCGGTGCCGAGCGAGGTGAGGCTGGTGGCGGTCGTGGACGGCACACCCGCCGTCCCGGGGGTGCTGCGGCCCAGCAGCGTGGCCAGGTAGGGCGCCACGTGGGCGTAGCGCTCGATCAGCCGCGCGCCGAGGCCGTCGACGAGGAACACGACGTAGGACTCGGCGTCGGGCAGCTCGAGCCGGGTGGTGGCGCCGTCGGTCCCGCCGCCGGGGATCCGCAGGCCCAGCGCGGTCGCGACCGCCGGCACGACGTCGCCCAGCGAGCGGGTGCCGTAGGCCGGCTCGACGAACCCCAGGTCGGGGGCGGCGGGCGCGCTCACGGCGGCCCTCAGTGCTGGGTGCGGGCCGAGAGCGAGGCGGCGAAGGCCAGCAGCCCCTCGACCGACTCCCGCCCGTCGGCGGCGGCGGAGACCCGCAGCGAGACGTCGTCGGAGGCGAGCACC
This sequence comes from Nocardioides sp., assembly GCF_964228225.1. GTDB lineage: Bacteria > Actinomycetota > Actinomycetes > Propionibacteriales > Nocardioidaceae > Nocardioides. The sequence goes on from NZ_CAXQZB010000031.1 coordinate 27,816, forward strand.
CCGGTGTAGCCGTGGTCGGCCTCGCACTCGGGGTCGGCGCAGCCGGCGGGCTCGAGGTCCACCCGGCTCGCGCCTCCCCAGCCGATGGTGAGCACGGCCTCGGCCGGCGCGGCCGGACCCTTCGTGGGGTTGGTGGTCATCCGGGTGACCACGACCGACTTCACCGCCGTCAGGCTCACCGCCTCGGTGGAGGTGGAGGTGTAGGGCTCGGGCAGCAGGTCGTCGCCGGCGTGCTCGTCGGTGTGGGCCAGGATCAGCCGCGTGGGGGTGAGCACCACGACGCTCTGGTGGCGCCGCACCTCGTCGTGCTCGAAGGTCGGCTCGTGGTGGACGTAGAAGCCCACGACGCTCTCGCGCGCCACGGCGCCGGCCACGGCGTCGGCGACGACCTCGGGGTAGTACCCGGTGCGGTCGATCGCGCGCCGCAGGTCGCGGCTGCGGTCGACGTCGTCGAGATGGGGCATCGGGGGCAGGTCACGGGCCACGGTGCATCAGTCTGCCCTACCGATCACTGGGGGATCGTGTCGCCCGGGTGGTCGTTGAGCCGCCGCACCAGGTCGGGGCGCGGCTCGGAGACCGGGGCGACCGCGGCGACGGCGGTGAGCACGTTGGCACCCGCCGATCCGGCGAGCACCAGCGAGAGGTCCAGGCTGCTCACCTGCGGCAGCTCGTTCTGCAGCTGCGCCACCCGGGCGATGAGGTCCTCGACCGCGCCGACGTCGACGGGGTCGGCGCCGCGGTAGCCGAACAGGATCGGGGAGCTCTTGACCTCGCGCACCATCGAGGTGACGTCGGTCTGGCGCAGCGGCGGGATCCGGTAGGAGCGGTCGCTGAGCAGGTCGATGACCGGGCCGGAGATGCCGAAGGAGACGACGGGGCCGAACAGCGGGTCCTCCATCGACCGGATCGCGATCGGCACGCCCGGCGGTGACACCTTCTGCACCACGAACCCGGCCTGGGCGGGGTCGCGCGCCAGGCCCGACAACGACTCCCAGGCGCTCTTCATCTCCGCCGCGCTGTCGATGTGGCGCCACACGTGGGCCAGGTCGGGGCGCTCGCGCAGCCCCTCGGCGGTGGCCTTGAGCACGACGTCCCAGCCCATCCGCTTGCCGACCTGCTGGGCCTCCTTGAGGGAGGTGACCGGGACGGCGTCCCAGAGCTCGACGCCGTAGGCCGCGAGCAGCTCGGCGACCTCGTCGCGGGTCAGCTGACCGCCCTCGGGCCGCTGCGCCAGCGCCCGGTTGACGACCCGGTGCGCGGCGAGGTTGTCGGCCCCGGAGACGTCCAGCGGGGCGCCGTCGGGCACGCGCAGCCACATGGCGTAGTCGACGACGCGCGCCAGCGCGCGCACCGCGGCCTCCACGGCCGGGTAGGACGGCACCGAGCCGCGGCCGGCGGCCGAGCCGGCGACGTCGGGCACGCGCAGCAGCTCGGGCACGCCCTCCGCGCCGAGGAAGGAGGAGACCAGCGGCTTGTCGGACTGCTCCCCCACGGCGGCGAGCACGTTGGCGATGTCCTCACCGGTGACGTTGAGCGGCGGGATGTAGACCGCCATCACCGCATCGACCTCGGGGTCGTCGATGGCGTCGTCGAGGGCGTCCTCGAAGTCCTCCGCGCTCGGCTCGGTGTGCAGGGTGACCGAGCGGGTGACCGAGAGCCCGACGGCGGCGGCGGCGTCGGCGGCGAGCAGGCCGAGGGCGTCGGAGGTGCCGACGATCGCCACCCGGCGCCCGCGCGGCAGCGGCTGGTGGGCCAGCAGCTGGGCGACGTCGAACATCTCCTCCAGCGTGTCGACCTGGATGATCCCGGCCTGGCGGAACATCGCGTCCAGCGCCTCGGGCGGGGCGGCGATGCGCCGCACGGCGTGGCCCATCGGCACGCCCTGGGTGGTACGGCCCGAACGCACCGCGATGATCGGCTTGCGCTGGGAGACCCGGCGCGCGATCCGGGAGAACTTGCGCGGGTTGCCGATGCTCTCGAGGTAGAGCAGCACCACCTCGGTGGCGTCGTCCTCCTCCCAGTACTGCAGCAGGTCGTTGCCGGAGACGTCGGCGCGGTTGCCGGCGCTGACGAACGTCGTCAGGCCCAGGCCCCGGTTCTGCACCTTCTCCAGGATCGCCGACCCCAGCGCCCCGGACTGGCAGAAGAAGCCCGCGCGACCGCGCGCGGGCATCACCGGGGACAGCGAGGCGTTGACCGAGACCTCGGGGTCGGTGTTGATGATGCCCAGGCAGTTGGGGCCGATCAGGCGCAGCCCGTAGGAGCGCGACAGGCCGACGAGGTGGCGCTGCCGCTGCCGGCCCTCGTCGCCGGTCTCGGCGAAGCCGGAGGAGATCACGATCATGCCGTGCACGCCCTTGGCGGCGCAGTCGAGCACGACGTCGGTGACCGACTCGGCGGGCACCGCGACCACGGCGACGTCGACGTCGTCGGGGATGTCGCTCACCGACTTGAAGGCCGGCAGGCCCGAGACGGCCTTGGCGCTGGGGTTGACGGCGTAGACGCGGCCGGTGAAGTCGGCGGTGACCAGGTTGCGCACCAGCACCTGGCCGATCGTGTCCTGGCGCCGCGAGGCACCGATGATCGCGATCGAGCGGGGGTTGAAGAACCGCTCGATGGAGGCGGCCTCGGCGCGGTGCTCGCGTCCGCGCATGACCCCGATCGAGGTGTCGGTGGGGTCGATGGAGAACTCCAGGGTGAGCACGCCGTCCTCGTAGCCGCTGGCGACCTTGTAGCCGGCGTCGCGGAAGGTGTGGATCATCCGGGAGTTGTCGGGCAGCACCTCGGCGGTGAACCGCTCGATGCCGCGCTCGCGGGCGGCCTGGGCGAGGTGCTCGAGCAGCAGCTGCCCGATGCCGCGGCCGTGGTGGCTGTCCTCCACCAAGAAGGCCACCTCCGCCTCGCGGGTGCCGACGACGTCGTAGCGGCCCACCGCGATCATCCGGCCCTGCAGCAGCAGCACCAGGGCCACGCGCTTGTCGTGGTCGACCTGGGTGAAGCGACGCACGTCGCGCTCGGAGAGCTGCGGCATCGGGCTGAAGAAGCGGTAGTACTTCGAGCGGTCGGAGACGCGGCTGTAGAACTCGACCAGCAGCTCGGCGTCCTCGGGCGCGATCGGCCGGATGTGCGCCGTGCGGCCGTCGCGCAGCAGGACGTCGGCCTCCCAGTGACGCGGCGGGCGTGGGGAGTCGACGGTCACGGGGCCGATCCTAGTGCCGCAGGGGTGACGCACACCCCATCCGGCGTGCCGGGTCGGGGGTGAGCGGCACCGACCGCGACAATGGCGCCCATGGCAGGCCGCAAGACCACGTCCGACCTCCCCGAGGACTTCGACGAGCACATCGTCGACACCAACATCGCCGAGGAGATGCGCGCCTCGTTCCTGGAGTACTCCTACTCCGTCATCTACTCCCGCGCGCTGCCCGACGCCCGCGACGGCCTCAAGCCGGTGCAGCGCCGGATCCTCTACACGATGAACGACATGGGGCTGCGCCCCGACCGCGGTCACGTGAAGTCCGCGCGCGTGGTCGGTGAGGTGATGGGTCGCCTGCACCCCCACGGCGACAGCGCGATCTACGACGCCCTGGTGCGGCTGGCCCAGCCGTGGTCGATGCGGCTGCCGATGATCGACGGGCACGGCAACTTCGGCAGCCTGGACGACTCCCCCGCCGCGATGCGCTACACCGAGTGCCGGATGGGGCCGGCGGCCGTCGCGATGACCGCCGACATCGACGAGGACACCGTCGACTTCCGACCCAACTACGACAGCCGGGAGCTGGAGCCCTCGGTGCTGCCGGCCGCGATCCCCAACCTGGTGGTCAACGGCACCACGGGCATCGCGGTGGGCATGGCCACCAACTGCGCCCCGCACAACCTGGTGGAGGTCGTGGCCGCGTGCCGCCACCTCATCAGCCACCCCGGCGCGAGCCTGGACGACCTCATGCGGTTCGTGCCGGGTCCCGACCTGCCCACCGGCGGCAAGATCGTGGGCCTGGACGGCATCCGCGACGCCTACGAGACCGGTCGTGGCGTGTTCAGGATGCGCGCCACCGCCCGGATCGAGACGATCGGGCGACGCAAGGCGATCGTCATCACCGAGCTGCCCTACGGCGTGGGCATGGAGAAGGTGATCGAGCGGATCAAGACGCTCGTGCAGGGCAAGAAGCTGCAGGGCATCGCCAAGCTCACCGACCTCACCGACGGCGAGAACGGCCTGCGGCTGGAGATCGAGGTCAAGAACGGCTTCGTGCCCGAGGCGCTGCTCGAGCAGCTGTACAAGCAGACCCCGCTGGAGGACTCCTTCGGCATCAACGCGGTCGCGCTCGTCGACGGCCAGCCCCGCACGCTGGGCCTGAAGGAGATGCTGGAGGTCTTC
>NZ_CAXQZB010000032.1:0-57709 GCF_964228225.1 Nocardioides sp.
GTCGCCACAAGCATTCGGCAGGCGGATTCGCCGATTTCGCCTGCCGAATGCTTGTGACGACGGGAGACGGCGACCCACCGCTCAGCAGGGAGGGGCGTGGTGGCGGCGGGAGACCTCGGCGGCGGCGGTGCGCAGGAGGTCGAGGGTGTGGCGGACGGCGGCGCGCTGGGCGCGGTCGGGGCGGGCGAGGGCGGTGACGAAGCGGTCGGCGCGCACACCGACCAGTGGGCGCAGGACGACGCCGTCGGCGCCGGGGGGCGCCACGGGGGTGGTGAAGCGGGGCAGGACGGCGAGCAGGCGGCTGCTGCTCACCAGCGCCTCGACCAACCGGTTGTCGCGCACCCGCTGGGTGACCCGCAGCGGCACGCCGGCCTCGTGCTCGATCGCCGCCAGCACGGTGTCGAAGGGGTAGCCGGCCGGGACGCCGATCCACTCCTGGTCGACGACGTCGCGCACCCGCAGGCGGGCCTTCGCGGCGAGGGGATGCCCGGCGGCGAGGGCGACGTCGAGCGGCTCGCGCGCCAGCGGGGTCGCGACCAGGCCCTCGGAACCGGCCGGGCGGGGGCCGGCCACGCTGTGCCCGATCACGAGGTCGTGGTCGGCGGCGAGGGCGGCGAAGTCGGCCTCGGCGACGTCGTCGTCCTGCACCCGCAGGACCAGGCCGACCTCGGCGGCCGCGCGCTGCACCGCGGGGAGCAGAAAGGTCGCGGCGCTGGGCAGCGCCGCGATCCGCACCTCCCCGCCCGGGCCGTCGCGGAAGGCCCGCCAGTCCGACTCCACCCGGGCCAGCGCACTGGCGACCTCGACGCCGCCGCGCGCGAGCAGCAGACCGGCCTCGGTCAGCCGCAACCCCCGGCCGTCGGGCTCGACCAGCGCCATGCCGGCGTGCCGCTGGGCGGTGCGCAGCTGCTGGGAGACCGCGGACGGCGTGCGGTGGGTGGCCTGCGCGACGGCGGTGACCGATCCGCGCTCCGCGAGCTCGCGCAGCAGGAGGAGATGCTCGACGTCCATGAAGGAAACCTACACAGTAAGTGCATCAGAACTCGCTGGTCCTGAACGGTCGATCGGCCCCAGGCTGGGGCGGTGCCCACCCGCCACCGTCTGCTCGCCGTCGTCGTCGCCGTGATCTGGGGCGTCAACTTCCTCGCCATCGACGCCGCCCTGGCCCAGTTCCCGCCGATGTTCGCGGTCGTCCTGCGCTTCGTCGTGCTCGCGGTGCCGACCCTGCTGTGGGTGCCGCGGCCGGAGGTGCCCGTGCGCTGGCTGCTCGCCTACGGGCTGGGGTTCGGCGTGCTCCAGTTCGCCTTCCTCTACGCCGGCCTGGCGGCCGGCATGCCCACCGGCCTGGCCTCCCTGGTGCTGCAGTCCTCGGCCCCCTTCACTGTCGTCCTCGGGGCGGCGCTCCTGCGCGAGCGGATGACGCCGCGCGCCGTCGTCGGCCTCGCGCTCGCCGTGCTCGGACTCGGCGTCGTCGGCTGGTCGCGCGCCGACGCCGGCGCGGGACTGCTGCCCTTCCTGCTCGTGCTCGCCGGGGGCCTGGGATGGTCGCTGGGCAACCTCGGGAGCCGGCTGGCGCGCGCACCGAAGCCGCTGCACCTGACGCTGTGGATGTCGGTGGTGCCGCCGGTGCCGATGCTGGCCCTGGCGCTCGCCGTGGAGGGACCGGCACGGATCGGCGACTCCCTCCACGAACTCGGCGCGCGCACCGGACTGCTGGCCCTGGCCGGCCTGGCCTACACCGCCGTGATCGCGACCGTCGTCGGCTCGGGCATCTGGACCTGGCTGATGGCCCGTCACCCGGCCGGCGCGGTGGCGCCGTTCTCGATGCTGGTGCCGGTCGTGGGCATGAGCACCGCCTGGCTGGTGCTCGGCGAGCGGATCGACGTCGTCGAGGCCGCGGGGGCGATCCTCGTGATCGGCGGGGTGCTCGTGGGGTCCCGCACCGGACGCCGGGCACGTCCCGCGCCCGCACCCGCGGCCCGGCAGGTGACCCCGGCGTCGCTACCCTGCCGGACATGAGCACCGAGCCCGCGACCCCCGCCGCCGAGGCGCCCGACGCCGACGACCTCTCCCAGGAGGCCGTGCGCCGGGAGAAGCGGGCACGGCTGCTGGCCGAGGGCAAGCAGGCCTACCCCGTGGCGGTCGCCCGCACCCACAGCCTCGCCGCGGTGCGCGAGGGCTGGGACCACCTCGAGGCCGGCCAGGAGACCGACGACGTCGTCGGCGTCGCCGGCCGGGTCATGTTCGTGCGCAACACCGGCAAGCTGTGCTTCGCCACCCTGCAGGAGGGCGCCGGCGTCCGGCTGCAGGTGATGCTCTCCCTGGCCGAGGTCGGCGAGGAGGCGCTGGAGGAGTGGAAGCGCCTGGTCGACCTCGGCGACCACGTGTTCGTGGAGGGTCGCGTGATCTCCTCCAAGCGCGGCGAGCTGTCGGTGATGGCGAGCCGCTGGGAGATGGCCAGCAAGGCGCTGCGGCCGCTGCCGGTGCTGCACAAGGAGCTGTCGGAGGAGTCGCGCGTGCGCCAGCGCTACGCCGACCTCATCGTGCGCCAGGAGGCGCGCGACATGGTGCGCACCCGCGCCGCCATCACCCGCGCCGTGCGCCGCACCCTGGAGGAGCAGGACTACCTCGAGATCGAGACGCCGGTCCTGCAGCTGATCCACGGCGGCGCCGCCGCGCGTCCGTTCCGCACCCACATGAACGCCTTCACCCAGGACATGACGCTGCGCATCGCGCTGGAGCTGAACCTGAAGAAGGCCGTCGTGGGCGGGGTCGAGAAGGTCTTCGAGCTCGGCCGGATCTTCCGCAACGAGGGCGTGGACTCCACCCACTCCCCCGAGTTCACGATGCTCGAGGCCTACGAGGCCTACGGCGACCAGCACACGATGGCCGAGCTCATGCGCTCGCTGTGGCTCGCCGCCGCCGACGCCGTCGGCTCGCGGCAGATCGAGACCCCGGCCGGCGTCGTGGACCTCGACGGCGAGTGGCGCTGGCTGCCGGTCTACACCGGCGTCTCGGAGGCCCTCCGCGAGGAGATCACCCCCGACACCCCGGCCGAGCGGCTGCGCACGCTGCTCACCGAGCGCGAGGTGGAGTTCGACCCCGCCTGGGGCGCGGAGAAGCTGGTGCTCGAGGCGCTCTCGGAGCTGGTGGAGCCCACGCTGCTGCAGCCGACGTTCCTGTGCGACTACCCGCCCTCGGCGCAGCCGCTGGCCCGGCGCCACCGCACCGACCCTCACCTCATCGAGGCCTGGGACCTCATCATCGCCGGCGTCGAGCGCGGCACGGCGTTCTCCGAGCTGGTCGACCCCGTCGTGCAGCGCGAGGTGCTGGAGGCGCAGTCGCTGCTGGCCGCCGGCGGCGACCCCGAGGCGATGCAGCTCGACGAGGACTTCCTGCGGGCCCTGGAGTACGGCGCCCCGCCGATGGGCGGCCTGGGCCTGGGCCTGGACCGGATGATCATGCTGTTCACCGGTGCCGGCATCCGCGAGACGATCCTGTTCCCCCACCTGCGGCCCGAGGCGCGCTGACCCACCCGGCCCTGCACCCACCGCAGGAGACCCGCCCGGGCGGGAATGGGACGACGTCGTCGCGACGTTGTGCTGTTCATGGTTGACGTGCGCAACGAATCAGCGGCACCGGCGTCGGTGACCGCGGACGAGCGTGACCCGTGGCCGGCGCTGTTCGCGCTGTGCCTGGGCTTCTTCATGATCCTGGTCGACACCACGATCGTCTCGGTGGCTACCCCGGCGCTGATCGAGGACCTGCAGGCCGACGTCAACGCCGTCGTGTGGGTGACCAGCGCCTACCTGCTGGCCTACGCCGTGCCGGTGCTGATCACCGGCCGCCTCGGCGACCGGTTCGGCCCCAAGCGGCTCTACCTCGCGGGACTCGTGGTCTTCACCCTCGCCAGCCTCGCGTGCGGCCTGACCTCCACCGTGGAGGGGCTGATCGTCGCGCGGATCGTGCAGGGCCTGGGGGCCTCGATGATCACGCCGCAGACGATGGCGATCATCACCCGGATCTTCCCGGCCCAGCGTCGCGGCAAGGCGATGGCGCTGTGGGGCGCCACCGCCGGCGTGGCCACGCTCGTGGGCCCGATCCTCGGCGGCGTCCTGGTCGACGTCGCCGGCTGGGAGTGGATCTTCTTCATCAACGTGCCGGTGGGTCTGGTGGCCTTCGTGATGGCGATGCGGCTCGTGCCGACCCTGGCCACGAACCAGCACCGCTTCGACTGGCTGGGCGTCGCCCTCAGCGGCGTCGGCATGTTCCTGCTGGTCTTCGGCATCCAGGAGGGCGAGCAGCTGGACTGGAACGGCGTCGTGTGGTCGCTGATCGTGGCCGGGCTCGTGGTCTTCGCCCTCTTCGTCGTCTGGCAGGCCCGCAACCGCGCGGAGCCACTGGTGCCGCTGCGGCTCTTCCGCGACCGCAACTTCTCCCTCGCCAACGTCACCATCACCACGATGGGGTTCTCGATCACCGCCGTGGCCATCCCGCTGATGCTCTACGCCCAGCTGGTGCGGGGCCTGTCCCCCACCCGTGCCGCGCTGCTGCTGGTGCCGATGGCGCTGATGTCGATCCTGCTGGCGCGCACCGTGGGCGGCCTCACCGACCGCGTGCACCCGCGCGTGCTGCTGCTCATCGGCTTCGGCTCGCTGGTGGTCTCGATGGTGTGGCTGGTCCAGGAGATCCGCCCCGACTCGCAGGTGTGGGAGATCCTGCTGCCGATGACGCTGTTCGGCATCGGCAACGCGTTCGTGTGGGCCCCCAACAGCGCCACCGCCACCCGCAACCTGCCCGGCCACCTCGCCGGTGCCGGTGCCGGGGTCTACAACGCCACCCGCCAGCTCGGCGCCGTACTGGGCTCGGCCGGGATCGCGGTGCTCATCGACGCACGACTGCTGGCCAACGGCCTGGACCCCGCGGCCTCCGGCGGCGAGGGCGGCGGGGCCCTTCCCCCGCAGGTGCAGCAGGCCTTCTCCGACGCCATGGGCCAGGCGATCTACCTGCCGGCCGCGATCTTCGTGATCGGCCTGGTGGCCGCGTTCTTCTTCGAGCGGCCGCGGCACGCCGGCTTCGCCGGGGCTGCCCCGGCCAGGGCTGCCGAGGCGCACTGAGCCCGGTGGCCGCTGCTGTCCGTAGCAACGAGCGACATGTGCAGGTCGGACCGTGGGATCCACGGCTTGACCTGCACATTTCGCTCGTTGCATTGTTCCCCCGGCGACCACCGACGACCCGTCGCCGACGAGGGCGGCGACCCGCGGCGGGCCGGAGGAGGGGGTCAGTCGGAGCCGAGGAGCTCGCGGTGGCCGGTGGGCGAGGAGTCCTTGAGGAACGCCGAGCAGCGCTCCCACTCGTCGGTCTCGCCGATGGCGCGGGCGGCCTTGGCGAGCAGGGAGAGGCACACCAGGAAGCCGCGGTTGGACTCGTGCTCCCACGGCACGGGGCCGTGGCCCTTCCAGCCGTTGCGGCGCAGCAGGTCCAGGGAGCGGTGGTAGCCGACCCGGGCGTAGGCGTAGACGGTCACCGGGTCGGCGTCGTCGGCCACCGCCTGCGAGGCCAGCGCGGCCCAGGCCACCGGCGAGGCCGGGAACCGGCGCACGGTGTCGGCCGGGCTGACGCCGTCGGCGAGCGAGGCGGCAGCGGGGTCCTCGGGCAGGTGGGTGGGCGGGGGGCCGGCCATGAGGTCTTGTCCGATGCTCATGGCCAGCATCGTGCCATCCCGCCCACCCACCCCGCCGGGGTGGGACTCAGCCAGAGAATCAGCCCAGGGTCTTGCCGGCCGAGCGCAGGTTCTCGCAAGCCTCCACGATCCGGGCGGCCATGCCGGCCTCGGCGGCCTTGCCCCACGCGCGGGGGTCGTAGAGCTTCTTGTTGCCGACCTCGCCGTCGACCTTCAGCACGCCGTCGTAGTTGCTGAGCATGTGCGCGGCCACGGGGCGGGTGAAGGCGTACTGGGTGTCGGTGTCGATGTTCATCTTCACCACGCCGTAGTCGACGGCGTCGGAGATCTCCTGCGGGGTCGAGCCCGAGCCGCCGTGGAAGACGAAGTGGAAGGGCTTGGCGCCGGCGTCGAGGCCGAACTCGGAGACGACGGCCTCCTGCGCCGACTTCAGCACCTCCGGACGCAGCTTGACGTTGCCCGGCGTGTAGACGCCGTGCACGTTGCCGAAGGTCAGCGCGGTCATGTAGTAGCCGCGGTCGCCGTGACCGAGCGCCTTGGCGGTGGCGACGGCGTCCTCGGGGGTGGTGTAGAGCTTGTCGTTGATGGCGTTCTCGACGCCGTCCTCCTCACCACCCACCACACCGACCTCGATCTCGAGGATGATCTTGGCGGCGATGCACTTCTCGAGCAGCTCCTCGGCGATGACGAGGTTCTCGGCCAGCGGCACGGCCGAGCCGTCCCACATGTGCGACTGGAACAGCGGCGCCTCGCCGCGCTGCACCCGCTCGGCGGACAGCGCCAGCAGCGGGCGCACGAAGCCGTCGAGCTTGTCCTTCGGGCAGTGGTCGGTGTGCAGGGCGATGTTGACCGGGTAGAGCTTGGCAACCTCGGCGGCGTAGGCGGCGAAGGCGACCGAGCCGGTGACCATGTCCTTGCGGGTCGGGCCGGAGAGGTACTCCGCGCCGCCGGTCGAGATCTGGATGATGCCGTCGGAGCCGGCGTCGGCGAAGCCCTGCAGCGCCGCGTTGAGGGTCTGGGACGACGACACGTTGATGGCCGGGAACGCGTAGGCACCGCCCTTGGCGGCATCGAGCATCTCGGCGTACTTCTCGGGGGTGGCGATGGGCACGGCACGACTCCTGCGATGGTCGGACGGGACGGGTGGCGGCGCCGGTGCGAGGACCGGCCCCTGATCGCGGCCCACCTTAGGGGAGAACCCCCGGCGACCCGGCGCGGCGATCCGACCCCGGACGCGCGCAGGGTCGACGTGGGCCCGCGCGGGGCCCGCGCGGGGGTGGTGCGGGTGCGTAGGTTGGCGTCATGCGACGACGGTGGGCACCGGGGGCCAGCGAGCGGGCCGTGACCGTCGCCCTGCCGCCCGACGCCGCCTGGGACGTCGTCGCCTCGGGGATGACGGGCTCGCAGTGGTACCTCGACGCCGTGCCGTTCCGGGCCCGCGGGGCCCTGGACCGCTGGGTCGGGGGCGCAGGCCACGGCGGCCGCCCGCCCGGTCGGGCCCGGCTGGCCGTTGGCGACCGGGTCGGGTTCTGGGAGGTCGAGCGGGCCGACCACCGCGCCCGCCGGCTCGAGCTGCGCGCGCACGTCCGCGCCCCCGGCACCGTGCGGCTGCTCGCCCGGGTCGACCCGCTGGCCGGCGGCGACAGCACCGTCGTGCTGCGCATCGGCTTCGCCCCCCACGGCCCGGCCGGGCGCGCCTACCTGCTGGCCGACCTCCCCGCCCGCGAGCTGGTGGTGGAGTGGGTGGCCCTGCACCTGCTCACCGTCCTGCAGCGCGCCGTCCACGCCCGGGTCTGACGCCGGCCCGGCTCCCGGCCCTGTCCCGGTCCAGGACCCGGCCCGGGGGCCGCCTGGAATCGGAGGTGTCGCCGCGGCGCGGCATCATGGCCCCCATGGCCACCCACCCGTACGCCGATCTCCCCCGCCGGGCGTTCTGGCGCTCCGCGATCAGCGAGCGCAGCGCCCTGGAGCTGGAGGGGCTCTACGAGCCGCGCTTCGCCGTCGACCGCCAGGACCGGATCGCGACGGCGGGCAGCTGCTTCGCCCAGCACATCGGCCGCAACTTCCGTGAGCGCGGCTACGGCTTCCTCGACCTCGAGCCGGCCCCGGCGCTGCTGCCGAAGGCCGAGCACCTCACCTACGGGTACGGCATGTACAGCGCCCGGTTCGGCAACCTCTACACCCCGCGCCAGCTGGTGCAGCTCTTCGAGCGGGCCGAGGGCGGGCGCGCGCCGGTGGAGGACGTGTGGATCGAGGCCGACGGCCGCCACGTCGACCCCTTCCGGCCGACCATCGAGCCCGGCGGGTTCGCCGACGCCGCCGACTACGCCGCCGCCCGCGGGGCGCACCTCGCGGCGGTGCGCCGCATCCCGACCGAGACCGACCTGTTCGTCTTCACCTTCGGCCTCACCGAGTCCTGGCGCGACACCCGCGACGGCTCGGTGTACCCGACCTGCCCGGGCACGGTGCACGGCGAGTTCGACCCCGCCCACCACGAGTTCGTGAACTTCCGGCACCGCGAGCTGCTGGAGGACTTCGAGTCCTTCATGGCGATGATGCTGGCGGCCAACCCGGCCGTGCGGTTCCTCATCACCGTCTCGCCGGTGCCGCTCACCGCCACCGCCTCGGGCGGCCACGTGCTGAGCGCCACGATGGCCAGCAAGTCCACGCTGCGCTCGGTGTGTGCCGAGCTGGTGGCCAGCCACTCCCAGGTGGACTACTTCCCCTCCTACGAACTGGTGGCCTCCCACCCGATGCGGGCGATGTTCTTCGAACCCAACCTGCGCACGGTGGCGCGCCGCGGCGTCGCGCACGTCATGGACTACTTCTTCACCGCCCACGGCGAGCCCTCCGCGGCGGCCCCGGCGGCCCCGGTCGCGGCCCCGGTCGCGGCCTCCGGCGCAGCGCCGGCGGGCCCTGCGGTCCCGGCGGGCTCGGGGAGCGCGGCCGACGACGACGTCGTCTGCGACGAGGCGATCCTGGAGGCGTTCGGCCGATGAGCGTGCACATCACCGGCAACTCCCACGTCGTGTGCCTGCGCCACGCGGGCGACGCCCTCGCCGAGGTCGGGGCCGCGGCCTTCCCGCTGGGCAACGGCAAGTTCGAGTCCGAGCGGTTCAGCCGCGTCGAGTCCGGCCGCGTGGTGCTCGACCCCGAGCAGTACCGCACCAACGTCGAGCGCCGCACCGGCGCGCCCACCATCGGGGCCGACGCCGTGTGGGGCTTCCTCCAGATCGGTCACGGGGCCCGGGTGTGGCGCGACGCCACCTGGCTCACCCACGCCCCGGCCGCGGTCGCCGGCGCCGACCTGCAGCCGGTCTCGGCGCAGGTGCTGACCGCGATCATCGAGCGCGACCAGGCCGGGCTGCGCGCCTTCTACGAGGACCTGCTGGCCTGCGGGGTGCGCTTCTTCGCGATCGCCGCTCCCGCCCCGCGGCGCGACCACCCCGCGCTGGTCACCCGCGGCATCCGCCCCGAGGTCGTGGCCGAGATCGACCGCGCCGCGCGACGCATCTGGCGCTCCTGGCTCGCCGAGCGGGGCGTCCCGCTGGTCGAGGCCTACGACGCCAGCACCGACGCCGAGGGGTTCCTCCACGCGCACCTCGGCGCCACGAGCACCCCCGGCGGCGAGCCCGACCGCAGCCACGCCAACGACGAGTACGGCCGGCTCCTGCTGCCCGGGATCGCTGAAGCGGTGCGCAGCCTGGGCTGACCCCGCCGGCCGATGCGAGTGAACGATCCCACTCCCCGCAGGCGTGACCCGGCCTCGCGGGGCTCGTTGCCCTGAGCATGACCCGCCTCTTCCGCCGCTCCGGCGCTCCCCGCGGGACGCGTGCGCTGGCCGCCGCCGTCCTCGCCCTCTCCCTGGCGCCGCTCGGCGCGGGCCTCTCCGGCGGTGCCGGCGGGGCCGCGCAGGCCGCCGACGTGCCGTTCCCGCCGCAGCTGGTGATGGTCGACGTGCCCACCGGCGTCGAACGGGCCCGGCTGCAGCGGCTGGGGCTCGACGTCACCGAGCACGCCGGCCAAGGCCACGCCGAGGTGGTGCTGCACCGCCTGCGCGACCTCACCACGCTGGCCGGATCGGGCCTGGAGTACCGCGTGAAGATCCCCGACCTGGTGGCGCGGGGTGTGGAGATCCAGCGGCTCGACGCCGCCTACGCCGCGCGGGTCGGCACCTCCCCGCTGCCCTCGGGTCGCACCGGCTACCGCACCCTGGCCGACTACGAGGCCGACATGAGCGACCTCGCCCGCCGCTTCCCGTCCCTGGTCCGGAAGTTCCCCCTCGCGCGTCCCAGCCTCGACGGCCGCCCGGTGCACGCCGTGGAGATCGGGCGCGGCGTGCGCGGCCCGAACACCGGCCAGCCGACGTTCCTGCTCATGGGTCTGCACCACGCCCGCGAGTGGCCCTCCGGCGAGCTCGCGATGGAGTTCGCGATCGACCTGGCCCAGTCCTACGGCTCGAACAAGCGCATCACGTCGCTGCTGGACCGGGCGCGCGTCGTCGTCGTGCCGGTGGTCAACGTCGACGGCTTCGACTTCTCCCGCACCGACGGGGAGTTCGTGGATCTGCGCGACCTCAACGAGCTGGACCCCCTCGACGGCACCGGCACGACGCTGCTCACCCCGGGCCGTGCCTACCAGCGCAAGAACTGCCGCCTCGTCGACGGCACCGACACCCCCGACGGGGCGTGCCGACTCGCGCTGCTCAGCCCCGGCGGGTTCGGCCTGGGCGTGGACCTGAACCGCAACTACGGCGGCTTCTGGGGTGGACCGGGCGCGGGCACCGGCCTCGCCGACCCGACCTACCGGGGTGCGGCGCCGTTCAGCGAGCCGGAGACCCGCAACATCCGCGACCTGATCCGCACCCGCCAGGTCACGATGCTGATCTCCAACCACACCTTCTCCAACCTCATCCTGCGACCCAACGGCGTCAACCCGGCCACGATCGGCGCCGACGGCAAGCCGGTGGGCGACGCCCCCGACGAGAAGGCGCTCAAGCGGCTCGGGGCGGCGTTCGCCGACAACAACGGCTACGCCAACATCCACGGCTGGCAGCTCTACGACACCACCGGCACCACCGAGGACTACAGCTACAACGCCACCGGCGGCTTCGGGTACACCTTCGAGATCGGGCCCGACGAGTTCCACCCGCCGTTCGAGGACGTCGTCGGGGAGTACCTCGGCACCGGTCGCTACGCCGGCAAGGGCAACCGCGGCGCCTACCTCGAGGCCCTGGAGCACACCGTCTCGACCTCCGCGAGCGGCCTGCTCACCGGTCGCGCCGCCCCCGGCACCGTGCTGCGGTTGCGCAAGACGTTCACCACCCCGACCTGGCAGGGCGGGTTCGCCGACTTCGTCGACACCGCCATGCGCGTGCCGGCCGACGGCGAGGTGTCGTGGCTGGTGAACCCCTCCACCCGCCCCGTGGTGCAGCCCCGGCCCTACCAGCAGCGCGCCGCCAAGCCCTTCGTCACCCGGCGCCTGAGCGGCGACGCCCCCGCGGTGGGCGCCTCCGCCGATCGCACGTTCGTGCTGAAGCGGGCGGCCGACGCGCTGCAGATCGATCTGGACTGGGCCACCCCCGACGACCTCGACCTGGCGGTGTTCCGCAAGGTCCGCGGCCGCCTGGTGGAGGTCGGCTCCTCCGGCAACGCGCCGGCGGAGAAGGAGAGCGTCACGGTGACCGACGCCGCCCGCGGCACCTACGTGGTGCGGGTCGTGAACTACGCCTCGGTGACGCCGTCGTACGAGGTGGCCGTCGCCGGCTACGACGCCCGCACGCGCACCACCCAGGGCACGGTCGAGCGCTACACGCTCACCTGCGAGCGGGGCGGGAAGGTGCTCGACACCCAGCGCCTGCTCGTGGAGCGCGGCCAGCGCCTCGCCCTCGACCTCAGCGCCTGCCGGCGCTGACCCCGCTCACCGCCCCACCCCCGGCGTCCCCGGGGGTGGGGCGGTCCGTCGTCCCGGGCGCCTGCGGCGGCCCGAGAAATCGTCAGGTACCTGACGAATTGTCGGGCCCGGGCGAGCCATCGCCGGCCCGTGGAGCAGGCAGCGCCAGGGGCCGTCCGGCAGGACGGCGCCGGCGCGGCGGCGTCACTCCGAGAGCGAGTAGGGGCTGGCGCCGGTGACGACGAAGACCACGCGGTTGGCCACCGAGACGGCGTGGTCGGCGATGCGCTCGTAGTAGCGGCCGAGCAGGGCGAGGTCGACCGCCGCCTCGACACCGTGGGGCCAGTCGGCGGCGAGCATGTCGGCGAAGCTGGTGCGGCGCAGACCGTCCATCTCCTCGTCGGCCTTGGCCAGCGCGGCGGCGGCGGCGACGTCGCGGGACAGGATGATGCCGCCGGCGCCGGCGACCATGTCGATCGCGACCTGGGCCATCCGCTCGACCACCGGGCGGACGTCGTCGGGCACGGCCCGCTCGGGCACGCGCAGCCGCGCGATCTTGGCGACGTGCACCGACAGGTCGCCCATCCGCTCGAGCTCGCTCACCATGCGCAGCGCCGCCACGACGGTGCGGAGGTCGCCGGCCACGGGCTGCTGGAGCGAGAGCAGCAGGAACGCCGCCTCCTCGATCTCCTCGCGGGTACGGTCGATCGCGGTGTCGCCGCTGATGACCTCCTCGGCGATGACGGCGTCGCCCTCGAGCAGGGCGGCCGTGGCGCGCACCACCGCCCGCTCGACCTGGCCGCACATGGCCGCGAGATCGCGGAACAGGCCGGTGAGCTCCTCGTCGAAATGACTGCGCATGGGTCTCAGCCTAGGCACTGCCCCCCGGCTCCCGCCCCCAGGCAGGTGAACGGGGCATGAACAGACGGAGGTCACACCGTCCACAGGGCGAGGCGGCGGGCCGGCCGTGCGTACCATCCGGTCTGTGGACCCGACCCTGCAGGCGGCCCTGGCCGCGCTCGCCGGGGCCGGTGTCGCCGGAGGCGCCGTGCTGGCGTGGGCGCTCAGCGACCGTCAGCAGCGCCCCGCCCCGATCGAGCGCGAGGACGTCGTGCCCGACGCCGTCGCCGCCGTCCTCTCGGTCCTGCGCAGCAGCGCGGTGATCGTCGACGACGCCGACATGGTGCTCAAGGCTTCGGCGCCGGCGTACGCGATGGGGCTGGTGCGCGGCACCTCGCTCACCCACGAGACGCTCTCGAGCCTGGTGAGCGAGGTGCGCCGCGACGGCCAGATCCGCGAGACCGAGCTGGTGATGCCGCGTCGCGTGGCCCCGGCCCGTCACGTCACGGTCCGCGTGGCCCCGCTCGGGTCGCGCCTGGTGCTGGCGCTGCTGGAGGACCGCACCCGCGAGCGCCGCGTCGAGGCGGTGCGACGCGACTTCGTGGCCAACGTCAGCCACGAGCTCAAGACGCCCGTCGGCGCGATCCGGCTGCTGGCCGACGCCGTGCACGACGCCGCCGACGACCCCGAGGCCGTGCGCCGGTTCAGCACCCGCATGGTCACCGAGGGCGACCGACTGACCCGGCTGGTGCAGCAGGTGATCGAACTGTCGCGCCTGCAGGGCGACGAGCCGCTGGAGTCGCCGACGCCGCTCTCGGTCGACCAGATCGTCAGCCTCGCGATCGACACCAGCGCGATCGACGCCGCCGCCAAGGGCATCACCGTGGTGGCCGGCGGCGAGCAGGGGCTGAAGATCCTGGGCAGCGAGGAGCAGATCACCACCGCGGTGGCCAACCTCGTGGCCAACGCCGTGCACTACTCCGACCCCGACTCCTCGGTGGTGGTCAGCACGCGCAGCACCCGCACCGACGTCGAGATCAGCGTCATCGACCAGGGCATCGGCATCCCGCAGGCCGAGCTGGACCGGATCTTCGAGCGCTTCTACCGCGTCGACCCCGCCCGCCACCGCTCCACCGGCGGCACCGGCCTGGGCCTCTCGATCGTCAAGCACGTCGCCGCCACCCACGGCGGCGACGTGCGGGTGTGGTCGGTGGAGGGCCAGGGCTCGACGTTCACGCTCATCCTCCCCCTCGCCGGGGTGGACGAGGACGACGCCGGGCCGCACCGCACCGACCGCCCCCACGCCGTGCCCGAGGCCGACCCGGCCCCGAGCACCGCTTCCCGCCCGACCGGCGCGGCGCACGAGGCGCCCGCCCCAGCACAGGAGGACCGCCCGTGACCCGGGTACTCGTCGTCGAGGATGAAGAGAGCTACAGCGACGCCCTCGCCTACATGCTGCGCACGGAGGGCTTCGCGGTCGCGATCGCGGCCGACGGCCACGCCGCGCTGCTGGAGTTCGACCGCAACGGCGCCGACATCGTGCTGCTCGACCTCATGCTCCCCGGCATCCCCGGCACCGAGGTGTGCCGCACGATCCGGCAGACCTCCAACGTGCCGGTGATCATGGTCAGCGCCAAGGACGACGAGGTCGACAAGGTCGTGGGCCTCGAGCTCGGCGCCGACGACTACGTCACCAAGCCCTACTCCCCCCGCGAGCTCACCGCCCGCATCCGCGCCGTGCTGCGCCGCGGCCAGGACCCCGACCTGCTGCCCGACACCCTGGAGGCCGGGCCGGTGCGCATGGACGTCGAGCGCCACGTCGTGACCGTCGACGGTCAGGAGCAGCGGCTGCCGCTGAAGGAGTTCGAGCTGCTGGAGATGTTCCTGCGCAACCCCGGCCGGGTGCTCACCCGCGGCCAGCTGATCGACCGCGTGTGGGGCTCGGACTACGTCGGCGACACCAAGACCCTCGACGTGCACGTCAAGCGGCTGCGCGCCAAGCTCGAGCCCGAGCCCAGCGAGCCTCGCTACCTGGTCACCGTGCGCGGCCTCGGGTACAAACTGGACCTGTGATCCCGACGTCCGCGAGCCCGCGCTGACCACCCCGGCGCCGGGACCCCCGGTCGACCCGCCCGCTGATCCGGCCGCCACCCCGACGGCCACCTCGGCGGCCACTTCGGCGGCCGCCTGGGTCCCGGCCACCGCCGTGGTCGTCACGGTGGTGCTGTGGGCTTCGGCGTTCGTCGCGATCCGCCACCTCGGGGAGGACTTCGCGCCCGGCTCGATGGCGCTGGGGCGGCTCGCCGTGGGCGCGCTCGCCCTCGGAGCCGTGGCGTGGCGGGCCCACCACCGCACGCCGCTGGCACGACCGACCGGCCCCCAGTGGCGCGCGCTGATCCTCATCGGACTGCTCTGGTACGCCCTCTACATGGTGGCCCTCAACGAGGGCGAGCGGCGGGTCGACGCCGGGACGGCCGCGCTGCTGATCCAGATCTCGCCCGTGCTGATCGCCGTGCTCGCCGCCCTCGTGCTCGACGAGCCCTTCACCCGGCGCCTGGCGGTGGGCCTGGCGCTGGCGTTCGCCGGCGTCGCGGTCATCGCCCTCGGCGGCCGGGCGGGCGAGGCCGGCGGCCCCGCGGCGGCGCTCGACGTCGTCGGCGTGCTGCTGTGCCTGGTGTCGGCGGCCGCCTACGCGGTGAGCCTGGTGGTGCAGAAGACCCTCGCGGCCCGTCTCCCGGCGGTGCAGGTGACCTGGGTGGCGTGCACGATCGGGGCGCTCGCGCTGCTGCCGTTCGCCCCCGTGCTCGTGCACGACCTGCGCGCGGCCCCGGCGTCCTCGATCTGGTGGCTGGTGTACCTCGGCCTGTTCCCCACCGCGGTGGCGTTCACGACCTACGCCGTCGCGCTGCAGCACCTCACGGCGTCGCGCCTCGGCGTCACGACCTACGCGGTGCCGGTGGTCACGATCGTGCTCAGCGCCGTGCTGCTCGGCGAGGCGCCGCCGACGGTGGCCTACCTCGGTGGGGCGCTGGCGCTGGTCGGGGTCGCGGTGGCGCGGCGCTCCTGACACCGAATCGTTCCTGATCCGACGATCCTCTGTCACCCTCGCGCTGCCATGCTGGGGCCATGTCGACGGCGGAGGTGATCGCAGCGGTCCTCGTGGGGGCCGTCGCCCTGCTCCACGCCTACATCCTGGTGCTGGAGATGTTCCTGTGGACGACGCCGCGCGGCCGCGCCGCGTTCGGCCTGGACCTGGAGTTCGCCGAGGCCACCAAGGTGCTCGCCGCCAACCAGGGCCTCTACAACGGCTTCCTGGCCACCGGCCTGGTCTGGGGCCTGGTGGCCGACCACCCCGAGGTGCAGGTCTTCTTCCTCGGCTGCGTGGTGGTGGCCGGCGTCTACGGCGCTCTCACCGCCAACCCCCGGATCCTGCTGGTCCAGGCCCTCCCCGGCGCCGTCGCCCTCGGCGCCGTGGCCCTCGCCTCCTGACGACTCACCGCCGCAGGGCCGCCGTCCTCCGTGGCAACAAGCGAAATGTGCAGCAGCGTCCGCGGATCCCACGGTCGGCGCCTGCACATGTCGCTTGTTGCAACGCTCCCCCGGTGACCCCGAGCGTCAGGAGGTGGGGTCGTCGTCCTGCTCGAGCCAGCCGGCGAAGGCCTGGAGGTTGGCGGTGGACTCCCCGCGCAGCTTGCGCCACTCCCACTCCTTGCGGATGGAGGAGGCGAAGCCGAGCTCGAGCAGGGTGTTGAAGGAGCCGTCGGCGATGCTGAGCACCGCCCCCAGCAGCCGGTCCAGCTCGGGCTCGGTGACGACGGCCACCGGAAGGCGGCCGTCGAGGTAGATGTCGCCCAGGCGGTCCAGGGCGAAGGCGACGCCGTAGAGCCGCAGGTTGCGCTGCAGCAGCCAGCGGTAGACACCCTCGAAGTTCTCATCCGGGGCACGGCACACGAAGGCGTGCAGACCCAGCACCTGCGGGCCGACGTCGAGCCGCACCGGCGTCTGCAGCTTCTTCTCCCCGGGCAGGGCGAAGGAGAAGCTGCCCGGGGCGGTCTCCTCGGCCTCCAGGTCGTTGGCCGCGAGGTAGGCCCGGACGACGGCGAGCGCGGTCGGGTCGGGCACGCCGCCGCCGAAGGACACCTGGGCCGGCGGGGCTCCGGGGGTCGCGAGGGCGGGGCCTCCGGGGCGGCTCAGGGCGTCGGCGTCGAACAGGCTCACAGCTCCGACTCTCGCATGGCGCCCCGGGCCCGCCGGTACACCCCGAGCGTCGCCTCGGCGGTGGCCTCCCACGACAGCTCGCGGGCCGCGGCGGCCGCGCCGGCGGCCAGCCGCTCCCACCGGGGGCGGTCGCCCAGCACGGCGGCCAGCTGCTCGGCCCACACCGCGGGATCGTGTCCCTCCACCAGCAGGCCGGTGCGGTCGTGCTGCACCACCGTGGTGAGGCCGCCCACCGCCGCCGCGACCACCGGGGTGCCGCAGGCCTGCGCCTCGGCGGCCACCAGCCCGAAGGACTCGTTGTAGGAGGGCACCGCGACGACCGACGCCGCGGAGTACCACCGCGCCAGCTCGCGCTGGGAGACCGGGGGCACGAACCGCACGACATCGGCGAGGCCGAGCTCGCGCACGAGCGCGGCCAGCGACTCGGGACGGTCCAGACCGGAGCCGGAGGGCCCGCCGACGACCACCAGCTGCAGCCGCGCCCGCAGCTCGGGACGGCGCGCCAGGAGCACCGCGACCGCCTTGACCAGCACGTCGGGCGCCTTGAGCGGCTGGATGCGCCCGGCGAACAGCAGGATGTCGGCGTCGGCCGGCAGCCCGAGCGCCGCGCGGCTCGCGGCCCGGCCGCGGGGCGCGAAGACGTCGAGGTCGACGCCGGGGTGGATCACCTCGACCCGGGTGGGGTCGGCGTCGTAGAGGTTGATGAGCTGCTTGGCCTCGAGGTCGGTGTTGGCGATGAGCGCGTCGGCGGCGTCGACCACCTGCTGCTCCCCGATCACCCGCACCTCCGGCTCGGGGGTGTCACCCGCGGCCAGCGACTCGTTCTTGACCCGGGCCATGGTGTGCATCGAGTGCACCAGGGGCACGCCCCAACGGTCGCGGGCCAGCGCGCCGACCTGTCCGGAGAGCCAGTAGTGGCTGTGCACGGCGCTGTAGTAGCCGCGCGGCTCGGCGGCCTCGGTGCGCAGCACCTCGCGGGCGAAGGCGCACAGCTGCGCGGGCAGCTCGGCCTTGGTGAGGCCCTCGAAGGGTCCGGCGACGACGTGGCGCACGGTCACCCCGTCGACGACCTCGACCACCGGCGGGAGGCTCGAGCGGGTGGCACGGGTGAAGACGTCCACCTCGACGCCGGCCGCGGCGAGCCGCCGGGCCAGCTCGACGACGTAGACGTTCATGCCACCGGCGTCGCCGGTGCCGGGCTGGTCGAGCGGGGAGGTGTGCAGGCTGATCATGGCGACCCGCTCCGGCGTCATCCCCCGCTCCTTCCGCTCTCGGTCGATGGCTGGTGTCGATGGTGCTGGGGCACCGCGCGTCGTCGCACGGACCCCTCCGCGGGCACTCAACAGCCGCCGCACCGTCCTGATTCCCGATCCTGACGGGTGCGGCAGTGCTCTGCCGCCACCTTTCGGGGCGGGACCGACCGGTCGGATGGGCCGTCCGGGCCGGGCGGGACGGGGTGGCCCGCCCGGGTGGGACGGGCGGGGGCAGGATGGGGGGCATGAGCGACGAGCGCACCACCTCCACCGGCAGCCGCCCCCTCGCCGTCGTGACCGGCGCCAGCAGCGGCATCGGGGAGGCCACCGCCCGCCACCTGGCCGCGGCGGGGTTCCACGTGCTGTGCGCGGCCCGGCGCACCGAGCGCATCGAGGCGCTGGCGGCCGAGATCGGCGGCACCGCCGTGGCGTGCGACGTCACCGACGACGACGCGGTCGCGGCGCTCGCCGCGCTGGTGCAGGAGCGCGGCGGCGAGCTCGCGGTGCTGGTCAACAACGCCGGCGGCGCGTTCGGTCTGACGCCGGTGGCCGACGCCGACCCCGAGCAGTGGCGCGCGATGTACGACGTCAACGTGATCGGCCTGATGCGCGTCACCCGCGCCCTGCTGCCGGCGCTGATCGCCTCCGGCGCCGGCGTGATCTGCAACGTCGGCTCGACCGCCGGCCGGGTCGCCTACGAGGGCGGGGCCGGGTACACCGCCGCCAAGCACGGCACCAAGGTCGTGACCGAGACCCTGCGCCTGGAGCTGTTCGACCAGCCGGTGCGAGTGTGCGAGGTGGCGCCCGGGATGGTGCACACCGAGGAGTTCTCGCTGGTGCGCTTCGGCGGCGACCAGGCCAAGGCCGACGCCGTGTACGCCGGGGTGCCCGACCCGCTCGTGGCCGACGACGTCGCCGACGCCATCACCTGGGTCGTGACCCGCCCGCCGCACGTGAACATCGACTCCCTGGTGATCAAGCCCCGGGCGCAGGCCGCCCAGCACAAGGTGCACCGGATCTCCTGAGGGCCACCGCGGGAGCCGCGCGCCGCCGAGCACCCCGGGAGGGAGGGGGCGCGGGATGGCAGACTCACCCCCGTGCAGACCATCGGCCTGATCGGCGGGATGAGCTGGGAGTCCAGCTCCGTGTACTACGCAGCCCTCAACCGGGGCGTGCAGCAGCGGCAGGGCGGGCTGTCCTCCGCCCGCACGCTGCTGGCCTCGGTCGACTTCGCCGAGGTCACGGCGCTGCAGGAGCAGGAGCGCTGGGACGACGTCGCCACGATCCTGTCCGACGCCGCCCGGGCGGTCGAGCGCGGCGGTGCCGACTTCCTGATGCTGTGCACCACGACGTTCCACCGGGTCGCCACCCAGGTGCAGGACGCCGTCGACATCCCGCTGCTGCACCTGGGCGACGTCATCGCCGACGCCTGTGCTGCGCAGAAGGTGAGCCGGGTGGGCTTCCTCGGCACGACGTTCGCGATGTCGCGGCCCTTCTTCACCGACCACCTCGCCAGCCGCGGCCTCGCTGTGCACCTGCCGGCCCGCGAGGCGCACGCCGAGCTGAACCGGATCATCTACGAGGAGCTCGTGCGCGGGCAGGTCAAGGACGCCTCGCGGCGCTTCGTGGTCTCCCTCATCGAGCGGCTCTGGGACGACGGCGCCGGCGGCGTGGTGCTCGGCTGCACCGAGCTGGAGCTGCTCATCAAGCAGGCCGACTCCGAGCTGCCGGTCTTCCCCAGCACCACCCTGCACGTCGCGGCGGCGCTGGACCGCGCCCTGGCCTGACGCCCCCGCGGCCCCGGCGTCTCAGCGCGCCCCGGGGTCGCCCAGCGCCGCGAGCTGGAGGCGGAGCAGGGCCACGGCGTCGTCGCGGTCGACCGGGCGCCGGGCGTTGAAGAGCAGGCCCACCGCCACCGACCTCCCCCGGGAGGCGGCGGTGACCATCAGGTGCTCGGCGCCGTAGCTCGAGCGGTGGAAGCCCACGAAGCCGGCGCGCGCCGTCCCCACCGGCGGAAGCGGCAGCGGGCCGACCCGGTTCACCTCGCCGCGGACGCGGTGCCGGCCCCGGCAGCGCTCGGCGTAGGAACGCACCTCCGCCACCGCCGTTCGGGCGGCGTCGGCGCTGTCGAAGCGCAGCGCCGCCACGTGGGGGACGTCGAGGCCGTGGCCGTACGGTTCGTCGGCCAGCCGAGCGGTCAGGTAGTCGGCGGTGCGTCCGGCGGGCGCCACGAGCAGCGCCTCGGTCGTGACGCAGTCGGCGCCGGTCGCGAACACGCGCCGGTAGCCGCTCACCCGCTCCTGTCCGCCCTCGTAGACCGGGTAGAGCCGGGCGACGGCGTCGACGCCCGGCAGGCCGAGGCCGGCCGTCGACGCGGTCCCTGCTGCCGGTGGCGCCGCGCCGACGACCAGGGAGAGCAGGACGAGGAGCAACAGGCGAGGGAGCACGGCGGTTCCTGACGATCGGGGAGGACCGCAGGCTATCGACGCCGGAATCATCGAGACCATGGCGCCACGGGCCCCGGGATCACTAGGGTCGCTCGCCATGACAGCCCCCGCGGCGGCTCGCACCCGTCGTCTCCCCCGGATCCTGCCCCTCCTGGCCTCGCTCACGGTGCTGGCCACGCTCACCGCCCTGCTCGGGCCCTGCGGCGCCGGCCCGTCGCAGGCGGCTCCGACTCGGCCCAGCGCCACGCTGCGCGCCTCCACCACGGCCCCCCTCTACGGCGCGACGACGACGCTGGCGGTGGCGGTGCGCAAGGGTGCGCCCCGTCAGCCCGTTGCGCTGCAGGTGCGCAGCGGATCGTCGTGGAAGGTCGTGCAGCGCGCCCGACTGCCCCGCGCCGGCGCGGTCAAGCGCGTCACGTTCCGGCTGAGCGCCACCTGGGCGGGCACGCGCACCTACCGCGCCGTGCTCACCCGTACCCGTGCCGCAGGGAGCACCACGACCTCGGCGGTCGACGTCACCGTGCGTCCCCGCACGTGGCCGGTCTCGACGCTCCCGAGCGGACTCACCGACGGCGTCGCCACGCTGGGGGACGTGTCGGGCGACGGCCGGTTCGTGGTGTTCTCCACCTCGGCGTCGGACCTGTCCCCCCAGGACCCCGGCCCGGGGCTGGACGTCTACCTCTGGGACCGCGCCGACGGCTCGTTCACGGTGGTCTCGCACCCCAACGGCTCGCCGACCGCGAGCGACAGCAACAGCCGCACGCCCCGGATCTCCGACGACGGCCGGTTCGTGGTGTTCGCGAGCACCGCCGGCCTGGACGGGGTCGACGGCGACGGGGCCTACGACGTGTACCGCTGGAGCCGCGCCACCGACACCCACGAGCTCGTCTCGGTGGGCAGCGGCGGGGCGCAGAGCAACGGCAGCGCGATCAATCCCGACATCTCCGCCGACGGTCAGCGGGTCGTGTTCGAGTCCACCGCCACGAACATCGCCGGCGGCACGTCGAGCGCCGACGTGTTCCTGTGGGAGCAGGGCGCCGGGACGCCGACGCTGCTGAGCCGCGGCCCCGCCGACGTCGCCGGGAACGGCGCCTCGACCGAGCCCAGCATCTCCGCCGACGGCCGGCACGTGGCCTTCCAGACCGAGGCGTCCAACCTGGCCCAGACCCAGTACCCGGCCGATGCGAACGGCAGCAGCGACATCGTGCTGTGGGACCAGGACCTCGGGCCCGGCACCGGCCTGTTCCGGGTGTCCACCACCCCGGGCGGACTGCAGGCGGCCGGCGGCTCGCGCCGGGCGCAGATCTCCGGCGACGGCACGTTCGTCGCGTTCGAGTCCGACGCCACCACCATCAACCCCGACGACACGGCGGCCTCCACCGACATCTTCCGCTGGAATCGTGACGACCTGAGCGTCATCGAGTTGGTATCGGAGCCGCTGGACCCGCTGTACGCCGGCGGCTTCGTCACGACGCCCGCGATCGACGGCAGCGGCACCCGGATCGGCTTCGTCGGCGACTTCGACGCGCTGCGCCGCAACACGATCACCTCCGCCCGCGACGTGATCCTGTGGCGCAGTGCCGGCGCGGTGATGACGCGGGAGTCGGTGAGCACGGCGGGCGCCGCGGGCACGCCCTCCGGCAGCACCGGCGTCCGACTCAGCGACGACGGTCACTGGATCGTGTTCACCACGCAGGCCACGAACCTCGGGGCGCAGGGTCCGGCCGGCGAGAGCCAGGTGTTCCTCCGGGGCCCCCTGCCGTGAGCAGGACGTGAGGGAGGCGACGTCGGGTGCGGGACGCGCGGATGCGGCTCCGACCCGGCGTCGCCCCTAAACTCGACGGCGTCCCGCGCGGGTGGACCGCATGTCGTCCGGTAGCCGCGCACTCGCTTCGTGAAAGTTGAACACCGCCGCCATGTCCAGCATCCGCACCGACCTGCGCAACGTGGCCATCGTGGCCCACGTCGACCACGGCAAGACCACCCTCGTCGACGCGATGCTCCACCAGGCCGGGGCGTTCAGCGCCCACCAGGCCGAGGGCGTGGCCGAGCGGGTCATGGACTCCGGTGACCTCGAGCGCGAGAAGGGCATCACGATCCTCGCGAAGAACACCGCGATCCGCTACACCGGCGCCCACGCCCCCGAGGGCGGCATGACCATCAACATCATCGACACCCCCGGCCACGCCGACTTCGGTGGCGAGGTCGAGCGCGGCCTGTCGATGGTGGACGGCATCGTGCTGCTGGTGGACGCCTCGGAGGGCCCGCTGCCGCAGACCCGCTTCGTGCTGCGCAAGGCGCTCAACGCCGACATGCCGGTGATCCTGGTGGTCAACAAGACCGACCGTGGCGACGCGCGGATCGACGAGGTCGTGGACGAGACCTACGAGCTGTTCATGGACCTGCTCGACGACAGCCACAGCCAGGACGCCCTCGACTTCCCGGTGGTCTTCGCCTCCGGCAAGGCCGGCATCGCCTCGCTCACCAAGCCGGAGAACGGCACGCTGCCCGAGGGCGACAACCTCGAGCCGCTGTTCAAGACGATCCTCGACACCATCCCCGCCCCCACCTACGACGACGGCGCCCCGCTGCAGGCCCACGTCACCAACCTCGACGCCTCGCCGTTCCTCGGCCGGCTGGCGCTGCTGCGCATCAAGCAGGGCACGCTGAAGAAGGGCCAGCAGGTGGCCTGGATGCAGCGCGACGGCGGCGTCAAGAACGTCAAGATCACCGAGCTGCTCATCACCGAGGGCCTGGAGCGCAAGCCGGGCGAGTCGGCCGGCCCCGGCGACATCGTGGCGGTGGCCGGCATCCCCGACATCACCATCGGTGAGACCCTCGCCGACCCCGAGAACCCGATCGCGCTGCCGCTGATCCACGTCGACGAGCCGGCGATCTCGATGACCATCGGCACCAACACCTCGCCCCTGGTGGGCAAGGGCGGCAAGGGCCACAAGGTCACCGCCCGCCTGGTCAAGGACCGGCTCGACTCCGAGCTGATCGGCAACGTGTCGCTGCGCGTGCTGCCCACCGAGCGCCCCGACGCCTGGGAGGTGCAGGGCCGTGGCGAGCTGGCGCTGGCGATCCTGGTCGAGCAGATGCGCCGCGAGGGCTACGAGCTGACCGTCGGCAAGCCCCAGGTGGTCACCAAGGAGATCGACGGCAAGCTGCACGAGCCGTTCGAGCGCCTCACGATCGACGCCCCCGAGGAGTTCCTCGGCACGATCACCGAGCTGCTGGCCAACCGCAAGGGCCGCATGGAGGGCATGACCAACCACGGCACCGGCTGGGTGCGCATGGAGTTCATCGTCCCGGCGCGCGGCCTGATCGGCTTCCGCACCGACTTCCTCACCGAGACCCGCGGCACCGGCATCGCCCACCACATCTCCGAGGGCTACTTCCCGTGGGCCGGCGAGATCCGCTCGCGCGCCTCCGGCTCGCTGGTGGCCGACCGCGCCGGCGCGGCGACGGCGTACGCGATGACGTCGCTGCAGGAGCGCGGCGTGCTGTTCGTCGACCCGGCCACCGAGGTCTACGAGGGCATGATCGTGGGCGAGAACTCCCGCGCCGACGACATGGACGTCAACATCACCAAGGAGAAGCAGCAGACCAACATCCGGTCCGCCACCTCCGACAACTTCGAGAAGCTCATCCCGCCGAAGAAGCTGTCCCTCGAGCAGTGCCTGGAGTTCTGCCGCGAGGACGAGTGCGTGGAGATCACCCCCGAGACCGTCCGCATCCGCAAGGTCGAGCTCGACGCCAACGTCCGGGCGAAGGCGGCAAGTCGAGCGCGTAAGGCGAGCAAGTAGTTCCGGAGCGAGGAACGAGCGGAGCGACCTGCTTGCTCGTCTTCTGCGAGGCGAGTTGCCGCCCGAGCGGAGCGAGGGCCGGCGGCAAGTCGAGCGCGTCAGGCGAGCACGTAGGTCCCGGGTCGCCGTCGTACCAACCGGAATCGCGGTTTTCCGGCTGATTTTCAGCAGGATCGGTTGGTACGACGCCCCCGGCGGGCGGGACCCGCGCCGTCGTCTAGGTTGCCCCCATGGCTTCGACACGCTCCGCCGAGACCCTCGCCCAGCAGCTGCTGGACGCCCAGGTGGCCCACCATCTCGCCCGCCTGACCGGTGAGGACGCCGCGGCCGAGGTGGCGGCGGTGGTCGAGGAGCTGCTGAGCGCGGCCGAGCGGCATCCGATCGCGGAGGTCGTGGACGCCGAGGCGCTGCACGACGTCGTGGGGCGGGTGCTGCGCGAGGTGCCGCCGAGCGCGGCGGTGAGCGGGCTCGTGGAGATGGCCACCGAGCTGCTGCTCGACGGTCCGGCGACGCCGCACCTGCTCGGCGACCTGGCCGACCGGGATCAGGTGGAGCGCCTGATCGATGCGCTTCTGGAGCTGCACCCGCTGCTGGAGCAGCGGCTGGACCGGCTCGCGGCCGCACCGTCGGTGGGCGTGGTGGCCTCGCGGTTCATGGGACGGATCGTGGGCGAGGTGGTGGAGGCCAACAAGGCCGTGGCCGGCAAGGTGCCCGGGCTCGGCTCGCTGGTCAATCTCGGCACCGGCGCCGCGACCCGGCTGGTCGGGGCCGCGGACAAACAGCTCGACGGCCTGCTGGGCGACACCCTCGGCAAGGGCGGCGGCCTGGCGGTGCGCCGACTCAACCGGATCCTGCTGGAGACGTTGCGCGACCCCGCCACCCGGGAGGCCCTGCTGCAGGTCTGGGACCTCGCGGCCGCCGGGCGCGTCGACGGCATCCAGGACCCCGAGGCCCGCACGCGGATCTCCGGCGTCGTGGACGCCGCGCACGCGGTGGTGCTCACCGCGACGGCGAGCGAGCAGGCGACGGCCCTGGGGCACGCCGTCGTCGACGCCTTCCTCGACCGCTTCGGCGGCTACACGGCGGCCGAGCTGCTCGAGCAGCTGGACCTGCGTCGGGAGGACCTCGTGGCCGACGCCGTGCGGCTGGCGCCGCCGGTGCTGGCGGCGCTGCACGACTCGGGCGACCTGGACCGGATCCTGCGGGCCCGGCTGGCGCCGTTCTACGCCTCCCCCGAGGTCGCGGCGCTGCTCGCCGACGGCTGAGCGCGCCGGCGCGGCCCTCCGGGGGCCGCCGCAGCGGCGACCCCCGGGGACCGGAGCGATCAGCGCGGCACGAAGCAGGCCACGGTGAAGCGGCGCGGGTCGTCGAGGTCGGTGCTCCAGATCCAGATCCAGTCCTGCGCACGACGCACCTTCGCGCGGCAGTGCTCGACCGCACGCTCGTCGCGCACGCGGGCGGGGCCCTGCAGGCTCACCGGGGAGCCGAGCATCACGTGGGAGTGCCGACGGGCGCAGTGGGTGCGGGCGATGGCACCGCCGAGGCGGTCGATGCAGAGCCGGCGGTCCCGCGGGAGCCGCCCGGACACCGTGCCCACGGTGCCCCGGGTCTCCTCCAGGCCCTGGGAGGGCGCCCCGCCGTCCCCGCGCGACTGCAGGCCGCCCGCGACACCGATCATGCACGCGACCCAGCGGGCGCCCTCGGCCTGCTGCTCGCGCGTGGGGACGAAGAGCCACCCCGGCTCGTACGCCGACCGGCGGAACGCGACGCCACCGTCGCCGAGCAGGTCGGAGGCGAGGGGGTTGCAGGTGCGGGCGGCGTAGTCGTAGAAGGCCTTGCCCTTCAGCCCGATGCGGGCGGGCACCTCGACGACGGCGAAGATCTGGAGCCGGTGCTCCTCGGCGCAGTCGACGGTCGGCGCGGTCGTGGAGCGGGCGTCGGCCTCGGCCTGGGTGATCTGGTAGCAGCGACCCACCTCGGGCGCGCCGAGCAGCGGGGCGGCGGCCGCGGACGCGGGCGCGACCGGTCCGCTCAGTCCGGCGCCGAGCAGGGAGATCAGCGTCGCGGCACCGGCGACGGCCCGAGGGAGACGGCGGCGGGAGGGGGAGGTGTGCATGGGCGTGTCCTTCTGGTCGTTCAGATGGTCGGGAGGCGCGCGTCCGCGACCGGGATCGGTGGGCGCTCGCCGAGTCTGGGGTCCGGTGGGCTGCACGTCACGGACCCCGAACAAGCCCGAACAGGACCGGACGGGCGCCGGCCCGGCCTGGATCGGTGAGGGCGGGTCGGGCTCAGAGCGCGCCGGTGCGGGAGGCGCGGGTCTCGTCGCTGAGCAGGGCACTGCCCCGGCGGGCCTTCAGCACCGCCCCGAAGCTGGCGCGCAGCCGCACGTCGGCGGTGAGGCGCACGCAGTCGGCGGCGATCTTGACCACGAGCAGCCGTCCGCGCACGCTGCCGGTGGGCCGGCACGGCGGCACCGGGGCGGCGGTGCCCTGCCAGCCGACGTCGACCGCCACGTCGTCGTCGATGGTCGCGGTGACGATCGTGCCGTCGCAGGGCTCGCCGGACCCGCTGCTGCCGGGCGTGCACACGAACCACGTGCCGCCGGCGGCGTTGCTGCCCCGCTCGGGCTCGAGCGCGGAGATCGGGGCGTCCATCACCAGGGTGAACACGGCGCGCTCGCCGGAGATCACCGCCGTGGCCCCGCGGATGTCGGCGCTGCGCGCGAGGGCGCGGTACTTCGCCGTGTCGGGGGCGGCGAACTCGCCGTCGCCGCGGCGGTCGTCGACGTCGAGACCGCCCGCGGCGTGCGCGGCGACGGGCACGAGCAGCAGCAGGAGCGGGGCGAGCAGGCGGGCACGTCGCAGCACGGTGGCCTCCGGGGTCGGGGAGCGGGGAGTGGCGGCAGCCTAGACCCCCGTCCTCGCGATCGCGCGGTCCCGCGGGGCCGGAGCCGCTCCGCGTGGCGGGGTCGGCGTCCGCATGATTGGATCCAGCTGAACTCGATCCGACTCTCGGTCCCCCCGCCCACCGCGATCAGAGGAACCACCCATGCGCCTGCCGCTCCCGACCCGCCGCCTGCTCGGCCTCCTGCTGCTGCCGGCCCTCGTCCTGGGACTGCTCGCCCTCGCCCCCGCGCGGGGCGACGCCGAGGACCGCCGCGGGGTGCGCCCGGCGAAGGGCTACTACGGCTGGGTGAGCGAGGGCGAGGACGACGGCCGCGAGTTCGTGAACCTCCAGGTGCGCGGACGGCGCACCGCCGACGTCGACTCGCTCGGAGCCCTGTGCGACGACCGCGTGCCGGTGTTCACGATCCTGGGCGGGCCGGAGCGCGAGACCCGGGTGCGCGGCAACCTGCTGCGCAAGCGGGTCGAGGTGGCCCAGGAGGGCGAGGTCGCCGTGATCAGCCTGCGGGTGCGCTGGGTGCGGCCGGCGCTGGCCCGCGGATGGATCCGCGTGACGGGCCGCATCGCCGGCGCCGACTGCCGGGGCGGCAAGACCCGCGTCGAGCTGACCCGCGTGACCGGCGCCGACGCCGGCTGACGCATCGGCGGGGACCGACGGGACTGGGGCACTGAACGCGAAGGCTGCGACGAGCACCTCCGGAAGCGACGTCGGCCCCAGCGCAACCTCCCCTCCCCGACCGAGACGGGGAGGGGCGGCGCGCTGGGCCCGGCCGCGTCAGCGGCCCAGACCGGCGATGTCGATGCGGCGGTGGTAGTGCATCCCGGCGAGTCCGCCGAGCACCGAGCCCGCCAGCGAGGCGATCACGACGCCCACGACCGCGACGCCGGCCTGCAGGGTGAGCTCACCGAGGTCGCTCGGCAGCTGCGGGTAGCCGTCGATCTGGTCCAGCACGTTGAACTTCGCACCGGCCAGGGCGCCGAGCACCGCGAGGACGACGGTCATCGCGACGGTCCAGCCGAACACGCCCAGGCCCTGCAGGGCGCCGTCGAAGCGGGCCATCCGGCCCGCGACGTAGCCGCCGGCGAGGAAGGAGACCGCCACGACCGCGACGACGAGCACGACGCCGTCCCAGCCGATCTCACCGCTGTCGGAGCCGTCGGCGACGAGGTTGATCGTCACGCCGGTGGCCACCACGAAGGTGGAGAGCAGCACGGTGAGGCCGACGGCGCTGAGCCAGCCGAAGAACGCGGCACCGGGCTTGAGCCCGCCGAAGCGCTGCTTCTGGCGCTCGACGACGGCGCGCCGGTCGGTGGCGGCGGTGGGGTGGCCGGCGTGGTCGGTGTGGTCGGGGGTGGTGTGGTCGGTGTGCATGGACATGGGGACCTCCTGGTGGTGGATGGAGTGGGGACGGACGGTGCCGACGGTCAGCGCGCGACGACGTCGTCGCGGTGGAGCAGCAGCCCGGCGAGCAGGCCTGCGAGGGCGGCGCCGGCGAGCGGGGCGAGCAGGAACAGCCAGACCTGGCCGAGCGCGTCGCCACCGGTGACGAGGGCCGGGGCGAGGGACCGCGCGGGGTTGACCGAGGTGTTGTCGACCGGGATCGAGACGAGGTGGATCAACGTGAGCGCCAGCCCGATCGCGACGGGGGCGAGCCCGCGCGGCGCCCGGTCGTCGGTCACGCCGAGGATCACGAGCACGAACACGGCGGTGAGCACGATCTCGGCGAGGGCCACTGCGGCGAGGACGTAGCCGTCGGGAGAACCGGCACCCCAGCCGTTGGTGGCGAAGCCGTCGGCCGCCGAGAACCCGGGGCGGCCGGAGGCGATCGCGAGCAACGTCAGGGCACCGACGGTCGCGCCCACCAGCTGGGCCACGACGTAGCCCGGCACCTCGCGCCACGGGACGCGGCGGGCCACGGCCAGGCCGAGGGTGACGGCGGGGTTGAAGTGCCCGCCGGACAGGTGGCCGAGCGCGGCGGCCGCGGTGAGCACGCTGAGCCCGAAGGCCAGCGCGATCCCGAACGGGCCGATCTCGTCACCGGCCACCACGGCCGCGCCGCAGCCGGCGAGCACGAGCCAGCCGGTGCCGACGGCCTCGGCGGCCCAGGCGGTCCGGTGGGTGGTCCAGGTGGCGGTCTTGTCGGTGGTGCGGGTGGCGGTGGTCATCGCGTCCCCCTCCTGACGGCGGGCCCTCAGGCCCGCTCGTCGCCGCGCTGGCGGACCTTCTTCTTGGCCGCCGGGACGCCGACGATCGCCAGCAGCTTCCAGACGATCCAGCCCAGCACGGCGAACAGGTTGCGCTTCTGGTGAGCCATGGGAACTCCTCCTCGAGTCAGGCTTACGTTGTAAACTTACGACGTAAGCAAGAATGGCCCGAGGTGCTCGATCCCAAACCGGACGAGGATGAGTCCCGCGTCACACCGGCGTTCGGCTCACCGCCGGGCCGGGCACGCGTGGAAAGACGCCCCCGGCCGACACCGGGCGGCAGGGACCGGACAGAGAGGAGACGACATGGCGCCCAGCACCCGTCGATCGACACGGGGCCGGCTCGACCGGGCGACCGTCATCGCCGCCGCCCTGGAGCACCTCGAGGACAGCGGCCTCGGGACGCTGACCATGCGCGAGCTCGGCAAGCGGCTGCGCGTCGAGGCGATGTCGCTGTACCGCCACATCCCCGGCAAGGACGACCTGCTCGACGCGATCGTCGACCATCTGATCGACGAGATGCACGACGACCCCGAGGTGCCCACCGAGCCCACCGAGGGCTGGGAGGACTTCCTGCGCCGCCTGGCCCACGGCGTGCGCCGCGTGGCACTGGCCCACCCCAAGGCGTTCCCGCTGGTGGCCTCACGCCCGCCCGAGGCGCCGTGGCTGCGGCCGCCGCTGCGCAGCCTGGCCTGGGTGGAGACCTTCCTCGCCGGCCTGCGGGCCGAGGGGTTCAGCGACCGCGCCGCCGTGGACTCCTACCGCGCCTTCACCGGCTTCCTGCTCGGCAACCTGCTCCTGGAGGTGTCGGCACGCGGCGCCGACATCGGCCCGCTCGACCTGATGGACGGCGAGGACCCCGATCCGGCCGACGACCCCGGCCTGGCCGAGCTGCGCCACGAGCACCCCACCGTCGCCTCGCTGCGCGGCCTGCTGCGCGAGGACCGCTCGGGCGAGGAGTTCAACCTCGCCCTGGAGCAGCTGCTGGCGCGGATCGAGGAGATCCGCACCGCCTCCTAGCGGGTCGGGGCCCTCTCGTCGTCACCAGAGGAATGCACCGGTTTCCGACCGAAACCGGTGCATTCCTCTGGTGACGACGGCGATCTACCGGCCACCGAGGGTGCGCAGGTCCAGCCCCATGGGGGAGTCGAGCGGGAGGTCGCCACTGGCCGCCACCCGACCCGCGAGCGGGTGGAGCAGGGTCCGCAGCTCGGCCAGCTCGGCCGGCGTCAGCACCGCGAAGGGCGGGTCGGCGGCGAGGTCGGTGGCCTGCTCGATCGCGGCCTTCGCCGCTCGACCCTCGGCGGTGAGTCGTCCCTCGCGCACCCATCCCCGCTCGCCCAGTGAGCGCAGATGGTCCTGCCACTCCGCGTCGTCGAAATCGCGCGCCGTGCGATAGACCTCCGCCGGGGTGTCCGTGGCGAGGGCGTGCAGCACGTGCGACTCCCGACCGCCGACGCCGGCGGCGACGAGGGCCGCCACGTGGCCGTCGCCGCGGTGCTCGCGCAGCAGGGTGGCCAGCTGCCACAGGCGGACCAGCGGATCCGGGGCCGCCTGCACCGCGCGGTTGGCGGCGAACAGCGGCCGGCCCGCCACCGGGGCCGCGGCCACCACCTGCTCGAGCAGCCCGACCGCCACCTCGAGCACGGGCGCACGGTCGGCGAGGTGGGCCTCACCGAGGACGCGGCGCAGTGCGGCGGCCGAGCCCTGCTCGCGCGCGGCGAGGGCGGCCGCGGGCGGAGCGAAGTCCCACGCCGCCGGGAGCGCACGGGCCACCCGCGCGGGCGCGAAGTTGGCGAACACCGCCTCCACGACGTCGGGCCCGACCGCGCCGAGGGGCGCGGCGCGCCCGGCGAAGTAGCCCATCCAGAACCCGCGGTACCCCGCGGCCCGCAGGGCGTCCAGCGGCTCGGGGCTGAAGTAGGTGACGGCATGGAGCGGTTCGAGCAGTCGCCAGAGGGCACGGCTCGGCGAGGAGTCCATGGAGGGAAGCCTGACACCGCCCTGCCCGCCGCACCAGCCCGCCGTCGTCCGACCTTGACCCAATTCTGTACTGTCGTGATTGTCTTTGTCGTTATTTCCGGAAGGGATCCACCGTGACCATCAAGCCCCGCGAGACCGTCGTCCCGTTCGTCGTCGAGGCCGAGGGCACCGGCGTCGCCCAGCAGCTGCGCGTGCCCGACTCGCCCCACCGCTTCGCCACCGACGCCTACCCCGCCTTCGGCGGCCAGGACGCCGCCCCGAGCCCGCTCTTCTACGCCCTCGGCGCCCTCAGCTCGTGCAACCAGGTGACGGCCCAGCTCGTGGCCAAGGACCTCGGCCTCACCCTGGACTCCTTCGAGTTCCGGGTGCAGGGCGACCTCGACACCGCCGTCCTGGTGGGCGGCGCCGAGGGCAACGCCAACTTCGACCGCGTCGAGGTGACCGCCCGCGTCGTCACCGACGCCACCCCCGAGCAGTTCGCCCGCCTGGAGTCCGAGACCGACCGTCGCTGCCCGGTCTCCCAGTTGTTCCGCCGCAGCGGCCTGCAGTTCGTCAGCACCTGGACCCAGGTGCAGCCGGCCCGCGCCTGAGGCGCCGACGCAGCGGATCTCAGCGGTCGGTCCGCGCCTCAGCAGGAGCCCGGCGCGGACCGACCGGCGGGCGCTACCGTCGGAGGGTGTCCGCGGCCACCGATCCCTCTGCCGACGCCGAGCGCGCCCGGCGTCGGGCGCGAGCCGCGCGCAGCATGCGCCTGGACGCGGTGTCGGTGGAGGTGGTGCGCGCCCTGCAGGAGGCCGGGATCGACGTCGTGCTGCTCAAGGGCGTCTCGCTGGCGCGCTGGCTCTACCCCGAGGGCGGCCGGTTCTGGACCGACGTCGACCTGTGGGCCGACCCGGACCGGCGCACAGAGTCCGACGTCGTGCTCCGGGAGCTCGGCTTCGTCCCCACCCCACCCCTGCCCGACGACTACGAGACGACGTACCGCCGCGGCGACGTCGTCATCGACCTGCACCACTCGCTGCCACGGGTGCCGATCCCGGCCGCGCAGGCCTGGCGGGCGATCGCGCCCCACCGCACCACGATGCCCCTGCTCGACCTGGACCTGCCGGTGCTCGACGAGGTGGGCCTGACCTACCACGCCGCCCACCACGCCGCGCAGCACGGCCGCACGGGCGGCAGCCCCCGCCCCCACGATGCGGCGCCGAACGAGAACGCGGGGCACGTCCAGGAGGACCTGCGGCGGGCGCTGGCGATCGCCACCCCGGCGCAGTGGCAGGGGGCGGCCGCGCTGGCGACCCGCCTGGGCACCGCGCCCCTGCTGGCCGCCGTGCTCGACCTCACCCCCGAGGGTCGCGCCCTCGCCACCGGGCTCGCCCTGCCCGCACCCGACGCCGCCTCCCGGTTGAGCGCCACGGCGGCCGACCGCGACGACCACCGCGCCCACGCCCTGGCCTGGGCGCTGCAGGCCGGACGCCGCCGCGAACGCGCCGGGCGCCTGGTCCGGCTGCTGCTCCCCACGCCCGCCTGGATGCGGGAGGTGCACCTGGGCCGCGACGTCGGGACACCCGCCCTGCTCGTGGCCTACCTGCGCCGCCTGGGCGGGATCGCCGCCCGGACCCCCACCGTGCTGCGCCGCTGGTGGCGGGCGCGCGGCTGACACCCCCAGGGTCCTTGTCGGCGTCGCCGCCGTCGTGCGACCATCACCTGACATTTATCTGGAAATGTCAGGACTTCAGGAGTGGTGATGTCGACGACGACCCGCCCGGCCGACCTCCGGCCCGTGCTCGGCCTCCCCGATCCCGGCGAGCGCGTGCCCGACCTCGCCGTCCCCACGGCGGCGCTCTACCTCGGCACGCTCGCGCTGTTCGGGGTGCAGGTCACCGGACTGGTCGCGGGCTGGACGCCGTGGCTGCTGGTGCCGCTCGGCGGCGTCGTCACCTACCTCATGTTCACCGTGCTGCACGAGTCGATCCACCACGCCATCAGCACCCGCACCCGGTTCAACGACCTGCTCGGCCGGATCTCGGTGCCGTTCGTGGCGCCCTACGCCAGCTTCGCGATGATCAAGTTCATTCACATCGAGCACCACCGCCACACCAACGAGCCCCGCCACATCGACCCCGACCAGTGGACCAGCGACGGCCCGGCCTGGCAGCTCCCGCTGCGCTGGGCCACGCTCGACGTCTGGTACGTCGTCTACTACGCGCGCCGGCTGCGGGAGCGGCCGCGTCGCGAGCTGGCCGCGGCCGGCGCGGTGGTGCTGGCGGTGGCCGCCGTCGTGACCGGGCTGTGCCTGGCCGGGGCGGGCTCCGAGGTCCTGCTGTGGTTCGCCGGCCAGCGCGTGGGGGTGCTGGTGCTGGCGTGGTGGTTCGACTACCTGCCCCACCACGGGCTCACCGTCACCCAGCGCGAGCACAAGTACGGCGCCACCCGGGTGCGGGTCGGTCGGGAGTCGTGGATGACCCCGCTGTTCGTCTACCAGAACTACCACCTGGTGCATCACCTGCACCCGAGCGTGCCGTTCTACCGCTACGTGCGGGCCTGGCGCCGCAACGAGCAGGCCTACCTCGACCGCGACGCCGCGGTGTCCACGTGGTTCGGCCGGTCGCTGAGCCCCGAGGAGTACCGCACCTGGCGCCGGCTCACCGCCGCGATGGCCGACCGGCCCGACGACGCCGCGGGCACCGCAGGTCCCCGGCCCGAGTTCCACCAGCTCAAGGTCGCCGCCGTCACCCCGCTCACCGCCGACGCACGGCAGGTGGAGTTCGAGGTGCCGGCCGACCTCGCCGCCACCTTCGCGCACCGGCCCGGACAGCACGTCACCGTGCGCGCGATCATCGACGACGTCGCGGTGACCCGCACCTACTCACTCGTCACGGCGCCCTCCGAGGGGCGGCTGGTCATCGCGGTGCGGGCGGTCCCCGACGGGACGTTCAGCCGCTACGTGCTCGACCGTCTCGGGGCCGGCGACGTGCTCGACGTGATGCCGCCCGCCGGCCGGTTCCACACCGACCTCACCCCCGGGGCGCGACGCCGCTACGTCGCGGTCGCGGCCGGGTCGGGCATCACGCCGATGATGTCGCTGCTGCGCGCCACCGCGGAGGTCGAGCCCGACAGCAGCCTGACCCTGGTGTACGGCAACCGCACGCGCGAGACCACGATGTTCGCCGCCGACCTCGCGCAGCTCGCCGCCGAGCACCCCCGGCTCACCGTGCACCACGTGCTGTCCCGGGAGGCCGCGGCGGGCTGCCTCGAGGGGCGCGTCGACGCAGCGCTCGTGCGGCGTCTCACCGAGGCCGACGCCACCCCGGTGGACGCCTGGTTCCTGTGCGGCCCCGAGGCGATGGTGGACGACCTCGCCACCGAGCTCGGCACGACCGAGCGGGTGCTCACCGAGGTCTTCCACGCCACGGCGACCTCCGGCGGCCCGGCCCTCGACGTCGAGAGCCGCGTGAGCGTGCGGGTCGGGGGCCGGGAGGCGTCCTTCGACCTGCGCTCGACGGGCGACTCCGTGCTCGACGCCGCGCTGCGCGCCGGCCTGGAGCCGCCCTACTCCTGCGCGGGCGGGGCCTGCGGCACCTGCGTCGCGCGGGTCACGCGGGGGCGGGCGGTGATGGACCAGAACCACGCCCTGGGCGACGACGAGGTGGCGGCCGGCTACGTCCTGACCTGCCAGGCCCACCCCGTCACCGAGGACGTCGCCGTCGACTACGACGCCTGACGCCGCTCGTCCGCGCCGTCCGCTCCCCCGTCCCGGTCAGCCGACGGGCGGGGCCGGCGGGGCCGGCGGACCGGGCGGCATCACCGATCCGGGCGACCCCGGCGGGGCGGGCGGTGCCGGCGGGCCGGCGGGTCCGGACGGCATCGGCGGGACCGCGGTGCCCGCAGCGCCGGCGGCCGGGGTCAGGTTCGGCATCATCGACCCGAACCGGGCCCGCACCGACGGCGGCGCGGTGAGGGCGAAGATCGCCAGCCCCGGCATGACGAACAGTCCGGCGAGCACCGGGTAGGTGACCACCGAGTTCACGCCGTCGCCCTCCCCCGCCTGCGACGCCGCGAGCACGGCCACGAGGCCGAGGGCGAGCGTGGCGGCGGCGAGGCTGAGCGCCACCGGGCCGC
This sequence comes from Nocardioides sp., assembly GCF_964228225.1. GTDB lineage: Bacteria > Actinomycetota > Actinomycetes > Propionibacteriales > Nocardioidaceae > Nocardioides. The sequence goes on from NZ_CAXQZB010000032.1 coordinate 35,353, forward strand.
GCGGGGCGTGGGACGCGAGCGCCGGCAGGCTGAGGCCGGCTGCGACCGCGGCCAGCAGGGCGAAGAAGAGGCCGACGAAGAGGCCGGCCGGGATGTCGAGGTCGCCGTCGAACATCGCGATCTGCACCACGATCGCGATCAGGAAGACCGCCAGCCCGAGGGCACCGCCGACGGCGAGCAGCATCGCGCCCCGCGCCGTCTCCACCCATTCCACGGCCTGGTCGGCGGCCGCGGAGCCGGCCCGGACCGCGGGGTTGAGCGCCAGCGCCGTCGCGGCGAGCAGCAGCGTCAGCCCGGCCACGGGGGTGAGGTAGGTGGCGACGCCGTAGTTGAGGAAGATGCTGCCGCCGGCGCCGAGGTCGTCGACGTTGCGCGAGTTGAACAGCAGCGCCGCGAGCGCGCTCAGGCCGACGACGGCCAGCAGTCGCCGACCGGGCCCCCGGCCGCCGAGGACCAGCCGCAGCGGAAGGCCGAGCACCACCAGCGCCTGGAACGTGACGGCGAGGAGCAGCAGCACCGCGGCGACCTCGCCGTCGTCGAACAGCGCCGAGGCGGCGATCGAGGACCCCAGGTCGCTGTTGCGGGTCAGCACGGTGGCCTCCAGTCCGTCGCCCCCGACCACGACGGCGGCGACGAAGGTGGCCAGGGAGGTGAGCACCGCCGCCGCGAGGGCGAGGCCGGCGACGAGCGGGAGGGCGCGGCTCAGCAGGGCGGCGTCCCCCGGCGCGGCGCCGCGCGGCAGCGCGAGCAGCAGGACACCGAACAGCGCCACGGCGACGGCCGACCCGACGCCGTAGTCGGGGTCGTCGGCCCGCGGGACGGACAGCACGAGGGTGAGCACCGTGGCCAGCACGACGGGCACGGCCCCGAACAGCGACAGCAGCCGGCCCTGGACGGCCGTGAGCCCCGGCACCAGACCGAGCGCGACGACGTAGGGCACCGCCACCGTCAGGGTGCTGACGAGCACGGCGAGCAGGGCCCACCACACGCCGGTGGTGTCCTCGAGCTGGTTCCACGGCAGGGCCAGGGAGACCAGCAGGAGGGTGACGCCGAGGACGTCGAGCACGACGTGCGAGAGCGGCTGCCCGGCCACGAGACGTGCTCCGCCGGGCCCGTGCGCGACCAACTCGGCGGCACCGCCGGGGGCGACGCCGAAGGCCTGCGTCGGCACCGGACCGGGCGCCGGAGGCGCCGGCGGCGCAGCCGGAGGCGGCGGCATCTTCGCCAGGGACGGGGCGGCCGGCGCGGCGGCCGGCGGGGGCGCGGGAGGAGCGGCCGGCGCCGCGGGCGCCGCCGGCGGGGCCGTGGGGGCCGCGGCGCTTGCCGGGTTGGGCGTGCCACAGGAGGGGCAGAAGCGCACGCCGGCGACGGCGGTACCGCACTGGGGACAGAACTGGCTCACGAGAGGCCTTCCGGCGAGGGGGTCCGAGATCCGCGAGTCTGGCAGAACCCCTGCCGCACGGTCAGCCGACGGGCCGGGCCTCCCGGGGATCGGGGCGCGCCAGCAGGAGCAGGCCGAGCAGCGGGAGGGGCAGCAGCAGCGCGAGGCTCTCACCCAGCCCGACGACCTCGCCGAGCCCGCCGACCGTCGCCGAGCCCACCGACCCGCCCACCATGAACACCAGGGTGGCGACGCCGAGGGCGACCCCGCGGACGTCGTCGTCGACCGCCCCGCCGACCGCCGCCGAGAGCGCCGGCTGACCGACGCCGAAGGCGATCGTGACGAGCGCGACCGAGCCGAGCAGCACGACGGGCCACTCCGCCGCCGCGCCGAGGGCCGCGACGCTGAGGGCGACCACGCTGGTGGCGGCACTGCCCCGCAGGGCGGTGCGCGAGCTGACCCGCGCCATCAGCGGACCGACGAACCGGGGCATGAACAGCCCCAGCACCCCGGCGGGCACGAGACCGAGGCCCACCTGCCAGGGCTCCCAGCCCAGGCGCAGCAGCAGGGCGGGGATGGCCACCAGCAGGGCGAACCACGACGCCGGCACCGCGGCGGCCGCGATCGCCGAGCGCACCACGACGGGGTCGGTGACCACCGCCCGCGGCAGGAAGCCGTGGGGCACCCGCCGCACCCGCGCGGCCGAGATCGGCGCCCCGAGCAGCACGAGCAGCACGCCGGCGAGGGCCACCGCGGCCCCGGTGGACGGCGACTGCAGCACCAGCACCACCCCGCCGGCGGTGAGGACGGTGAGCACCGCCCCCAGGACGTCGAGCCGGGCGCCGGATCCACCGACGTGCAGCGCGCTCCACAGCGCGGGCACCAGCAGGGTGCCGAGCACGGGCAGGGCGATCGCGACGCGCCAGCCGAGGGTGTCGACCAGCACGCCGGCGCTCAACGGGCCCAGGCAGGTGACGGCGGAGGCGATGGCTGCGACCCGCAGCAGCGCCCCGGTCTTGGCGGCGCCGGTGTAGCGGTGGCTGATGATGGCCGCCCCCAGCGTCGGGACCGCGGCGGCGCCGGCCCCCTGGAACAGCCGCCCCACCAGGTGCACGGCGAAGGTCGGGGCGAGCGCCGCCGTGACGGCGCCGACGCTCATCAGGGTCAGCCCGATCAGCAGCGGGGTGCGAGGGCCGCTCAGGTCGGCGAACCGGCCGTAGACGGCGGTGCCGACCCCGAGCATGAGGGCGTAGAGGCTGATCGACCAGGCCGCCGCGCCGAGCGGCACGTCGTAGGCCTCGGCCAGCGGCGCGAGGGCCAGCGACGCCGCCGCACTGCCCATGCCGGCGAGCCCGAACAGCAGCCCCAGGAGCACCGAGACCCGGCGCACGTCGTCGGGGGCTCCGGCATCGGCGACGGGGTCGAGCGGCGAGGCGGGCACGGGACGGCGATCGGCGGTGGTCATCGCGAGGTGCAACCCGCGAGGACCACCGCCGATTCCCGGGCGCGGACCGTCCCCCCGGAGCGGCCCGCGCCCCACCCCCGAGATCAGGCCCGAGATCGGGTCGACGGAGCCGGGGGCCCCGGGGGTCAGCGCAGGGTGGCGTCGCAGTCGAGGTAGCCGCGCACGTAGGCGAAGGTCGAGGAGCCGCCGCCGGCGGAGGTCCACACCCCGCCGATGCGCAGCGACCCGACACCGGCCAGGTCGGCGAGGTCGAGCACCAGGGTGTTGTCGGCCCCGACCGCCCGGGACGTCAGCACCTCGCCGTCGCCCTGCACGTCGAAGGTGACCGTGCCGCGGTTGACGTTGCGCACCCAGAGCCGACCCGAGCGGCAGGCACCGCGCAGGGTGTAGGAGAACCAGGCCTCCGTACCGACGGAGGTGAACTGGGCCCTGAAGCCGCTGCAGCAGTTGCCGGTGACGTCCTCGTGCTCCGGGGTGTCCCAGGAGTAGATCGGGTCCTGCGCCGAGAAGGTCGGCTCGCTGCTGCCGTCCGTGGGGTTCAGACCGCCGTCCTCGGTGGGGTCGATCTCGCGCACCGCGTAGACGACGTAGACCGTCACGCGGCGCGTCGGGGAGGTGGCGGCGGCCAGGGTCGCGCCGTCGACCCGCTCGCGGGCGGCGACGGCGCGCAGGGTCAGGGTGCCGGCGCTCGCCGCGCGGATCCGGGCCCGGTACTCCCCCGACGCCGTCCGCGTGGCGACGGTCGTGACGGTGCGCCAGCCGCTGGGCAGGCGCCGCTGGATGGCCACCCGGGTGCCCTTCGGCGAGCGGGTCAGCCGCCCGGTGAGGGCGAGGGTGCCGCCCTTCGCGACCCGCGCGGGCGCGGTCAGGCTCAGCGAGCGCGCGGTGGCGGCGTCGCTGCGGGTCTGCGGCAGCACCACGACCGCGAGCGCGAGCAGGAGCGCGACGACGATCGCGGCCGGTCGGGTCGGGACGGCACCGGTCGAGGCGAGGCGGGGACGGGAGGGGGATCGGTTCATGGCCGCGAACCTAGGAGCGGCCGCGGCTTCCGTGGCGGACCCCGAACAACCCCGAACAACCCCGGACACCCCCCGCCCGCCCCGCCGGCCCGCCCGAACCGCGGGGGCCGGCGTCAGACCGCGGCGTCCTCCGGCTCCGGGTCGGGACGCCGACGCGAGACCGCGACCGTGGTGCCGACGGCCACGAGCAGCGTCAGCGCGCCCGCGGGCCGCAGGTCGTCGACCGTCACGATCAGCGCGGCGGCCACGGCCCCGGCCAGCAGCGGCGGGGCCGACCCGAGCTCGCGGTTGGCCGCCACCTGCAGCGCCGCGATCGCCACCAGGGCGAGGGCGGCCGGCAGCACCACCCCCGCGATCCCGGTGCGGGCGCCGACCTCCTCGGCGTGCAGCAGGGTGTCGAGCTGCACCTGCACCCCGGCGCCCGCCGCGGCCACGGCGGCGTAGAGCACGTAGTGCCCGTAGCCCCAGGTGAACGCCGCCCGCCGGTGGCGGGTCAGGCCGTCGCGCCCGAGGGCATCGAAGTAGATCCACCACACCGCGAAGGCCACGGCGGCCCCGGCGGCCACCACCGCCACGAGGTCGGGTGTGGGGACCTCGCCCTCCACGGCGCTCTCCAGGGCCACGGCGAGCGCGAGCACGCTCTCCCCGATCACGATCAGCGCGAACAGCCCGTAGCGCTCGGCGATGTGGCCGGGGTGGAAGACCGGACCGGGGGCCCGCCGCACCGCGAACATCGGGGTGGCCAGGTCGACGGCGACCGCCGGCACGAGCGCCAGGATCGCGCCCGGGGCGTCGAGCCGGGTGCCGAGCACCCACAGCACGGCCCCCACCGACAGGCCGCCGGCGTAGGTACGGGCGAACGCCGCGTGGGCGGCGTCGTGGGCCGCGGCACGCAGCCACTGCAGCACCAGCGGCACCCGCAGCGCCGCGACCGCGATCCCGAACGCCGCCAGGTCGCCGCCGAACGCGCGGTGCACCGTGGCGGCCAGGGCCACGATGCCGACCATCTGGGCCATCGTGAGCAGGCGGTGCACGGCGTCGTCGTTGTCGAAGGCGGTGGCGAACCACGTGAAGCTCATCCAGGCCCACCACACCGGCACGAACAGCAGCGCGTAGGCCGCGACCGTCTCGCCCGTCCTGCCGTCCGCGAGCCCGTGGTGCAGGTCCTTGGCGAGGATCGCGACCGCCACCACGAAGCACAGGTCGAACAGCAGCTCCAGGGGCGTGGCGGCGCGCTCGTGCTGGCCGGCGTCGCGCATCCGCAGCGGGGCGCTCATGCCTGCTCCCGCGCGGGCGTGCCGTCGCGGTGGTGGGCCACCAGCACCAGGTCGCGTCCCAGCCCGGCTCCCAGCGCGAGCAGACCCCAGTAGCGGGCGGCGGCCTCGGTCACCGCAGCCCCGGCGAGTCCGCCGACGTCGACGGCGTCGAAGTCGAGGTGGCGGGCGAGCTCGACCACCGCGGCCCGGGCGACGGCGTCGTCACCGGCCACGGGCAGCAGCGGACGGCGGCCGTCGGGCAGCAGCGGTGCCGCCATGTGCTCGGCCCCGAGCACGTTGAAGGCCTTCACCACGGGCACCCCCGCGGGGGCGTGGGCGGCGACGACCGCCGCGCCCGAGGCGTGGCCCGCGGGCACGGGCCGCCCGAAGGGGTTGGTGGCATCGATCAGCACGGTGCCCGGCGCCAGCGGCAGGGCGGGGACCACGCTCGCGACGGCGTCGAAGGGGACGGCGAGGATCACCGCCGCCACGGCCGGGTCGGGGCCGGGCAGGGCGGCGAGCTCCTGCACCCGCGCATCGGGGGCCACCGACGCCGTCGCGGCGTCGCGCACCCAGTGGGTGACGCCGAGGCCACGTCCGACGGCGTTGGCGCCGAGCGCGCGCGCCACCGCACCGGCGCCGACCAGCGCGATGTCCCGGAGGGGCCCGGTCATCGACCGAGCGCCTCGACGACCAGCCGTGCGGCCGCCGCACCGGAGTGCTGCTGCTGCCCGGTGATCAGGTTGCCGTCGCGCACCGCGTGGGCGCGGAAGGCGCCCTGCACGATGAAGTTGGTGCCGGCGATCGCGCGGGCCTCGTCCTCGATGCGGAAGGGCTGGATGCGCTGGCCGACGGCGGCGTCGGCGACGTCCTCCTCGCTGTTCGCGAACCCGGTCCAGGTGCGGCCCGCCACGACGAGCTCGCCGTCGGGCGTGCGCGCGTCGAGCAGCACGCAGGTGGCGTGGCACACGACCGCGGCGATCCGGCCCTCCGCGACGGTCCGGCCGACGAGGTCCGCGACCCGCGGGTCGTGGCGGAAGGTGTACATCGGCGCCTGCCCGCCGACGAGGAAGACGGCGTCGAACGTGGCGGGGTCGAGGTCGGCCAGGGCCGGGGTGTCCTCGGTGAGGGCGCGGTGCGCCGGCGAGGTGAGGAAGCCGAGCGAGAGCAGGTCGTCGGCGGAGTAGCCGGAGGCGTCGGTGGGGTCGGAGTAGCCGTCGGCGACGACGGTGCCGCCGTCGGGGCTGGCGACCACGACCTCGTAGCCGGCCTCGACGAACTCCCAATAGGGATGGGTGAGCTCGGCCCACCAGAACCCGATGGGCCAGCCGGTCTGCTGCGAGACGCCGGGGTTGGACACGAGCATGAGGACGCGCTTGCGGGCGCCGTGGGTGTCGATCGTGGCGGACATCGCCACTCCTTTCCATTACGAGTCAGTAACGGAATGAAAGTAGCCGACCTCGGGACTGCATGCAATACATGACTGTCACGTAATGTGATCGCATGACCGAGGCGACCACGACCCGCGGCCGTCCACGCGACCCCGCGATCGACCGGGGCGTCCTCGAGGCCGCCCTCGCCGAGCTCGCCGCTCGTGGGTACGCCGCCTTCTCGCTCGCCGCGGTGGCCGAGGCGGCGGGCACGACCCGCCCCGCGATCTACCGCCGCTGGCCCACCAAGGAGGCCCTGGTCGTCGAGGCGATCGCGCACCTCGCCGCCGTCGATCCCCCACCCACGGTGGGCGACCCCTTCACCGACCTCGTGGCCGAGCTCGAGCACTTCCGCCACTGCATCAGCGAGGCCGCCGCCCTCCCGCTGGCCGGTCTGATGCTCGGCGACGGCGCCGACCCGGAGATCCGGGCCCGCTACCACGACCTGGTCGTGGTGCCGCGCCGCGCGCGGCTGCGGGGCCTGCTCTCCGCCGCGCAGGCCGGCGGCGCGATCGACGCCGACGCCGACCTCCTGGTCGCGGGCTCGCTCCTCACCGGCTCCTGGTACTCCCTCGCCCTCGTGCAGGCCGAGCCGCCCGCCGACTGGGCCGAGCGCGTGGCCCGGCTGGTCTGGCGCGCCTGCGGCGGCACACCGCCGCGCTGAGCCTCCGCCGCCACCGCGGCCTCTCACGATTCATGCGAACCACGCGGATCCGATCACCGCGCTCACGTAAGGTCGGGATCGACACCGGGACGAGTGGGAAGGGGGCCGATGGCCGAGACCAACGACGCTCGTGCCCGCCTGATCGCCGCCGCCGCCGACGCCCTGCTCGAGCTGACGCCGAGCGACCTCATCAGCGCCATCGGCACCCGCCGGCTCGCCGCCCGCGCCGGGCTCAGCGCCGCCGCTCTCTACCACCACTTCTCCTCGGTGGCCGAGTTCGCCGACGCCGTCGTGGCCCACGTCTACGACGCCGCAGCGCTGCGGATCGAGACGCCCACGCAGGGGGCCGCCCTCATCGGCCGGTCCAGCCTGCCGATCGACCACGCCTACGACATCCACCGCGCCGAGTTCCGACGCCTGACCACCGAGCCCGGCCTGCGGCTGCGGCTGGGGTTGTGGGCGCTGGGCGGCGGCACCACCGACGACACCTACGGCGCGTTCCTGCGCGACACCGACGCCGTCATCAGCACGGGCATCCACACGATGCTGAAGGCCTGGGGCCGCGAGCCCCGCCCGCCGGTGGATGTCGCGGCCCTCACCGCCACCCACGTCGCCCTGCTCAGCGGGGTCTCGGTGCGCCACGTCGTCGACCCCGGCACGATCGACATCGAGACGTTCGCCCGGATCGCCAGCGCCATCACGGTGGCCGCGGTGCGGCGCATCGGCGACCCCTACGACATGGACGACCGGCTGGCCGACCTCAACTACTTCCTGCTCGACCGGGGCACCGACCCCACCACCGAGTCCACCTCGCGCTCCGACTCCCGCTCACGGGCGCTGGGTGCCGCTGCGACCCTGTTCGCCGACCGGGGGTACGAGGAGACCACGATCGCGCAGGTCACCCGCGCCGCCGGGATCAGCACCTCCACCTTCCACCTGATGTTCTCCACCAAGGCCGGGCTGGCCGCCGAGGTGGTGCGCACCGGTCTGCGGGGCGCACTGGCGGACCACACGGAGCGCTCCGCCGGTCCCGAGGTTCCCGACCCGGCACCCGACCCGGCCCCGACCGCCGCGGTCGGCCGCCTGCACGACCGCCTCACCGCCGCGGCCCACTACGCCGCTCGGCGCGTGGACTACCTCGCCCCCTACGTCGGCGAGCTCGGCGGACACCGGCCCGAGGCGGGCCGCGAGCCGGCGGTCGACGTCGTCGCGGCCCTGCTGGAGGAGGTGGTCGGCGAGCACGCCGACCCCATCACCGGCGCGGCCCCGGGAGCCCTCGGCACCGATCCCGCCCTCGAGGTGGCCCACGCCCTCGTGCTGCTGCTGCTCAGCCGGGTGGCCGGAGCGCCGGGAGTGCCGCCGTCCCAGCACGCGACCACCGCCCTGCGGCTGCTGCTCGGCCCGATCGCGCCCACGCCGGCCGTCCCCGCGTCGTCCGTCCCCGCGTCGTCCGTCCCGGCGGGTGCGACCTTCGCGGTGTGACGCGTCTCGCCCGCAATCGGGTGGCTCCCGCCACCGTCACGGGCGCACACTGGAACAGCCGCGCCGTCGCGGCCCCGACCCGCCCGGGCCCCGCAGAGAGTCGACACCCCGCACCGTGACCGAGACCGCCAGTCGTCCCGCGCTGGCGGCGACCCCGGCCGACCTCCCGCAGCGCGCGGTGCTCGCCACGCTCATGCTCGTCACCACGGTGACCGCGGTGATCAGCAGCCTCGGCGCTCCCCTCGTACCCACCGTCGCGCGCCGCTTCGACGTGCCGCTCAGCGCGGCGCAGTGGACGCTCACCGCCACCCTGCTGGCCGGCGCCGTCGCCACGCCGGTGCTGGGCCGGCTCGGCAGCGGACGGTGGCGTCGTCCGGTCATGCTGGCCACCATCGGCGTCGTGCTCGGCGGCGCCGTGCTGGCCGCGGCTCCCCTGGGCGACGGACCGCTGGCGTTCGCCGCGCTCGTCACCGGACGCGCGCTGCAGGGGGTGGGGCTCGGGCTGGTGCCACTGGCCCTCGCCGCCGCCCGCGACCTGTGGCGCGGGCCGCTGCTCGACCGCAACCTCGGCCTGCTCTCGGTCACCACCGTGGCCGGCGCCGGCCTCGGCTACCCGCTCACCGGCTTCCTCGCCGACCACCTCGGACTGCACGGCGCCCACACCTGCGGCGCGCTGCTGCTGCTCACGACCCTGCTGCTCGCCGTGCGCTTCCTGCCGCGGGCGGGATCGGTGCCGCCGCAGCCGGTGGACCTGGTCGGCGCCGTCCTCCTCGGCGGGGGGATGGTGGCGCTGCTGCTGGCCGTCAGCCAGGGCGAGCACTGGGGCTGGGCCGCACCCCGCACGCTGCTGCTCGCGGTCCTCGGCACGCTGCTGGTGGCGGCCTGGACCCTGTGGAGCCGTGGACGGGCCCACCCCCTGGTGGACCTGCGCCTGGCCGCCCGCCCCGGCGTCGCCGGCCCCCACGTCGTGGCCGCCTGCCTGGGCGTGGGCATGTACGGGCTGCTCACCCTGGCCGTGCTGGTCGTGCAGCGCGACCCCGCGGCCGGTCCCGACGGCTTCGGCCTCGGACTGGGCCCGGTGGCCGCGGGCGCGGTGCTCGTGCCGTACTCGCTGGCCAGCGTGTCGGGCAACCAGCTGGCGCGCCGTGTGGCCGCCCGGTTCGGCTCCGGGGTGCTGCTGCCCGTGGGCTGCACCTCCTTCGCCCTCGCGCTCGTGGTCGGCGGCACCTGGCACGCCGAGCTGTGGCAGGTGCTCCTCGCGATGGGCCTGGGCGGGCTGGGCAGCGGCTTCACGTTCTCCTCCCTCGCGGCCCTGATCGTGCCGCACGTGCCGCGCGCCGAGACCGGCAGCGCGATGGCCTTCAACCAGCTGATGCGCTACCTCGGGTTCTCGGTGGGCTCGGCGGTGAGCGTGGCCCTGCTGGCCGCCTACGGCGGCGACGACCTCGCCCTGCGCGGGGCCTACTGGACCCTCGCCGCGCTGTGCCTGCTCGCCGCCGGCGCCGACCGGCTCACCCGGCGACGGCGCACGTCCGGTCCGGTCCCGACCTCGGCCTAGGCCGGCCCGATCACACCGGCTCGCCGGGTCCGGCCCGACCGGACCCGAGCGGACCCGAGCCGCTGCGCGCGCTCCTGAGCCGACCGGGCCGACCGGGCCGACCGGGCCGACCGCCCGTCCCTCTACCGGTCCGCCGGGGTGGCGCTCTAGATTGCGGGGGTGGCCCCCTCGTTCGCCAGCACGCTCACCGACACCCTCGGCACGGTGCCCACCGGCGCCGTCGTCGCCGCCTGCTGGATCGCGCTCGCCGCGCTGGTCGTGCTGGCCGCCGGCCGTGGCCCCGGCCTGCTGCTCGCCGCACTCGGCGCGGGCGCGCTGCTGGTGGTCCTCACCGTGCACGTGGTCGACACCCTCGCCTTCGAGCACGGCCGACAGGGGATCATCGCCCGCCACGACCTCGGCGGCGTGCTCGAGGGACTCACCCTCGCCGGCGTCGTCGCACTGGTGGCCGGCCCCGCGCTCGGGGTGGTGCTGCGCGGCTCGCGCCGGGTGCGGGCCACCCGGTGAAGCTCGACCTGCAGCTCACCGGTCGTCCCGACGAGGTCGCCGAGCACGCCCGCGCGCTGGTGGCGGCCGGCGCCGACGGGCTGTTCACCTTCGAAGGTCCCCACGACGTGTTCCTGCCGCTGGCCGTGGCCAGCAGCGCGGTGGAGTGCGACCTGATGACCAACGTCGCGATCGCCATGCCCCGCTCCCCCATGCACCTGGCGCACACGGCCTGGGACCTTCAGCTGATGAGCCGCGGCCGGTTCCGGCTCGGGCTCGGCTCGCAGATCCAGCCCCACATCGAGAAGCGCTACGGGGCCACGTGGAGCCCCCCCGCCGCGCGGATGCGCGAGATCGTGCAGGCCGTCACCGCCATCCTCACCTCCTGGCAGGACGGCACGCCCCTGGACTTCCGCGGCGAGCACACCACCCACACCCTCATGCCCCCCACCTTCGTCCCGGGCCCGAACCCGTACGGGCGTCCGCCGGTGCTGCTGGGCGCGCTGGGACCGCTGATGACCCGCACCGCCGCGGAGGTCGCCGACGGCCTGCTCGTGATGCCCTTCCACTCCCACCGCCACATCCGCGAACGCACCCTGCCCGCCGTCGCGCAGGGGCTGGCGGCCGCCGGCCGCGACCACGTGCCGCTCTACCCGCAGGCGATCGTGGCGATGGGTCGCGATCGCGCCGAGCAGGCTGCCGCCGACGCCGGCGTCCGGGGACTGCTGGCCTTCTACGGCTCCACCCCCGCCTACCGCTCGGTGCTCGACGTCGAGGGCTACGGCGACCTGCAGCCCGAGCTGAACCGGCTCTCGAAGGTCGGTGACGTCGCCGCGATGATGGCGCTGGTCGACGACACCCTGCTGGAGCGGATCGCCGTGCGCGGCACCCCCGAGGAGTGCGCCACCGAGATCCGGCGTCGCTTCGGCGACCTCGCCGACCGGGTGTGCGCCTACTTCCCCGGCTACCGCCCCGACCCCGCCACCATCGGCGCCCTCGCCTCCGCCCTGCGCTAGGTGGTCGCCGTCCCCCGTCGTCACATGCGAGAAGCACCACGTCCGGCGGAGAACCGGTGCTTTTCGCCTGTGACGACGGCAGCCCGCGGCCCCGCTGCGTCGCCGGCGGCTCGACGCGCCGCGACGGTGGTGCGGACGGTCCACCCCGAGGGCGGCGCCAGCGTCCAGCACCGGGAGGACCGGCCGACCAGCTCGGCCCGACCGTAGGCCGCGCGGAGCCGGCGGACGAAGGCGAACGGCGCGCGCAGGTCGGTGGAGGTCATCCGCGCGACCTGGAGTCCGAGGTCCCGGTACAACTCGTCGCGGTCGTGATCGCGCTCCCGCACCCGGGTCTGGTTGTGCACATCGCCGTCGTACTCCCCGGCCACACCCCACTCGGGGTCGAGGAGATCGGGCACCAGGAGCCGCCCGTCGAGGTGGAACACCGGCCGGTTCGTCAACGGCCGGCGTCGCATGGCCTCGACCCACTCCAGCCGCATCACCGTCTCCATGGGCGACCACGCGTTCTCGTCGGCGAACTCCAACGCCGTTCGCAGCTGGCGCACTTCGGGGCGACAACGCAGACCGGCGGCGTAGCGCTGCATCTCCGCGAGGTCGACGACGTCGGCCCGCAGCGCCATGTCGAGGATGCGCACCGCGGCCGACAGGGAACGTGCACGCCGGACCGCGAACGAGACCGAGCGCGCCACCCGCGTGAGCGCCACGCCGTCCACGACCACCCGGTCTGCCTCGAAGAGCCAGTCGTTGGTGAGCCTCACCCCCGGCCTCGGCGCGAGCGCGGCCCGGTCGTCCACCGCCACGTCGATCACGTCGTCGCCGCGGTCAGCGAGGCCACTGAGGTACTCGACCCCGATCCACCGCAGGGCCGCGATTCCGGTGATGGCCGCGGCCTCGGGCAGTCCCGCGGCGACCTCGACCACCCGCTGCTCGAAGGTGGTGGAGTCGGTGTCGGCCGGCACGTAGAGGCCGGGACCGACCCGACGCCAGCCCCTCCCCCGAGCCCGCGCGCGGGTCGGGCCGAGACGGCCGGTCGGATCGACGCGGCAGGGCGGGACGACGGTGCGTTCGGGCATGCGGAGAAGCGTGCGCCGATGCTGGTCTCCTCTGCGGCGGTCCTCCACAGGGGTCCGTTGTCACCAGAGGAATGCACCGTTTCAGACCGGAAACCGGTGCATTCCTCTGCTGACAACGGGCAAGCGGTGACCTACTTCTTCGGCTTCACCGCGGCGCTGAGCACCTGCAGGGTCGGGAAGCCGGGCTTGGTGGCCACGACCCGCACGGCGATGAGCTTGCCGGCGTCGGCCTTGGTGAGCTTGTACGACGTCTTGGTGGCCTGCGGGATCGGCTTGCCGGCGCGCAGCCACGTGATCGCGAAGGTGTAGCCCGGCGCGTTCCACCGGCCGAGGGTCGTCTTCAGCGTCTTGCCGACCTTCGCGGTGCCGGTGATCGCCGGCTTGCCGAGGATCTGCCCGCTCACTGCGACGGTGGGGGAGGCGACGGCGGCCGAGGTGTCGTAGCCGGCGCGGACGTAGCGGACCGCGACCGTGAGGGTGGCGCCCGCGTCGGCCGCCACCAGGCGGTAGGTGGCGCTGGTGGCGCCGGGGATGGCGGTGCCGTTGCGCTGCCAGCTGTAGATCACGGAATCGGCGGCCGGCGTGCTGGTGCCCGGGGTCGCGGTGAGCAGCGAGCCGACCGTGGCCACGCCGGCGATCGTCGGCGCCGGCGTGGAGGCGAAGGTGCCGGTGGTGACGGCGGACGTGGGCGCGGAGGTCACCGTCGAGGCGGCGAAGCCCGCACGGGTGGCCGTGACGGCGAGGGTGATCACCGCACCGACGTCGGCGGCTCCCAGCACGTACGGAGCCGGGGACGACGTCGCCGCGCCGACGGCCACACCGTCGCGCCGCCACTGGTAGGACAGGGCGTCGGGGGCCGGGGTGAAGGTGGGCGCACCGGTGAGGGTGAGCGACTCCCCGACCCGCGGCGTCCCGGCGATCGTGACCGTCCCGTCGGAGCCGAACTGGCCCTCGACCACCGTCACCGGAGCGCTGGTGACGGTCGCGGGGGTGTAGCCGGCCGACGACGCCGTCACCACGACGCGCATGACGCCGCCGAGGTCCTCGGGCCCGAGGACGTAGCTGCCAGGCGAGGACGTCGCCGTGCCGACCGGCACGCCGTCGCGCTGCCACCGGTAGGTGACGGTGTCCGGCGTCGGGGTGAAGGTGGGCGACCCCACGGCGCTGAGCGTCTCGCCGACCCGCGGCGGGCCGATGATCGTGGTGGTGCCGGTGGAGGTGAACTCCCCCGCCGCGATCGTGACGGGCGCGCTGAGGACACTGATGTCGGGGTAGGTCTGCAGCCCGCCGGTGACCCGCAGCCGCAGCTCGGCCCCCAGGTCGGCGGCGGTCAGCGGGTACGGCGGGATGCTGCCGCTCTCGAAGCTGCCGGGCAGCGGCACGCCGTCGCGCAGCCAGCGGTAGCTGCGCAGCTGCACCTCGGGGGTGAACACGGTCGGGTCGGTGCCGGTGAGGGTGCGTCCCACCTGCGGCGTGCCGGAGATCTGCGGAGCTCCGGTGGCGGTGATCATCGACTCCACCACAGCCGCGGTCTGCGCGCTGGTCACCACGAGGTCGGTGTTGCCCGCACGACTGGCGGTCATCCGCACCGACAGGCGGGCGCCGAGGTCGGCGCTGGTCACCGCGTACTGCGCGGGCGCGGACATCGCGGCGCTCACCGGCACACCGTCGCGCAGCCAGCGGTAGGTGCGGCTGGTCGCGCTCGGGACCGTCTGGACGTCGTCGGCGACACCGAGGGTGACGCCGGTGCGCGCCTCGCCGGTGACCACGAGCTCCCCGGGGCCCTGCACCAGCGGCGGGTCGATGATGGTCGAGGTGTCGAGGCTGGTGGCCGTCCCGGTCACGAAGTCGGTGGCCTGCCGGGTCTCGACGACGCTGATCACCGAGCCGCGGTCGGCCGCGGTGAGCTCGTAGGTGGTGCCAGAGGCCACCACCATGCCGCCCCGCCGCCACTGGAACGTCGACATCCCGACGTTCGGCGCCCACGTGCCGCTCACGGCGGTCAGCGTGCTGCCGACGTACGGGTCGCCGGTGATGGTGGGCACCGCGGTCGCGACGAGCGGCTGGCCGGCCAGGAGGGTCAGGGAGTTGCGCAGCCCACCCGCGGCGTTTCCACTGCCGATCGTGGAGATCACCCCGCGCGAGTCACGGACGACGACATGGTTGTTGCCCATCGCGCCCTCCACGATGGTGCCGATCGGGGTGGCCTCGGGAAGTGCGGCGAACGGCGAGACCGGGGAGGTCAGCGAGCCGAACTGTCCGGCGTTGTTGCCCGCCCCGTACGCCGTGCCGTCACTGCCGATGGCGAGGGTGGCGAAGCCGGTGTGGCCGTAGGTCGCGATGCCGGTGACCGCCGGGAGACCGGGGGCGAGCACGGGCGTGGGCCCACCGCTGCCGCTCGACCCGCGCTGTCCGAAGGAGTTGTTGCCGGCGCTGTACACGCTGCCGTCGGCGAGCAGCACCGCGGCGTGCTCGCCCCCGATCGCCACGCTGGTGGCGACGTAACCGGAGGGCAGTCCGGCGAACTCGGTCCACGTGGAGAGAGGGCTGCCGCTGTTCATCAGTTGGCCGCTGCCGTTGTACGCGGCGCCGTACACCGAGCCGTCCTGCGCGACGACGGCGTAGTTGTGGTTGCCGCCGAACACCGCGGCCGGGACGTCGCCGCCGGGCAGGGGCGCCATGGCCGTCAAGGTCTGGGGGCTGCCGGAGACCCCCGGGAAGGGGCCGAAGGTGTTCGTCCCGGCACCGTAGAGCGTGCCGTTGTCGCCGACCACGATGGACCGTCCCACCGTGACCGCCGCGTCGACCGCCCTGACCTCGGCAGGCAGCCCCGACATCTCCGTGAGGGTCCGGATCGAGGAGACCCCGACGGCCAACTCGCCGAAGTCGTTGCGGCCCGTCGCGTACACGCGACCGTCGCTGCCGATCACGAGCGTGCCGTAGTAGCCCGCCGCCACCTCCACGCCGGTGACGCCGGAGGGAAGGCCGGTCAGGACCCGCGGGGTGGACGTACCGGCGCCGTCGGTGCCGGTGATCTGCCCGAAGCTGTTGTTGCCGACGCCGTAGGGCACCCCCGCGGCGGACAGGAACACCGTGTGGTCGGCACCGGCCGCGATCGTGCGCGGCGCCGCCCGGACGTCGTCGATGTCGACGGCGGCCCCTGCCGGAACGCCGGTGAGCGCGACCGTCGGCACCACCAGGAGCGGCACCGTGAGGACGAGCGCGGACCAGCTGCGTCGCAGGCGGGAGCCCGCACCCCCACGCGGAAGCACGAGCGGACGGCGGCGGGATCGGGACACAGGTCCTCCAGGGGAGTGGGAGAGGGCCACACCCTAAGCCATGCATGACTCCGATCACAGCCCGTCCGGGCGAATGCCCGGACAGCCGACTCCCGGCGGCCCCGCCACCGCGACGGCGTCGCCTACCGGCGGTCGGGACGGGGGCGGTCGGAGGACCGGGGCAGACGGCGGCGCGGGGGCAGCGACACGGATGCTCCTCAGGGCGGGGGGAGGGGAGGTCTGGATCGTAGTGGATCGGGTGAGCCGGATCACAGCCCCGCGCAGCCCACGGGCTGCCGGACACAGGTGGGGCCCTGGCGAATCGGACGCTCGTTCACCGCGCTCGCGCACCCGGACTATCGTGGCCGATATGGCGCAGGTCACATCGGCACCGCAGAGTCCCGACGTCCGCACGGCCCGGTCGCACGCCCTGGGCGACCTCCCCCGCCGGTCGGCGCGGCGGTCCCCCACGAAGGTCGCCCTCCGCGACGGCGACACGGTGCTCACCTACGCCGAGTTCGACGCCGTCATCGACCGCACCGCCGCGGCGATGGCCGACGCCGGACTGACCCGGGGCGACGCGCTCGCCCTGCTCAGCCACAACTGCTGGCAGTACGTCGTGCTGAACTTCGCCGCCGCCCGCCTCGGCGTGGTGCTGGTGCCGATCAACTTCATGCTGGGGCCGAGCGAGGTCGCGTTCATTCTCGAGCACAGCGAGGCCGCGGGACTGGTGGTCGAGGACGCGTTGGCACCGGTGGCCGACGCCGCCCTGGCCGAGCTCGGCGCGGGAGCCGCGCGGCTGCGGCAGCGCCTGGTGATCCCGATGGCGGGCGGTCGGCCGGCGGGCTGGACCGACGTCGCCGCGTGGACGACCTTCGACGGCACGCCACCGCAGGTGCACGTCGACGACGACGACCCCGTGCGGCTGATGTACACCTCCGGCACCGAGTCGCGCCCCAAGGGCGCGCTGCTGAGCAGTCGCTCCCTGCTGTGGCAGTACGCCTCGTGCGTCGTGGACGGCGGCTTCGAGGCCGACGACGTCGAACTGCACGCCCTGCCGCTCTACCACTGCGCGCAGCTCGACGTGTTCCTCGGGCCGAACATCCTGCTCGGCGGCACGAACCTGCTGCTGCCCGCGCCGGACCCCGCCACCGTGCTGCGCACGATCGCCGAGCACCGCGTCACCAAGTTCTTCGCCCCGCCGACGGTGTGGATCGGGCTGCTGCGCCACCCCGACTTCGACGCCACCGATCTCTCGTCGCTGCGCAAGGGCTACTACGGCGCCTCCCCGATGCCGGTCGAGGTGCTGAAGGAGATCCAGGCCCGGCTGCCCGACGTCCGGCTCTGGAACCTCTACGGCCAGACCGAGATGTCGCCGCTGGCCACCGTGCTCGGCCCCGAGGAGCAACTCGGGTACCCCGGGTCGGCCGGGCGCGCCGGACTGTGTGTCGAGACCCGGATCGTGGCGGCCGACGGCTCCGACGACACCGCGCTCCCGGCCGGCGAGATCGGCGAGATCGTGCACCGCTCCCCCCACGCCACGCTGGGGTACTTCAAGGACCCGGCGAAGACGGCCGAGGCGTTCCGCGACGGCTGGTTCCACTCCGGTGACCTCGGCTACGTCGACGACGACGGCCGGCTCTACGTGGTGGACCGCAAGAAGGACATGATCAAGACCGGCGGCGAGAACGTCGCGAGCCGGGAGGTCGAGGAGGCCGTCTACTCCCACCCCGGCGTGGCCGAGGTGGCGGTGTTCGGGGTGCCCCACCCGCACTGGGTGGAGGCGGTCGCCGCCGTCGTCGTCGCAAAGGAGGGGGCGACACTCACGCCGGACTCGGTGATCGAGCACTGCCGCACCGTGCTGGCCGGCTACAAGACGCCGAAGTACGTCGTCGTCGCCGACGCGCTGCCGAAGAACCCCAGCGGCAAGATCCTCAAGCGCGATCTGCGCGACCAGCACGCCGACCTCGGCACGACCTGAGCGCCGGTGGTCGCCGGACCTGCGGTCCCGCGGCGGGGTGGTCTGGACCAGTACCCCACGGGGTAGGGCATTGTGCCACCCTCATGCCCCATGGGGCATGGGAATGACGGGACCCGGGGCGGTGCCCGGGCACGGGTGGCGTACCTCGACGGCATCCGCGGGGCGGCGATCCTGGCGGTGCTCGGCGTGCACTGGGTGGTGCCGTACGCGCCGATCGGGGGCGGCGGCTACCTCGCCGTCGACGTCTTCTTCGTGCTCAGCGGCTTCATCATCACCACCGTCCTGTGGCGCAGTCGCGGCACCGGCACGGTCCGGGCGCAGTGGACCGCCTTCACGCGCAACCGGGTGCGCCGGCTCTACCCGCCGCTGCTGGCGCTGATCGTCGTCGCCCCGATCGCCACCGCCCTGCTGCCCTTCAGCGACGTCGGCGTCGGCACCGCGCTGAAGAACAGCGGCCTGGCGCTGGTGCAGCTCACCTGGCTGAGCGAGGCCATGGACGTGATGGCCGACCCGCTGCGCCAGACCTGGTCGCTGGCCATCGAGTGGTACTTCTACCTGCTCTGGCCGATCGCGGTGTTCGCCGCACGCCGGGCCGGGTGGACGCCGCGCCGACTCGCCGCCTGGTCCCTCGGCGTCGCCGCGGTGCTGTACGCCTCGATGCTGCCCTGGGACGGGCTGATCTTCTACTTCACCCCGCCCGGACGCTTCGCCGAGATCCTGGTGGGCGCCGCCTTGGCCCTGATCGCGATCGAGCACGGCGGCGTCCTGCCCCGACGACGCTGGGTCGAGATCGCCTCGCTGGTGACGATGGGCCTGACCGCGGTGTACATGCTCGTCACCGACTGGCATTACAGCGAGCCGATCGTGCGCTTCGCCGGCGCGCCGTTCGCCGTGGCGATGACGGTGCTGATCCTGTGCGCCGGACAGCACGAGGGCCCGACCCGGTGGCTGCTCACCCGCCCGCCGCTCACCGCGGTCGGTCGGTGCAGCTACAGCCTGTACCTGTGGCACTGGCTGCCGGTGTTCCTCATGGACAAGGACAAGATGGACCTGCCGGGGCCGGTGCTCGGCGTCATCGGCGTCACCGCCGCGATCGCCCTGACCTGGCTCAGCTACCGCTTCCTCGAGCTGCCGTTCCTCGGCTCCCAGGCCAAGAACCTGGCGCCCCAAGCCGCCGGGGCGCCACCGCGCGACACGCCGGCACCCGCCCGATCGGCCGCCGAGCAGCACTGAGCCCCGCCCTCGAGCGGATCGTGCCGCCTCCCCGCGATCCCATACCGGGCATGGTGTCGGGACACCGGCGCCGGGGTGTGCGACGCTGCGCGCCATGGACAACCGCACGGCGGACTCGGGTCCGGCCTCAGGCACCCACCGCACCCCCGACGCCGGCCGCGACCGGGCCCGCGTCGACCACCTCGACGGGCTGCGCGGGGTGGCGATCCTCGCCGTGCTCGGCGTGCACTGGGTCAACACCTACGCCCCGATCGGCGGCGGCGGATACCTCGGGGTCGACGTCTTCTTCGTGCTCAGCGGGTTCGTCATCACCACCGTGCTGTGGCGCGGGCGCGACGTCGGCACGCTCGCCGCGGCCTACACCTCCTTCCTGCGCCGGCGGGTGCGGCGGCTCTACCCGGCGCTGATCGGCCTCGTGGTGGTCTCGCCGATCGCGGTGGCCCTGGTGCCCTTCGACGACCTCGACACCGCCGACAGCGCGTGGCACGCCGTGCTGTCCTTCGCCCAGCTGACCTGGCTGGCCGAGCTGCTCGGCACCAACACCGCCCCCTTCCGCCAGACCTGGTCGCTGGCGATGGAGTGGTACTTCTCCCTGCTCTGGCCGCTGGCCGTGCTGGCCGCCCGGCGGGCCGGGTGGACGGCGGGCCGGCTCGCCCGGGCCTCGCTCGCCGCCGCGGCGGTGCTCTACCTGGTCGCGCTGCCGTGGGGGGCCGAGGTCTTCTACTTCACCCCGCCGGGACGCTTCGCCGAGATCCTGGCGGGCGGCGCCGTCGCCCTGCTCACGATCGACGCCGGCGGCGCCCTGCCGCGGCGCCGCGCCACGACACCGCTGGCACTGATCGCCGCGGCGGCGTTCGGCGTCTACGTGCTCATCAGCCCGTTCAGCTACCAGGACGACCCGGCCCGGTTCGTCGGCGTGCCGCTGGCCGTGGTCACCACCGTGCTGGCACTGGCCGCGGCCCAGCACGCCGGCGTGGTGCGCAGCGTGCTGTCCCTCGCGCCCCTGGCGCTGATCGGGCGGGTCAGCTACTCGCTCTACCTGTGGCACTTCCTGCCGATCTACCTCATCGACAAGGACCAGATCGACCTGCCCGCACCGGTGCTCGGCCTGGCCGGGGTGGGTGTCGCGGTCCTCGGCACCGCCCTGAGCTACCGCTACCTCGAGCGCCCCTTCACCACCTCGCAGGCGCGTCACTTCGAGACCCGGCCCTGACGCCGGCCCTCGGCTCTCAGGTCAGGTCGGCGGTCAGGTCCGCGATCCGCCGGACCAGGTCGACGTCGGAGGAGACGGGGATGATCTGCACCTCGTCGGTGCCGAGGTCGGCGAAGCGCGCCAGCACCTCGCGCAGCCGGGCCGGGCTGCCGGCGAACCCCGTCGTCGGGGCGATCGCGTCCACGAACTCCGCCGGGATCCAGTTCATGTAGTGGCGCAGGTGGGCGTGCACCTGCGCCCGCGCGGCGCCGGGCACCGCGCCCGGCCCGTCGTCGTCGTCGAGCGCGACCCAGAACGACGTCGTCAGCCGCGGCGCGGGACGACCCGCCTCGGCCCAGGCGGCGCGGGCGGTGTCGAACAGTGCGCCGACCGCGGCCGTGTCGAGGTCGAGGGTCACGCCGGCCAGACCGTCGGCCCAGGTGGCGGCGTGGCGCACGGTGCGCGGCCCCATCGTGCCGACCAGCACCTCCGGTCCCCCGGGCTGCACGACCGGAGGCCCCACCGGGCGCATGGCCTCGGTGACCTTCTCCCCCGCCCAGATGCGCCGCATCGTCGCCACGCGCTGCGCCATCTCGGCCATCGTCTGGGTGGCCGGGTCGGCGCCCGCGGCCCGGTAGTCCTCCTCGCGGCCGCCCACGCCGACGCCCAGGGTGAGCCGCCCGCCGCTGAGCTGGTCGGCGGTCGCGAGCGCCTTCGCCAGCCGCCCGGGGTCGTGCAGCTGCGGCACCACGACGGTGGTGACGATCCGCGGGCGGGAGCTCCAGGCGGCCACCGCGCCGAGCAGGGTGAGGGTCTCGGGGTTGTCGAAGGCCATCCGCTCCCCGAAGCACAGGCTCGAGAACGGCCCCTCGTCGATCGCGCGCACCCAGGTGTGGAGGGTCTGCGCACCCCGCTCCCACAGGTCCGGCTCCATCACCGGCAGGGTCATCCCGATCCGCATGGCCGCACCCTGCCAGACCACTCACCCCCACGGCGGGGTGTCCGCGCCGCAGGGGCACCTAGGTTGGGATCCGTGGACCTCCTGCTCGGCCTCGACGCCGCCACCCCCGCCCAGCTCGACGACGACGCCGTGCGCGACGGCTACCCGTGGCCGGAGGGACGCACGTGGGTCCGGGCGATGATGGTCACCACCCTCGACGGCGGGGCCGCCGACGCTGACGGACTCTCCGCCGGCATCTCCTCCCCGGCCGACAAGGCGGTGTTCTTCGCGACCCGCCGGCTCACCGACGTCGTGCTGATCGGCAGCGGCACCCTGCGCGCCGAGCGGTACAAGCCGATGCACGGCCGCCCCGAGGACGCCGACCGCCGGGAGGCCGACGGGCGGGCGCCCGCCCCGCGGCTGGCCGTGGTGAGCGGCTCGCTCGACCTGCCCTGGGAGCTGGAGGTGTGGCGCGCCTCCACCCTGCCGCCGCTCATCCTCACCACCGCCGACGCCGACCCGGGCCGTCTCACGACCGCCCGCGCCCACGCCGAGGTGGCCGCGCTGCCCGAGCTCACCCCCCACGCGATCATCGGGGCCCTCGCCGAGCGCGGGCTGCACCGGATCGTGTGCGAGGGCGGCCCCACCCTGCTGCGCGACCTGGTGGCCGCCGACCTCGTCGACGAGGCCGACATCACCTTCTCCCCCACCTTCGCCGGCACGGCCCAGGGCCCGAGCACCGCCACCCTCCCCGACGTCGCGCGCTTCCGCCTGGCCCACGTCCTGCACGGCGAGGACTTCCTCATGGCCCGCTACCTCGCCCCCGGCCGCTGAGGGTCACCGGGGGTACGTCGTCACAAGCATTCGGCAGGCGGATCTGCCCGATCCGGCTGCCGAATGCTT
>NZ_CAXQZB010000033.1:0-6090 GCF_964228225.1 Nocardioides sp.
AGCGAGCGTCACGAGGCGCCCGCACCCGACAACCCACCCCGCCCCAGCGCCGACCCCACCTCGCTGCGTCTCGTGACGGCGCCGGGGCGCCTCCTCGACGACCGTCGACGGCACGGGCGCCTCCTCGACCACCGGCGCGGGCACGGTCGGCGAGGAGCGAGCGCCAGCGAGCGTCACGAGACGCCCGCACCCGACCGACCGCGTCCCCCGGACGAACGCCCGGCAGGCGCTCTCAGTGGAAGAAGTGGCGGGTGCCGGTGAAGTACATCGTCACGCCGGCCGCCTCGCAGGCGGCGATGGTGAGCTCGTCGCGCACCGAGCCGCCGGGCTGCACGATCGCGGCGACCCCGGCGTCGATGAGCAGCTGCGGGCCGTCCTCGAAGGGGAAGAAGGCGTCGGAGGCCACGACGGCGCCGCGGGCCCGCTCCGCGCCGTCGGCGAGGCTGTTGGCGCGCTCGATCGCGAGCTTGCAGGAGTCGACGCGGTTCACCTGGCCCATGCCGATCCCCACCGAGGCGCCGTCCTTGGCGAGCAGGATCGCGTTCGACTTCGCCGAGCGGCAGGCGCGCCAGGCGAAGGCGAGGTCGGCGAGGACCTCCGGGGAGGCCGCCTCGCCCGTGGCGAGCGTCCAGGACGCCGGGTCGTCACCGGGGGCGTCGACGCCGTCGGTCTGCTGGAGCAGCAGGCCGCCGGAGACCGGGCGCATCTCGACCCCGCCGCGGGTGAGCGGCTCGGCCACGAGGATGCGGATGTTCTTCTTGCCTTGCAGCACCTCCACGGCGCCGTCCTCGTAGCCGGGGGCGACGATGACCTCGGTGAAGACCTCGGCCACCTGGCGCGCCATCTCGACCGAGACCGGACGGTTGGCGGCGATCACGCCGCCGAAGGCCGACACCGGGTCGCACTCGTGGGCGCGGCGGTGGGCCTCGGCGATGTCGGTGCCGACGGCGATGCCGCACGGGTTGGCGTGCTTGATGATCGCCACGGCCGGCTCGTCGAAGTCGTAGGCGGCGCGCCGGGCGGCGTCGGTGTCGACGTAGTTGTTGTACGACATCTCCTTGCCGTGCAGCTGCTCCGCACCCGCGAGGCCGGCGGCGCCGTGGCCGCTGCGGTACAGCGCGGCGCTCTGGTGCGGGTTCTCGCCGTAGCGCAGCACGGCGTCGCGGCTCCACGTCGCGCCCACCCAGGCCGGGAACCCGGTGTCCCCGCTGGTGTCGGTCAGCACGCTGCCCATCCAGGAGGCGACCGCGACGTCGTAGGAGGCGGTGTGCACGAAGGCCTCGGCGGCGAGCGCCTTGCGCTCGGCGTAGGTGAAGCCGCCGGCGGCGGCCGCGGCGAGCACGTCGTCGTAGCGCGCCGGGGAGGTGACGACGGCGACCGAGGGGTGGTTCTTGGCGGCCGCCCGCACCATCGAGGGGCCGCCGATGTCGATCTGCTCGACGCACTCGTCCACGCTCGCGCCCGAGGCGACGGTCTGGGTGAAGGGGTAGAGGTTCACCACGACGAGGTCGAAGGGCTCCACCTCGAGCTCGGCCAGCTGCGCGACGTGGTCGTCGAGGCGGCGGTCGGCCAGGATGCCGGCGTGCACGCGGGGGTGCAGGGTCTTGACCCGGCCGTCGAGGCACTCCGGGAAGCCGGTGAGGTCCTCGACCTTGGTGACGGGCAGGCCGAGGTCGGCGATGAGCTTGGCCGAGCCTCCGGTGGACACCAGCGCCACGCCGGCGGCGTCGAGGCCGCGGACGAGGTCCTCCAGGCCGGTCTTGTCGTAGACGGAGACGAGGGCCCGCTTGAGCGGGATCCGGTCGGGCTGCACGGGCACGGGGGCTCCTGAGGGTGGGTCGCGTCGGAGCGGGGCACCCAGGCGGACGATGCCTCCGACGGTCACTCCCCGGTGGTCCCCCACCTGCGCCAGTCGTGTGGGCCCGATCCTAGCTGCTGGAGGGGGTCGCCCGCGTCCCGAGCCGCACCCGGCGGCCCTCCACCCGGAAACCGTCGCGCACCATCGCCCCGACGGCGTCGACGAGCATCCGCCGCTCGGCGGCCTTGATCCGCTCGTGCAGGGTGGCGACGTCGTCGTCGTCGAGCACGGGCACGGCGGTCTGGGCCACGATCTGGCCGGTGTCGACGCCGGCGTCGACCAGGAACAGCGTGGCGCCGGTGACCTTGACGCCGTACTCCAGGGCGTCGCGCGGGCCGTGCATGCCCGGGAAGGACGGCGACAGCGCGGGGTGGGTGTTCACGGTGCGGCCGCCGAAGCGGTCGAGGAACGCCGGGCCGACCAGCTTCATGAAGCCGGCGAGCACCACGAGGTCGGGGTCGTGCGCGGCGACGTCGGCCGCCAGCGCGTGGTCCCAGGCGGCCCGGTCGGGGTGGTCGGCCAGGGGTCGCACGAAGGTGGGCACCCCGGCGCGCTCGGCCCGGGCGAGGCCCTCCACCCCGCCGCGGTCCGCACCGACGGCCACGACCTGCGCGCCCCAGGCGGGGTCGGCGGCGGCGTCGAGCAGTGCCTGCAGGTTGGTGCCGCCGCCGGAGACGAGCACCACCAGTCGCGCGGGCCGGGAGGGCCCGGCGGGGCCGGGGGCGGGCTGCGGGGGGTGGCCGGACACGGGCCCAGACCCTACCGGGGCGCCGGGACGGGGTCGGGCGGGCCGGGTCAGTCCGGGTCGGCGAGCCGTTCGCCGCGACGCACCCACAGCGTCACGACGGCGGCGCCGAGCACCGCCCCCACCGCCACGGCGGGCACGGCGTGCAGGGTGGTCTGCAGGGCGAAGGGGCCGACCTCGCGCATGCGGCCGGGACCCACCGCCCCGCCGGCGAGGGCGGCGGCGAGACCGAGCACCAGCCCGGTCGCGACCCCGGCGGCCAGCACGGGGGCGAGCGCGTCGTCCCAGCGCACGACGGGATCGCGCCACCGGTGCCGACCGGCCACGAGGGCCGCCACGAGCGGGACGACCGCGATGGTCCACGCCGTCCAGCCCGGGGGTGCCCCGGGGTCCGGCAGCGCCGCGAGCATCGGGAAGTCGGGCAGCGGCCCGAGGGTCACGGTGCCGGTGCTCACCACGGTGCCGGTCCCGACCGCGAAGCCCGGCCCGAGCAGGTAGGCGGTGGTGCAGGCGAGCGCGTTGGGCAGCAGCACCAGGCTCAGCACGACGAGCGCGGCGACGGCACCGGCGTCGGCGTGCAGGCGGGAGACGACGTTGGCGGCGGTGGCGAAGTCGCGCACGAGCGCCACGAGGAACCACACCAGGGCGACCAGCGCGAGTCGCAGCAGGAGCAGGCGGGTGAGCGCGGCGGCCTCGCGCAGGCCGTACGGCACGCGGGCGAGGGTGACCGCCGCCCGGCCCGATCCGACGGCGATGCCGGGCAGGGCGAGCAGCAGGGTGAGCAGGACCGCGGCGCCGAGCACGCGCGGGGTCGAGGGGGCGGTGACGGCGTCGCCCGCCAGCGTCGTGGCCAGGGCGGCGAGCACGACGTAGCCGGTGCCGAACATCAGGGTGGCGGTGGGCACGACGAGGTCGCGCTGACCGTCGCCCAGGCGGGCGGCGTCGGGGCCGTGGCCGGAGACCGCCTCCCCCACGCGCACCGCGGAGCGCCAGGTGGACCACGCCACCAGCAGCGTCAGGCCCCACGGCACGAGGGTGACCGCACTGCCCTCGACGCGCAGTCCGGAGCCGTGGGCGGCCGCCCAGGCGAGGGCACCGACCCGCAGGCCGTCGCGCGGGGAGCCGTGCGCGCCGCCGTCGGTGAGGAACCAGCCGATCACCCCGAGCGCCGCGCACACCACCAGCACCCCGCCCGCGGCGACGACGCCGCCGAGCAGCGCGGTGGCCACCAGGGGCCGGCGGCCCGGTCGCAGGGTGAGGTCGGCGCGCACCTCCGCCGCGGGGCGGCGACCGCCGGCGGCGGGGCCCGCGGAGGGCGTGGACGGGGTGCGACCGGTGCTCAGGACCATGACCGCTCCATCTTGACCGGCGGGGACCCGGCCCCGGGGTGCGCCACGCCGGGGACCCCCGCGCCGGGGCGGGAGGACCGACGCCCGTCGACTACGGTGGACCCACCATGCGCGATGCTGCGGAGTTCGACGACTTCTACCGCGCGGCCCGAGAGCCCCTGCTGGTGCAGACCTTCGCCCTCACCGGCGACCTCGGCGCCGCGCGTGCCGGCGTGCGCGACGCCTTCGTCGCCGCCTGGCACCACCGCGCCAAGCTGGCCCGTCACCCCGACCTCGACAGCGTGATGGCCTGGCTGCGGCCGGTGGCGTGGCGCTTCGCCCGACGCCGCCACGCCCTCGCCGTGTGGCACCGCGACCGTGGCGGCGACGCCGCGATCCGCGAGATCGTGGATGCGCTCGCCGCGCTCCCCCACCGGCAGCGGGAGGCGGTGATCCTCGCGCAGCTGGCCGAGGTCTCCCTGGCCGAGATCGGCCGCGAGCTCGGCGTGCCGGTGGCGCGCGCCGAGATCGAGCTGCAGGCCGGCACCGACCGGCTCTCGCTGCTGCTCGACACCCCGGCCGCCGACCTGCGGCGCACCTTCGACCTGCTGGCCTCCTCGTGCGAGGAGGCCGTGACCTGGCCCCGCGGCCCGCTCGTGCGGCGCTCCGGCACCGCGCGACAGCGCCTGTACGCCGTCACCGGCGCACTGGTGGTGGTCGGAGCGTTCCTCGGCAGCGGCGTCGTCGTGGCCGACGAGCAGGCGCCGCTCTCGGCCCTGGACCGCGACCACGCCGAGAACCACCGGGACACCCCGGACCTGCGCCCACCTGAGGAGACCCTGCCCACCACGGTGGCGCTCTCGGCCGCCGACGTCGTCGCGGCCTACCCCGACCGCCGCTGGAACGTGGCCCGCACCGACGACAACACCGAGGGATCCGGACGGGTCTTCCCCTGCCAGCGCGCCCGCTTCGCCGACCCCGCCGGCGCCGCCACCCTGGTGCGCACCCTGCGCGCCGCCCCCGGGGAGGCGGCCACCACCGGCGGCGACCGCGACCGCCGGGAGGCGCGGCGCGCCGCGCGTCGCATGACGGTGGCCCACGTCGTCGAGGTCTCCCGCACCCCCCGGGCCGCCGAGCGCGCCTTCGACCGGCTCACCACCTGGTTCGCCGACTGCGGCGACCCGCGGGTGCAGCTGCTCGCCACCCGCACGCCCGCCGCGGTGGGCGAGGAGTCGCTGCAGTGGGTGCTGCGCTCCTACGAGCGCCCGGTCTCGACCTACGTCGCCGGGATCGCGCGCTCGGGCCTCACCACCACCGTCACACTGGTCGCGACCGAGGGGCAGTCCCGCCCCGACCGCGACGCCGCCGCCCGCCTGCTCGCCACCGCGGTCGACAGCGCCTGCACGGTGCCCGACGGCGGCGCCTGCGCCGACGACGAGCCGCGGCTCACCGACCGCGACCCGGTACCGATCGGCCGCACCCCCGCCCTCATCTCCGAGGTGGACCTGCCGCCGGTGCGCGGCGTCCCCGACCCCTGGGTCGGCACCCCGCCGGCCGGGGTCGTCACCAACCCGGCCGCCTCGGCGTGCGACAACACCCGGTTCACCGGCAAGGTCGCCGGCGAGCCGGTGCGACGGGCCACGAGCCGGACCTTCGTCATCCCCCAGGCCGACCTCCCGCAGGAGTTCGGCCTCTCCGAGACCGTCGGCGCCCTGCCCGCCCGGGCGGCCGCCGCGTTCGTCGACCGGATCCGCGACCGCCTGGCCAGCTGCGCCGACCGCGAGCTGAACACCGAGGTCGCCAAGGTCGCGGGCCTCGACCGCGGCCCCCGCAGCCTCGACGCCTGGCGTCTGGACATCGCGCTCACCGACACCCGCAGCATCACCTTCTACATGGCCGTCCTGCGCCACGGCACCGCCGTCGCCCAGATCGGCTTCCTGCCCGCCGGCGGCGCCCGCCTCGAGAACGGCGCGTTCGTGCTGCTCGCCGAGCGTGCGCTCGAGCGCCTGCCCGCGCTCCCCGCCCCCTGAGGTCGGGCGAGCGCCCCTCCACCCCCCACGAACCGCCACGACCCGCCAGGAGCCCCATGCCGACGCCCCGCCCCCGCGCCGCGATCGCCGCCGGCGCGCTCGCGCTGCTGCTCGGCTCCGGCACCGCCG
>NZ_CAXQZB010000034.1:0-49948 GCF_964228225.1 Nocardioides sp.
GCGCGGCGACGACGTCGTCGCCCTCCGGGTGCAGCGACACCCGCACGTCGGGAGCGGTGGCCGGCAGGGTGGGCAGGTGCTGCAGCACCTCGCCGTCCTCGCGCAGCACCGTGCCGGACACCGGACGGAGCCCCGGGGGCGGGTCGAGGAGCGTCAGCCAGGTCCGGATCGGGAGCCCGGGGAGCGCGGCGAGTTCCCGCTGCGCGAGCGCCGCCGACGGCGCGGCCAGCACCAGCTCGACCTCGCGCGCCGCCCCGTGGACCAGCACCTGCCAGCCCTCGCCCCGGGCCCGCGCCTCGACGCCCCGGCAGCGGGCCCAGCCCCGCACCCACGCCTCGGCACACTCCTCGGCCGGCCCGCCGACGACGCCGTCGCCGCTCATCGGGCCGCCAGCGCGGCCGCCCCCACGATCCCGGCCCGGTTGCGCAGCCCGGCCGGCACGACCGGCGCCGTCACCACCGCGGGGTCGAGCAGCGGCAGGAAGCGGTCGGCGTGCTTGCTCACCCCGCCCCCCACGACGATCAGGTCGGGGGAGACCAGGCGGCACACGTGCCCGTAGTAGACGCTGAGCCGCTCCGCCCAGGTCGCGAAGTCCAGGTCCTCGCGGGTCCGGGCCCGGTCGCCGGCCCACTGCTCGGCCACCCGGCCGCCGATCTCGAGGTGCCCGAGCTCGACGTTGGGCACCAGCCGGCCGTCGTGCAGCAGCGCCGACCCGATGCCGGTGCCGAGCGTCGTCACCAGCACCACCCCCGGCACGCCCCGCGCCGCGCCGTAGCGCTCCTCGGCCAGTCCGGCGGCGTCGGCGTCGTTGAGCACCGCCACGGGTCCGGAGGTGAGCGGCGCGAACAGGGCCGCGGCGTCGGCGCCCACCCAGGCGGCGTCGATGTTCGCCGCACTGTGCACCACGCCGCGTCGCACCACGCCGGGCACCGTCACCCCCATCGGCAGCGAGGCCGGCCCCGGCGCCCCGAGCAGGCCGGCGACCACCTCCGCGACGACGGCGGCCACGGCGTCCGGCGTCGAGAGCTCCGGCGTGGGCACCCGCACCCGCGCGGAGACGAACGCCCCGGTGGCGACGTCGACGACCGCTCCCTTCACGCCCGACCCGCCGATGTCGATGCCGATCGCCGTGCCGATCGCCGTGCCGATCGCCGTGCCCGGTGCGGTGTCCACGGGAAGCGAGGCTAGCGGCGCCGGGCGAGGGTGAGGGCGTAGTCGTGGCCGGCGTCGGTCCAGGACGTGACGACGTCGAAGCCCGCCGCCGCGAGCTCGCCGGCGATGCCGGGCAGCCGGAACTTGGCGGAGATCTCCACCTGGATCTCCTCACCCACGGCCAGCTCGAGGTCCAGCCCGGCGCCGGGGATCCGCACCCGCTGGGGCGACTCGGCCCGCAGCCGCAGGTCCATCCGCTCCAGGTGCGGGTCCCAGAAGGGGATGTAGGCGAAGGCGCCGGTATCGAAGTCGGCCCCGAGCTCGCGGTTCAGCACCGCCAGGCTGTTGCGCACGAACCGGTCGGTCACCCCGCCCGGATCGTGGTAGGCCGCCACCAGCCGGTCGGCGTCCTTCACCAGGTCGGTGCCGAGCAGCAGGGTGTCGCCGGCGTCGAGGGAGTCGGCCAGCGCGCCGAGGAACGCCGCGCGCTCCTCGACGTAGAAGTTGCCGATCGTGCCGCCCAGGAACGCCACCAGCCGCTGGGCCCCGGGGTCGTTGGGCGGCAGCTGCCCCAGGTGGAGGGTGAAGTCGCCGACGATCGCCTCGACCCGGGCCCGCGGGTAGCGGGCGCACAGCTCCTCCGCGGCCGCACGCAGCGTGCCCTCGGACACGTCGATCGGCACGAACCGCGCGAGCCGGTCGGCCGCGGCGAAGGCGTCGAGCAGGGTGCGGGTCTTGTCGCTGGTGCCGCTGCCGAGCTCGACGACGGTGGTGGCGCCGCTGGCGGTCACGATCTCGGCCGCCCGGTCGGTGAGGATCGCCCGCTCGGCCTCGGTGGGGTAGTACTCCGGCAGCCGCGTGATCTGGTCGAACAGGTCGCTGCCGACGTCGTCGTAGAGCCACTTCGGGGGCAGCCGCAGCGGGGCCGACCCCAGCCCGCGCCGCACGTCGGCCACCAGCGAGCCCGCGGCCCAGTCGGCGTCGAGGAGCACCGACACCCGGGCGCGTCCGACGCCGTCCTCGCGCGCGCCGCTCATGCCGGCACCCCGCCGTCGGCGAGGCGGACGCCGGTGAGCGCCCAGCGGGCGTGGTGGGGGAAGAAGTTGCGGTAGGTGGTGCGCGCGTGTCCGGGCGGGGTGAGCGCGCAACCGCCGCGCAGCACCATCTGATCGGACATGAACTTGCCGTTGTACTCCCCGATCGCGCCCGGTGGCGGGGTGAAGCCGGGATAGGGGTGGTACGCCGAGGAGGTCCACTGCCAGCAGGCGTCGTGCAGCTGCCGCAGCCCGCCCTGCCCACCCTGCCCACCGGCGTCGGCGGCCGCCCGGGGGTGGAACAGCACGGGGCCGTCCGGCCCCGGCGCCGCCCCCGGCCCGGAGGGTCCGGAGGGTCCGGCGAGCGCCACGGCGTGCTCCCACTCCGCCTCCCTCGGCAGCCGCTTGCCGGCCCAGGTGGCGTAGGCGTCGGCCTCGTAGTAGCTCACGTGCGCCACCGGGGCGTCGGGGTCGACCGGTGCGGTGCCGTGGAGCGTGTGCTCGAGCCACGGGCTGCCGGGCCCGTCGGCCTCGCTCCAGTACAGCGGCGCGCGCCAGCCCTCGCCGCGCACCCGCGCCCAGCCCTCGGAGAGCCACAGCTCGTGGCGCTCGTACCCGCCGTCGGCCATGAACGCCGCCCACTCGCCGTTGGTGACCAGCCGGTCGGCGAGCCGGTAGGGCTCCAGCCAGGCCCGGTGGCGGGGCGACTCGTTGTCGAAGGCGAAGCCGGGCCCTCCGCTCGCGTGGCCGACCTCGACCAGCCCGCCGTCGACCTCGACCCAGCGGATCGGCCCCGGCCCGCCCGGGGCGGCGTCGCCCGGGGCGGGCGCCGGGACGTACACCGGGCGCAGCGGGTTGCGGGAGAGCACGTGCTTGATGTCCATGAGCAGCAGCTCCTGGTGCTGCTGCTCGTGGTGGAAGCCCAGCTCCAGGGTGGGGAGCAGCTTGACCAGCGCCCCCTCGTCGTCACGGCCGAGCCGGTCGATCAGCTCGACCATCCGGGTGTCGACGTGACGGCGGTACTCGCCCACCTCGTGGGCGCCGGGCCGCGTGATCAGCCCGCGGTCGGGCCGGGCGTACCGCGGGCCGAGGGACTCGTAGTAGCTGTTGAACAGGAACCAGTAGGTGTCCTGGAACGGACCGTGCTCGGGCTCGGCGTCGGCCAGCACGAAGGTCTCGAAGAACCACGTCACGTGCGCGCGGTGCCACTTGGTGGGGGAGACGTCGGGCATCGACTGCACCGTCTGGTCCTCCGGGGAGAGCGGCTGCGCGAGCCGCTCGGTGTGGGCGCGCACCGCCGTGTAGCGCGCGACCAGGTCCGCGGACGTCGGGTGGTCGAACTCGGGAGCAGCCATGCCGTCCACCCAACGCCCGTGGAGCGCCCGTGTCGACCCTCCCGCCGGGCGTGCGCCGATCCGTCATCGTCTGTTCACCACCCCCGTGGTGTGACGCGCGTAACCAGCCATGAGTCAGGATCGTTGTGCCCGTGTCCGTCGAGGGAGGGAAACCGAAGATGTCGAAGTCCGCACGCCTGTCCGCCGCCGGCCTCGTGGGAGCCGCCGGTGCCGCGGTGCTCACCGGGGCGCTGCTGCTGCCCACCGGGGGCGCCACCGCCGCCCCGGCCCGCCCGGGGTCCGACACCGTCGCCTCCACGGCCGGCGCCAAGGCCGCCACCCAGTCCGCGCGCGGTCAGCGCGTCACCTCCTTCGCGCCGGTGGGCCGGGCCACCCTCACCCCGGGCATCCAGGCCTACACCGCGGGCGCCCAGTGCACCACCAACTTCGTCTTCACCGACGCCGAGGGCGCGGTCTACCTCGGCTACGCCGCGCACTGCGCCGGCACGGGTGCGGCCACCGACACCGACGGCTGCACCACCAAGTCGCTCCCCCTGGGCACCAAGGTGGTCTTCGCCGAGGGCGGCAGCACGCTGGCCGACGGCACCCGCCTCGGCACCGGCACGCTGGCCTACAGCTCCTGGGCCACGATGCAGCGCATCGGCACCACCGACGCCGCGGCGTGCGCCTACAACGACCTCGCCCTGGTGAAGGTCGACCGCAAGGACCTCGGCAAGGTCAACCCCAGCGTCCCGTTCTTCGGCGGGCCCACGGCGATCGACACCGACGGCACGGGTGCGGGCGACACCGTCTTCTCCTACGGCAACTCCAGCCTGCGCGGCGGGGTGTCGCTGCTCTCGCCGAAGTTCGGCCTCAGCCTGGGCGACGAGGCCGGCGGCTGGACCCACTCCGTCTACACCCTCACCCCGGGCGTGCCCGGCGACTCCGGCTCCGGCTTCCTGAGCAACGGCGGCCGCGCGGTCGGCGTGCTCTCGACCCTCGCCCTTGCCCCGCTGCCCCTGTCCAACGGCGTCAGCGACCTGTCCCGGGCCCTGAACTTCGCCCAGAAGAACTCCGGCATCCCCGGGCTGAAGCTGGCGCTCGGCACGAAGGCCTTCTCCGCGGTGGGCGGTCGCTAGTAGGTTGACCCCCACGCCGGGTCGATACCCCGTGGGGGAGCGGCGGCGTCACCTGCCGGCCACCTCCCCGTCGCCGGAAATTCAGACAAAGTAGTGTAAGTAACATGAGATTCGTCCGTGTGGGCCCGCCCGTGGTGTCACACTCGTGCGAGTTCACCCGACCGCCGTCCGCGAAAGCCCGCATCTCGTGACCCTCCCCGCCGCCCGTGCCCGTCGCGCCGCCACCCTGGCTCCGCTCGCCCTCCTCTCCGGGGCGTGGACCTGCCAGCTGATGGCCGACCCCACCGTGCTGCCGGTGGCCAGCGGGCTGCCCGTGCCCGGCGCCACCCCCGCGCTGCCGGCCCCGGCCACGAGCACCCCGCTGATCCCGACCTCGATCGCCCCGATGGCCGCCATCGCCGGCGACGGCAGTGTCTCGGCCGTGTTCGGCGGCCGCACCGTGGCCGACATCCCCGCCGCGGCGCTCGCGGCCTACCAGCGCGCCGAGACCGTGATGCGCTCGGCCGACGCGTCCTGCCGGCTGCGCTGGCAGATGCTGGCCGCCGTCGGCCGCGTCGAGTCCGACCACGGTCAGGCCGGCGGTTCGGTGCTCGGTGCCGACGGCCGGGCCACGCCCGCCATCCTCGGCCCGCGCCTCACCGGCCGCGGCGACGTCGCCCGCATCACCGACACCGACGCCGGGGAGCTCGACGGCGACACGGTCTACGACCGGGCCGTCGGCCCGATGCAGTTCCTGCCCGCCACCTGGGCCCAGGTCGGCGTCGACGGCGACGACGACGGCGTCCGCGACCCCCAGGACCTCGACGACGCCGCGCTGGCGGCCGGTGTGTACCTCTGCTCCGGTCCCGACAGCCTCGCCGACGCCCCGGGGCTGCGGGGCGCGCTGCTGCGCTACAACCCCTCGGGCACCTACGCCGACACGGTGATCGGCCTCTACGAGGGCTACCTCGCCGACCCCGGCCTGACCCTGCCCTCCACCACCACCCTCGCCGGCGCGGTCACCCCGGTGCTCGACCCCGACCCCCTGCCCGGAGCCGACGACGTCGAGGCCCTCACGCCGCAGGACGACGACGAGCGCGGCGAGAAGTGGACCGGCGACCCCGGCGCCACCACCCCCGGTGGCGGCGGCCATGGCTCCGGGGGCTCCGGCGGGCACGGCGGCTCCACGGGGACCGACGACTCCAGCGTCGACCCGACGGCCCCCGAGCAGCCCGGAGACCCCTCCGACCAGGGGGGCGAGGACAGCACCGGTGAGGACGACGGCACCGACGCGCCCGGCGGCGACTCCGGCGGCCCTGGCGGCCCTGGCGCCGTCGAGGAGCCCGAGCCCGGTTCGCTCACCGCCGAGGAGGCGGCCGAGTACTGCACCGCCCTGGGTGAGGACGAGGGCTGGGCCGACGACCCGAAGGCCGACGACGACGAGTACGACGAGTGCATCGCCGTCTACGTGGTGCCCACCGACCCGAGCGACCCCACCGACCCGTCCGGCCCCTCGGACACCGCCGACCCGTCGCCGGCCACCGCTCCCGGCGGCGCCCCGGAGCCGGCGCGCCGCACCGCCTGATCCAGTCCCCGACCGGGGGACCCCGCCCCGACCGCGGCCTGCTAGAACAGGGCCATGGCCACTACTGCTCTGGGCGGCAACCCCGTCTCCACCGTCGGCGACCTGCCGGCCGTCGGCTCCGCCGCGCCCGCGTTCACCCTGACCGCCTCGGACTTCGCCGAGGTCTCCCTCGCCTCCGGCACCCGCACCGTGCTGAACATCTTCCCCAGCGTCGACACCGGTGTGTGCGCCGCGAGCGTGAAGCGGTTCAACGAGCTCGCCGCCGGGCTCGAGAACACCACCGTCGTGTGCGTCTCGCAGGACCTCCCGTTCGCCCAGGCCCGCTTCTGCGGCGCCGAGGGCATCGAGAACGTCGTCGCGGCCTCCGGCTTCAAGTCCAGCTTCGGCACCGACTACGGCGTGCTGCTCACCGAGGGCAAGTTCGAGGGCCTGCTGGCCCGTGCCGTGATCGTCGTCGACGCCGACGGCACCGTGGTGCACAGCCAGCTGGTGCCCGAGATCGCCCAGGAGCCCGACTACGACGCCGCGGTGGCCGCTCTCGGCTGATCCCCCAGCGACTCCCGACCCCGACCCCCGGTGCGCACACGCGCCGGGGGTCGTCTCGTGCCGAGGGCCGTCCTCAGGGGCGTCCTCAGGGGCGCAGGGCGGCGACGGCGCCGCGCAACGTGGCGAACGCCAGCCCCAGCGGGGAGTAGTGGTCGTCCCAGCGGGTGATGAGCCCGTCGTGCACCTCGAAGGTGCCGCACACCCGGAACGTGCTGCGCACCCGCCCCAGGACCAGCACGTCGGTGCGGTCGGTGAGCACCACCGCGCCGTCGCCGGCGATGTGGCGGATCACGACCTCGAACCCCACCCCGCGCTCGGCCATCGACCGGAGCGCGCCCCGCGCGCGCCGGCCCCGCAGCGTCGGCAGGCCGGTGTTGGCCCACGAGGCCTCCGGCGCCAGCAGCGCGAGCGCCGCGTCGGTGTCGGCGTCCTGCAGTGCCAGCAGGAAGGTGCGCACGGTCTCGACCGGGGTGCGGGGCGTGGTCATGGGCCCATCATCGCAGCGGTCCTGCGGCCGGTCCTCAGGCGAGGACGGCGGTGGCGGTGGGCGCGGTGCGCCCGCGCAGCACGACGTCGTCGTGGGGGCGCCAGTGGGCGGCCTCGGCGGGACCGGCGGCGTCGAGGGTCGCGCGAGCCACCAGCACCCGGCCCGGCACCTGCTTGGCGAGGTCGGTGAGCCGGGAGGCGCTGTTCACGGCGTCGCCGATCACGGTGTACTCGAACCGGCTGCGGTGGCCGACGTTGCCGGCCACGACCTCGCCGGTGGTGACGCCGATGCCGGCCCCCACCTCCGGCACCTCCACGGCCAGCCGGGCGGCCATCCGGCGGGCGGCCTCGAGGGCGGCCCGCGCGTGGTCGGGGCGATCGACGGGAGCACCGAAGACCGCGAGGACGGCGTCGCCGATGAACTTGTTGACCAGGCCGCCCTGGGCGTCGATCTCGTCGACCACGACCCCGAAGAAGCGGTTGAGCACGCCCACGACCTCGGTGGGGCCGTGCTCGGTGGCGTAGCGGGTCGAGCCGACGAGGTCCACGAACAGCACGGTGGCGACCCGTGCCTCCCCGCCCAGCTCCACCGCCCCGGCGGCGGCCGCCGCGGCCACCTCGTGGCCCACGTGCCGGCCGAACAGGTCGCGCAGGTGCTCGCGCTCGCGCAGGCCCGCCGCCATCTGGTTGAACCCGGCCTGCAGCTGACCCAGCTCGGTGGCGTCGAACACCGCCACCGTCCGGTCGAGGTCCCCGCGCTCCACCGCGCGCATGGCGTCGCGCACCGACTCCACCGGGGCCACCACGGCGCGGGTGTTCAGCACCGTGATGAACAGTCCGAAGATCAGCACCACGCCGCCGACGACGAGCATCACCACCGACAGCTCGGTCACGCTGGTCTCGCGCCCGGCCAGCGACAGCAGCCCGGTCATCATCAGGGCCAGCACCGGCACCGCCGTGCCGAGCAGCCAGTAGAGCACCATCCGGCGTCCCAGTCGGCTGGCCCGACCGGTGCCGGGCGCGCCGGTGAACGGCGCGGCGGTGAGCGCGCGGGCCGCGATCGGACGCAGCGCGAACTGCACGAACAGGTGCGCGATCGCCCCGACCAGCACCCCCGCCACCAGCAGGGTGGCGCCCGTCGTCAGGGCCCGCTCGGGCTGGATCGTCACCGCCAGGCCGGTGAACAGCAGGAACGCCAGCGTCCAGAGCAGTCCCTGCATCCGGGTCAGCTGCCAGGGCACCCGCAGCGTCGCGTCACGCTCGACCGGGCCGGGCTCCCGGCCCAGGGTCCACCACTGCATAGCCCGCAGCGCGCGGGTGGTGCCGACGGTGCCGCCCACCACGACGGCGAACACGACGTAGGTCGGCACCGCGATCGCCAGGGACACCACGGTGCCGCGGGTCGGGCTGGGGGCCGGGATCACGAAGGAGGTGATCACGAACACGATCACCGCGCCCAGCAGGTTGGTCACCATCACCAGCACGGTGAGCAGCAGCTGCACGCGCACCCGCATCCGCCGCGCCGACTGCTCACCGGAGCCGAGCAGGCGGGACCCGTACGGGGTGGAGGGGGCGGGCACAGCGTTCACCGTAGTGCCCGGCGCCACGGCGTGACGCGACTCACCGACGTCCCGAAGGGGATCAGGTTTCGTCACCTGCGCGGGTGGGGCCGCATACTTGGGGGGTTGACCGGACCCGGGGGTCTCCCCGCGGGTCCGGGAGGAGAGCTCGCGACACGCACGGAGGTGGCTGATGACGTCGACACTCGCGCCGTCCCCGGCCGAGCACGACGCCCCGTCCGAGCGCCTCGGCCTGCTCGGCAGGTGGCGGCGCGGCCGGGCCGAGCAGGACGCCGCCAAGGCGGCCTCGGGCACCAAGCCGCACACCCAGACGCGGGGCGAGTACCGCCCCGACATCGACGGCATCCGCGGTGCCGCGGCGATCATGGTGATGGGCTTCCACGCCAAGGTCCCCGGCTTCGAGGGCGCCTACATCGGCCTGGACCTGTTCTTCGTCGTCTCCGGCTACGTCATCACGGGCCTGCTCATCCACGAGTACCAGACCACCGGCGGCATCCGCTGGGGCGCCTTCTACGCCCGACGCGCCCGCCGACTGATCCCCGCCAAGGCCACGATGCTCATCGTCGTGCTGGCGGTCAGCTACTTCCTGCTCACGCCCACCGGCGCCCAACAGCAGACGGCCCGTTCCGCAGCCGCCGCGGCCGGCTTCGTGTCGAACTTCTTCTTCATGAACGCCGACGACGTCGACTACTTCGCCCACCAGCCCGGCACCGGCGTGCTGCTGCACACCTGGTCGCTGTCGGTGGAGGAGCAGTTCTACCTCTCGCTCCCGATCCTGATCCTGCTCGCCGTGGGGCTGGCCAGGCTGCTGCGCCAGCCGGTGCTGCGGATGATGCTCTTCGCCACCGCCGCGCTCGCCGTCGGCTCGCTGCTGGTGGCCCTGGCGTGGTCGACCTCCAACCCTGACGCCGCCTACTACATGGCCGTCTCGCGGGCCTTCGAGTTCCTGCTCGGCGTCGCGCTCGCCCTGGTGGCCCGCAAGGTGCGCCTGGCCTACGACCTGCGCGAGGTGCTCGGCCTGGCCGGCATCGCCCTGTGCGCCCTGGTCATCTGGAAGCCGATGCCCACCGACGGCTACCCCTCCTACTGGGCGCTGGTGCCCTGCCTCGGCGCGGTGCTGATGGTGTGGGCCGGGGTCGGCGGCCCCACGATCGCCACCCGCTTCCTGTCGATGAAGCTGCTGGTCTGGCTCGGCCTGGTCTCCTACGGCTGGTACCTGTGGCACTGGCCGTTCCTCGTGATCGGCGAGTCGGTCAACCTCGCCCCGCCGCCGCTCTACGTGCGCGTGCTGCTGATCCTCGGCGCGCTCGGCACCGCCTACCTCTCCTACCGCTTCATCGAGGGCCTGTTCTACAAGCGCTCGGGCTCCACCTCCACCCGCCCCACCTGGGGGTCGGGTCGGGTGATGATCTCCGGCGTCGTGGCCATGTCGTGCGTCGCGGGCCTGTCCGGCGGGGCCTTCGCCCTCGCCGAGAGCGAGCAGGAGGACCCGCACTGGCAGACGGTGAGCCAGCAGCTCAACGACGTACCGGCCATGCCCTCGGACTGCCTCGGCCCCGACGCCGTGATCCCCGACAAGCCCGGCCGCTGCGACCTCGTGCCCTACGAGCCGGGCCGCTCCACCATCGTGCTGTGGGGCGACTCCCACGCCTGGATGTACATCCCGGCGATCGAGGCCGCCGCGCGGCGCCGCGACGTCAACCTCGTGGCGTTCACGATGGGCGCCTGCCCGCCGTTCCTGCCGCCCGACGACGTCAACATCGCCTGCGCCCGCTCCAACCGCGCCGCGCTCGACTTCGTCACCGGCAAGGCCGACGGCAAGTTCCCGCCGCTGGTCATCCTCTCCGCCAGCGTCGAGACCTACCGCGGCACGCCCACGGTCGGCTTCATGCAGGAGCGCAACCCCGAGCGTGCGGCCGACGACTACATCAGCCGGATGGCGGGCTACTACGAGAACGGCTCGCCCGCGCTCTTCGACGCCCTCAAGGACCTCGGCGTGCGGGTCGACGTCGTGGGCCCCACGCCGATCATCCCGCGCAACGCCCCGCTGTGCGAGGCGCGCGCCCGGCCGTTCTCCTGCGACGTGCCGCGCTCGGACGCGATCATCGACGAGGCCGAGAACGTCGCCTGGCTCCGCGACCAGATGGAGGGCCTGCCCGCGGGCTCGCGCTACATCGACGTCGCCCGGGCGCTGTGCCCCGACGACGTCTGCTTCGCCGAGAACGAGGGCGTCGTGAACTACTTCGACGACAACCACCTCAGCGCCACGATCTCGCGGCGGCTGAAGCGGTTCTTCGCGCCGAGCATCCGCGACTACTCCTGAGATGACCCGACGGCCCGTCGTGGCCGGCGCGGTGTTCGTGCTGGTCCTCACCGTGCTCGGCGTGGGCGCGTTCTGCCTGCAGCAGATGCTCTACCGCGAGCCGCCCGTCGTCGACCTCACCCCGCGCACCGACCCGCCGGCGGCGGTGGCCGCGCCCGTCGCCCGCCCCGTGCGCGGCGGCCGCGACAGCACCGTGCCGCAGCTCGACCCGCGCTGGGTCGCGCGCACCGCCCGCGCGGCCGGCATCCCCGAGGTCGCCCTGAGCGCCTACGCCCGGGCCGAGCTGCAGGCCCCGGCCGGCTGCGGCCTGGGGTGGACCACCCTGGCCGGCATCGGCTGGGTCGAGTCCCACCACGGCACGATCGCTGAGCGCACCCTGCTCGCCGACGGCCGCTCCTCCAGCCCGATCCTCGGACCCGCCCTCGACGGCGTCGGCCCGGTGGCCGCGATCCCCGCCACCCCCGAGGGCACCGCCCTGCACGGCGACCCGCGCTGGGACCACGCGCTGGGCCCGATGCAGTTCCTCACCGGCACCTGGGAGTCGTGGGGCGCCGACGGCGACGGCGACGGCGTCGCCGACCCCTTCGACCTCGACGACGCCGCCCTCGCCGCCGCCCGCTACCTGTGCGCCGACGGCCGCGACCTGACCACCGGCACCGGCTGGAGCGGTGGCGTGCTGTCCTACAACCGCTCCGAGGAGTACCTGCTCGCCGTGCACGCCGCGGCCAGCACCTACGCCGACCGGGCCTGACCGGCCGGCATCGGATCGGGCTCGACCCGATCGGAACGGTGCCGTGAAGGGGACCGCGGGGTCTCCCCGTCGTAGCATGGGCGCCACCATGGACTCGACGACCTTCCCCTCCGTCCGCCGTGCGCTCCCGATCCTGCTGACCCTGCTGTGCATCGCGGGCCTCCTCGGCCTCAGCGCGACGCGCGCGGCCAGCGCCGGAGCCGCGGTGAAGCCGCAGAACGACCACACGCGCCTGCCCAAGAGCTGCGCCTCGGCCAAGGAGCTCATCCCCCAGGAGCCGACGGTCTGCAAGATCACGCGCTTCCGCGACGACCGGCCCACGCTGCTGGTCTGGGGCGACTCCCACGCCTGGATGATGATCCCCGCGCTGCAGAAGGCCGTCGAGGACGCCGACGTCAACCTCGTCGCGATCGTCATGGGCGGCTGCCCGCCGATGGACAACCTCGTCGGCGTCGACGACGCCGCGCCCGGCTGCTACCGCAGCAACGCCCTCGCGCTCGACTTCGTGCAGCAGGTCCAGGACTCCGGGGAGGCGCTGCGCGTCGTCCTCGGCGGCAGCTGGCAGCGCTACCGCGCCGCGCTGCGGGCCAAGGACAAGAGCTACACCGGCGAGATGGCCCGGGCCATGGTCAAGGGCACGCCGCGGCTGATGAAGACCCTGGCCCGCCGTGGTGTCGCCACCGACGTCGTCGGTCAGGTCGCCACCGTCCCGGCCGACGCGCCCGCGTGCCGCCGCGAGAACCCCTACACCTGCACCCTGAGCCGTCGCGCCGCCCTGCCGACCGCGAAGGACACCCAGCAGTACCTGCTGAAGGTGATGAAGCCGCTGGCCGGCAACCGGGCCCCCATCAACGTCAACGGCGCGTTCTGCGACGGCAACGGCTGCCGTGGCAAGATCGGCGCCATCTACACCTGGTGGGACGACCTCCACCTCAGCGCCACCCGCTCCCGCACCCTGGCGCCCTCCTTCGCCCGCACCGTCACCGCCCTGGTCGACGCCGACACCTCCACCGGCGGAGGCGACGGCGGCGGGGGAGGCGGCGGAGGCTGCAGCATCCCCCTGCTCTGCTTCTGACGCGGTCACCGTCTCCCGTCGTCACCAGCGAACGGCACGCGTTTCCGACCGAAACGCGTGCCGATTGCTTGTGACGACGGGAGACGCCGGGGCACGGGTCGACCGGTAGCGGGGCCGGGAGCAGGTGGGGTAGAACAGGTTCTATGTCGACCAGCGGGTTCCGGACCGAGGAGATCGTCGAGGCCTACGCCGCGATGCACCGGTGCGTGCAGGGCTACGCCGACTCGGGGGACTGGACGCCGTTCGCCGAGCACTTCACCCCCGACGCCACCTACGTCGAGCACGCCTTCGGCACCTTCCGGGGTCGGGAGGAGATCCGGGCGTGGTCG
Organism: Nocardioides sp.; assembly: GCF_964228225.1. Lineage (GTDB taxonomy): Bacteria > Actinomycetota > Actinomycetes > Propionibacteriales > Nocardioidaceae > Nocardioides. Next base: position 13,314 of record NZ_CAXQZB010000034.1, read on the forward strand.
GTGCGGACGATGACCAGCTTCCCGGGGTCGGTGATGACCGGGTTCCCGCTGGCCTGGCAGGTCGTCGACGCCGACGCCGCGCGGCTGGTGTGCGAGGTGCGCAACCTGATGCCCGACCCCGGCGACGGGTCGCGGCACGAGGAGTCGAACCTGACGATCATGACCTACGCCGGCGACGGGCTGTTCTCCCGCGAGGAGGACGTCTACAACCCGATGCGCTTCGCGCGGATGACGCTGCGGTGGGCCGAGGTGGCACGGGCGCACGGCCGGTTGAGCGCCGAGGGCGAGGCGTACGTGGCGCAGTACGGCGCGATGCTCGGCCCGCGGGTGACCCCCTCGGCTTGACCGCTCTGCGATGCTCGTGCCCATGAAGGGCGTCGCACGCCGGATCGTGCTCGAGGTCGTGGGTTGGAGCCTGCTGGTGGCGGGAGTGGCGGCCCTCGTGCTGCCCGGTCCCGGCCTGCTGATGATGTTCGCGGGCCTGGCGGTGCTGTCCCAGCAGTACGAGTGGGCCGAGCGGCGGCTGGCCCCGATCCAGTACCGCGCGCTCAAGGGCGCCGCGGAGTCGGTCGAGACCAAGCTGCGCGTGGTGTTCTCGCTGCTGGGCGTGGTGTGGCTGGTCGCGATGGCCGTGCTGTGGTTCCGCAAGCCCGCCCAGCCCGGCTGGTGGAGCGACCTCGGCCTGCCCGACGGCCTCTGGCTGCCCGGTGGCACGGCCACGGCCATCACCCTCGCGGCGTCGGCGGCGATCGCGCTCGGTCTGGTCGTCTACTCCTACCGCCGCTTCCACGGCAAGCCCGAGGCCGTGGCCGAGCTCGAGCGCGACATCGTCGCGGCCGACGCCGCCGCCCACCAGCACTGACCGCCGACGCCGGCCGGGGTCGTCGGGTCCCTCTGGGTGTGTCGGGGGTCCCCCCTACGCTGAGCCCCGATGGCGCTGCACCTGCATCGGGCTCCTCGCACCGACCTGCTCGCCGACGCACTCGCCGCGCTGCTGGCCGAGCCCGTCGGCGATCCGCTCGCGCCCGAGGTCGTCGTCGTCCCGGCGCGCGGGGTCGAGCGCTGGCTCACCCAGCGGCTGAGCCACCGGCTCGGGGTCGGCGTCCGCGGCGGCGACGGCGTCTGTGCCGGGCTCGACCTGCTCACACCCCACGCGTTGGTCTCGCTGCTGCTCGGGCGCGACGCCGAGGACCCCTGGGAGCCCGACCGCCTGGTGTGGCCGCTGCTCGACACCCTCGACGCCGTCACGGCCGGCGGTGAGCCGTGGGCCCGGCCGCTCGCGGTGCACCTGGGCCACGGCCCGGTCGCCCGTCCGGGCGACGACGCCCGCCGCGACCGTCGCTGGGCGGTGGCCCGCCGGCTCGCCGGACACCTCGCCTCCGTGGCGGTACAGCGCCCCGACCTCGCCACCCACTGGCGCGAGGGCGGCGACGGCGACGCCCGCGGCGGCCCGCTGCCGCCCGACCTCGCCTGGCAGCCGCCGCTGTGGCGGGCCCTGGTGGCCCGCATGACGGGCGTCACCGACGTCCCTTCTCCCGACCTCCGCCTCACGCACGCCGTCGAGTCGCTGCGCACCGGCGAGGTGCCGGGCGCGCTGCCGTCGCGGCTCTCGCTGTTCGGTCACACCCGGCTGGGGGTCGGCGACGTCCGGCTGCTCGACGCGCTGGGCGGGCACCGCGACGTCCACCTCTGGCTGCCCCAGCCCTCGGGCGCGCTCTGGGAGGCGCTCACCGCCGCCGCCCGCACCGATCCCACGCTGCGCGGTGTCGTGCCCCGACGGCTCGACACCTCCGCCGCCCACGTCGGGCACCCGCTGCTCGCCTCGCTCGGCCGCGACGCTCGCGAGCTGCACCGGCTCCTCGACGTGCCGCACCTCGACCACCCGATCCAGGCTCCCGACCAGGAAGCCCCCCGCACCCTGCTCGGCTGGCTGCAGCACGACCTGCGCGCCAACGCCGCGCCCGGGTCGCAGGAGCGGGCCGCCCGCGTGCTCCACGACGCCGACCGCACCGTGCAGGTGCACGCCTGCCACGGCGCGGCCCGGCAGGTGGAGGTGCTGCGCGAGGTGCTGCTCGGCCTGCTCGACGACGACCCCACCCTCGAACCCCGCGACGTGCTCGTGATGTGCCCCGACATCGAGGCCTACGCGCCGCTGTTCGCCGCCGCCTTCGGCCTCGCGCCCGAGACCGAGGGGGGCGAGCCGGCGGGCGCCCCCGGACACCCGCGCCACCCGGTGCACCCGGGTCACCGGCTGCGGGTGCGGCTGGCCGACCGGTCGCCGGCCGGCACCAACCCGCTGCTGGCGCTGGCCGCGCGGCTCCTCGAGACCACCCACGGCCGCGCCACGGCCTCCGACGTGCTCGACCTCGCCGGCCAGCCCGTCGTGCGCCGTCGGTTCGAGTTCGACGACGACGACCTCGAACGGCTGGCCCGCTGGGTGGCCGACGCCGGGGTGCGCTGGGGCCTGGACGCCGAGCACCGCACGCGCTTCGCGATGGGCGGCTTCGCCCAGGGCACGTGGCGGGCCGGCCTGGACCGCATCCTGCTCGGGGTGGCGCTCAGCGGCGACGACCTCGCCCACGTCGGCCGGGGGCTGCCGCTGGACGACATCGGCACCTCCGAGGTCGACCTCGTGGGCCGCGTCGCCGAGCTGCTCGACCGTCTCGACGCCGCAGCCCGCGGCTTCGAGGCCGCCCGCACCGCCGCCGACTGGACCACCACCCTCGCCGACGCCGTCCGCGGTCTCGCCGAGCCCCCCGCCGAGGACGCCTGGCAGCTGGCCCAGCTCGAGCGCGAGCTCGCCCGGATCGCCGCCACCGCGGGCCCGCAGGCGCAGCTGCGCCACAGCGACGTCCGCTCCCTGCTGCGCCAGCAGCTGATCGGGCGGCCCACGCGCGCCAGCTTCCGCACCGGCACCCTCACGGTCTGCACCATGGTCCCGATGCGCTCGGTGCCGCACCGCGTCGTCGCCCTGGTGGGGCTCGACGACGGCGTCTTCCCGCGCGCCAGCGTGGTGCACGGCGACGACGCCCTGGCCCGCGACCCGCTCACCGGCGAGCGCGACCCGCGCAGCGAGGACCGCCAGCTGCTGCTCGACGCGATCCTGGCCACGCGCGAGCACCTCGTGCTCACCTACGCCGGCGCGGGGGAGCAGACCGGCGCGCCGCGACCCCCGGCGGTGCCGCTGGGCGAGCTGCTCGACACCCTCGATCGCACCGCCGCCGCGCCCGTGCGCGACCGGGTGCTGCGCCGTCACCCGCTGCAGGCCCACGACCCCCGCAACTTCGTCGACCCCGTGCCGTTCAGCTTCGACCGCGCCGCGCTGGAGGGGGCGCGTGCGAGCGTCGCCGAGCGTCGCCCGGTGCCGCCGTTGGTCGACGCACCCCTGCCGCCCGCGCCGCCCGCCGACGTCAGCGTCGCCGAGCTGGTGGCGTTCGTCGTGGCGCCGGTGCGCGCGTTCCTGCGCGAGCGGCTGGGGGTCGGCACCTCCTTCGACGCCGACGAGCCGCTCGACGGACTGCCCGTCGAGCTCGACTCCCTGGCCGCCTGGGCGGTGGGCGACCGGCTGCTGCGCGAGGCGCTCGCGGGCGCCGACCCGCGCGCCGTCGTCGCGGCCGAGCACCTGCGCGGCACCCTGCCGCCCGGCGAGCTCGGGCGCCGCGACCTCGACCGCGTGGCCGGCAAGGTGCGCCAGCTGCTCGACCGCACCGCCGAGCTGCGGGTGCCGGCGGCGCGCTCGATCGACGTCGACGTCGACCTCGGCGACGGCCGCCGGGTGGTTGGCACGGTGCCCGGCGTGCACGGCGCCCGGATCGTGTCCCTGGGCTACTCCCGCCTCAAGCCCAAGCAGCGGCTCACCAGCTGGGTGCACCTGCTGGCCGTCAGCGCCGCCCGCCCCGACGAGCACTGGACCGCCCACGCCGTGGGCTGGGAGCGTGCCGGGCCGCGCCGCGCCCTGGCCGGGCCGCTGGACCACCGCGCGCTGGGCTGGCTGCGCGACCTGGTCGACCTGCGCGAGGAGGGCCTGCAGCGTCCCCTCCCGCTGCCCGTCGCCACCGCCGCGGCCTGGGCCGAGGGGCTGCAGCGCGCCGAGCGCGGCGACGACGTCACCCCGGCCGAGCTCGCCCGCCGCGCCTGGACCACCGAGCGTCGTCCCGACGCCATCCCGGGCGAGGACGCCGAGGCCGCCCACGTGCGCTGCTTCGGCGAGGCCGCGCCCCTGGAGGTGCTGCTCGACGCCGGCCTGCCCGACCTCGCCCGCCGGCTCTGGACCCCGCTGCTCGGCGGCATCGACCCCGGGCTGGCGGAGCTCGAGGACGCCCAGCGCCTCGCCCCGCTCGAGCAGGTGGCTCCGCTGTGAGCACCCCGTTCTCCATCCGCGACCCGCTGCCTGCTCCCGGCGAGACGGTGCTGCTGGAGGCCAGCGCCGGCACCGGCAAGACCTGGACCATCGCGGCGCTCGTGGCCCGCCACGTCGCCGAGGGCCGGGCGCGTCTGGAGGAGATGCTCGTCATCACCTTCGGTCGGGCGGCCAGCCAGGAGCTGCGCGAGCGGGTGCGCGGCCAGCTCGTCGAGCTCGAGCGCGCCCTGGCCGGCGATCCCGCGGTCGACGTCGCCGCGTCCGAGCTGCTCACGCTGCTGGTGGCCGAGGCCGACGACGCCGTGCGCGCCGAGCGCCGGGCCCGGGTGGCGCAGGCGCTCGCCGACTTCGACGGCGCCACGATCGCCACCACCCACCAGTTCTGCGCGATCGTGCTCGACTCCCTCGGCGTGGCCGGCGACAGCGACCCCGGGGCCCGCCTGGTCGACGACCTCGACCAGCTGCGCGCCGAGGTGGTGGACGACCTCTACCTGCGCGCCTTCGCGCCCAGCACCGACCCGCCGGCGTTCACCTACGCCGAGGCCCGCGAGATCGCGAAGGTCGTGGTCGACGACCCCCAGGCCGCGCTGGAGCCGGGCCCCGGCCCGGGCGCGCCGCGCCGGGTGGCGTTCGCGGCCAAGGTGCGCGAGGAGATGGCGGCCCGCAAGCGGGGGCTGGGCTGGCTGTCCTACGACGACCTGCTCAGCCAGCTCGCCGACGCCCTCGCCGACGACGACGCCCCGGCCCGTGAGCGCATGCGCGAGCGGTGGCGGGTGGTGCTGGTCGACGAGTTCCAGGACACCGACCCGGTGCAGTGGCAGGTGCTGGAGCGGGCCTTCGCCGGGGTGGCGGCGATGGTGCTGATCGGCGACCCCAAGCAGGCCATCTACGCCTTCCGCGGCGGCGACGTGCACACCTACCTCGCCGCGGCGGCCACCGCCACCACGGTGCGCACCCTCGGCGTCAGCTGGCGCGCCGACACCGCGCTCCACGAGGCCGTGCACCGACTGCTGGCCGGAGCCGAGCTCGGCGATCCGCGCATCGTCGTGCACCCCGTCGCGGCCCACCACGGCACCCGGCTCCACGGAGCGCCGGCCTCGGCCCCGTTCCGGCTGCGGGTCGTGCGCCGCGGCGACCTCGGCTTCGGGCCGGGGCGCTCGATCCCGATCAAGCGGGTGCGCGAGCACGTCGCCGCCGACCTCGCCCACGACGTGCGCCGCCTGCTCGACGCCGCGCCCACCTACGACGGCCGCGCGCTGCGGCCCGCCGACGTCGCCGTCATCGCCTACCGCCACGCCGACCTCGCCGACGCCCAGCAGGCGCTGCGGGAGGTGGGCGTGCCGGCCGTCATCGCGGGCGGGGGTTCGGTGTTCGGCACGGCCGCGGCGCGGGAGTGGCTCGCGCTGCTGGAGGCCCTGGAGCAGCCCCACCGCGCCGTCCGGCTGCGCGCCGCGGCCCTCACGGCCTTCCTCGGCCTCGACGCCGTCGCGCTCGACGCCGGCGGCGAGGAGCTCACCGACCGGCTCGGCGAGCAGCTGCGCGCCTGGTCCGAGCTGCTCGCCCGGCGCGGCGTCGCCGCCGTGCTCGAGACCGCGCTGGCCGAGGGCCTACCCGCCCGGGTGCTGGCGCAGGTGGGCGGCGAGCGCCGGCTCACCGACCTGCGCCACCTCGGCGAGCTGCTCCACGAGGCCGCCCTCGGCGGTCCAGGCGCCCGCGGCCAGCGGCTCGGGCCGGTCGCGCTGGTGGCGTGGCTGCGCACCCAGATCCGTGAGAGCGCGCGCGTGGGCGCCCCCGAGCGCACCCGTCGTCTCGACTCCGACGCCGCCGCCGTGCAGCTGGTCACCATCCACGCCAGCAAGGGCCTGGAGTACCCCGTCGTCTACCTGCCCGCGTTGGCCGACCGCTGGGTCGACCGCGACCGGGTGGGGCTGCCGCTGTTCCACCAGGACGGCCGCCGCTGCCGCGACGTCACCGGCTCCGGGCCGCAGTGGGACCCCCACGTCACCGCCTCGATGGCCGAGGACGCCGGGGAGTGGCTGCGGCTGCTCTACGTCGCCCTCACCCGCGCGCGCAGCCAGGTCGTGGCGTGGTGGGCGCCGAGCACCACCGCCCCGCACTCGCCGCTGCACCGGATGCTGATGCGCGAGGCCGGGTCGCCGCTGGTGCCCGAGGCGCCCCCCGTGCCCCGCGAGGACGAGGTCGTCGGGCTGTTCGCCGCTTGGCGCGACCGCGGTGGACCGGCGCCCGAGGCCGCGCAGCGCCCCGAGCTCGGCGCGCCCACCGCGCCCGACCCGACCCCGCCGCTGGCGGCGCGGTCCTTCGCGCGCGCCATCGACCTGGACTGGCGCCGCACGTCCTACTCCGCGCTCAGCGCCGCCGCCGCCCCGCACGACCCTGCGGCCGCGGCCGTGCCCGACGCCGCCGCGGCCCTGAGCGAGGTCGAGGACCCCGGCCTGACCGACGAGCCCGACGCCGTGGAGCCGGTGCCGGGGGCCGGTGCCGGTCTCGGCGGCGGGGCCGAGCGCGGTCCGGTCTCGCCGATGGCGACCCTGCCGGTGGGTGCGACCTTCGGCTCCCTGGTGCACGCGGTGCTCGAGCACGCCGACCCCGACGCCCCGGCCCACGGCGGCGACCTGCGCGCCGAGCTCGCCGCCCACCTCGCCGAGCAGCGGGTCTGGTGGCCGGTCGAGCTGGACGACGACGTCCTGCTCGACGCGCTGATGGCCGTCCACGACACCCCGCTGGGCCCCTCCTGGGGCGGCCGGACGCTGCGCCAGGTCCCGCTGCGCGACCGCCGCCGCGAGATGGACTTCGAGCTGCCGCTGGCCGGCGGCGACGACGCCCGCGCCGGCTCCGGGTCGGCACGGCTGGGCGACCTCGCCCCGCTGCTGCGCGCCCACCTGCCCGAGGGCGACCCGGTGCGGGCCTACGCCGACACGCTCGACGACCCCGCCCTGGCCGCCCAGCCGCTGCGCGGCTACCTCACCGGCTCGGTCGACCTCGTGGCGCGCATCGAGGACCGCTACCTCGTCGTCGACTACAAGACCAACTGGCTCGGCGAGCGCGACGCCGAGCCCCACGCCGCCGACTACCGTCCCGCGGTGCTCGCCGCCGCGATGGCCCACTCCGACTACCCGCTGCAGGCGCTGCTCTACGCCGTGGTGCTGCACCGCTTCCTGCGGTGGCGGCTGCCGGGCTACGACCCCGCGCAGCACCTCGGCGGCGTCGCCTACCTCTACCTGCGCGGTCTGTGCGGCCCCGAGACGCCCACCCTCGACGGCGGACCGTGCGGGGTGTTCACCTGGCAGCCGCCGGTGCCGCTGCTCGAGGCCGTCTCCGACCTGCTCGACGGCGCTCCCGGGGAGGCCCGATGACCACCCTGCCCGCACCCGCGCCGCGGCGCCCGCTGCGTGCGGCCGCCGGCCTCGGCCCGCTCGCCGAGCGGCTCGCCGCCCACGGCGAGCTCGAGGTCGCCGACGTGCACGTCGCCGCCCGCGCCGCCGCGCTCGCCCAGGAGACCGAGCCCGACGCCGTGCTCGCCCTCGCCCTCGCGGTGCGGGCGCTGCGCCAGGGCTCGGTGCAGGTCGACCTGTCCACCATCGCCTCCCGCATCGAGCGCGACCTCGCCGACGGCGACGACCCGCCCGACCTCGCCGCCCTCCCGCTGCCGTGGCCGGAGCCGCAGGGTTGGGCGGCCCGGGTGGCCGGCTCCGCCCTCGCCGCGGCGGGCGTGCTGCGGGTCGAGGGCGACGCCGTCTACCTCGACCGCTACCACCGCCTGGAGCAGCAGGTGGCCGACGACCTCGCCGCCCGGGCCGAGGCCGCGCCGCCCCCGGTGGACGAGCAGCGGCTGGCCGCCACCCTCGCGCGGGTCGGCGACGCCCACCTCAGCAGCGAGCAGGCCGAGGCCATCGAGCGTGCCGCCCGCAGTTGGCTGACGATCCTCACCGGTGGCCCCGGCACCGGCAAGACCACCACCATCGCCCGGCTGCTCGTCGTGCTCGCCGACCAGGTCGAGCCCACCCACGGCCGCCGCCTGCGCGTGGCCCTCGCCGCCCCCACCGGCAAGGCCGCCACCCGGCTGCAGGAGGCCGTCACCGAGGAGTGGGCGGGGCTGGCCGACGCCGACCGCGAGCGCGTCGGCGCCCCCGAGGCACTCACCCTGCACCGGCTGCTGGGCTGGCGGCCCGACTCCGCCACCCGCTTCCGCCACCACCGCGGCAACCGGCTCGGCTACGACGTCGTGGTGGTCGACGAGTGCTCGATGGTCGACCTGCTGATGATGGGCCGGCTGCTGGAGGCGGTGCGCCCCGACACCCGGCTGATCCTCGTGGGCGACGAGCACCAGCTGACCTCCGTCGGAGCCGGTGCCGTGCTCGGCGACGCCGTCGAGGGCCTCGCCACCGCGCCCCGCCCCGTCGTCGCCGCGCTCACCCGCAACTTCCGCTCCACCGCCCGCATCCAGGCGCTGGCCGCCGCGGTGCAGGCCGGCGACGCCGACGCCGTCGTGGAACTGCTCGAGGCCGCCGCCGTCGAGCCCGGCACCGTCGACACCGACGACGCCCGGCAGGGCGGGGAGGTGCAGTGGCTGCCCACGGCCACCCCCGAGGCCGTGCTCCGGCCGCTGCTGCAGCCCGTGGCCGAGCAGATCCGCGCCGCCGCCCTCGCCGGCGACGGTGACCGTGCGCTGGCGCTGCTGCAGGGCCACCGGCTGCTCTGCGCCCACCGGGAGGGCCCGGCCGGGGTGCGCCACTGGAACGCCCGCACCGAGGCCTGGCTCACCGAGTCGCAGGGGCTCGCGCTGGGGGCCGCCACCGGCGTGCCGTGGTACGCCGGCCGTCCCGTGGTCGTGACCGCCAACGACTACACCCTGGAGATCTACAACGGCGAGACCGGCGTCGTCGTGCGCGACGCGCAGCGCCCCGACGGACGGTTGCGGGTCGTGCTCGACGGCGGAACGGGGCCGCGCCGCGACCTCGCCCCCAGCCGGGTCGAGGCCGTCGACACCCTCCACGCCCTCACCATCCACAAGAGCCAGGGCAGCCAGGCGCGGGTGGTCACCGTGCTGCTGCCCGACGCCGAGTCGCGCCTGCTCTCCCGCGAGCTGCTCTACACCGCCCTCACCCGGGCCGAGGAGCAGGTGCGTCTGGTCGGCACCGAGGCCGCGGTGCGTGCGGCCGTGCAGCGCCCGGCCGACCGCGCCACCGGCCTGAGCGACCGGATCGCCGCCCGCTGGCGCTGACCCCTCTCCCATGTCGGCGGCGTCGTCGCGGGGGTGAGAAACGTCATCGGGCCGCAACGCGGGGCGAGTACCGTGCGGGGCGTGCCGTTCCTGATGCGTGTCGAGCTCCCCGACGTCCCCGGGTCGTTGGGTCGGCTGGCGACCGCCATCGGTCAGGCCGGCGGCGACATCGAGGCGATCGAGATCGTCGAGAAGCGGGCCGACGGCACCGCGCTCGACGACGTGCTTCTCGAGGTCCCGCCCGGGGTCATGCCCGACTCCATCCTCTCGGCCTGCACCGCGCTGCCCGGAGTGAACGTGGTGTGGATCAGCCGCTACGCCGCCGGCGGGCTGGTGCTCGACCTCGAGGCCGTCGAGGAGCTCACCGCCGAGCCCGCCCACGCCCTGGACCGGCTGGTCGACCTGCTGCCGGTCACCTTCCGGGTCGACTGGGCCGCCCGCGTGCACCGCGCCTCCGGCGTCGTGCACGCCACCGGTGCGGCGCCCTCGGACCTGCCGTTCCTCGAGCTGGAGCGGCCCGAGCGGCTCGAGCTGGGCGAGGACGGCGACGAGGACTCGCTGTTCGCCGGGGCCCGCGTGGACGGCAACAGCGTCGTCGTCGTGGCGCGCCGGGGCGGCCCGGAGTTCCTCGACTCCGAGCTCGCCCGGCTCGGCCACCTGTGCGGGCTGGCCTCCTCGATCTCCCGCGCCGGCTAGGGTCCCGGCCGGGTTCCGGCTGCTCCGGGTCAGTCCCGGCAGCCGACGCCGGTCACGTCGCCGTCGGTGCGACGGGTGCCGCGCTGGTCGGTGAGGGCGTAGGCCGAGCAGTGGTAAAAGCTCAGCAGCGGGTCGCGGCGCAGCCGCACCGGCGCCCAGCGGCCCGCGCCGACGGGCTCGAGGTAGCGGAACGAGCGGGCGAGCAGCGGCCGGACGCCCGCGGCGTCGCGCAGGTAGTGGTCGAGCCAGCGCTGGATGTAGACGCTGGTGAGCGCCTGGCCGTAGCGGCTGGCCGGCAGCGCGAGCGGGATGTCGGTGTACTCCAGGTGGGTCGAGCCGCGCGGCACGACGAGCAGGGAGTCCACCCCCTGCGCGCGCCAGGCGTCGAAGCCGGTGGCGCGCTCCCGCGCCGGGTCGGGGCCCTGGGGCGAGGGCTGCGGACGCAGCGAGGACCCGCCGGCGAGGAACCACGGCGAGACGGTGAAGCCGTACTCCGACTGCACGGCCAGCGCCGGCACGACCGGCCGGGTCTCCTCCGACTGCAGCTTGTCGAGGGCGATCACGGTCGACACCCGACGGTCGGTGGCCTGCACGCGCGACACCGCGCCCGCCCCCAGGGAGTGCCCGATGATCGCGACGCGGGTGGTGCGGCCCGGGGCGTTCGGCGTCGGGTCGGGCCGGCGGTCGAGCAGCTTCCAGGCGGGGTTGAACTCCTGCACGGGCGCGTCGCTCGAGGTGGGCCCGGCGTAGGGGCGGCGCGGGGTCGAGAGCAGGAACGAGAGCGCGTCGCGGGTGCCGACGGTGAAGTTCGCGAGCTGCTGCGACGGCACGCCCGCACAGCCGAACATCTCCTCGGGCAGCGGCGCGGCGAGCGGGTTGCAGAACGGCACGGCGTCGGTGGGGCCGCCGACGTGGGGCAGGGTCTCGCTGGTGCCCTGGCCCTGCACGTCGTAGGTGAGCACGACGTACCCGCGCTCGGCGAGGTCCTGGGCCAGCCACTCGTACATGCCCTGCGAGCCCTGCACCGACCCGGTGGTGATGACGACGCCGGGGTAGGGCGCGCGCAGCCGCTGGCCGGTGTAGGGGTCGCGTGCGTCCGCCAGCGGCGTCCAGACCTTGCCGCGCAGCAGCGCGCCGTAGCGGTTGGTGAAGGCCACCGGCTGCACCTCGCCGCGGGTGCCCTCCCAGCCGTCGCGCAGCGGGTTGCCGGCGTTCCAGCCGGGCACCAGGTTGCCCGGCGTGATCGCCAGCCGGGTCGGGGTGGCGGCCTGGGCCAGCAGCTGCGCGGTGCTCAGCTTGCCGATCTTCTGCGCTAGGGCGGGGAGGTAGGCGGGGTTGCCCAGCTGCCCGTCGGTGATGCGGGCGTAGGCGTCGGCGATGTTGCGCAGGTCCCGTGCCGTGTAGGCCGGGTCACTCGGACCAGTCGGCGCGGCGGAGGTCGCCGGCGTCGCGGTGAGTCCGCCCAGCAGCGGGGCGGCGAGCACGGCGGCGGCCAGGGGCAGCAGGGCGCGCGTGAGCGATCGGGGGGCAGCCATGCCCCTTCAACGAGCCGGGCGCCCCGGGGTGACGCCCGTCACCGCCGGCGGATCAGTCGCTGATCGGCTCCAGGACGAACACCGGGATCTCGCGGTCGGTCTTCGTGGCGTACTCGGCGTAGGTGGACCAGGTGGCGACGGCGAGGTCCCACCACTGCTGCCGCTCCTCACCGGTGACGATCCGGGCGCGGTAGGGCTTGGGCTCGGGACCGTCCTGGAGGTCGACGACGGGGTGGGCCACGAAGTTCTCGTACCAGGCGGGGTTCTCCGGGGCGCCGCCCTTGGAGGCGATGGCGACGTAGACGCCGTCCTTCTCCACCCGCATGACCGGGTTCTTGCGCAGCTTGCCCGACTTCGCGCCCACCGAGGTGATCACGACGATGGGGTCGTCGGTGTTCGGCAGGGTGTTGGCCTCGCGGCCGCCGGAGGCCTCATAGGCGGCGACCTGGTCGCGCACCCACTGGCTGGGGCTGGGCTCGTACTCACCGGTGAGGGTCATGTCCGGTCCAACGGCGGGGGGCGGTGGGGGATTCCCGGCGCCCGGTAGGTTGCGGGCCATGAGCGCGCTCGAGGGAGTCTCCGAGACCTTCGACCCCGAGGCCTGGGACGTCGTCCCCGGCTTCGAGGACCTGACCGACCTCACCTACCACCGGGCGAGGGCGCACGGCACGGTGCGGATCGCCTTCGACCGGCCCGACGTGCTCAACGCCTTCCGCCCCCACACGGTCGACGAGCTGCTGCGCACCCTGGAGCACGCCCGCACCTCCGCCGACGTCGGCTGCGTGCTGCTCACCGGCAACGGCCCGAGCCCCAAGAACGGCAAGCGCTCCTTCTGCACCGGCGGCGACCAGCGCATCCGCGGCCGCGCCGGCTACCAGTACGAGGACGTCGCCGCGGGGGCCGGCGACACCGGCGCCGAGGAGCCCAGCCCGATCGACAAGGCCAAGCTCGCGCGCCTGCACATCCTGGAGTGCCAGCGGCTGATCCGGTTCATGCCGAAGATCGTCATCTGCGTGGTGCCCGGCTGGGCGGCCGGCGGCGGCCACTCCCTGTTCGTCACCTGCGACCTCGCCCTGGCCTCCGCCGAGCACGCCCGCTTCAAGCAGACCGACGCCGACGTCGGCTCCTTCGACGGCGGCTACGGCTCGGCCTACCTCGCCCGCCAGGTGGGCCAGAAGTTCGCCCGCGAGATCTTCTTCCTCGGTGCTGAGTACTCCGCCGAGGACGCCGTGCGCATGGGCGCCGCCAACCGCGCCATCCCCCACGCCGAGCTCGAGGCCACCGCCCTGGAGTGGGGCCGGATCATCAACGGCAAGTCCCCCACCGCCCAGCGGATGCTGAAGTACTCCTTCAACCTCCTCGACGACGGCCTGGTCGGCCAGCAGCTCTTCGCCGGCGAGACCACCCGCCTGGCCTACATGACCGATGAGGCCCAGGAGGGCCGCGACCAGTTCCTCGAGAAGCGCGAGCCCGACTGGTCGCCCTACCCCTGGTACTACTGATCCGGCGCGTCCACCTGGACCGTCGAGCGGTGAGCGCCTCGTGCGTGGCAGATGCGTGGCAAGAGTCGCGACCTCGGCCGTGACCGCGCGGTGATCCAGCCGAGATCAGGGCATGTGCGCCGGGACCACACGAAGCCAGTGCGGCCGTAGGGTTGGCGGCATGGAGGGGGACGAATCATTCGCGGAGGCTCTGCGGCCCGGGATGATCTACGAGGATTGCTCGTTTCATCCGTGCCTCTGCACGAACGTCGAGCCTGACGGCGAAGTCAACGGCATCTCCTTGATCGATGGGTCAGCGCCGCGAGGCTGCGATCTCCACCACTGCGGGGTCGAGGTCCTGACGGTTGCCGACGTGCTGGAGATTCGTCGGGACTTCGATGCCTATGTCGCCAGACGCGTGTCGGAGCTTGGTTTGGACCGATGAGGCGAAAGGCCAGCAGGTCACAGCCCAGCCCGACGGATCGCACGCGCGACGACAACTGGCACGGCAGCCATTTCGAGCTGGCGATCAAGTTGGCGCCGGTCGACGACACCTGGTTGGAGACTGCCCTGACGACCCTTTGGAACGTCGTGCAGTTGGGCGAACCGTTCCACCGTGACGGCAGCACGGCCGACGAATCGGTGACCCGAGGCGCTGAAGCAGCCGCGAATCGCCGACTTCCACGTGGAGCACCCGCCAGCTGCGACGTACCTCGCCGGCGACCACCACCTTGGCCGGACACCGCCTCGCACGTGATGGTGGTGGCGTCGAGGGTGAGACTGTGTCATTGGTTCCCGACGGACTGTCGCCAGCCGGGCGTAGGCTGGGCCCATGGTCGCCGGGATGGAGGACATCACGCAGTTGGCGTTGACGCTCCCGGCTGACCAGCGTGCCCAGGTGGCCCAGGCACTGCTCGCAAGCCTCGACGACGCCGCCGACCCGGCCGAGGTCCATGGGGCATGGACGGCAGAGATCGCCTCTCGGGTCGACGACATCACGAGCGGTCGGGTGCAGACCCTGTCGCGGGACGAGGTCGGGGCTCAGCTCGCGGCGGACAGGTCCACGAAACAGCAGCGGTGACGCCCGACGTCCGGAATCACCCTGAGGCTCTTGCCGAGCTTCGCGCAGGGATCGCGCGGTACGAGGACCGTGTCGCTGGGCTCGGTGATCGCTTCGAGGCGGCCGCCGACGAGATGGTCGACACCATCGTCGAGTGGCCGGAGTCTGGAGCGCTCTGGCCTGGCTGGCCCAGTATCCCCGCGGTCAGGTCGCGACGCGTGGCCGGCTTCCCGGTCCGTCTTGTGCAATCGTCCAGCCCGCGGAGATCGTCGTCGTCGCGTTCGCCCACGACAAGCGGCTTCCTGGCTCCTGGCAGGAGTGGGTCAGCGGGTGACAACCCGCCTACTCCCCGCAGCTCCCGACCGACGGCCTCGGTCGGGTCGGGCGGCCACGGATCTCGCATCGACGACCTCGCTCGGCGGAGCATCGGGTACTTCCGCCAGCGCCAGGGCCACACGCCTCCTGCACGGTGAGGTTCACGACCATGGCAGCGACCACGGACGAGCAGACGTACCGCTACGTCCGCCCCTCCGAGCTCAGCTTCGCCGCCGGCCGGGCCGACCTGATGCTCGCCCCGAGCGGTGGTCGCACGGCGGCCGGCCCGGCCACGCACCCCTACTTCTTCGACGACCTCCTCGGCCACCCTGAACAGGCCGCAGCCGCGTTGCTCGCGGTGGCCACGGTCGCGCGTACCCGCTTCTACCTGCCACCCGGCATGGTCGCGGCGATCCTGCGCGCCGCCGACCCCGTGGTCACCAGCAACATCGACCGACTCCGCTTCGAGAGCTTCTCCGCCTGCTGCGGCGTGTACGCCCGGTACGACCTGCTGCCCGGGACCCTCGACGGCACCGTGCTCGACACCGGCACCACCAACGTCGACTTCAACCCGCCGATGCGTGATGCACCCGCGCGTATCGGCGGGGGCGAACCCCTGCACCTCCGAGTCGGCGAGGACGTCGTGGTGCGGACGCTGGACACCGAGGTGACCGAGAAGAGGGTCCCGCTTCCCGAGCGATGGCTCAAGGAATTCGCCGAGGTCGATGAGCTGGCCGCTGGCACGTTGTCGATGCTCGCCGGGGCAGCCAGACGACTCCTCAAGGCCTGATGGTTGTCCGGCGTCGCGCGTAGGGTGGGGGCATGTCGGTGAGCGAGTCCGAGGCCTACGAGGCGGCGATGTCCCTGCCCGCTGACGCACGCCGACGGCTGGCGATCCGGTTGCTCGAGTCGGTGGACCCGGACGAGGCCTTCGACCAGGCAGCTGAGTCGTGGCTGCGGACTGAAGCGGCCGCGGCGTACGACGCCCTCAAGGCCGACCCGTCCCGTGCGATCCCGGCTGAGGATGTTCGGGCCCGCTTCGAGGCCAAGTGGGCCGCCCGTTCATGACGGGCCGGATCAACCTCACTCCGGAAGCCGAACGGCAACTCAACGAGATCGACGATTGGATCGCCAAGAACGCGACTGCTGAGGTTGCTCGGCGCTTCGTCTCGGCGATCCTCGAACACGTCGACGGGATCCTCGTGTTCCCTCACGCTGGGCGGGCGCGCGACGACGTACGGCCGGGGATGCGGACCACCACCTACAAGAAGCGCACTCTTGTCGCTTACGAGGTCGACGAGTCTGGGGGCGAGCTCGTGGTCAACATCCTCGGGGTGTTCCACGGCGGCCAGACCTGGGAGGCCGCACTCAGCTCCGACGAAGACTCATCACAGGGCTGACGACGTGGCCCCATGCGTGGGGAAAGGTGGCAGCAGAGTCGTTAGCGGCCCTTGGCGCCCAACGTCGACCATCATCTTTCCTCAGGTCAGCGGTATCACGCCCTCGATGTCCACCAACTGCCGCTGAGCGTGCCGCGGTTCGTGGGTACTACCGGGCCACGAGGCACGGACGCCGATCGCCGACCACCCGTGAGGGGCGGCCGGCGATCGGTGGGGCTTGACCGGGACGTCGGGCGGGGACGGTCAGCGCACGCGGAACCGGTCGGTGCCGGAGCGCTTGCTGGCGGCGCCGACGGCGGTCACGCGCCAGGCGCCCTTCGCGGCCTTGCGCAGCTTCACCGCGACCCGGACGGTGCCGGTGGCCGAGGCCGTGGCGGCGGCGGTGAAGCGCTTGGTGCCGGTGCCGCGGCCGCCGGTGAGGACGAGCGCCACCCGCTCGCCGGGCTTGAAGCGGGCGCCGGTGACGGTCACCTTCCTGCCGGCCTTCGCCGAGGGCGGGGCGGCGACGGTGGCGGGGGCGGCGGTCACCTGGATCCGCGTGGTGGCGGCCTTGGGTCCGTTGGCCGCCCGCACCACGACCGAGCTGCCGGGAGGGGCGAAGGCCGGCACGACGACGTTGCCCGCGAAGGCGCCGGACTGGTCGATCGGGAGGGTGCCGGCCACGATGCCGCCGACGCTGATGGTGGCGCGGGCGGGCGGCTCGGTGGGGGCGGCGGCGAGCAGGTGACGCCCGGAGACCCGGACCGAGGCGCCCTGGCGGGCCGACCCGCGGTCGACGGTGACCTCGGGGGTGGCGGTGAGGTCGTAGACCGCGACGCTCAGCAGCGTCGGCGGATTGACGATGCGGTCGCAGATGAACTTGTACTCGCGCAGGTCGCCGCCGCTGTCGCGGCCCGAGACGAAGACCTCCGCCGTGGACACGCCGTAGTCGTAGATGTCGGCGAAGCCCAGTGAGACGTCGTTCTCGATCTCGCCGATCGGCTGTGCCGCGGAGCCGTCGAGGCTGCCGATGGTGATGGTCTGGCCGAGCAGCAGGTTCAGGCCGCCGGCGTCGACCAGCTCGACCTCGGGGTAGAGCGTGGTGTCGGTGGCGAGGTCGATCGGGATCAGCCCGGCGGGGAGGGCACCGATCGTCAGCTCGGCGGTGACCGTCGTGCCCGCCGCGATCGGGGTCGGCATGGTGAAGGTCATCGTCGGCGACCAGGCGATGTTGTCCTTGATGCGCGTGTTGGCGCCGAAGGGCTCCTCGCGCAGCTCGCAGTCCGTGAACGGGACCGTCGCGGAGGCGGTCGCCGCCTGGGCGCTGCTCGTGAGCGCGCCTCCGACGGCGGTGAGGCTGGAGAGGGTCAGGACAGCGAGTCCGAGGCGGGTGGTGACGGACGGGCGGAGACGGGACACGGAGGTCCTCCCTGGTCGGGGACGGATCGATGGCGGGCCGAGCACACCAGCGCACCGCCTCCGGCGTCGTGAGTAGGGCGCTACTCAGCCCCGAGCGCCGCCGCCAGCCCGGAGCGCCCCCGCACCCCGAGCTTGGTGTAGATCCGGGTCAGGTGGTTGTCCACGGTGCGCACCGAGAGCCCCAGCCGCTCGGCGACGTCGCGGCTGCGCAGCCCCCGCGACGCGAGCAGCGCGATCTCGCGCTCTCGTGGGGAGAGGGCGGCGGCGTCGGGCGCCGGGGGCCAGAGCCGCCCGTCGCGCCGCAGCAGGGCAGCATGGTCACGGCAGCGCTCGGCGGCTCCGCGGGAGCCGCGATCGCGGTGGCGCTCCGCCGCGATCTCCAGTGCGTGTGCCGACCGGCCCGACATCCCGAGGTCGGCCAGGGCGCCGGCCGCGCGTTCCAGCGCCGCCGCGTCGTCACCCACGAGCGCGGTCGCGCGGTCGGCCAGCGCGGCCATGAGCCGGCTGCGCCCGGCCTCGCGGGCGAGCAGGGAGGCGAGCCCGTCGGCGTCCGGGCCGCTCGGGGCGACCATGAGCGCCTCGTCGTACGCCAGCAGCGCGAGGTGGGTGTGGGACTGTGCGGCCGCCCGGTCGGCGGCCTCCCGCAGCAGGCGCGCGGCGTCCCCGGGGCGGGCCGCGTGCTCCAGCGCCGCCTCGACCCGGGCCAGGTGGAGCACGACCTTGGGGTCCTCCCGGGCCTCGGCGGGAAGCGTCGCGATCAGGTCGCGGGCCGGGTCCCCGCGACCCTGCCGCGCCTCCAGCGCGGCGAGGAGCGCGCGTGCGGTGGGGTGCAGGCCGGTGACGTCGCGCCAGGCCAGGTGGTGCACGGCCCGGCGGGCCCGCGCGGTCGCCGATCCCAGCAGCCCGAGGTGGAGGTCGAACTCGGCGCGGGCGTACTCCCACATGCCGACGGCGGGGTGCTCCCGCGCCACCGCCTCCTCGTAGCCCGCGGTGGCCCGGGCGTCGGCCCCGGCCAGGTCGCCGGCGAACACCGCGGCGAGGTAGCCCGAGAGCGCGAGCAGGTCGGCGCTGTGCGGCGGCGCCGCCGGCACCCGGTCGACCAGCGGGAGCGCCTCGGTCACGATGGCCGCGGCCTGCTCGAGCGGGCCGTCGAGCGAGGCCACCATCGCCTCGATCAGGGCGACGCCGATCCGGTCGGCGTCGTCGAGCGCCTGCTGCGCGGCGCGGGGCAGCACCGCGCGATCACTCGGTGCGCCGGCCATCAGCCGCCACTTGACGAGGTCCACCTCGAGCGCGGCGACCGCCTCCCGGGGCAGCCGGTCGAGCAGCCCGCCCACCTCGGCCACCGCAGCCGCAGGATCCTCCAGGTCGATCGCCAGCACGACGCCGAGGGCGCGTCCCACCTGCGTCAGGAGCTCGCCCGCGGCCGTGCGGGCGGCCTGCCGCAGGTCGTCGCGGGCGCCGAGCGCGTCCCCGGTCGCGGCCCGGGCCCGGCCGCGCACCAGGAGCGTCTCGGGATCCGGGGACGGCGCGCCGAGCGCCGCCAGCAGGTCGAGGGCCTCGCGCGCCCGGTGGCACCGCAGCTCCTCGGTGGCGGCCTCACGCAGCACGTCGTCGGGGACAGGACACCCGTGGGCGACGTCGAGCAGCGCACGCACGGCTCTGGCGGCCCTGGCGGCGGGGGCGGCCGGGGCGGCGTCGACCGGGTCGAGCGTCCGGAGCCGCTGCTGGGCGGCGGCGGTGACGGCGCGCACCGCCGCGGTCCCGAGGTCCTCCACGACGACGGCGCGCACGACGTCGTCGCCCGGCACGACCAGTCCGGTCTCGCCGGGCTCGAGTCGCAGCAGGCCGCTGGCCAGGGCCCGGTCGAGCGCGGCGGGGTCGAGGGCGTCCTCGGGGAATCGGCCGACGACGCACACCGTGTCGATCTCGGCGCGGTCCTGCGGGAGGCAGCCCGCCAGCCGGGCTCCGACCTCCCGGCGCAGCGTCTCGGTGAGCAGTCCCGGTCCGAGGCGGAGACCGGCGGGGGTCGGCTCGGCGTCCGGGGCGCCCGCGGCGATCAGCTCCACCACGCGGCCTGGGAGTCCCCGGCCGGCGCGCACCAGGCGGGCGAGCGAGGGCACGTCCAGCGGATCGTGCCCCTCGGCCTCGGCCAGCGCGGCGACCTCCTCCACGCTCAACGGCGGCAGCGGGCGGTGGTGCAGGGGGAGGTCGCCGAGGTCGCGCAGCACGGCGGGGAGGTCGCCGAGACTGGTGACGACGAGCGGCACCCCGGCCCGTGCGCACTGGGCGGCCAGGACGCCGGTGGCGTGGTCGGCGGCGTCGATGTCGTCGATCAGCACCGCGGTCCCGCGCGCACGCAGCAGCCGGGGCAGGGCCGTGTAGATCTCGAGGGTGGTCCGCTCGGCCAGACCAAGGGCGGTGAGCAGCGGGGCGACCGGGGCGAGCGGGATGCCGTCCACCGCGTCGCGGCCCGCGATCCGGGCGAGGTCGACGCCCCGTGCCTCCAGGCGGCTCGCGACGTCGTGCAGGGTGGCGGACCGGCCGGATCCGACCGGGCCCGTGACGAGCACCAGGCACGGCGCGCCGAGCAACGACGCGATGCCGTCCGCGAGTCCCCGCCGCGCCGACCCCACGCCCGCACGGTAACCGGCACCTCCGAATCGTGGGTGAGCAACGACCTACTCTGTCGGCGTCGTGGCGCAGGCGGCAGCATCGCCCGACGGCGGCTGTCCGAGGGTCGGTCCGGGTTCCGGAGAGGAGCGGTGTGCGGGCGAGTGCGAGTGGGCCGATGCGGGGCACGGCGCCGATCGGGCGGGACGACGTCCTGCAGACGCTGGCCCGTCATCCGGCCGTCCTGCTCGTCGGGGAGCGGGGTCTGGGTCTCACCGCGGTGCTGGCGGCGGTCGCCGACCAGCGCGGTGCGGCGCTGCTGCACGGCGGCGAGGCCGTCGTCGGGGTGCCCTTCGTGCCGGCCACCCGGTTGCTGGCCGACCTCGATCTCGCGGACGCGGAGCCGCTGCGCGTGCTCACCCAGGCGCCGCCCCGGCTGCTCGCCGCCGGCCGGGGCCTCGTGGTCGACGACGCCGATCGGCTCGACGACACGACCGCGGTGCTGCTCGCGCAGGCCGCGCGCGCCGGCGTACCCCTCGTGGTGGGTGCCCCCGGCCCGGGCGGCCTGCCCGCGGCGTTGCGCGACGTCGTGCTGACGCTGCCCCGCGTGGACCTGGGGCCGCTGCCGGAACCGGTGGCCAACGCCGTGGCCGACGCCCGGGCCGAGGCCGTGGGCGGCGCGCCGCTCGACCCGCCGTCGCGGTCGGCCCTGCGACGCCGTGTCGAGGGTCGCCCGGGCCTGATCGTGGCCCTGCTCGACGCCGCGTTCGCGGAGGGTGCTGCGACCCCCACTCCGGCGGGGCTGCACCTGACCCGCTTGCCCGTCACGCCGCGGGTCCTGGGGCTGCTCGGCGTCGCGGCCGACGACGTCGCCCGGCATCGTCCGATCCTGCAGCGCCTCGCGCTCGCCGGCCCGCTCCCGGTGGCCGTGGTCGGGCCGGGGCTGGAGGCGGCGGTGGCCACCGGGCTGGTGGAGGAGGACGGGGAGACGGCCCGGCTGCGCAGTCCCCTGCTCGGCGACCTGGTGCGTCCGGCGCTGTCCGGTGCCCGACGTCGTCGGATCGTCCGGGAGATCGCGGACGAGCTCGCCGCTCACGGCGGAGCCTCCGGCGGTGAGGAGGGCCGGCCGGCAGTGCTCCGGACGGTGGGCGGCTCGGGCGAGGCCGTCGCGGAGGCCGTCGCGTGGCTGCGCTCGCAGGACCGCCGTGAGGAGGCCCTGGAGGTGCTCGACGCACTGCCGGCGTCACGGGCGGAGGAGGCCACCGCGCTGCTGTGCCGCGCCGACGTGCTCGCCGATCTCGGCCGGGTCGAGGAGGCGCTCCGCCTGCTCGACCGTGTCGCCGACGACGGATGTCCGGAGACCACCGCGGCGGTGATCGCGCGCTGGGCGGAGATCCTCGGCGGCGAGGCCCGCGACGACGATCGGCTCGAACGACGGGTGAGGGAGGTCGGCGCGCGCCTCGACGCCCCGCGCCGCGCCGAGGTGACGGCCCTGCTGGCGCGACGTCGGGTCATCCGCGGTGCCCGCCAGGACGACGGTCACGGCGACCGCTGGGCGGCGCTGCTGCGGGAGACGCTCACCGGGTCGCTGACGGGCGCCCGGCGGGCGGCCGAGGCGGGGGCGGGTCGGTCCGTGGGGACGAGCCCGACCGCCCACCTGCGCACGCTCGTCCGGTTCCTCTCCCTGGTCTACGACGGCGAGATCGTCGCCGCCCGTGAGATCGCCGAGCGCGAGTTCGCCCGTGCCGACCGCACGGCCGACCCGCTGCTGGGGCTCTGGAGCTACAACCGCACCAAGATCGCGGTGCACGCCGGCCAGGCGGCGGCCGCCGTCCGGCTCGGGGCGCAGATGTGTCGCCATCTCGCCTGGCGCGATCCGTTCGGCCTCGCGGCGTCCGGCTCCGCCCTGCACGCCTCGGCGCTGGCCCGCACCGGGCGCAGCGACCGCGCCCACGCTCTGCTCGAGACCCTCGTCGAGGACGATCTGCTGCTGCCGCGGGCCCGGATCGGCCGGGCCCGCGTCCTGGCGCAGGACGCGATCGAGGACGGCGACCCGGCGGCGGCGTCCGCGGTGCTCGCGGAGGCCGGCCGCTTCGCGAGCGAGCACGACGAGGCGCACTCGGGGCTGCTGGCGCTCGACGAGGCGTTCTGGGTCGCGCCCACGGCCCGTGCTGCCGCGGCGCTGGAGGCCGCCGATGGGCGCAGTGGCCTCGCGACTGCCTTCGCCGCGCGGGCCCGCGCCCTCCTCGCCGGCGACGCCGACGCCCTGGCCGTGGTCGCGGCGGACCTGGAGCGGATGATCCAGCCCGGCCGCGCCGCGGCCACCTGGCTCGCGGTGGAGCGGCTCCACCTCCCCCACGACTCCGCCGCGGCCGAGCACGCGCGCCGGCAGGCGGTGCGACTGCAGCTCGCGTGGGGCGCCCATCCGTGGCCGCTGCCGTTCGAGGACGCCGTCCGGTTGACGCCGCGCGAGCGGGAGATCGCGGGCCAGGCCGCGGTGCGCCGCTCCAGCCGCGACATCGCCCACGACCTGGGGCTCAGCGCGCGCACGGTGGACAACCATCTCGCGCGGGTGTTCCGCAAGCTCGGCCTGAGCGCCCGGGAGGAGTTGGCTGAGGTGCTCGGGTTGCTCGTGGCCGCCGACCCGGCGGCCCGTGGCGGCGTCGCCTCAGGGCGTGGTCGGACGCAGAGCCAGCAGTAGACGTGCTCGCCCTGCCCCCGGGGCGTGGCGGGCGAGGTCGGAGAGCCGCAGCAGCAGGTCGGTCAGGACGTCGGGGTCGCCCTCGCGCCGCCCCGGTGGGTGGTGGCGGCGGCCGCCTCCGGGGTCGGGGCGCAGAACCAGTCGACGAGCCGTCCTGCGGTGGTCTCCCGGCCGTCGTTCAGCGCACTCGGAACGTGTCGCTGCCGGGCCGGCCGCTGGAGCGGCCGAGGGCGGTGACGGTCCAGGACCCGGAGGCGGCCCGGGCGAGGGTGACGACGGCGTCGAGCTGGCCTCGACGATCGGCGGTGGCGACCAGGGTGTAGCGGCGGGTGCCGGCGCCCGTGCCGCCCGCGAGGGTCAGGGCGACCCGCTCGCCGGGCTTGAACTCGGCGCCGGTGAGCCGCAGCCTCGCGCCGCTGCGGACGGCGGCGGGGGCGGCGAGCTTCGCCTTCCGGGCCTCGATCGTGATCCGGGCGCGCGCCACCCGGGAGCCGTTGGTGGCGGTGACCTTGAGGTCGCGGCCCGGCGGCAGGAACTCCGGGATGGCGAGCGTCGGCACGCCGCCGCCGGTGCCGTCGAGGGGCACGCGCGCGAGCACGGTCCCGTCGAGGCGCAGCACCACCCGGGCCGGCGGGTCGGTGGGCGCGGCGGTGAGCATGTTGCGCAGACCGAACGACACCGGCTGGCCCTGGCGGGCTGAGAACAGGCCGGGGGAGAGCACCGGGTCGGCGTCGAGGTCGTACACCGCGACGTCGCGCAGGGCGGGCGGTCGCTGGAGCCGGTCGCAGGTGAAGCGGAAGTCGCGGTCGCTCCACGCGCCGTCGGTGCCGACCACCGCGACGACGACCGCGACCGCCCGATACGTGGTGAACCCGGAGTTCGGCTCCGAGACCATGCCGTCGATCAGTGGCAGCGGGAGCGCCTGGCCGGCGTTGAAGCTGTCCACCGTCGCCGAGGTGCTCAGGTTCTGCGGGAACTCCTGGTCGTCGCTCCCGAGCAGCATCGACGCCGTGACCGTGGCGGAGAACAGGTCGGACGGGAAGGTGCCGGCGGGCAGGTCGGTGAGGCCGATCTGGGCGGGCTGGGCGGTCCGGGCGGGCATGACGCCGGGAACGTCGAGGCTGATGGTCGGGGACCAGCTCTGGTTCCGCGCCAGGGTCGTCGGGGTGCCGTCGCTGAAGTCCTCCAGCACGCAGTTGGTGAAGGACACCGTGGTCGAGACGGGTGCGGCGGTCGCCGTCGGCGCCGCCGGGAGGGCGGCCAGCCCGGCGGCCGCGAGGACGAGCACGGTGAGCCGGGCGGGGAGGCGGGCGGGGAGAGCGGGACGGAGGCGCACGCGCGCAGTCCACCACGGACGAACGCTGCCTGTCGACGGAGCCCGCGCCGGTTCCGTCGGCCCGCCCCGGTGGCGGCTGTCGGTGGTCGGTGCGAAGGTGGGGCATGGCCTCGGACTCGCGCGTCGCGATCTACATCGACTTCGACAACGTGGTGATCTCCCGCGCCAGCCAGGTCAAGGAGACCGGCGGGTCCGCCACCGTGGCGATCGACGTGCTGCTCGACTTCGCGACCCGCTACGGCCGACTCACGATCTCCCGGGCCTACGCCGACTGGTCGGTGAAGAAGAACGCCGACTACCAGGAGCAGCTCGTCGCGCGTGCCGTCGAGCTCGTGCAGCTGTTCCCGGCGTCCAAGACCAAGAACGGCGCCGACATCCGGCTCGCGGTCGACGCGATCGAGGACCTCTACCTGCACCCCGACCTCACCCACGTCGTCATCGCGGCCGGCGACTCCGACTTCGTGCCGCTGGCGCAGCGGGCCCGGCGGCTGGGGCGGGTGGTGCTCGGCGTCGGTGTGGCGGGGTCGGTGAGCCGGGCCCTCGCCAGCGCCTGCGACGTCTATGCGGACTACGACGAGCTGCTCGGTGCTCGTGCTGACCTCGAGCGTCACGTCGAGGAGACCGAGTCGGCCTCCGCGTCGGTCACGAGCAGTGGCACCCCGGCTCGTCGTCGGGCGTTCCCGCTCATCATCGAGGCGCTGCGAGGTCTGGCGGCGCAGTACCCCGATCGCGACTGGCATCCGCTCTCGGCGGTGAAGGTCCAGGTCTTGCGCCTGGAGCCGACCTTCGCCGAGGCCGACTACGGAGCCTCGGGGTTCGGTGATCTGATCTCCCGCTACGGCGGGCAGGTGGAGGTCGCGGAGAACCGGGCCCGACTGCGATGATCGCCGCCGCAGGGAGGGGGAGTCGATGATCCGCGCGAATCCGGCCCGGGCGCTGGCGTTCGTGGTGCTGGCGGCGGCCGTGCTGCTCGCGGTGCTCGCCGCGGTCGCGGTGGACGGCGACGTCGTCGACGTCGCCCGCGGCTACGCCAACCGCGACGACCACCTCGCCGCGATCGGGCTGTGGTGGGTGGTGCTCGCCCCGGCGGCCCTGTTCATCGCCGTCTCCTTCGCCTGGCGCGGGCTCTGGCCCTGGGCCCCGCTCGTGGTGGCGCACGCCGTGGTCGCCACGGTGGCGGTCGTGCGGGTGGACGAGCTGCACGAGCGCGACGTCGTGGCCGCCCTCGTGGCGCTGCTCCTCACCGGGGTGCTCTCGGTGGTCTCGGTGGCGGCCGGCCGCTCGCGGGTCGACCCCGCGCGGGGCGCGTGGTGAGCGCGGTCCGGGGCGACGGCGTGGCCGGCGCGGACGGCAGTGACCGCACGCTGTGGCAGCGCGTGGCCAGTGCCGGGGCGGGCGAGGACTACGCCGCGGTGTACGCCGACCGGTTCCGCCGCGCCGCCGCCCGCGGGGAGGACATCCACGGCGAGGCCCACTTCGTGCAGGCCCTGCTCCCGGGGCCCGCGCGGGTGCTCGACGCCGGCTGCGGCACCGGACGCCTCGGCACCCGGCTGGCCGAGCTGGGCCACGACGTCGTCGGCTGCGACCTCGACCCCGCGATGATCGAGGTGGCCCGCCGCGAGTCGCCCCACCTGGACTGGCGGGTGGCCGACCTCGCCGACGCCGAGTCCCTCGCGGCGCTGGGCCGGTTCGACCTCGTCGCGCTGGCCGGCAACGTCGTCCCGTTCCTCGAGCCCGGCACGCTCGCCGCGGCTGCCCGCAGCATCGCGATGCTGCTGCGGCCCGGCGGCCTCGCCGTCGTGGGCTACGGCCACGACGCCGACCACGTGCCCGCCGGCTGCCCCGTCGTCGACCCCGACGACGTCGACGCCGCGTTCCTCGCCGCCGGCCTCACGGCGTCGGCCCACCACGGCACCTGGGCCGGCGACCCCTGGGAGCGCGCGGGCGGCTACCGGGTGAGCGTCTGGCGGCAGCCGGTCGTGCCGGGCTTAGGCTGACGCCTCGTGAGGATCGTGGTGCTGACCGGAGCCGGTATCTCGGCGGAGAGCGGCGTGCCCACGTTCCGCGACGCCGACGGACTGTGGGAGGGCCACCACATCGAGGACGTCGCCACCCCCGAGGCGTACCTGCGCCAGCCCACCGCGGTGCAGCGCTTCTACGACGCGCGCCGCGCCGCGCTCGCCGGCGTCGAGCCCAACCCGGCCCACACCGCGCTGGCGCGGCTCGAGGACGCCATCGGCGACGACCTGTTCCTCGTCACCCAGAACATCGACGACCTGCACGAGCGCGGCGGCAGCCGTCGGGTGCACCACATGCACGGCGAGCTGCTCAAGGCGCTGTGCTCGAACTGCGGCTGCCGCACCGAGTGGACCGGCGACCTGGTGGACTTCCCGCCGTGCCCCCGCTGCGGGCTGCCCGAGCTGCGCCCCGACGTCGTGTGGTTCGGCGAGGTGCCCTACGGCATGGACGTGATCCTGGCCGAGCTCGAGCAGGCCGAGCTGTTCGTCTCCATCGGCACCTCCGGCGCGGTGTACCCGGCTGCGGGGTTCGTGCAGGTCGCGCGTCGCAACGGCGCAGCCACCCTCGAGCTCAACCTCGAGCCCAGCGAGGGCAGCATCTTCTTCCGCCAGGCCCGCCAGGGGCGTGCCGGCGACCTCGTGCCCGCCTGGGTGGACGAGGTGCTCGCGGGCCTGATCGCCTGACCCCTCGTCCGAGGCCTCGTGACCCTCAGTGGGTCCAGGGGAGCGCGAGCTGGGCGCGCATCTGGACGCGGCGCTGCGCCATCTCGGCGTCGTCGATGCCGAGGGTGGGGGCGAAGCGGGAGATGACGTCGAGGTACATCTCGCCGCTGTCGATCACCCGCGGGTCGAGGTGGCCCATGACCTCGAGGGCGACGATGCCGTAGAGCTGGGTCCAGCCCTGCATGTAGATCCAGACCAGGCCGCGGTCCTCGGCGGCGATCTTCTCGACCTTCGCCGGCATCAGCGGGTCGGCGAGGACCTCGCGCATGCTCTCGGGCAGCTCCTCCAGGGCCGGCACCGGGAAGCGGCGGTCGAGCCAGACCTCGAGGATGAGGTCGGTGAAGAGCACCCCGGAGCTGGCGACGGTGATCATCTCGCGCCGCAGGCAGGCCGACTCGGCGACGGGGTTGGCGAACACGAGCGTGAACTCGTGGGGGTTGGCCAGAGCCCAGCGTCGGAACTCGGTGGCGGCGGCGAGCAGCCGCCCCACATGGTCGTCAGGAGCGACGGCGTCGGCCGCGACGGCGAAGCGGGCCGTGGCGGCCTTGTCGACCTCGAAGGCCACGAGGTCCACCAGTTCCTGGTAGCTCGCGACGTAGCGGTACAGCGCCGGGGCGGTCATCCCCATCGCCCCGGCCACGGCGCGCAGCGACAGCTCGGCGCCCTCGCGCAGCAGCGCCCGCGACACCTCCACGATCTCGGCGAACGTCGCCTCGCGCTGGCGCTCGCGTCGGGTCGTGGGGGCGGCGGTGGGGGTCACGGCGGGTGGCTCCTGGTGCGGTCGAGGAGGTGTTGACGTGATGAGTTTACACCGTTTACCGTTAATGGTGTTAACCAAAGCGACGACCCGTCACCGGAGTTGTCGATGATCTCAGGAAGGTGCGGCGATGATCGATCGCTGGAGTGCGGTGGTGGCCCGGCGGGCCCGCCTGGTGCTGGTGGGAGGGCTGCTGGCCACGCTGCTGGCGGCCGTGTACGGGCTCGGTGTGTTCGACCGTCTCGCCCAGGGCGGGTTCGACGACCCGGGCTCGGAGGCGTCGCAGGCCCTCGACCTCGAGCGCGAGACCTTCGGCAACCGCGGCGTCGACGTCGTCGCCGTGTACTCCGACCCCGACCTGCGGGCCGACGAGCCCGCCTTCCAGCAGGCCGTCGCCGACGTCGTCGACGCGCTCCCGGCGGGCGCCGTCTCCTCGGTCGTGCCCTACTACGCCGCACCGGAGGGCATCGCCGAGCGGCTCGTGAGCGCCGACGGCCACCACGCCCAGGTCCTGATCTCCCTGGCCGGGGCCACCCAGGACGACTTCCTCGCCAGCTACGACGAGATCTCGCCGCTGCTGCCGGCCGGCGGCGGACTCGAGACCTCGGTGGCCGGTGCCTACGCCGTGTACGACGACGTCAACGCGATCACGTCGGAGGACCTCAAGCGTGCCGAGCTGATCTCGCTGCCGCTGGTCGTGCTGCTCGCCCTGCTGATCTTCGGCAGCCTCGTGGCGGCCTCCATGCCTGCCGTGGTCGGTGTCATCGCGCTGCTCGGGGCGCTGGCGGTGCTGCGCCTGCTCACCACGGTCACCGACGTCAGCGTGTTCGCCGTCAACGTGGTCTCGCTGATCGGCATCGGCCTGGCCATCGACTACGCCCTGTTCATCATCAGCCGCTTCCGCGAGGAGCTGGCGCTGCTGCCCGAGGCGCCGGAGTCCGCCGGACTCGCGATGCGCCGCACCCTGGCCACCGCCGGCCGCACCGTGCTGTTCTCGGGGCTCACCGTGGCCGCCGCCATGGCGAGCCTGCTGATCTTCCCGCAGGGTTTCCTGCGCTCGATGGGCTACGGCGGCGTGGCCGCGGTGCTCGTGGCCGTCGCCGCGGCCCTCACCGTGCTGCCCGCCGCGCTGGTGCTCCTCGGCCGTCGCGTGGACGCCGGCCGGCTGCCGTGGCGTCGTCGGGCCGCGGCCGCGAGCGGGCACGGCTCCGACGGCGGCCGCTGGGCCGCCCTGGCCCGCGGCGTGATGCGCCGACCCGTGGCCGTGAGCGTCGGCGTGGTGGCCCTGCTGCTGCTCATCGCCTCGCCGTTCCTCGGCGTGCGCTGGGGCAGCGTCGACTACCGCGTGCTGCCCGAGGACGCCCCGGCCCACCAGGCCGCGGTGCTGATCAACGACGAGTTCGGCCCCGAGACCAGCCAGGCCTCCCTGCTCTTCGACGACGTGCCGGCCGCCGACGTCGAGGCCACCCTCGCCGCGGCCGCCCGCGTGCCCGGCGTGGTCGACGTGCAGACCATCGCCACCCAGGCCACCGACGACGGTCCGCGCACGCTGGCCCGCGTGACCTGGGAGGGCAACAGCCAGACCGAGGCCTCGCAGCAGCTGGTCGAGCAGCTGCGCGACCTCGCCCCCGCGCAGGGCGACCTGCTGGTCGGCGGCCTGAGCGCCGAGACGGTCGACCTCATCGACTCCGTCGGCTCGCACCTGCCGTGGATGGGCGCGATCGTCGTGGCGGTCATGCTGGTGCTGCTCTTCCTCGCCTTCGGCTCGATCGTGCTGCCGCTCAAGGCGATCGCGATGAACCTGGTCTCGATCGGCGCCGCGTTCGGCGTCATCACGTGGATCTTCAGCGACGGCCACCTCGCCGGCCTGCTCGGCTTCACGCCGCAGGGATTCCTCGACGCCACCAACCCGATCCTGATGCTGGCCATCCTGTTCGGCCTCTCGATGGACTACGAGGTCTTCCTGCTCTCCCGGGTGCGCGAGCAGTGGGACCGCACCGGTGACAACGACCTCGCCGTCGCCACCGGTGTGCAGAAGACCGGCCGGATCATCACCTCCGCCGCGCTCCTGCTCGGTGTGGTGATCGGCGCCTTCGGCACCAGCGGCATCGTGTTCATGAAGATGCTCGGCATCGGGATGCTGGTGGCGCTGCTCATCGACGCCACGTTGGTGCGGGCGCTGCTCGTGCCGGCCACCATGAAGCTGCTGGGCGACTGGAACTGGTACGCCCCCGGTCCGCTGGCCCGGTGGTGGGAGCGGTTCGGGTTCCGCGAGGGCCCCGAGGCCGGGGAGGACGCCGACGTCGTCGTCGCGGAGCGGCCCTACGGATCCGGCGCCGCCGAGGCGGGTGGCCCGGAGCTGACCCCGGTCCCCTGACGGGGACGGGCTCAGGTGCGGACCAGCACCCCGGAACCGGGCGGCAGGGAGAGGGGACCCGCTCCCTGGCCGTCCACGCTGGCGGTGGCCGCCAGCACCTCCCAGGCGGGGGCGTCGGAGTCGCTGAGGACGACGGCGCCCTCGCCGAGGTTGACCACCACCTGCAGCGGGCCGCGGTGCAGGCGCACGACCCGCGTGGTCTCGTCGACCTCGCAGCGCACGGCGTGCAGGGCGGAGTCGGTGAGGGCGGGCTCGGTGCGGCGCAGCCGGCCCAGGGTGCGGTAGAGCTCCAGCAGCCGGGCGCCGCGCCCGTGCTCGGCCTCGCTCCAGTCCAGGTGGGAGCGGGCGAAGGTGTCGGGGTCCTGCGGGTCGGGCACGACCGCCGCGTCCCACCCCATCGCCGCGAACTCCTCGATCCGGCCCCGCGCCGTGGCCTCACCCAGGTCGGGCTCGGGGTGGGAGGTGAAGAAGCAGAACGGCGTGGTGGCGCCCCACTCCTCGCCCATGAACAGCATCGGGGTGAACGGCGAGCACAGGATGAGCAGCGCCGCGCAGCCGAGCCGGTCCTCGTCGAGGTGGGCGGTGAGGCGGTCGCCGACGGCCCGGTTGCCGATCTGGTCGTGGTTCTGGCTGCACACCACCAGCCGCCACCCCGGCGTGGTGGCGCGATCGATCGGCCGGCCGTGCTCGCGGCCCCGGAACGAGGACCACGTGCCGTCGTGGAAGAACCCGCCCTCCAGCACCTTGGCCAGCGCGGTGAGGGGCTCGAAGTCGGCGTAGTAGCCGGTGGTCTCACCGGTCAGGGCCACGTGCACGGCGTGGTGCACGTCGTCGCTCCACTGGGCGTCCAGGCCGTAGCCGCCGGCCTCGCGCGGGGTGATGAGCGTGGGGTCGTTGAGGTCGGACTCGGCGATGAGGGTGAGCGGTCGTCCCAGGTGCGCCGAGAGTGCCGCCGTCTCGACCGCCATCTCCTCCAGCAGGTGCACCGGCGAGTCGTCGTGCAGCGCGTGCACGGCGTCCAGGCGCAGCGCGTCGACGTGGAAGTCGCGGAACCACATCGCGACGTCGTCGAGGATGAGGCGCCGCACCTCGGCGGCGTCGGGGCCGTCGAGGTTGACCAGGTCGCCCCAGGTGTTGCGCCCGGTCTTCAGGTACGGCCCGAACTCGGGCAGGTAGTTGCCCGAGGGGCCGAGGTGGTTGTGCACGACGTCCTGCACCACGCCCAGGCCGTGGGCGTGCGCGGCGTCGACGAACCGGCGGTACGCCTCCGGTCCGCCGTAGGCCTCGTGCACGGTGAACCACAGCACGCCGTCGTAGCCCCAGTTGTGCACGCCGTTGAACCCGTTGACCGGCAACAGCTCCACCAGGTCGACGCCGAGGTCGCGCAGGTGCGGCAGCCGCGTGATCGCCGCGTCCAGCGTGCCCTCGGGGGTGAAGGTGCCCAGGTGCAGCTCGTAGATCATCGCCCCGGCCAGCTGCCGCCCGGTCCAGGCCCGGTCGGTCCAGGCGAAGGCCGCCGGGTCGTCGGTGCGCGAGAGGGCGTGGACGCCGTCGGGCTGGCGCCGCGAGCGCGGGTCGGGCCGCGGCGTCTCGGCGTCGTCGAGCAGGTAGCCGTAGTCGACCTCGCCGTCCGGCACCGGTGCGTCGGGGGTCCACCAGCCGGCGCGATCGGCCACCGGACGCATCGGGACGACCTGTCCGGCCACGTGCAGCCGCACCCGCGAGGCCCGCGGCGCCCAGACGTCGAACCGGGTCAGCGGGCGCTCGGCGCGGGCGGGGTCGGGGGTCATGCGTCCTCCGGGAGCAGCAGGGCCACCGGTGCGGTGGCGAGCAGGTCGGCGAGCCTGGGCGTGGCGGGCCGGCCCGACAGCACGTCGCGGTACCCCGCGAGGGCATCGGGGGGCAGGTCGAGCCGGGTGTCGCCCCAGCCGCCGGCGGCGGCCAGCCCCAGCGGCAGCCGGGTGCCCACGGTGATCGCGCCGGTGCCCGGCTCCTTGCCGCGGCTGAAGGCGAGCACATGCGCGGCCGCGGGTCCCGACGCCGTCAGCCCGGCGTAGCCGGTGAACGCCTCGGGCCGGTCGCGGCGTGCGGTGAGCGCGGCGCGCACGAGGTCGAGCTTGGCCCGCTCGGGGTGGGGCAGGGCGGGGTCGGTGAGCAGCCGTCGTCGCAGGTCGTGGTCGACGGGGCGGCGGTTGTCGGGGTCGACCAGGCTGCGCTCGGCCAGCTCGCTGCCCTGGTAGACGTCCGGTGCGCCGGGGGCAGTGAGCGCCACCAGCTTGGCGGTGAGGCTGTTGCTCCACCCCGGCCCGACGACGAGGTCGAGCAGGCCGGTCAGCACCTCGCCCACCGCCGGGGAGTCGAACGCCGCGTCGACGGCGGCGTGCACCGCCGCCTCCGCCGCCTCGTCGGGGGCGGTCCAGGTGGTGATCTCCCCGGCCTCGCGCAACGCCTTGGTGGCGTAGGCGTGCAGCCGCGCCCGCAGGTCGGGGTCGCCCGGCTCCCAGGCACCCAGCACGGTCTGCCACAGCAGCGGCGCGAACGTCGCCGAGCCGATCGGGGCGAGCGTCGTGAGCCGCTCGAGCGCGGCGCTCCAGCGGCGCGGCATCTCGGCCAGCACCGTGATGCGGGCCCGCACGTCCTCGCCGCGCTTGGTGTCGTGGGTGCTGGTGGTGGTCATCGCGTGCGGCCACCGCTCCTGCCGCTGCGCCATCGCGACGTGGAAGTCGGGTACCGGCACGGCGAACCACGACGGGTCGCCGCCCACCTCGGTGAGCGAGACCAGGCGCGGGTAGCGGTAGCACGCGGTGTCCTCGACACCCTTGGCCACGACCGCCCCGGTGGTCTGCTGGAAGCGCAGCGCGGCCGGCTGCGCGGGGTCGGCGAGCACGGCGTGCACCGCCCGCAGCACCGCGCGCAGGTCGGGCCGCCAGAGCGCGGCGCGCTCCACGGCCTCGCCGAGGTGGTCGGCGCCGGTGGTGGCCGTCGCGGTCAGGTAGGTGCGGTAGACCCCGAAGCAGGCCGCGATCTCGGCGACGGCGTCGACCAGCACGTCCTGCGGGTGCGGCAGCGGCGGGAGCTCGCGCACGACCCGGCGGACCTCCGAGCCGAGCATCCCCTCGGCCGCGGCGCGGGTGGCGGTGTGGGCGACGTCGTCCCAGTCCAGCTCCGAGCCGGGCAGGGCGGCCTCGGCGGCAGGATCGGTGAGCACCCGGTCGATCAGGCCGAGCACCTCGTAGCCGGTGGTGCCGGCGCAGGCCCAGTCCTGCGGCAGCTCCTCGCCACGCTCCAGGATCTTCTCCACCACCACGTGGGCGTCGCCGGTGAGCCGCGCCAGGTCGCGCAGGTAGCCGGCGGGGTCGCGCAGGCCGTCGGGGTGGTCGATCCGCAGCCCGTCCACCAGGCCCTCGGCGAACCAGCGGCCCACCTCGGCGTGGGTCTCGTCGAAGACCCACGGCACCTCCACCCGCACCCCGGCCAGGGTCGTGACGGCGAAGAACCGGCGCCAGTTCAGGTGGTGGTCGGCCTCGCGCCACGGCACCAGCTCCACGCCGGCGCCGTCGGGGTACCGGTGGTCGTAGTACCGCAGCTCCGGCCCGTCGGGGCCCGCCGCGCGCTGCACGTCGCCGCGCGCGTCGGCGTCGGCGAGCACGGGGATGCGCACCCGGCCCGCACCCGCGGCCCAGTCGACGTCGAACGCCTCGGCGTAGCGGGAGGCCTCGCCGTGGGCCAGCAGGTCCCACCACCAGCGGTTGTGGGCCGGGACGGCCACGCCCATGTGGTTGGGCACGAGGTCCACCATCACGCCCAGCCCGGCGGCGTGCGCGGCCTCGGCGAGCGCCCGCAGGCCCTCGCGACCGCCGCGGGCGGCGTCGACGTCGTCGTGGGCGACGACGTCGTAGCCGTGGTCGGAGCCCGGCTCGGCCGGCAGGAGCGGGGAGAGGTAGACCCAGTCGACGCCGAGGTCGGCCAGGTACGGCACCAGCGCGGCGGCGGCGTGGAGGTCGAAGGCCGCCCGGACCTGCAGCCGGTAGGTGCTCACCGGACGCCGCGGCGCGTTCATCCGCGTCCCTCCTGCTGCGCGGCCACGCTCGCCGCGGCCGAGAGGTCGGGGGCGGCCTCGGGGGCGGTGTGCTCGACCAGCACCAGCATCGAGCGCGCCGCGATCGGCACCTGCTGCTCCGCCGCGAGCGGTGCGCCGGTGGGCGCCGCGGAGCCGGTGTCGAAGGCGACGTCCCAGCGGGCGGCGTACTCGGCCGGCGGCAGGGTGAGGGTGACGGCGTCGCCGGGGTTGAAGTACAGCAGCACGTGGTCGTCGACGATCGGCTCGCCGCGAGGGTCCACCCCGGCGATGCCGCGGCCGTTGAGGTACATCCCCAGCAGGGTCTCCTCCGACTCCCAGTCGCCGTCCTCCAGCGCCGCGCCGGAGACGCCGAGCCACACGATGTCGTTGAGCCGCTCGCCGTCGCCGGCGCGCACGGTGGTGCCGGTGAAGAAGCGGCGGCGGCAGAAGGTGGGGTGGCGGCGGCGGAAGTCGATGAGCGCGCGGGTGAAGTCGAGCAGCGGCTGGTCGACGCGGCTCCAGTCCACCCAGGCGATCTCGGAGTCCTGGGCGTAGACGTTGTTGTTGCCGCCCTGGCTGCGGCCCAGGTCGTCGCCGTGCAGCAGCATCGGCACGCCTTGGGAGAGCAGCAGGGTGGCCAGCAGGTTGCGCTGGCTGGTGGCGCGCG
The DNA here is from genome assembly GCF_964228225.1 of Nocardioides sp. GTDB lineage: Bacteria > Actinomycetota > Actinomycetes > Propionibacteriales > Nocardioidaceae > Nocardioides. The sequence continues at coordinate 48,053 of NZ_CAXQZB010000034.1, forward strand.
CGGCCAGCACCGCGGCGTCGTCGGTCTCGCCCTCCACGCCGTGGTTCCAGGACCGGTTGTGGTCCTCGCCGTCGCGGGAGTCCTCGCCGTTGGCCTCGTTGTGCTTGTGGTCGTAGCTCACCAGGTCGCGCAGCGTGAACCCGTCGTGGGCGGTGACGAAGTTGATCGAGGCGAAGGGCCGGCGGCCGCTGTGCTCGTAGAGGTCGGAGGAGCCGGCCACCCGGGAGGCGAACGCGCCGCGCGAGGGCGCGCCGAGCCAGAAGTCGCGCACGGTGTCGCGGTAGGCGCCGTTCCACTCCGACCACTGCGGCGGGAAGCCGCCCACCTGGTAGCCGCCGGGGCCGACGTCCCACGGCTCGGCGATCAGCTTGACCTGCGAGACCACCGGGTCCTGCTGCACGAGCTCGAAGAAGGTGGCCAGCCGGTCGACGTCGTAGAACTCCCGTGCCAGCGCGGAGGCGAGGTCGAAGCGGAAGCCGTCCACGTGCATCTCGGTGACCCAGTAGCGCAGCGAGTCCATGATCAGCTGCAGCGCGTGCGGGTGGCGCACGTTGAGGGAGTTCCCGGTGCCGGTGTAGTCCATGTAGTAGCGCGGGTCGTCCTCCACCAGCCGGTAGTAGGCGGCGTTGTCGATGCCGCGGAACCCCAGCGTGGGGCCGAGGTGGTTGCCCTCGGCGGTGTGGTTGTAGACGACGTCGAGGATGACCTCGATGCCGGCCGCGTGGAGCGCCTTGACCATCGCCTTGAACTCCGCCACCTGCTGCCCCGCGCCGCCGCGCACCCCGGTGACGGGGTCGGCCACCGAGTACGCGGCGTGGGGGGCGAGGAAGGCCAGGGTCTGGTAGCCCCAGTAGTTGCGCAGCCCGCGCTCCACCAGCGTGGCGTCGTGCACGAACTGGTGCACCGGCATCAGCTCCACCGCGGTGACGCCGAGCCGGGTGAGGTGGTCGATCACCGCCGGGTGCGCCATGCCGGCGTAGGTGCCGCGCAGCTCCGGCGGCACCTCGGGGTGCCGGTGGGTGAGGCCCTTGACGTGGGCCTCGTAGATCACCGACTCGTGGTACGGCACCCGGGGTGCGCGATCGCCCTCCCAGTCGAACCACGGGTTGGTGACGACGCCGAGGGTCATGTGCGGCCCGGAGTCGTCGTCGTTGCGCTCCTCGGGGGAGCCGAAGGTGTAGCCGAACAGCGGCTGGCCCCACGTGATCTCGCGCGTCGTGGCCTTGGCGTAGGGGTCGAGCAGCAGCTTGCTCGGGTTGCAGCGCAGCCCGCGGGCGGGGTCCCAGGGGCCGTGCACCCGGAAGCCGTAGCGCTGGCCGGGGCCGACGCCGGGCAGGAAGGCGTGCCACACGTGCGCGTCGACCTCGGTGAGCTCGATCCGGGTCTCGCGGTGCCCGCCGGTCCCGGCGGACCCCTCGGTGTCGCCGTCGTCGACCAGGCACAGCTCCACGCCCTCGGCCACCTCGCTGAACAGTGCGACGTTGGTGCCGCTGCCGTCGTAGGTCGCGCCGAGCGGGTACGCCTGGCCGGGCCAGACCGCGGGCGCGGCCGGGGTGCCGGCGGTGTCGGGCGTGTCGGGGCTGTCGGGGCTGTCGGGGGTGGTCATGAGGACCGCCTTCCAGGGGGTTGGATCGATCCAATCACACGGCTCCGCATCGGGGGAGGCTCCGCGGGGGCCCGGTGTGACCGAGATCGCTCCGCGCGGTGGCGGGCGCACCTGTCCGGGATGTGTTACCCGCCAGTAGAATCCCGCGCATGAAGCGTGAGATCTACGGTGAGGACCACGAGGCGTTCCGGTCCTCGGTGCGTGAGTTCCTGGAGCGTTCGGTGATCCCCCACGTGGAGGACTACGCCACGAACAAGGCCATCCCGCGGGAGTTCTGGCTCGAGGCCGGC
>NZ_CAXQZB010000035.1:0-3227 GCF_964228225.1 Nocardioides sp.
TGCCCCCCCGCCACCACCACGACGCCACCGTCGTCGCCGTCGGCGGGCGGATGCACAGCATCGAGGACATGACCCGGTTCGTCGAGGTCTTCCTCGCCACGCCCTTCCCCGGCGACGAGCGCCACGTGCGGCGCATCGGCCAGCTCAGCGCCTACGACGAGGGGCAGGGCCTGCCGGCGCTGCCCGAGTCGGCGCGGCTGCCCGAGAACCCCGACTACCGGCCAGACGAGGCCTGAGCCGCCAGGCCGCGACGCGCGATGCCCGAGGGACACACCCTCCACCGCCTGGCGCTGGACCTCACCGCCGCCTTCGGTGGCCGTGTCGTGCGCTCCAGCAGTCCGCAGGGTCGCTTCGCCGACGGCGCCGCGGTGCTCGACGGTGCGGTGTTCGCGGGCGCGGAGGCCTGGGGCAAGCAGCTGTTCTGCCGCCTCGCGGGGTCGGGGACCGGCCCCGAGCACCTCGTGCAGGTGCACCTGGGCCTGATCGGCACCTTCGCCGTGCAGGTGCTGCCCGACGACGCCGCGGTGCCGGCGCCGGTGGGGCAGGTGCGGTGGCGCCTGGCCACCGACCCCGCCGACCCCGGTCCGGTCGGCGTCGCCGACCTGCGTGGGGCCATCACCTGCGCGCTGCTCACCCCCGCCGAGCGCGACGTCGTCGTGGCCGGGCTGGGGCCCGACCCGTTGCGCGCCGACGCCGACCCCGACCGGGCCTGGGAGCGGATCCGCCGCAGCCGCATCGCGATCGGGGCGCTGCTCATGGACCAGTCGGTGCTCGCCGGCGTCGGCAACGTCTACCGCGCCGAGGTGCTGTTCCGGCAGCGCCTGGACCCGCGGCGTCCGGGGTCGTCGCTGCGGCGCTCGCAGTGGCAGGCGATCTGGGACGACCTGGTGGAGCTGATGCCCGAGGGCGTGCGGCTCAACCGCATCGACACGGTCCGACCCGAGCACACCCCCGAGGCGATGGGCCGTCCGCCGCGGCAGGACGACCACGGCGGGGAGGTGTACGTCTACCGGCGTCACGGGCAGCCCTGCCTGGTGTGCGGGCGCCGGGTGCGCACCGAGGTGATGGCGGGGCGCAACCTGTTCTGGTGCACCCGCTGCCAGCCGGCCTACCGGCCCCGCGGACGCTGAGCGGCCCACCGGCGGTGCTCCCCGGGATCCCACCCGGGGGAGCGTGCCCGCCGCGCGCTGGTCGGCCGTAGGGTGGGGGATCCCCCCACGCTGCTCCCGCGGCGTCGACCCGTCAGGAGCCTGATGTCCGTCCTGGGTGCGCAGCGCCGTGAGACCCGGCTGGTGCTGGGCCTCGGGGTCCTCGCCCTGGTGGCCGCGGTGATCGTGGCCGCCTTCCCCGAGCACGTCCCCAGCACGCTGCTGCTCATCCCGGTCGTGCTCGGCTCGATCCTGCTCGGGCCGCGCACCCTGCCCTGGTTCGTCGTGGCTCAGATGGCGCTGCTCACGATCGTGATCCTCGGGTTCGTCGACGTCACCAGCCGGATCGCCGGTGCCACCGCCGTGCAGTTCGCGATCGACGGGATCGTGCTGCTCGCCAGCTTCCGCCGCAGCCGGCTCGGAGTGGCCGGCATGCGGGGGGAGTCGATGTTCGTCGACCTGCGCGACCGCATCCTCGGCCAGGGCGAGCTGCCCGCGCTGCCCCGGGGCTGGCACGCCGAGTCGGCGCTGTCCTCGGCCGGCGGCACGGCCTTCGCGGGCGACGTCATCGTGGCCGCCCGCACCGACGAGGGCCGGGTGCTGCAGGTGGCCGTCGTCGACGTCTCCGGCAAGGGCGAGGAGGCCGGCACCCGCGCGCTGCTGCTCTCCGGCGCCCTCGGTGGGCTTCTCGGCGCGCTCCCGCCCGCGCAGTTCCTGCCGGCCGCCAACGCCTTCCTGCTGCGCCAGGAGTGGGAGGAGGGGTTCGCCTCCGCCATCCACCTGTGGCTGCACCTCGACACCGGCCACCTCGAGGTCCGTCTCGCCGGCCACCCGCCCGCGGCCCTGCGCACCGCCGGCAGCGGCCGCTGGCAGCTCCTCGACGGCGACGGCCCCCTGCTCGGCGTCGTCCCCGACGCCGACTTCGTGGGCCACGAGGGCGTCCTCACCCCCGGCGACACCCTCGTGCTCTACACCGACGGCATGGTCGAGTGCCGCGGCCGCGACATCGACCTCGGCCTCGACCGCCTCCTCGGTGAGGCCGAGTCCACCCTGCGCGCCGGCGTCCCCGGCGCCGCCCGCCGCCTCGCCGACGTCCTCGGCTCCCGCACCGACGACCGCGCCGTCGTCGTCGTCCACCGCCGCTGAGCCCCGTTCGTCCGACACTGGCGACGACGTCTGGGTCCCTCCGGTCGTCGAGGAGCGCTGGCGACGAGAGGCACGTGTGTGTCTGGGGCCTCCGGTCGGGTGCGGGTCGAGCGTCGTGGGGGCCGGCACGGTCGTCGAGGAGCGAGCCCTGGCGAGCGTCACGAGGCGCCCGCACCCGACAGACCACCTTGGCCCGGTGCCGTCTGCCGGCTCGCTACGTCTCGTGACGGCGCCGGGGCGCCTCCTCGACGAACGTCGGGGGGACAGGTCGTGCGTGGTGGGGGCCGGCACGGTCGTCGAGGAGCGAGCCGCTGGCGAGCGTCACGAGACGCCCGCACCCGACAGACCCCCCTCGGGCCGAGGTCGTCTGCCGGGGCGCCTCCTCGACGAACGTGGGGGGACGGCACGGTCGTCGAGGAGCGAGCCCTGGCGAGCGTCACGAGGCGCCCGCACCCGAGAAACCGCCTCTGGCGGTGCCGTCTGCTCCTGGTTGCTGGCGGTGACGAAAGGCGCTGGCGACGAGAGGCCGTGGGCCGCTGATGCCGGCGCTCGGGTGCGGGTGAGATCAGATCAGAAACCCTGCGCTGACCTGTGCAATCACACTGTTGTTCGAACACGTGTTCGAGTAGAATCGGAGCATGCCCACCTCCCTCCACGACACCGCGCCTCCCGACGCCGACGCGCGCACCCTGACCGGGCTCAAGGAGCTGGCCGGGGACGCCGAGGCGGCCGAACGGCGGTTCTTCATCGGCGCCGCCACCTACGCCGTCGCCCACCCGATCAAGGTGTGGACCCGGGCCGATGAGGAGCCCGAGACGATCGAGGAGGTCGCGGGGATCGATGAGTCCGCGGTGGCGGAGTTCGCCTGCGCGACCGGCCGCACGTACCAGTCGGGTCTGGGGTACCTGTCGGCGGCGAAGGAGTGCGCCACCC
>NZ_CAXQZB010000036.1:0-6848 GCF_964228225.1 Nocardioides sp.
GCCCGGGGGGTGCCGCGCGTCAGGCCCAGCAGCGCCGCACGGGCATGGCCATCCCAGTGCGGTGCGCCCAGGCCGGCAAAGGCCGGCACCAGGAAGACGTCGCCACTGTCGGGCACGCTGGCCGCCAGAGCCTCGACCTCGGCCGCCTGGCGGATCATCTGCAGCCCGTCGCGCAGCCACTGCACGGCGGCGCCGGTCACGAAGATCGCGCCCTCCAGGGCGTAGGTGAGCACGCCCTCGGGGCTGCGCCAGGCGGCGGTGGTGAGCAGGCCGGCCCCCGAGCGGGCCGCCTCGGTGCCGGTGTTGGTGAGGATGAACGACCCGGTGCCGTAGGTGCACTTGGAGTCGCCGACGTCGAAGCAGGTCTGGCCGAACAGCGCCGCCTGCTGGTCGCCGGCGATGCCCGCGATCGGCAGGGCGAGGTCGAGGAAGGTGCGGGGGTCGCTGACCGCGGCCTCGCCCCAGTTCGGCACCAGCTCGGGGAGCGCGTCGCGCGGCACCCCGAACAGGTCGCACAGCTCGGGGCTCCAGTCGCCCGTGGTGAGGTCGAACAGCAGCGTGCGGCTGGCGTTGGACACGTCGGTGACGTGGTCCAGGCCGCGCGTCATGCGCGCGATGAGGTAGGAGTCGACGGTGCCGACGGCGTAGCGGCCCTGCTGCACCAGCGCCCAGGTGTGCGGCTCGTGCTCGGCCAGCCACGCCAGCTTCGTGGCGCTGAAGTAGGGGTCGAGCCGCAGGCCCGTGAGCTCGGCGACCCGCTCCTCGTGGCCCGCCTCGCGCAGCCGCGTGCAGATGTCGGCGGTGCGGCGGTCCTGCCACACGATGGCGCGCCGGGGCGAGCCCAGGGTCTCGCGGTCCCAGAGCACGATCGTCTCGCGCTGGTTGGTGATGCCGATCGCGCGCAGCCGGTCGGCGTCGACGGCCCGGAGCACCTGGCGGGTGGCCTCCAAGGTGGCCTGCCAGATCTCCTCGGGCGTGTGCTCCACCCAGCCCGGTCGGGGGAAGTGCTGGGCGAACTCCTGGTAGCCCTTGGCCACGATGTCGCCCGCGCCGGACACCGCCACCACCGTGACGCCGGTCGTGCCGGCGTCGACGGCCAGCACGAGGTCGCGCGGGTCGGTCGCGCCGCTCACGCCCGGCCCCGCACGATCGCCAGCACACGCGGGTCGATCCAGGCCAGGTCCTCGGCCACCCGCATCTCGTAGTTCTCACACCCCACCCAGGTGAGGAAGTCGGGCTGGCCCTGCGCGGTCGCGAAGGCCGCCAGCTCGGCGGCCAGCGCGTCGTCGACGCGCATGCGGTCGGCCTCGTCGGTGGCCACGAGGTAGAGCTCGTGCAGGCCCATCAGCCGGCGCAGCTCGGCCAGCGGGTCGGGGTGGTCGTCGACCCGCAGGTCCATGGCGACGTCGTCGCCGCCGTCGTAGCCGGCGCCGTCGCGCACCACGAGGATCGCCGCGCTCTGGCGGCCCCGCTTGTCGCCGCCCGCGGCCTCGCCGGCCTCCATCGCCGCCAGCAGCCGCTCGGCGAAGGGCAGCCCCTCGCCCTCGAGCCAGGTGCGCTCCATCGCGGCCACGACGTCGGGGCCGGCCAGGCAGTTGCCCTGCACGGCGTAGTCGGCGCCGGTGGCGTGGCCGGCCCAGTCGATGCAGGCCTGGCCCGTGTGGGCGGCGGCGGTGCCCTCGACGTCGACCAGCCCCACCTGGCGGTGGTCGCGGCCGTCGTCCTCCTCCAGCAGCCGCTCCAGCGCGACCGGGGCGGTGGCGCCCTCGTCGAGGTGCGAGAGCGCCAGGCCCTTGTAGGCGACGTTGGCGGCGGCCTGGGTGGCGATGGCCCCCACCTGCGCCACCGCGGCCGGCACGGCCGAGCCGACGCCCAGGAACTTCGAGGCCACCGCCACGCCCCAGGACTCACCGTCGTCGGAGCGCGCCACGATCGAGAAGGTCATGGACCGGACTCTAGTGGCGCCTCTCCGTGCAGATCGGGGCCGATCAGTGCGACAGGTCGGCGAGGTCCAGGTCGCGGGGCAGCCAGCGGGCGACCACGAGGGCCGCCACCGCGACGACGGCGGCACCGGCCAGTCCGACCACGGCGAACGCGTCGGTGAAGGACCCGGTCGCCAGCGGGGCCAGCGGGGTGCCGAGGGCACCCGCCAGCGATTCGCGCGCCGCGACGTCGGCGCCGTCGGGCAGGCCCGAGCGGTACACGATGCCGGCGAGGCTGCCGAGCACGGCGACGCCGAGGACCGCGCCCAGTTCGTAGCACATCTCCTCCACGGCCGCCGCCGAGCCGGCCTGGTGCGCCGGGGCGCGGCCCATGATGAGCGCCGACCCGACGCCGAGTGCGGCGGTGCCGAGACCCACCAGGCCGAAGGCGACCACGAGGCCCGGGTAGGGCAGCGGTCGGGGCAGCAGACCCACCACGGCCAGACCGAGCGCGGTGAGGGCGAGCCCGCCCACGAGCACGGTGCGCACGCCGATCCGCGCGGCGATCGAGGGTGCCAGCGGGGAACCGATCAGCCCGCCGACCGCCAGCGGGAGCAGTGCGGCCCCGGCCTGCAGCGGCGACCAGCCCTGCACCAGCTGCAGCCACTGCGAGGCCAGCAGCAGCAGCGCCATCATCACGGTCGCGCTGGCCAGCGCGGTGACGACGCCGGCCCGGAACACGCGGTCGGCGAAGAGCCGCACCGCGAGCATGGGGTCGGGCTGGTGCAGGCAGCGGCGCACGAACATCGTCAGGGCCAGGGCGCCGAGGGCGAGCAGGGCCAGTCCGAGCGGCTCGGCGCCGTGCTTGCCCAGGTCCTTCACCGCCGCGGTGAGGGCGGTCATCCCGGTGATCGAGAGCAGCACCCCGGCGGCGTCGAGCCGACCCGGTCGCTCGGACCTGCTCTCGGGCAGCAGCAGCACGCCGGCCACCAGCGCCAGCGCCATCAGCGGCACGTTGAGCAGGAAGGCCGCGTGCCAGCTGAACACCTCCAGCAGTGCGCCGCCGACGACCGGGCCCAGCGCGGCACCGACCGAGGCCATGGCCGCCCAGATGCCGAGGGCCAGCGCCCGCTCGCCGGGGTCGGGGAACAGGGTGCGGATCAGCGACAGGGTGGCGGGCATGATCATCGCCCCGCCGACGCCGAGCAGCACCCGCACGCCGATGACGGCGGCGGGGGAGTCGGCCACGAGCACGGCCAGCGAGCCGAGCCCGAAGATCGCGAACCCGAGCAGCAGCATCCGGCGCCGGCCCCAGCGGTCGGCGAGCGCCGAGAGCGGGATGAGCAGACCGGCGAGCACGAGCGCGTAGGCGTCGACGATCCACAGCTGCTCCACGGCGGTGGGGCGCAGGTCGGCGGTCAGGGCGGGCAGTGCGACGTTGAGCACCGTCATGTCGAGCACGACCACCAGCAGGCTCAGCGCGAGCACCGCCAGACCGGCCCAGCGCCGCGGGTGGGCCGCGGGCGCGGTGGCGGGGGAGAGCAGGGTCGGGGCGCTCATCGGGCGGCTCCGCCCTCGAGGAAGGTGGAGAGCACCATCGCGTCGAGGTCGCGCCGCGCGACGTCGCCCTCGCGCAGCGCCTCGCGGGCCGCCACGAGCACGCCGTACACGGCGTGGCCGAGCCAGCGCGCCGGCACGTCGGCGCGCAGCACCCCCGCCGCCTGGGCGGCGGCCCAGAGGGCGACCTCGCGGTCGAAGAGCCGGTCCGAGCGGGCGATGAGGTCGGCGGCGGAGGTGAGGTAGCCGTCGGTGAGGGCGAAGCCGAAGTCGTCGGCGTCCAGCAGGTAGCGCGACATCAGGTCGTGCAGGCAGCCGCGCAGCCGGTCGGGGTCGCCCGACGCGGCGCACTCGTCGGCCCCGGCGGCGTCCAGGCTGGCCTCCCAGCGGTCCAGCGAGCGGGTGCCGAGCTCGTGGAGCAGGTCCTCGCGGCTGGCGAAGTGGCGGTGCAGGGTGGCGCGGCCGACCCCCGCGGCGGCGGCCAGCACGGCCATCGACGCCCGCGGGTCGACGTTGAGGTGGCGCTGAGCCGCGGCGAGGATGTCCTCCCGGGTGGCCATGGTGTCCTCCAGGTCCGTTCGTCACAGTGAGACATCTTTGTCTCATCTGGGACCAGGATGTCCCGGTTGGTGTCCGAGGGCAAGTCGGGGTGCGCGGGCAGGCGTATGACGACCGTCACGGGGTAGGGCTGCCCCCTGTGAGTGAGCCCCTGACTGAGCCCGTGGACGACCCCGATCGGACGACCGACGGCCTGACGCGCGTGATGGGCCCCGGCCTGCTGCTGCTCTTCATCGTCGGCGACATCCTGGGCGCGGGGATCTACGCCGTCACGGGTCGACTCGCCGGGCAGGTGGGCGGCATCGCGTGGGTGCCCTTCCTGGTCGCCTTCGCGATCGCCACGCTCACTGCGATGTCCTACCTCGAACTGGTCACCAAGTACCCCCGCGCGGCCGGGGCGGCGCTCTACACCCACCGCGCCTTCGGCGTGCACTTCGTGACCTTCCTGGTGGCCTTCACCGTGGTCTGCTCCGGCATCACCAGTGCCTCCTCGGCGGCCGGCCTGCTCTCCTCGAACCTGCTGATCGGGCTGGACGAGTTCGCCGACGTGCCCACCGGCGACGGCGCCACGCTCGCCGTCGCCCTCGGCTTCATGGTGCTGCTCGCCCTCATCAACCTGCGGGGCGTGGGTGAGAGCGTGAAGTTCAACGTCGTGCTCACCCTGGTCGAGATGGTCGCCCTGGCGATCGTCATCGGGATCGGATTCCTCGTCATCGCCCGCGGCGACGGCGACTTCAGCCGGATCACGGTCTTCGAGAACCCCGAGGACAAGAACCTGTTCGCGGCGGTCACCATCGCCACCGCCATCGCGTTCTTCGCCATGGTCGGTTTCGAGGACTCGGTGAACATGGTCGAGGAGACCCGTGAGCCCGAGCGGATCTTCCCGCGCGTCATGCTCACCGGGCTCGGGATCGCGGTGCTGATCTACGTCCTCGTCGCCATCTCGGTGGTCGTGGTGGTGCCGGCCGGTCAGGTGAGCGCCGAGAGCGAGAGCGGGGTGCTGCTCGAGGTCGTGCGCATCGGCGCCCCCGACGTGCCGATCGACCGGATCTTCCCCTTCCTCACCGTCTTCGCGGTCGCCAACACCGCCCTGATCAACATGCTGATGGCCAGCCGGCTGATCTACGGCCTCGCGCGTCAGGACGTGCTGCCGCGCGTGCTGGGCCGGGTGGCGCCGCGCCGGCGCTCGCCCTACGTCGCGATCGGCTTCACGACCGCGCTCGCGCTGGCGCTCATCGTCTACGTGCGCACGCAGTCGGAGTCGACCATCGTGGGCGCGCTGTCGGGCACGACCGCCCTGCTGCTGCTGGCGGTCTTCACCGTGGTCAACGTGTGCTGCCTGGTGCTGCGACGCGAGCCCGGCGGCACCTTCCGGGCCCCCACGGCCGTCCCGGTGGTCGGGGCCCTGGGGTGCGCCTACCTGCTCGGCCCGTGGGCGCGGTTGGAGGCCGACCTGATCCAGTACCGGATCGCGGCCGGGCTGCTGGTGATCGGGGTGGGGCTGTGGGCGCTCACCTGGCTCGCGAACCGCGGCCTGCGCGGGCAGCGCACCGGGTTCCGCGACGTGGAGTCCCTCGAGGAAGCCGAGCACGGGAGCGGGCCCGGCACCGCGTAGGGTAGGCGGTCGTGGCCCTTCCCGACCTCGCAGCACTGCACGCGCTCCAGCCCGCCCAGCAGCCGTCCTACCCCGACCGCGCCGCCGTCGACGCCGTCGTGCGGCAGCTGCAGGCCGCCCGGCCGCTGGTCTTCGCCAGCGAGTGCGACGAGCTCACCGACAAGCTCGCCGCCGTCACCCGCGGCGAGGCCTTCCTGCTCCAGGGCGGCGACTGCGCGGAGACCTTCGCCGGCGTCACCGCCGACAACACCCGCAACAAGCTGCGGGTGCTGCTGCAGATGGCGGTCGTGCTCACCTACGCCGCCTCCGTGCCGGTCGTGAAGCTGGGCCGGCTCGCCGGGCAGTACGCCAAGCCGCGGTCCTCCGACAGCGAGACCCGCGAGGGCGTCACCCTGCCCGCCTACCGCGGCGACGCGGTCAACGGCTTCGACTTCACCCCCGAGGCGCGCATCCCCGACCCGGCGCGACTGCTGGAGGTGCACCGCACCAGCGCGGCCACGCTGAGCATGATCCGGGCCTTCATCGCCGGCGGCTACGCCGACCTGCGCAAGGTGCACCACTGGAACACCGACTTCGTGGCGGGCTCGCCCGCGGGCCAGCGCTACGAGCAGATGGCCCACGAGATCGACCGGGCGATGGCGTTCATGGCCGCCATCGGGGCCGACCCCGAGGAGTTCCACCGCGTCGACTTCCACATCAGCCACGAGGCGCTGGTGCTGGAGTACGAGCACGCGATGACGCGCACCGACGCCCGGACCCAGCAGCCCTACGACCTCTCGGGCCACTTCCTGTGGATCGGCGAGCGCACCCGCCAGCTAGACGGCGCGCACGTCGAGTTTCTCCGCGGAGTGGGCAACCCCATCGGCGTAAAGATCGGCCCGACGACCACGGCCGACTACGTCCTGTCGCTGTGTGAAGCCTTGAACCCCAAGCGTGTGCCCGGACGCCTCACGTTGATCTCCCGAATGGGCGACGACAAAGTCGAGACATCGCTGCGTCCGCTCCTGCGCGCCGTTCGCGAAGCCGGACATCCGGTGGTGTGGGCCTGCGACCCTATGCATGCCAACACGTTCACCGCCGACAACGGCCGTAAGACGCGACACTTCGACTCCATCCTGCGCGAAATCGTCGGTTTCGTGGCGGCCCATCGCGCCGAAGGCACGTGGCCAGGTGGAATCCACATCGAACTCACCGGA
>NZ_CAXQZB010000037.1:0-47979 GCF_964228225.1 Nocardioides sp.
CCCCGAACCGGTGCATTCCGCTGGTGACGACGGGAGACGGTGAGCCTCAGGCCACGGCGAGGAGGGCGCCGACGGCGCCCACGAGGGCGCCGAGGCAGCGGACGGCGTCGACGACCTGCAGCTGGCGCAGCCGCGCCGGGAGGTCGGGGGAGCCGGGGGGCAGGGCGCCGATGCGGCCGTGGGTGGGGGCGGCGGCGACGGCGGTGGTGGCCAGGGCGAGACCCACGCCGGCGGCGCCGAGCCAGGTCAGCGGGTCGGGGTCGTCGCGCAGGGCGAGGGGCACGGTGACGAGCAGGCCGAGGTAGAGCACGGCCACGAGCGGCACGATCCGGCGGCTGTGGGCCTCGTGGAAGCGCGCCCACTCCGCGGGCCCCACCCCGGTGAAGCCGGGGTAGACCAGCAGGGTCACCGTGGCCTGGAAGCCCAAGTGGGCGCAGGCCACGGCGGCGAAGGCGACGCCGGCGTCCATCGGTGCTCCGATCCGCCCGGACTCAGGCGGGCCGCTCGACCAGCCGCTCGACCAGCCGCTCGACCAGGGCCCGGCCGAGCTGGTGGCCCGAGAGCCAGGCGGTCTGCACCCGCGGCGGGTCGCCCCAGCCGTCACCGCACACCCCGAGCGGGGCGCCGTGGGCGGGGTCGGTGAGCAGGAAGGGGTCGTGGCGGTGGCCGGTGGGGCGGGCCATGCTCCAGCGCTTGGTGAAGGCCGCCTCGGGATCGGGCAGGTCGAAGCGGGCCCGCAGCGCCGCCACCATCGGCGGACACGCGGCGTCGGGGTCCACCAGGTGCTGGGCGGCGAACTCCGGGGTCGAGTGGGCCACGAGCACCGGGGCGGCGTCGCCGCGGCGCCGGCCGTCGTCGGCGACGAAGGACAGCACGTCGTCGTCGTTCACGAACGCGCCCTCGAACGGCGAGCCCAGCCCGAGGTCGCCCCACAGCACCGACGGCCAGCGGGCCACCAGCGCGAGCACGGGCTCCCAGGGGCGGGTCAGCCGGTCGTGCACGTCGTCGTGGCCGGGACCGGTCAGCAGGGTGCGGGCCTGGCCGTCGGGCATGGCCAGCACGACGGCGGCCGCCGGCTCGCCGTCCACGGCCAGGCCGTGGTCGTGGCGGGTCACCTCGGCGACGCTCGCCCGCTCCAGCGGGAGCCCGGTCGCGAGGTCCTCGACCAGCCCGCGCAGCGTGCCGGGTGCCGACCAGCGCACCGGTCCGGTGCTGAGGCGGGAGGCCTCGGGGTCGCCGGGGCGCCCGGAGAGCACGGTGAAGTGGTCGGTCCACGCCCGGGCCAGGCCGCGCGCCGCCCACCCCTGCACGACGTCGTCGAAGGCGGGCTCGGAGACGGTGAAGTAGCTGGCGCCGAGGTCGACCGAGCGGTCGTCGACCCGCTTGGCCGCCAGCCGGCCGCCGATGCGGTAGCCGCGGTCGAGCAGCCGGGTGGGCACCCCGGCGGCCACGAGCTCGCGGGCGCAGGCGACGCCGGCGATCCCGGCGCCGACCACCACCACCGGCGCGCTCATGCCGCCACCCGCCCGGCGCCGAGGGTGCGCAGCAGGTGGCGGGCAGCCCGCTCACCGCTCACGAGCGCCCCCTGGATGGAGGCGGTGTCGCGGTGGTCGCCGCACACCAGCACGCCCTCGCCCGCGCCCACCGGCTGGGCCGCGCGCAGCGGCGGCGGCTGGGCGGGCAGGGCGAACGGGATCTCGTAGCGGTGCACGACCTCCCAGTCCGAGACCGGGGTGCCGAGCAGCCCGCCGGCGTGGTCGCGCAGGGCGTCGTCGGACGGGACGCGTCCGGCGGCGGTGTCGAGCAGCGCCGAGGCGGCCACCAGGTGCCGCCCCGCGGGGGCGTAGGTGGGGGCCGCGGCCGAGACGACGGCGACGTTCACCAGCGGTCCGCGCGGCACCTCACGGGCGTCGACGTGCAGCAGCCGGGCGCGGCGTCCGGCCACCGGCGCGGTGGGGGTGGTGAACCAGGTGGTCACGACGCCGCGCGGCGCGGGCGCAGGCGTGCCGGCCAGCGCGGCCGCGGTGGCGCCGTCGGTGGCGACGACGACGTGGCGGGCGCGGATCTCCCCGGCCTCGGTGCGCACGCGCGGGGTCGCGCCGGCCCGGACCTCCAGCACGGTCACACCGGTCTCGACCGGCCGGTGCAGCCGGGCGGCCAGCTGCTCGGGCAGGGCCTGCATGCCGGCCCGCGGCAGGCCGGGGGTGCCGGCGACGAAGGAGTTCACCAGCAGGTGGGCGTAGTGGGTGGAGGTCGCCCCGGTGTCGTCGAGCACGACCCCGGCCAGGAAGGCGTCGATCACCCGCCGCGGCAGGCCGCCGACGCCGGCGGCGTCGAGGGACTCGCGCAGCGGCGCGTCGGCGCGCGCGTCCAGCCCGGGCCGCAGCGGACGACCGGGTCGGCGCAGCAGCGGGCGGAGCCAGCGGGCCAGCCGGATCCCGTCGAGGGCGTCGGGCAGCACCCCGCGTGCCGAGCTGGGGATCAGCCGGGGCGCGTGCCAGGGGTGGCCGAGCCGGGCCAGGCCGCTCTCGGTGCGCGCCGCCACGCCGGCATCGAAGGACTGCAGCCCCAGCGCCTCGACGTCGATCCCGCGGCGCAGGGCCGGGTAGGAGGGGTTGAGCAGCTGGAAGCCCCGGTCGAGGAGGAACCCGTCCACGCGATCGGTGCGCACCCGTCCGCCCACGGCGTCGGCGCGTTCGAGCACCCGCACCGAGAGCCCGGCGTCCTGCACCGCGAGGGCGCAGCGCAGCCCCGCGAGCCCGGCCCCGACCACGACCACGTCGACGTCGGCCTGCGCTCGGGAGGCGTCGGGGCGCACGGCAGGATCCGGTTGAGGGCTCACAGGGGTCTATGCTGTCCGGCGCCACACCCCGAACGGGACACCCCGAGGTGGACCGCGCTCCGCGACCCGCCCCGGCTGCGATAGGGATGGCCCATGGCCGTTGATGTCCCGCCCACGACCCCGGTGCTCGTCGGCGCCGCCCAGCACACCGAGCGGCGCGAGGACCCCGCCTACGCCGCGCTGTCGCCGGCCGACCTGGCCGCCGTCGTCGCCCGGGCCGCGCTGGCCGACGCCGGGCTGGGTGCTGAGGCCGTCGACGTGCTGGCCTGCACCCGCCAGTTCGACGAGTCCTTCCCGGGCATGCCGGCCACCCTCGGCCGCCCCGACCACTTCACCGCCGCCGTCGCGCAGCGGCTCGGCGCCCGGCCGCAGGAGTGCCTCTACGAGGTGGCGGGCGGCCAGTCGCCCCAGCACCTGGTCACCGAGCTGGGCGGGCGGATCGCGGCCGGCGAGCTCCGCGCCGCCGTCATCGTCAGCGCGGAGGCGATCTCGACGGTGCTGGACCTCGCCCGCAGCCCCGAGCCGCCGGACTACAGCGAGACCGTGACGGCCGACGTGGGCCGCCGCATCGACCGCGGCGCCGGGCTGGGCGGCCTGGTCACCCGCGTGCAGGTCGTGCACGGTCTCACCGACGCCCCCACCCAGTACGCCCTGTTCGAGCACGCGCGCCGCGGCCGCAAGGGCTGGAGTCGCGCCGAGCTGGCCGCCGACATGGGCGCCTGGTTCGCCCCCTTCACCCGGATCGCGGCGGCCAACCCCTACGCCGTCGTGCGCGAGGAGCGCACGGCCGCGCAGCTGATGGAGGTCACCCCGGCCAACCGGGTGATCGTCGACCCCTTCCCGAAGTCGGTCGTGGCGCGGGAGAAGGTCAACCAGGCCGCCGCCGTCGTGCTCGTCAGCGCCGAGCTGGCCGACGAGCTGGAGGTCGCCGCCGAGGGCCGGGTGTTCCTGCACGGCCACGCCGACCTGCACGACGTCGAGCTGCTCCAGCGCCCCGACCTCGGCCGCAGCGAGCCGTCGGTGCGGGCCATCACCGAGTCGCTCGACCTCGCCGGTGTCGCGCTCGACGACGTCGCCCACCTCGACCTCTACTCCTGCTTCCCGATCGCGGTGAGCGTGGTCGCCGAGGAGCTCGGGCTCGACCCCGAGGACCCGCGCGGCCTCACCGTCACCGGCGGGCTGCCGTTCTTCGGCGGTCCCGGCAACGGCTACTCCCTGCACGCCGTGGCGGAGATCGTCGACCGCTGCCGCCGCGCGCCCGGCAGCGTCGGGCTCGTCGGCGCCAACGGCGGGATGCTGAGCAAGTACTCCGCCGGCGTCTACGCCACCGACCCCGTGCCGTGGCGCCCGGGTCGCAGCGCGGCCGTGCAGGCCGAGCTCGACGCCCGCCCGCCCACGCCCGTGGCCGCCGCCCCCGAGGGCCCGGCGGTGGTGGAGACCTGGACGGTGCAGTACGGCCCCGGCCTGCCCGGTGGACGTCGCGGCATCGTGGTCGGCCGGCTCACCGACGGCCCCGACGCCGGACGCCGCTTCCTCGCCAACACCCACCCCGAGGACGCCGGTGAGGGCTCCCTGCTGGCGCTGCTCGAGGGCGAGGACGGGCCGGGTGCCGCGTTCGCGGTTCGCCCCACGCCCACCGGCAACGTCGCCGCGCGCGACGTCGCGACCCTCGACGCGCTGCTCGGCCCCGTCGCCGCCCCGGTGCGGCTGCCCGCGCCCGGCGCGGCGCCGCTGGAGCTGCCCGGCGTGCGGGTGACCCGCCACGACGCGGTGGTCGAGGTCGCGGTGCTCGGTGAGGACGAGCGCCACCTGCTGACCCCCGCCGTGAGCCGCACCCTGGCCGGGGTGTGGGACGCCGTCGACGCCGACCCCGAGGTGCGCGCCGCGGTGCTCACCGGTGCCGGCGACGACGTCTTCTGCGGCGACGCCGACCTCGCCGAGCCCTCGGTGGCGATGGCCCTGGGCCTGCCCGCCTCCGGCGTCGGCGGGCTCACCGCCCGCACGCTGCGCACGCCGGTGATCGCGGCGGTCACCGGTGACGCCGTCGGATCGCCGCTGGAGCTGGTCCTGGTGTGCCACCTGATCGTGGCCGCGCAGGGCACCCGGTTCGTGCTGCCCCACCAGCGGGTCGGGCTGCTCTCGGCCGGCGACGGGCCGCGCCGGCTGCTCGCCCGGCTGCCGCACGGCCTCGCGCACCGGCTCATCCTCACCGGCGCCGACCTGCCGGTGGCGCGGGCCCACGAGCTGGGGCTGGTGGACGAGCTGGTGCCGTCCGCGCAGGTGCGCGCCACCGCGCTCGCGCTGGCGCAGGAGGTCGCGCTGAGCTCGCCGACGTCGGTGGGCCTGGCCCTCGGCGTGCTGGCCGGCGACGGGCCCTGCGACACCGAGGACGCCCTGGACCGGCTGCTCGTCTCCACCGACGCCAGCCTCGGCGTGCAGGCGGCGTACACGGGCGAGCCGCCGCGCTGGGCCGGCCGCTGATGCCCCACCGGTGCTCCGGCACCGGTCGCGAGTTCACCCCGAAGGAGGGGGACGCCGTACGATCGGCCGGTGCCGGAGCCCGTGATCACGCCCGAGGACCTCGCGACCACGCTGCGGGTGCTCGACGCGGTGCACCTGCTGCCGGGTGAGCATCCCGACCACATCGCGGTGCGCCGGGCCACGGCTCGGATGTTCAAGGCGGTCAAGCGGGAGCGCAAGCTCGCGGCCCGCGCCGCCGAGCTGGCCCACGACCGCGCCGTGCTGGAGGCCACCGCCACGGGCAGCCCGCTGCGCATCGACGACGAGACCGAGGGTCTGCTGCCCACCTCCGCCGCCCGCGAGGACGGCCGGGCCGTGGCGGGCGAGCTGATCAACCCGCGCGGCTGCTACATCTGCAAGCACGACTACACGCGGGTGGATGCGTTCTACCACTGGCTGTGTCCCGACTGCGCCGCCCGCTCCCACGCCAAGCGCGAGCAGGGCACCGACCTCGCCGGCCGTCGGGCGCTGCTCACCGGCGGTCGCGCCAAGATCGGCATGCACATCGCGCTGCGGCTGCTGCGCGACGGCGCCGACCTCACCCTCACCACCCGCTTCCCCCGCGACGCCGTGCGTCGCTACGCCGGGATGCCCGACAGCGCGTCGTGGCTGCACCGGCTCACGATCGTCGGGATCGACCTGCGCGACCCCACCCAGGTCGCGGCGCTGGCCGACGACGTCGCCGCCCGCGGCCCCCTCGACGTCCTCATCAACAACGCCTGCCAGACCGTGCGGCGCCAGCCCGGCTCCTACGCCCCGCTGGTGGAGGCCGAGCGGCTGCCGCTGCCCGACGGCGTCGCCCTGCCCGAGATGGTGACCTTCGACCGGGTCTCCGAGCTGCACCCCGCGGCGATCTCCGGCGCCCTGGCCGGCGCGCCCGTGGCCCACCACGCGGGGGAGTCGGCCGAGCACGCGCGGGCGGTGCAGCAGGCGCGCTCGGCCGCCGACCTCACCGCGCTCGCGCTCCACGCCGGCAGCGCCTCCCTGGAGGCGCACCTGGCCGGCACGGCGGTGGACGCCGGCGGCCTGCTGCCCGACGTCGTCACCAGCAACTCCTGGACCCAGACCGTCGACCAGGTCGATCCGCTGGAGCTGCTCGAGGTGCAGATGTGCAACGCCGTCGCCCCCTTCCTGCTGGTCTCGCGGCTGCGCCCGGCGCTGGCCGCGGCCGCCGCGGCGTCGCCGTCGGGACGCGCCCACGTCGTGAACGTCTCGGCGATGGAGGGTCAGTTCTCCCGCCGCTACAAGGGCCCGGGTCACCCCCACACCAACATGGCCAAGGCCGCGCTCAACATGATGACCCGCACCTCGGCGGGGGAGATGTTCGAGCGTGACCGCATCCTGATGAACGCCGTCGACACCGGGTGGATCACCGACGAGCGCCCCCACTACGACAAGCTCCGCATCGCCGCCGAGGGCTGGCACGCCCCCCTCGACCTCGTCGACGGCGCCGCCCGCGTCTACGACCCCATCGTGCGCGGCGAGCGCGGCGAGGACCTCCACGGCCACTTCCTCAAGGACTACGACCCCAGCCCCTGGTGACCCTGGCCCGCGCGGGGACGCGGGTTCGTCGAGGGGGCGCCCCGGCGCCGTCGGGAGACGTGGTGGGTTGGTGCGGGCGTCTCGTGACGCTCGCTGGCGCTCGCTCCTCGACGACCGATGGGTCCCCGCCACCGGGCCCGCGTCGGATGACGTGGCGAGCCGGGTCCAGTCTCGTGACGCTCGCTTCGCTCCTCGACGACCGTCAGTGGTCACGTTCGTCGAGGAGGCGCCCCGGCGCCGTCACGAGACGCGGTGGGACGGGTGGGGCGTCTCGTGGCGCTCGCTCCTCGACGCCCGTGGGTGGCGGGGTTCGTCGAGGAGGCGTCCCGGCGCCGTCGCGAGACGTGGTGGGCCGGGATCCGGCCTCCGGCGGGTCGGTGAGCCCGATCGGCCCGGAATGACCAGTCGGGACTAGTCCGTTCGGGCCATTTGTGCCCGGGGCCCCGTGTGGGGTGCGCGACACGTGATCGGTTCCGCTTGACGTGCTATCGGGTTTTCTTACTTAATTCACCTTGTTCAGTCGAGTTAAACGTCTGATTCCCCGACTCGTGCACGCGGTCACCCACTCCCCTCGGGGGGCCGACCGACGTGTCCACCCACCCGAAACGAGGTCACCATGCGCACACGACTGCGCCTCGTCGGTGCGTCGCTGGCTCTGGCCGCGACCGCCGTCACCATCCCGCTGCTGTCCTCCGGCGAGGCCACGGCCGCGTCGAGCTTCAGCGGCGGCAACCTGCTCGTGTACCGCGTCGGTGCCGGCACCGCGCCGCTCACCAACGCCGCGACCGCCGTGTTCCTCGACGAGATCACCCCGGCCGGCGCCGTGGCCCAGTCGATCCCGGTGCCGACGACCGCGGCGGACGGCAACCTGCCGCTGACCGCCTCCGGCCTCTCGCGCTCCGAGGGCGTGCTCTCCGCCTCCCCCGACGGCCGGTTCGTGTCCTTCACCGGGTACGCCGCCGCCCCGGGCGCCACCGGACCCGCCGGGATCTCGCTCACCGGCTCCGACCCCGCCTCGGTCGCCCGCGTCGTCGGCGTCGTCGACAAGAACGGCACGATCGAGACCAGCACCGCGCTGCCCGGCGCCAGCGCGCCCGCCATCGTGCGCTCCGCGGTGACCACCGACGGCGAGTCGCTGCTCGCGGCCGGCGGCGACGGCGGCCTGCTCGCCACCACCCGCAGCTCCACCGCCGCCACGGTCTCGGCCGGCGAGGCCGCGACCAACCTCGCGACCGTGTCGCGCCAAGCCGGGAAGGTGCTCGTCAGCGGGCTGCTCCAACACCGCCTCGCGATCGTCGAGAGCGGCGCGTTCACCGACGCGCCCGGCCTGCCGAGCAACCTGCTCACCTACGGCTTCGCCGCGCTGGACCTCACCAGCGCCGGCTGGGCCGGGTCCACCATCGACACCTTCTACATCGCCAACGCCTCCAACCGGGCCGGCACCGTGGAGAAGTGGCGCTTCGACGGCACCACCTTCGTCAAGTCCGGCGACCTCGACGTCGCCGGCGTCAGCGGCCTGGTCGCCGACGTCGAGGGCTCGGCGGTGAACCTCGCCGTCGCGACCCCGACCCAGGTGCTGGCGATCTCCGACACCAACGGCGCCGGCACCGGCTTCAGCCCGGCCGCCCCCACCGTGCTCGAGACCGCGCCCACCAACACCGAGTACCGCGGCATCGCGCTCGCCCCCACCGGCGACCTCGGCCCGTCCGCGTTCTTCCGCACCCCGGCCGCGGGCTCGGTGGTGTCGATCGGCGCCGCCACCGCGCCGGTCTCGGTCTACGTCGCCTCCCCGCGCGCCGTCAGCGGCGTGCAGATCTCCCTGGGCGGATCCCCCGCCGCCGCCACCAAGGGCGCCGGGAACATCTGGACCGCCAACGTGCCTACCCAGGGCCTCGCGGCCGGCGCGGGCACCATCACCGTGACCGCCACCGACACGGGCGGCAGCACGACGATCACCCGCCCCGTCACCTACAGCGGCACCTCGGCCCCGGCCGGCGCGCTGCTGGCCGGGACCTACAGCCCCCGCGCCAAGGGCATCACCGCGAGCAAGGGCTGGACCGCCTACGCCTTCGCCAAGAGCCCCGACGGCAAGGGTCTGACCTCGAAGACCAAGAACGCCAAGCTCGCCTTCACCGCCTACGGCAAGACCGTGCGCCTCACCCTCGGCACCGGCCCGAAGAACGGCCGCGTCACCCTCATCGTGGACGGCAAGAAGACCACGGTCGACCTGTTCAAGGCCAAGGCCGGCACCGTCGTGAGGACCTTCACCTTCACCGGCGAGGTGCGGGCCCACACCGTGCAGATCGTGGTGGCCGGCACCAAGGCGGCCAAGAGCAAGGGCACCTCGGTGCCCGTGGGTCTCGTGCAGGTGACCTCGTGACCGACGCGCCCGCCCGTCCCCGTCTCCGCCGCCCTCGTCCAGGAGCCCCGATGAACCGCTTCCTCACCCGCACCGTCGCCGCGGCGGCCGCGATCACGACGCTCAGCGTCGCCGCGGCCGGTGTCGCGAGCGCCGACCCCGACAACGCCCAGCCCGGCACCCCGCCGGCCGGCAAGACCGCGAGCCAGATCTACGCCACGGTCGGCGCCGACGCGTTCGCGGAGCTGACCTCCAACATCGCGACCGTCTACAACGCCCAGACCCCCGCACCCACCCGGGTGCTGGCCTCCTACGACGCGGTGAACCCGACCACCGCGGCGGCCCAGGAGACGATCGTCACGAAGCCGGGCTGCTCGATCACCCGGCCCAACGGCGCCAACGCCGCGATCTCCGCCATCACGCTGAACCAGAAGAGCACCGTCGACACCAACGAGTTCTGCATCGACTGGGTGCGGGCCAGCCGTGCGAAGGGCGCGGCGCCGGCCGAGCAGAACCTGACCTTCTACGCCCAGAGCCGCGATGCCGTGAGCTACGCCGTCATCGGCAACGCCTACGCGCCCACCACCCCGCTCACCACCGCCCAACTCAAGGACATCTTCGAGTGCACGGTGAGCGACTGGAGCGAGGTCGGCGGCCAGGCCGGTGAGATCCACGTCTACCTGCCGGCGGCCTCGGCGGCGACGCTGACCTTCTTCCTGCAGGCGCTGGGCACCAACCTCACCAACGTCAACGCCGGCTGCGCCGGCCTGCCGCGGGTCTACACCAACCAGCAGAACGACGGCCGCAGCCTCAACGGCGACCCGCAGGGCATCGCGCCCTACACCGTGACCAAGTGGGCCGCCCAGGGCAACGGTGCCCCCGGCATCCCGGACTACCGCGGCGGCGCCCACATCGGCACGGTCAACACCGACGCTGCCCCGACGATCGCCACCACGTTCGGCGGGCGCAGCTACCAGGTGCTCAACCCGGCGTTCACCACCGGCGCCAGCGCCTCCTTCGGCCGCCTGTTCTTCAACGCCGTGCGCAACGACGCGCCGCAGGAGCTGAAGGACCTCTTCAAGGCCGGCGGCTACCTCTGCCAGAACCAGGACGCCTTCCTGGTGCCCTTCGGCAACACCCCCCTCGGGAACGACACGACCCAGTCCCGCTTCTGCGGACAGGCCAGCTGACCCCCCTCAGCGTCGTCTCCGAGCCTGACGGGCCGGAGCCCCACCGCCCCAGCGACGCGGCGGTCGGGCTCCGGCCCGGCACAGCGGTTCCACCAGTGCGATCCCCGGGGTGCGCCCGGGGACTCCTCGTCCCTCCTTCCTCTCCATCCCTCCCCGCGAGGGCGCGGCCGCCGGCCGCGTGATCGCGGGGACCTCATCGATCGGATCGGGTGCTTTCCGAGATGTCCTTCCCTGTGTTCCCGCGCGCTGCGCGGGCCCGCCGCGGCGTCGCCGCCGGTGTGACCCTGGTGCTGGGGGTGCCGAGCGTGCTCGGCCTCGCCTCGGCCGTCGCGCTGCTGGGCGTCCCCGCCGATGCCGCCCGGGCGACCGGCGACGTCAGCGTGACCGTGCCGGCTCCGGGTGCCGGCCCGGACGCCACCGTGACCGTGAGCCGCACGACCGAGCTGGTGAACCAGACCGTGCTCGTCTCGTGGGCCGGCTTCCGTCCCAGCTCGGCCAGCCGGCTCGACAACTCCGGTGACTCCCTCGACGTCAACACCGACTTCCCGGTGCGCGTCTACCAGTGCCGCGGCGCCGACCCGGTGAGCAGCAGCGACTGCTACGGCTCGCAGGGCTTCCGGGGCGCCGAGGCCAGCGGCGACGCCGAGGCGGTGCCGGCGGTGCCGCCCTACACCTACCCCGGCCAGCAGAACGCCTTCGACGCCACCCCCGACGGCCCGGCGAACTGGCAGGACAACGTCACCCGCGCCGACGGCACCGGCGAGGTGACGATCCAGCTGTTCACCAAGCGGGAGTCGGCCTCGCTCGGCTGCGACGACGACACCCCGTGCTCGATCGTCGTGGTGCCGAACTACGGCCGTGGCGAGACCAGCCGCGGCGCCACCGAGGACCTGCTCGACGCCCCGTGGGCGTGGGAGCGCCGCACGGTCGTGCCGCTGGAGTTCCTCCCCGTCGACGACGCCTGCCCGCTCACGGGCAGCGGGCTGCGGGTCGAGGGCTCCCCGGTGATCGGGCACGCGCTGGCCTCCTGGCGCGCCCGCACCTGCACGCTGGCGACGGACTCCGTGCGCGTCGACTTCACCTCCATCGGTGAGCCGCAGACCCGGGCCGACCTCGCCTCGGGCACCACCGACGTCGGCCTGGTGATCGACCCGCTCGAGACCGCGGCCGCCAAGGAGCGCGGCGTCGTCTACGCCCCGATCACCGTGACCGGCCTCGTGATCGCCTTCCAGATCGACGACGCCGACGGCAAGCCCGTCAGCGACCTGAAGCTCAACCCGCGGCTGGTGGCCAAGATCATCACCGGCTCCTACCGCTCGGGCGGCAACGAGGCGGTGATCAAGAACCCGGTCAACCTGTTCCGCGACCCCGAGTTCCGCGCGCTCAACCCCGACGTGAAGTGGCCCGGCGGCGCTCCGGGCAACCACCCGCTGCTGCTCGGCGACCTGTCCGACACGACGCTGGCGCTCACGCGCTGGATCAACGCCGACGCCGACGCCCGCGCCTTCCTGGCCGGTGAGCCCGACCCGTACGGCATGACCGTCAACGCCAACTACAAGGACGTGAAGCTGCCCTTCGCCAGCTTCCCGCTGCTCGACCCGCTGCTCACCCAGACCTTCGAGCCCATCCAGGAGCTCGACGCCGTCGCGCGGCAGCTCTCCATCGCCCGCTTCCCCGGCGCGCTGGTGACGGTCGAGAACGGCGTGAACATCACGACCAAGCCCCCGCGGCAGAACCCCGGGCGCCGCGAGGTCATCGGCATCATCGACGCCGCCTCGGCGGCCCGGTTCCGGCTGCCGACCGCCCGGCTGCTCAACGGCGCCGGCAACTACGTGGCGCCCACCCCGGCCACGATGCTGGCCGGCATCAAGGCCTCGACGCTGAACAAGGACGGCGTCACCCGGCAGGTGGACCCGGCCTCGACCATCCCCAACGCCTACCCCCTGACCCTGCTGATCTCCGCCGGTCTCTCCACCGAGGCCGACGAGGAGAGCCGGGCCCAGATGGCCGACCTGCTCTCCTACATCCGGACCTCCGGCCAGCAGCCGGGCGAGGAGGTCGGGCAGCTGCCCGAGGGCCACGCCCCGCTCAGCCCCGCCCTGCGCGCCCAGCTCACGAAGGCCCGCGCGGCCGTGCTGGCCGGCCCCGCCGACGACGGCGGGGACGGTGGCGGCGACGGGGACGGCGGCGACCAGGGTGACGGCGACAACGGTGACGGCGACGGTGACACCGACACGGGCACCGACACCGGCACCGACACGGAC
This sequence comes from Nocardioides sp., assembly GCF_964228225.1. Classification (GTDB taxonomy): domain Bacteria; phylum Actinomycetota; class Actinomycetes; order Propionibacteriales; family Nocardioidaceae; genus Nocardioides. The sequence goes on from NZ_CAXQZB010000037.1 coordinate 12,718, forward strand.
CCGTCGGTCGCACCCACCGACGGTGGGGACGGTCCCCCCAGCGCACCTGGGGGGACCGACCCCGAACCCACCGAGACGCCCGACGGCGCGCCGCTGGACGAGGAGCCCGCGCAGGTCGACACCGCGCTGGTGAGCTCGATCCCGAAGGGGGCCAAGCAGCTGATGATCCCGCTGCTGCTCTCCCTGGCCGTGCTCACGGCCGGCGGCGGTCCGCTGCTGTGGTGGCTCGACCGCACGGGACGGGGGCCGGCATGGCTGCGACGGTGAGCGAGCAGGAGCCGCTGGACCACCTCGGCACCTCCACGGGGGGCGGGCCCGCCGGGCTCGAGCCGGTGTCCCGCGCGTCGTGGCGCCAGCTGACGGCGCCCTCCCCGGGCCTGCGACGTGCGGGCCGCGGAGCCGGCTCCGGCGGTCGGGGCGGATCGCGTCCGCGCCCGCCGCGCCCCGCGGGCCCCACGCTGGGGTCGGTGATCGCCGCGGTGCTCGGGCTGATCGCCCTGCTGGCGGTGACCTTCGCCGGGTACCTCTTCGTCGGCTCGCGGCTGGACGCGAACCGGGCCCAGAGCCTGATGTTCGACGACCTCGTCCAGCAGCTCTCGCTGGCGGAGGTGCCGGTCTGCGGCGTCGTGCCGGACGGGCAGCCCGTGGGTCTGGTCGAGATCCGCAGCATCGGTCTGGAGCAGGCGTTCGTCGTCGGCGCCGCCTCCGAGCAGACGCTGCTGGCCCCCGGCCTGCGCCACGACTCGGTGTTCCCCGGCCAGCAGGGCCTCTCGGTGCTGGTCGGCCGACGGGTCACCGGCGGCGCGCCCTTCCGGGACCTCGACCGGGTGCAGCCCGGCGACGTCATCACCGCCACCACCGGCCACGGCGTGTTCCGCTACGTCGTCGACCTCGTGCGCACCAGCGACGCCCCGCCCACCGAGGTGCCGATCGTGCCCTCGCGGCTCACCCTGGTGACCTCCGACCCGGCCTACGCGCCGAACCGGACGCTCAGCGTGTCCGCGGCCCTGGACGGCGACGCGCTCCCGGCGTGCACCGGCACCGCCTCGGTGGCCGCCGACCAGCCCGGGGCGGGCAGCCGCGCGGGCGCCGTCGGTCTGCTGCTGTGGTCGCAGGGCCTGCTCGTGGCGGCGGCGGCCGTCACCTGGCTCGCCGCACGGCTGCCGAAGCGCGCGCTGTGGATCGGTGCGACGCCGCTGCTGCTGGTCCTCTCCTGGCAGGTCTCCGCGCATCTCGCGGTGCTGCTGCCCAACACCCTCTGACCCTCCTCGCGAAGGACGTCACCATGACCACGTTCGACACCTCCGTGACCGAGCAGCTGCCCGCTGTGCCGGTCTCCGCCTTCAAGCCCGCGGCCCTCGTGGCCGAGTCCGTCAACGCCTGGTTCGGCACCCACCACGTGCTGGCCGACGTCGACCTGACGATGGCCGCCGGCGAGGTGACCGCCCTCATCGGTCCCTCCGGCTGCGGCAAGTCCACCTTCCTGCGCACGCTGAACCGCATGCACGAGCTCGTGCCGGGCTCCTCGCTCTCGGGGCGGATCCTGCTCGACGGCGAGGACATCTACGACCCCGCCCGCCGTCCGATCGAGTCGCGCCGCCGCATCGGCATGGTGTTCCAGAAGGCCAACCCGTTCCCCACGATGTCGCTCTACGACAACGTCGTGGCCGGGATGAAGCTCACCGGCCGCAAGATCACCAAGGCCGAGACCGACGCGCTCGTCGAGCACAGCCTGCGCAGCGCGGGCCTGTGGGAGGAGGTCAAGAACCGCCTCGAGGCGCCGGGGTCGTCGCTCTCGGGTGGTCAGCAGCAGCGCCTGTGCATCGCCCGCGCCCTCGCGGTGCGTCCCGACGTGCTGCTCATGGACGAGCCCTGCTCGGCCCTGGACCCCACCTCGACCCGCCGGGTGGAGGAGACCATCCGGGCGATCGCGGGCGAGGTCACGGTCGTGATCGTGACCCACAACATGCAGCAGGCCCGCCGCGTGAGCGACCACTGCGCCTTCTTCCTCGCAGCCCAGGGGCAGCCCGGCCACATCGTGGAGCAGGGCCGCACCGAGGACATCTTCGAGCGCCCGCGCGACGCGCGCACCGAGGACTACGTGAACGGTCGCTTCGGATGAGCGGCCCGTCGCAGGACGAGCTGGCCGGGCTCGACGGGCTCGGGGCCTCCTCGGGCCGCACCGGCAGCAACGCGCCCACGATCGTGGTCGAGAAGGCCCCCGAGCCGCGGGCGCCGGAGGGGCGCACGATCGCGCAGCGCCCCACCACCCAGGACCGGGCCTTCGTGCTCACCGCCCGCGGGGCGGCGGTCTCGACGCTGGTGATCATGCTGCTGATCGGCGTGTTCCTCACCCTCGGTGCCATGCCGGCGTTCCGGCAGCAGGGATTCGGCTTCCTGCTCGAGAACGAGTGGCTGCCCGAGGCGGGCAACTTCGGCATCGCCTCGCTGCTGTGGGGCACCTTCGTGGTCGGCCTGATCGCCCTGGTGGTCGGGTTCCCGATCGCGCTGGGGGCGGCCCTGTTCATCAGCGAGTTCGCTCCCCGGTCGCTGAAGAAGGCCCTGATCACCCTCACCGACCTGATGGCGGCCGTACCCGCGGTCATCTACGCCATCTGGGCGCTATTCTTCCTCCAGGAGCAGCTGCTCGGCGTGGCGCAGTGGCTCTCGACGACGCTGGACGGCCCGCTGGGCTTCCTCGCCGTCGCCGTGCCGGACTCGCCGTCGTCCTACACCTCCTCGGCGTTCATCGCCGGTGTGGCGGTGGGCGTCGTGATCATCCCGACGATGACCTCGGTCATGCGCGAGGTGTTCTCCCAGGCGCCGGTGGGCGAGCGCGAGGGCGCCATCGCGCTCGGCGCGACCCGCTGGGGCATGATCCGCGCGGTGGTGCTGCCGTTCGGTCGCGCCGGCATCATCGGCGGCACGATGCTCGGCCTGGGCCGCGCGCTCGGCGAGACCATCGTGGTGTTCGCGATCATCAGCCCGGTCTTCGACTTCACCACCAACCCGCTGGAGAGCGGCACCAACACGATCGCCGCCCACATCGCGATCCGGTACTCCGAGTCCAGCGGCATCGCGCTCGCGGGCCTGCTCGGCGCCGGCCTCGTGCTTTTCTTCTTCACCCTCACCATCAACACCCTCGCGGGCATCGTGGTGAGCCGATCGCGCTCCGGCGCCGCGACGGAGATCTGACGATGACGACCGTGTCCGGCCTCCCCGGCCAGTCCAGCCCGCCCGTGGGCTCCGCCCCCGTCCTCACCAAGGTCGACCCCGACGCGCCCCGACACCGGGTGGCCGCGGGTCCCCCGGTGCAGAAGGCGCCGCCCGCCAAGCGCTTCGGTGGGATCGACGCCGAGCTCGGGCAGCACGCCGTGCTGTCGCTGATCGGCTCGGTCTCGGTGGCCTGGCTGCTGTACGAGAACCTGCTGCCCACCTCGGGCGCGATCGGGTTCTGGCTGCTCGCCTACGCCCTGTTCCTCGGCTTCTTCGGGGTCATCAGCGCCACCACCCTGGACCGCGAGGGCGTGGTCGACCGCCTCATCGGCGCCGTCGTCAGCACCGCCGGTCTGGTGATGGTCGCCGCGCTCGGCGGGATCGTGCTGTTCACCTTCCTGCGCGGCAAGGGCGCCCTGGCCAACCTGAACTTCTTCACCGAGACCATGGCGCTCTACGGCCCCGACGCCCCGCTGGACAAGGGCGGCATCTACGCCGCCATGATCGGCACCTTCGAGCAGGTCGCGATCTCGGTGGTCGTCTCCGTGCCGCTCGGCATCGCCACCGCCGTCTACCTCAGCGAGGTGCGCGGCAAGCTGGCGCGGCTGGTGCGGATCGTGGTGGAAGCCATGACGGCGGTGCCCACGATCGTCGCGGGTCTGTTCATCTACGCCCTCGTGCTCATCCAGCTCGGGCGCGACGGCTCCGGCTTCGCGGCCGCGCTCGCGCTGTCGGTGAGCATGATCCCGGTCGTCACCACCACCGCCGAGGTGGTGCTGAAGCTGGTGCCCAACGGGCTGCGCGAGGCCTCGCTGGCGCTGGGCACCACCCAGTGGCAGACGGTGCGCAAGGTCGTCATCCCGACCGCGCGCCCGGGCCTGGTGACCGCCGTGCTGCTCGGTGTGGCCCGCGTGATCGGCGAGACCTCGCCGGTGCTCCTCGTGGCCGGCTTCACCAACGAGCTCAACTACAACGCCTTCAGCGGACCGCAGCTCTCGCTGCCGCTGTACGTGTTCAACGGCCTGCGCCAGCCCTTCGACGTCGCCATCGAGCGTGCGTTCGGCGCCGGCATCGTGCTGCTCAGCCTGGTCGTCATCTTCTTCGCCCTCGCCCGCATCATCGGCGGCCGCGCTCCGGGCGAGATGAGCCGACGCCAGCGCAAGAAGATCAACGCCCAGATGGCCGCCCTCGCCACCTCGACGTCCCAGGAGGACCCCCGATGAATCCGACCCGGCGGGCGCCCCGCCTGCGCTCCCTGCTCATGGCCGGCGCGATGCTGCTCTCCAGCACCGGCCTGACCCTGCTCGGTCCGGCTCCGGCCGCCCAGGCCGCCGACTACGTGCCGATCTCCGGCGCCGGCTCCACCTGGAGCCAGGTGGCGGTCGACGCGTGGCGTGCCGACGTGCGCGCCTCCGGCGTGGTCGTGAACTTCGCCGGCACCGGCTCGACCGACGGTCGCTCGCAGTACATCCAGGGCACCGTCGACTTCGCCAACACCGAGATCCCGTTCCAGAACCCGCCCGAGCCCGGCCAGCAGGCCGAGATCCCCTCGCGCGACTTCGCCTACCTGCCGATCGTGGCCGGTGGGACCTCGTTCATGTACAACCTCACCCTCGGTGGCCAGCGCGTGCGCGACCTGCGGCTCTCGGCCGCCACGCTCGCCGGCATCTTCACCGGGGAGATCACCCGGTGGAGCGACGACCGGATCACCGAGGACTACGGCAAGAAGCTGCCCGACATCCCGATCATCCCGGTCGTGCGCTCCGACGGCGCCGGCGCCTCGGCGCAGTTCAGCCTCTACATGCGCAGCCAGGCCCCCGACATCTACTGCCCCTTCATCCGCGAGAAGCTGCGCCTGGGCGGCAACGACTGCCCGAGCGTGTCGTTCTACCCCGCGTTCGGCTCCTCCAAGGCCCAGGTGGGCTCCAACGGTGTGGCCAACTACGTCGCGGCCGACTACGGCACCGGTTCGATCGGGTACGTCGAGTACGCCTACGCCAAGCGCATCGACTTCCCCGTCGCGGGTCTGCTGAACAAGGCCGGGTACTACGCCCAGCCCACCGCCGGCAACGTGGCGGTGGCGCTCACCAAGGCCAAGATCAACCCCGACCTCACCCAGAACCTGGAGTCGGTCTACACCAACCCCGACCCGCGGGCCTACCCGATGTCGAGCTACAGCTACATGGTCGTGCCGACCTCGACCGACGCGCCGTTCAACGCCGACAAGGGCCGCACGCTCTCGACGTTCATCAACTACTTCCTCTGCACGGGCCAGCAGAAGGCCGACATCCTCGGCTACTCCCCGCTGCCGAAGAACCTGGTGGAGGCGGGCTTCAAGCAGGTCAAGCGGATCCCGGGCTTCGTCGCCCCGCCGGCCATCAGCAAGTGCGACAACCCGGCGCTGGACATCCTCACCTCCGCCCCCGCCCCCGACCCGTGCTCGAAGAAGGGCGCGACGTGCGCGCCCGGTGAGGGCGACCCGGCCGGCGACACCGGCGGGGACGACACCGGCAACAACGGTGGCGGCACCGGCGGCGACACCGGCGGCGACGGTGGCACCGGCACCACCGGGGGTGGTGACGGCACCGGCACCGGCACCACCGGCAACGGCGGCACCGACGTGCCCGGCGTCGACGGCGCGCCCGGCGGCGACGGCGCCCCCGTGGTGGACCCCGTCACCGGCCAGGTCGTGTCCGGCGACGGCACCACCACCACGGCCGCCGGCCTCACCGGTGTGCCCGGCGCCCCGCAGACCGTGGACGGCACCCGCACCGGTGACGGCCCCGCCCTGGGGTGGCTCACGGCGCTGATGCTGCTGCTCGTCGTCGTCGCGCCACCGCTGCTGTGGCGGCGGATGCAACGCCCCTGACGCAGCTCCTCGGCGACCGTGGACCCCCACGGTCGTCGAGGAGACGCCCCGGCGCCGTCACGAGGTGCGGTGGGGTGGAGGTCGGTCGTGGGTGACGACGCTCTGGCGGGTGCTGGCGCCTCGTGACGCTCGCTGGCGCTCGCTCCTCGACGACCGTCAGTGGCTCGTTCGTCGAGGAGGCGCTCCAACGCCGTGACGTGGTGGGCCTTTCCCCCTCGTTCGTCGAGGAGGCGCTCCAGCGCCGTCACGAGACGCGGTGAGACGGCCGTCGGCCTCGGGCGAGGCGCCGGCGGGGGGATCAGTCGGAGGCGAGGGGGAGCAGGACGTCGAACGCGGCGCCGCCGGTGGGCGGGCTCGCGGCCGCGACGACGTCGCCGCCCACCGAGCGCGCCACCCGCCGGGCCAGCGGGAGCCCGAGGCCGGTGGACCCGGCGCCGCTGTGGCCGGGGATGAACAGGTCCTCGGGGGCGGCGGTGACCCCCGGGCCGTCGTCGGTGATGCGCAGGCGCAGCAGGTCGCCCTCGAGGGTGCCGGTGAGCTCCACCGCATCCCCGTGGCGCAGCGCGTTCGCCAGCACCGGGGCGAGCGCGCGCACGGCGAGCGCGCCGGGCACGCGGAGCAGCACGTCGGGGACCGGGCCGAGCGCGACGCGGTCGGCGTCGTCGCTGAAGCGCACCGCCTCGGCCACCATCGCGGGGGCCGCGCACAGGCCCTCGGTGGACCCGCCCCCGGAGCGGGCCAGGTCGAGCAGGCTGGTCATCGTGGCCGCCATCGTGCGGGTGGCCGCCAGCATCTCGGCGACGTCCTCGCGGGTCTCCTCGTCGAGGTCCGCGCGCAGCGCGAGCAGGTCGAGGGTCCCGTGCAGCACGGTGAGCGGCGTGCGCAGCTCATGCGCGAGCTCGGCGGTGAGGCGCTGCTCGGCCCGGATCGCGCCGGCCACCCGGCCCAGCAGCCCGTCCAGGGTGGCGCCGAGGGCGCGGATCTCGTCGGTGGGCGGGCCGAGGCCGAAGCGACGCTCGAGGTCGGTGCTGCTCCACTCCTGCGCGGTGGCCGCCATCGCCGCGACCGGGGCCAGCGCGCGGCGCCCCGTCCAGGCGGCGACGCCGACGGAGACCGCGACGAGCAGGGCGCCGGCGGTGAGGGAGATGAGCAGGGCCGTCGACTCCCCGGACTCGTAGGGGTCGCGCGGCTCGCTCACCACCACGACGCCGGCGGCGCCGTCGGGGGTCGTGAACGGCAGTGCACGTGCCTGGTAGCGGTCGTCGCGGCTGCGGTCCACCGGCTCCGTCGACGTGGCGAGCTCGGCGAACAGCCGCTGCTCGGCCGGCGGCGGGCTGCCGGCCACCGCACGGCCGGTGGCGTCGTAGACCACCACGCCCGGGGTGAGCAGCACCTCGGGCACCTGCAGCCGGCCGGCGTCGTCGGTGCGCACGCCGGCGGCCACGGCGTCGGCGCGCTCGCGCAGCACGCGGTCCAGCGTCGTGCCGGTGGCGGCGTCGAGCAGGAGGTGACCGACCACGACGAACAGCAGCGCCGCCAGACCGCTCATGAGGGCCGCGACGCCGATGAGGCGTCGTCGCAGGGTCGGCTGCGCGGCGGTGGCGCGCGGGCTCATCCGCGCTCCAGGCGGAAGCCGACGCCCCGCACGGTGGCGATGCGCGCCGAGGCGTCGGCCTCGGCGAGCTTGCCGCGGATCCGGCGCAGGTAGCTGTCGACGGTGTTCTCGGCCACGATCGCGCCCTCGGGCCAGGCGGCGGCCACGACGACGCGGCGGCGCACGACCTCGCCCGGCCGGCTCAGGATCGCGGCCAGCATCCGGTACTCGGTGGGGCTGAGCACCGCGGTGCCGTCGGGGCCGGTCACCGCGTGGGCGGCGGGGTCGAGCGCGACCCCGCCCGTGTCGGCGTCGGCGGCCCCGGCCGGCGGTGCGGGGCGGGCACGTCGGGCGAGCACCTCCAGGCGGGCCAGCAGCTCGGCGAGCGCGAACGGCTTGACGAGGTAGTCCTCCGCGCCCGCGGCGAAGGCCTGGAGCTTGTCCTCCAACCCGCCCAGGGCGGTGAGGAAGAGCACCGGGGCGGTCTGCCCGGCGGCGCGCAGGGCCTGGGCGACGTCGCGTCCGTCGGCGTCGGGCAGGCCGATGTCGAGCACGATCGCGTCGAGGGTGGCCGGGCCGAGCAGCCGCAGCGCCTCACCGCCGTCGTGGGCCACGACCACCCGGTGGCCGGCCCGTTCGAGCCCGCGGCGCAGCAGCTGCCGGATGGCCGGGTCGTCCTCGCAGACGCCGACCGTGCACGCGACCGGGGGCGAGGACGTCACCGGACCAGTGTGGCCCAGGACGTCCTCGCCCCCGGTGCGAGGTGCGGGTGTGGCGACGGCGGTCAGTCGTCGTCGCCGTCGGCGGGCTGGGCGCCGCTGGAGCTGGACACCTCGCCCTTCCAGACCGACTTCGCGCCGGAATCGCCCACGCGGTAGACCTGCACGGCCGTGGCGGCGGCGAACACGACGACGGCGGCTGCGACCGCGATCGGCAGCCACGTGGGCAGCGCCGAGGCGGTGGCGGGGGACTCGGCGTCGGCGGCGGCGGCCTTGCGGCGCTCGAGCAGCACCAGCGCGACGGTGAAGATCAGCAGCGGCAGCGCGAACCAGATCAGCTGCTCGCCCTTCTCCGCGTGGCCGTAGGCGGGGTCGCCGACGCGCTCCTCCAGCTTCTCGCCGCTGGACGTGGCCACGGGGATCAGTACGGTGCCCACCGCGGTGATCGCGATCAGCAGCGGACCGAACGTCACCCGCCACTGCGGACGGACGACGAGGGCGATCGCGCCGATCACGGCCATCGGCAGCAGGACGGCGACGGCGTGCACCACCAGCGGGTGCACCGGCAGTCCGTTGATGAGGTCGAACACGACTCCTCCTCCTGCGCCCGGGCACCTCCCGGGTCACGAGGGTGAGTCTGTCCCCTGCGACCTGCCAGGAACCTGACTGTCGCCGACCGCGGCGTGTCGGGCCGCGGGCGGATCAGGCGGGGGTGCCGCCGGGCACGTCGAGCACGACCTCGAACTCCAGCAGGCTCGCCCCGCTCGAGACCGGCTGCTGGGGGGCCTGGCCCGGCTCGGCGGCGTGGGCCGCGCGGGCGTCGCCGTCGCGCCAGGCCTCGAAGCTGGCGTCGTCCTGCCAGTGGGTCACCACGAAGTAGCGGTCCTCGCCCGCCACCGGGCGCAGCAGCTGGAAGCCGAGGAAGCCCGGCGTGCCCTCCACCGCGCCGGCCCGCGCCGCGAACCGGCGCTCGAGCTCGGGACCCGCCTGCGGCGGCACGGCGATGGCGTTGATCTTCACGACCGGCATGGGATCAGCCTAGGACCCCTCCGGCTGCTCGCTGTCGCCCGAACCTCCCCAGCCCCCCGGTGGGGCCGAGCGACGGTTTGCTCGGTCAGCCGAGCAAACTGTCGGTTTCGGGCCCCGGGCGACGGCGTGTCGGACAGTTTGCTCGGCCAGCCGAGCAAACTGTCGCGCGGCGACCGACCCTCAGCCGTCCACAGCGGGCGGGGCGGGGGTGTGGTCCACAGCCTCGGCGGTGCGGACCCGGTCGGTGGGGTCGCTGTGCACGGTGTCGGTGCCGGGCCGCCGCGGGCGATGTCGACGCCGCCGTCGAGGGTGTCGAGGACGTCGTCGCCCGGTCCGCCGTCCACCTCGTCGCGACCCGGCCCGCCGACGACGACGTCGTCGTCCTCGAGGCCGAGCAGCCGGTCGCGGCCGGGGCCGCCGTCGATGTCGTCGGCGCCCGGACCGGTGCGCCCCAGGTCGGGTCCGGCGCCGGTGCGCACGACGTCGTCGCCCAGCGCCCCGTTCACGACGTCGGGCCCGGGGCCGAGCAGCAGCACGTCGTCGCCGGCGTCGGCCAGCACCGTGACGCCGATGCGGGCGGGCAGCGCGGTGGTGTCGACGACGTCGTCGCCGAGGCGGGGGGCGATGAGCACGCGCAGCCCTCCGGGGCCGGCGGGCGACGGGAGGGGGCACTCGGCGGCGATGCCGACCTGACCGGGTTCGGCGAGCGCGGTGCAGGCGGGGTCGAGCACCCGCCACTGCAGCGTGCCGGGGTCGGTGACGCGCAGCTGGCCGGCGTCGGTGAGGGAGAGGGTGAGGCGGGAGTCCTGCAGGCCGGCGCGCAGGGTGAACCCGGAGTCGGTGACCGTCAGCTCGGCCCAGCGTCGGGGCGGGTCCTCGCCCGCCGCCACCGTCGGCGCCACCGCACCGGGGCCGGTCGCCGCGCCGAGGACGGCGAGACCGAGGGACACGACGCGCAGGGGGATCACCCGCTCAGGGTAGGCGCCGGCACCCGGGTGGCGCCTAGGGTCGAGGGCATGAGCGAGACCCCCGACCTGGTGGCCATCGAGGCCACGCGCGACCGGCTCCGCGACCAGTACCTGCGTCCGCCCGGCGAGCGCCCCGCCTCCACCGCCCGCGGCCTGCACCACACCGCGCTCATCAGCAGCGACGTGGAGGCCACGATCCGCTTCTACCAGGAGCTGCTCGGCTTCCCCCTCACCGAGCTGGTGGACAACCGCGACTACCCCGGCTCGACGCACTTCTTCTTCGACATCGGCCACGGCAACCTGCTGGCCTTCTTCGACTTCCCGGGCCTGGACGTCGGGCCCTACGCCGAGGTGCGCGGCGGGCTGCACCACTGCGCGATCTCCGTGGACCCCGAGCGCTGGCAGGAGATCGTGGCGCGCCTGGAGCAGGCCGGGGTCGAGCACGTCGTGCACAGCGGCGTCTCGGTCTACTTCACCGACCCCGACGGCGCCCGCATCGAGCTGATCGCCGATCCGCTCGGGGAGATGTACGGCCTGAAGGTGCTCTGAGGCGCCTGCGGCGCACGCGCGTCCACGCCGGGAGGGTGTCCGTCAGGTAAGCCACACCTCAGTGTGCATAGGCTTGCCTTACCCTGTGAGGGTGATGAGCGCCCCGCAGACCCGCGAGCCGTCCCTGGTGGACCTCGCGCGCTGGGGCGACCGCGCGGCCCTGATCGACGACGACGGACCGCTCTCCTACGCCGATCTCGCGGCCGCGGTGCACCGGCGCGCGCAGGTCCTGGCCGCCGAGCCACGCCGGGCGCGCGCACTCGCGCCGGCGCCCACCCGGGCGTTCGTGACCGAGTACCTCGCCCACCTGCAGTCGGCGCAGCCCGTGCTGCTCACCCACGACGACGCCCTCACCGCGCGCTTCCTCGACGACGCCGACGCGCCCGCGCCGCACCCCGACCTGCGGCTGCTCCTGGGCACCTCCGGCTCCACCGGGTCGCCCCGCCTGGTGCGGCTCTCCCGCACCAACCTGGAGTCCAACGCCGCGGCGATCGCCGCCGCCCTCGGCCTCGACGAGACCGACCGCGTGCTGCTCACCCTCCCGCTGGACTACTGCTACGGGCTCTCGGTCCTGCACAGCCACCTGCTCGTCGGCGCGGCCGTGGTGCTGCACCCGGGGTCGGTGCTCGACGCCGGGCTGTGGTCCCACGCCCGCGCCGCGGGGGTCACCTCCTTCCCGGCGGTGCCCCACACCCTCGACCTGCTCGACCGCGTCGGGTGGCCCGACCTGCCGCTGCGCCGCGTCACCCAGGCCGGCGGCCGGCTCGCCCCGGAGCGGGTGCTCGCCCTGGCACGCACCGCCCGCCGCGACGGCTGGGACCTGGTGGTGATGTCCGGCCAGACCGAGGCCACCGCCCGGATCGCCGTGCTCCCGCCCGAGCTCGCCGCGGTGCACCCCGACGCCGTGGGCTACGCCGTGCCCGGCGGTCGGGTGCACTTGGCGGAGGTCCCCGCCGAGGACGGCGGCGCCCCGGGGGTCGGCGAGCTCGTCGTCGAGGGCCCGCACGTGATGATGGGCTACGCCACGACCGCCGCCGACCTCGCCCGCGGCCCCGAGGTGGCCGCGCTCGCCACGGGCGACCTCGCCACGATCGACCCCGACGGCCTGGTGCGCGTGGTCGGACGCCGGGCCCGCCGCGCCAAGGTGTTCGGGGTGCGCCTGGACCTCGACCACCTCGAGCACCGGCTGCGCGAGGAGCTGCCCGACCTCGCCTGGGCCCACGCCGTCGCCCTGCCCGACGACGCCGGCGTCGGCGTGCTGCACGGCCCGGGCGCCGAGCCGGTGGAGGTGCGCCGCGTGGTCGCCGAGCTGGCCGACCTGCCCGCCCACCGGGTGGAGGCACGCGGCGCCGACCAGCCGCCCCGCCGGCCCAACGGCAAGCCCGACCAGCCCGCCATCGCCGCGCTGCTGTCGGCGGCCCCCGCCGCCCCGATCGGCCCGGGGGACTCCGACGACCCCCACGCCCCCGACGACGTGCTCACCGCCGTGCGCCGCGCCGTCGCGGAGGTCCTCGAGCTGCCGCTGGAGACCGTGACCCCGGAGTCGGCGTTCGCCGGTCTGGGCGGTGACTCCCTGTCCTTCGTGGAGGCCAGCGTGCGCCTGGAGCGGCTGCTCGGCGCCCTGCCGCTGGACTGGCCCCGTCTCACCTGGCGCGAGCTCGTGCACCGCACCGCCGCCCCGACGACCCCGACGACCCCGCGGGGCCCGGCCGACGCCCCCGGCCGCTGGGCGCGCCTGGAGACCGCGGTGGTGCTGCGCGCGCTCGCGATCGTGCTCGTCGTCGGCTCCCACACCGACCTGTTCACGCTCAAGGGCGGCGCCCACGTGCTGCTGGCAGTCGCGGGCGCCGGGTTCGCGCGGTTCCTGCTGCCCGTCCCCGCCGCGGAGCGTCCCCGCCGCGCCGCCCGCGCGCTGGCCCGGATCCTGGTGCCCGCGGTCCTGTGGATCGGCGTGGTCACGGTGGTCACCGGCTCCTACTCCTGGGCCGCGGTGCTGCTCGTGGAGTCGCTGGTCGACTCCTCCTGGGACGAGCAGTGGCACTACTGGTTCCTCGAGGTGCTCCTGCAGGCCACCGTGCTCAGCGTGGGCCTGCTCGCGATCCCGGCCGTCGCCCGCGCCGAGCGCCGCGATCCTGCGCGGGTGGCGCTCACGGTGCTGGCCGTGGCGGCGTTGGCCCGCTGGACCGAGTACCTGCTGCCCTGGCGCGACCACATCCACTCCCTGCCCTGGACGGCGTGGCTGTTCGCCGCCGGCTGGGCGGCCGTGGTGGTGCGCACCCGTCGTCAGCGCGTCGTCCTCACCGTGCTGGTGCTGCTCGCCGCGGCCGACTTCGTGGTCCTGCCCCGACTCAGCGTCATCACCCTCGGTGTGCTGCTGCTGGTGTGGTGCCCCACCCTGCGCTGGCCGCGCGCGCTCGTGCCCGCCACCGCCGCCCTGGCCGCGGCCTCGCTGTGGACCTACCTCACCCACTGGCAGATCTACCCCTGGTTCGAGACCCGGTGGCCGCTGGGCGGCCTGCTCGCCTCGCTCACGGTGGGACTGCTGATCACCGCCGCCGAGCGGCGCTGGGGCCCGACCCGCCGCACCACTCCCGACCTCCGCACCACCCGTCCCGTCCCCGAACGACCGACCCGAGAGGCGCTGCGATGACGCACCCCTTCCCCCGACACCGCCGGCTGCCGCTGCTGGCCGCCGCGCTCGTGGCGGCCCCCCTGCTCACCGGCTGCGGGCTGTTCACCGACCCCGACCTGGTCGTGTACTCGGGCCGCAACGAGACCCTGGTGGGCCCGGTGATCGAGCGGTTCGAGCAGGAGAGCGGGCTCGACGTCGAGGTGCGCTACGGCGACACCGCCGAGCTCGCCGCGCAGCTGCTGGAGGAGGGCGACGCCAGCTCGGCCGACGTCTTCTTCTCCCAGGACGCCGGGGCGCTGGGGGCGCTCACCGCCGAGGGCCTGCTCGCCGAGCTGCCCGCCGAGACGCTGGGCCGGGTGCCGGCGCAGTTCGCGAGCGAGGAGGGCACCTGGGTCGGGATCACCGGCCGCTCCCGCGTGGTGGCCTACGACCCCGACGCCGTGGCGCTGGCCGACCTGCCCGACGACGTGCTGGAGTTCGCCGAGCCGCAGTGGGCCGGCCGCGTGGGCATCGCCCCCACCAACGCCTCCTTCCAGTCCTTCGTCACCGCGCTGCGCCTCACCGAGGGCGAGGACGTCGCCCGCACCTACCTGGAGGACCTGCAGGACAACGACGTGCAGCTGTTCGACAACAACCTCGCCGCGCTCGACGCGCTCGAGGCGGGCGAGGTCGACGTCGCCCTCATCAACCACTACTACGTCACCGCCCGGCGCGCCGAGCTGGGCGCGGAGAACGTGCGCACCCAGCTGAAGTTCCTGCCGCCGGGCACCGCCGGCGCTCTGGTGAACGTCGCCGGCGTCGGTCTGCTCGCGGACGCCGAGGACCCCGAGGGCCACGGCCAGGAGTTCCTCGACTTCCTGCTCTCGGACCAGACCCAGACCGAGTTCGTGGAGCGCACCGGCGAGTACCCCCTCACCGGCGTGCCCGGGCCCGAGGGCGTGCCGTCGCTGGAGGAGCTCGGCGCCGGCGCCGGCGTGCAGCTCAGCGAGCTGGCCTCCCTCGACGTCACGCTCGACCTGCTCACCGAGGTGGGGCTGATCTGAGCACGCTGCTGACCCCCTCCCGCACACCCGCGACGGCCCGGCCGCCGCGGGTGCTGCTGCTCGCCGCCGTGGTGAGCGTCGTCGCCGTCGCGCTGCCGTTCGTCTACCTGGTGCTGCGCACCACCCAGGCGGGCTGGGGCGAGATCGGCCCGCTGATCTGGCGCGAGCGCACCGGCACCCTGGCCCTCAACTCCGTGCTGCTGTGCGTCTCGGTGTCGCTGGGCTCGCTGCTGCTGGGCGTGCCCACCGGCTGGCTCATCTCCCGCACCCGGCTGCCCGGCCTGGGGTGGTGGCGGGTGCTGGCCGCGCTGCCGCTGGCGGTGCCCTCCTACGTCGGCGCCTACGCCTGGCTCAGCCTGGTGCCGGGCCTGGACGGCTACCTCGGCGCCACCCTGGTCCTGACGCTGGTCTCCACCCCCTACGTCACGCTGCCCGTGGCCGCCGCGCTGCGGCGCGCCGACACCGACGTCGAGGACGTCGCCCGCACCCTGGGCCGCTCTCCGGTGGTGGCGGCGTGGTCGACGCTCATGCCGCAGGCCGCCCCGGCCGCGGGCGCGGGCGCCCTGCTCGCCGCGCTCTACACCCTCAGCGACTTCGGTGCGCCCGCGCTGATGCGCTACGAGGTCTTCACCCTCGGCATCCGCAACGCCTACCGGGTGGGCTTCGACCGCACCCTCGCCGCCGTGCTCGCCCTGCTGCTCGCCGCGCTGGCGCTGGTGGTCGTGCTGGTCGAGCGCGCGTGCCGCGGCGGGGCGCAACGCCGTCAGGCCGCCGCCGCGGGGGCGCGGCCGGCGCCGCCGCGCGAGCTGGGTCGAGGCCGGCTCCCCGCGATGGTGTTCCTGGGGGTCGTCGGCGCCGCCGGCGTCGGGGTGCCGGCGGTGGCGCTCCTGGTGCAGATGGGGGCCTCGTTGTCGGCCGGGGTGGTCTGGGACGACCTGATCGCGGCCACCGGCGCCACCCTGGTGCTCAGCGTGGCCGGCGGGCTGCTCACCCTCGTGCTCGCCCTGCCCATCGGTGCCCTGGCGGCCCGCTACCGCGGCCGCACGGTGGCGGTCGTGGAGTCGGCGTCCTACCTCGGCAACGCGCTGCCCGGCATCGTGGTCGGTCTCGCGCTGGTGTTCATGACCGTCACCCTCGTGCCGGCGCTCTACCAGACCGCCTTCGCGCTGGCGGCGGCCTACGCGGTGATGTTCCTGCCCAAGGCGGTGGGGGCGGTGCGCGCCGCGCTGGGCCAGGTGCCGCGCGAGGTCGAGGACGTCGCCCGCACCCTGGGCCGCGGACCCGTGCGGGTGTGGGTGGGCGTCACCGCCCGCATCGCCTCCCCGGGCGTGCTCGCCGGGCTGCTGCTCGTCGTCGTCACGGCGATGAAGGAGCTGCCCGCCACCCTGCTGCTGCGCCCCCTCGGCGTCGACACCCTCGCCACCGAGCTGTGGACCGCCACGGGGGTGGGCGCCTACGGCCAGGCCGCGCCGTACGCGGTGGCCCTGATCCTGCTCGCCGCCGGACCCGCGTACCTGCTCTCGCGGCCGGAGCGGGATGCTGGGGACCGTGAGTGACGTCGAGCTGCGCGGGCTGGAGGCCGGCTACGGCGCCGCGCCGGTGCTGCGCGGCGTCGACCTCACCGTGCCCTCGGGCACCATCGCGGCCGTCCTGGGGCCCTCCGGCTCGGGCAAGTCGACGCTGCTGCGCGTGCTCGCCGGGCTCCACCGCGCCAGCGCCGGGCAGGTGCGCCTGGGCGACGTCGTCGTGGACGACGTGCGCTCGGTCGTGCCCCCCGAGCGGCGCGGAGTCGGTCTGGTGCCGCAGGCGGGGGCGCTGTTCCCCCACCTCGACGTGCGGCGCAACGTCGCCTACGGGCTGACCTCCACCGGTCGCGGGCGGGCGCGGGGCCGCGACGACGTGGGTGCCCGGGTGGCCGAGCTGCTCGAGCTCACCGGTCTGGGCGACCTCGCCGACCGGATGCCGCACCAGCTCTCGGGCGGTCAGCGGCAGCGGGTGGCGCTGGCCCGCGCGCTGGCCCCGGCCCCGGCGCTCGTGCTGCTTGACGAGCCCTTCAGCGCCCTGGACGCCTCGCTGCGCACCAGCCTGCGCGCGGAGGTCCACCGCATCCTGCGCGAGACCGGCGCCACCGCCCTGCTCGTCACCCACGACCAGGACGAGGCGCTGGGCTTCGCCGACCTGCTGGCCGTCATGGACGCCGGCCGCTTCGAGCAGGTGGCCCCGCCGGCGGTCGCCTACGCCGAGCCGGCCACCCGCTGGGTCGCCACCTTCCTCGGCGACGCCACCCTGCTGCCCGGTGAGCGGCGCGGCGACCGGGTGCGCTGCGCCCTCGGCGACCTCACGGTGTCCGGTGACGCCCCCGACGGCGCCGTCGAGGTGCTGCTGCGCCCCGAGCAGGTCGCGCTCGGGGCCCCTGCGGACCCCGGCCACACCGGCGTGGTGGTCGGGCGCGACTTCCACGGCCACGACGCCCTGCTCGAGGTCGACGTCACGCCCCCCGTCGCCCCCGGCGCGGCCCCGATCCGGCTGCGGGCCCGGGTGCTCGGCCCCCTGGCCCCCGCCCTGGGCGACCGGGTGGCCGTGGGCCTGCCCGCCGTCGTCCGCGCCCTCCCCGCCGTCTGAGTCCCCGCCGTTTCCCGTTGCAACTAGCGAAATGTGTAGCGCCCGCGGCGGGTACCGCGGTGCGGTGTGCACATTTCGCTAGTTGCAACGTCCCCTCAGCGACCACCGGCGGGGCGGGGGAGGAGGGCGGGGGCGAGGAAGGTGTCGAGGTGGTGCACGAGCGAGGCCCGGTCGTCGGGGTCGACGGCGCGGCCGGGGATGCTCACCAGCGACACCACGGTGCGCAGCACCCACTCGGCCGCCGCGTCCAGGTCCAGGTCGGCGGCGACGACGCCGGCGCGCCGGGCCTGCCCGAGCACGTCGACCCAGAAGCCGGCCAGCCCCGGCACCACCTCGTGGGTGTAGGTGCCGATCACCTCGGCGTAGGCCCGGGGCTCGGCCTCGGCGAGGTCGAGGGCGAGCGGGCCGAGCGGCGAGGCGCGGGCGGCGAGCACGGCCTCGGCCACCATCGCCGCCGGGCCCTGCGGCATCGCCGCCAGGACCCGCGCCCGCACGTCGTGCCACCACGCGGCGTCGCGGCGGATCAGCGCCGCCGAGAGCAGCGTGGGCTTGTCGGGGAAGAAGCGGTAGAGGTAGGCGCGCGACAGGCCCGCCTCGGCGGCGACGCCCGCCACCGTCGTGCGGCGGATGCCGTCGCGGCGCAGGCACACCTCGGCGGCGTCGAGGATCCGGTCGCGGGTGTCCTCGGCGACCCTCGGGGCGCTCACCGCAGCAGCAGGTCGGCCGGGTCGGGACGGCGCGTCCAGGACCAGTAGTCGACCAGGCGGAAGGGGTTGAGCACGTGCACGCGCCCCTCCTCGCCGCGGTAGTAGTTGTGCTCGATGTGCGGGGAGGCCCACACCGTCAGCGCAAGCTCCTCCTGGCAGCGGGCGTACCAGTCGTCGTAGGCGGCGGTGGTCGGTTCGAGGCTGCGACGGCCCTCCCCGAGCAGGCGCAGGCAGCCCATCACGTACTCCATCTCGCACTCGCTGGCGAAGATGATCGAGCCTCCGCTGGCGAGGTTGGTGCCCGGGCCGTAGAGCAGGAACAGGTTGGGGAAGCCGGGCACGGTGATGCCGAGGTGGGCGCGCGGCCGCGATCCCCAGGAGGCGCGCAGGTCCACGCCGTCGCGGCCGGTGATCGCCAGCGGCAGCAGCGGCTCGTTGGCGCGGAACCCCGTGGCCCAGACGACGACGTCGCACGGGTGCTCGACCCCGGCGGAGTCCACCACCCCGGTGGCGGTGAGGTGGGAGACGCCGGCGCGCACCAGGGTGACGTCGGGGCGGGTGAGGGTGCGCAGCCAGGAGCCGTCGTCCTGCAGGGTGCGCTTGCCGGTGGGCGGGTAGGTCGGCACGACCTGCGCCACGAGGTCGGGGTCGTCACCCACCTGGCTCACGATCCACTCGGTGAACATCTGGCGCACCAGCTCGTTCACCTCGCTCACGGCACGCTCCTGGCCGGGCCAGTCCGGGTCGACGCGGGCGGCCGCCAGCCCGGTGTCGCAGCTGGGGAAGAAGATCAGGAACCGGAACCAGCGGTCGTAGAACGGCAGGTGCCGCAGCGCCCACAGGGCACCGGGCGGCACGGCGTCGCGGTAGCCGGGGTTGGGGAACATCCACTGCGCGCTGCGCTGGACCACCGTCAGGTGGGCGACGTCGTCGGCGATCTCCGGCGCCACCTGGAAGCCCGTCGCGCCCGCCCCCACCATGACCACGCGCTTCCCGGTGAGGTCGACGTCGTGGCGCCAACGGGCGGTGTGCCACTGCGGGCCCGCGAAGTCGTTCGGCACCTCCGGGAGCAGGGGGGCGTGCAGGAGGCCGACGGCGCTGATGAGCGCCCGGCCGACGACGTCGTGGTCCCCCTCGCCGTCGCGCACGTGCACGATCCAGGTGCCGGCGTCGTCGTCCCAGGTGGCGCCGGTGACCTCCACGCCCAGGCGCAGCTGGGGGCCGAGGTCGTAGCGCGCCACGACCTGCTCGAAGTACGTGCGCAGCTCGGGCTGGCGGGCGAAGTACTCGGTCCAGTGGTGCGACGGCTCGAAGGAGTAGCAGTAGAAGTGGCTGCCGACGTCGACCCGGGCGCCGGGATAGGTGTTGTCGTGCCAGGTGCCGCCGACGCCGGGGTTCTTCTCCAGCACCACGAACGGGTGCCCGGCGCGCTGGAGTCGCACCGCGGCCAGCAGTCCCGACATCCCCGCGCCGATGACGACGACCGGCAGGTCGCCCGCCCCGGGCACGGGCTCGACCGGGGCGTCCGGTGCCGGCGCCGCGTCGCGGTCCAGCGCCAGTTCGGAGAGCATCAGCGGCACGTACTCCGGCCCCACCTCCGCGCCCACGACCAGCCCCATGAGCGCCACGAGCTCGTCCGCGGAGAGCGAGTCGGGCGCGGGCTCGCCGCGGTCGCGCCACCCGCCGATCACCTCCAGGCCCAGCGCCCGGCCGGCCGCGAGGGCGTCGGGGTCGAGGAAGCCCTGGTACTCGTTGAGCATCGAGCCCGCCGGCCGCACCGCGCCGGCCAGGACCCGCGCCCGCTGCTCGGGGGTGCCGAGGTGGGCGCACACCGCCAGCAGGGCGGGCACCGCCACGTCGGCGAGGTGGGCGGCGAGCTCGGCGTCGTCGGGGATCACGAGGCGGACAGTAGACACTCTGGGGAAAGTGTGTACAGAGGGGGAGGCTGGCCGCTAGCGTCGCGCGGCATGCGATCGGTCATCGTGCACGGACCCCGACAGGTGAGCGTCGACGTCGTCCCCGACCCGGTGCTGCCCGACGCCGGCGGCGCGGTCGTGGCCGTGGAGGCCGCCGCGATCTGCGGGTCCGACCTGCACTTCTACGACGGCGACCTGCCCTTCTTCCCCGTGGCCGTCGGGCACGAGGTGGTGGGCCGTGTGGTGGAGGTCGGTGCCGACGTGCGTCGCTTCCGCGTGGGCGACCGGGTGCTCGTGGCCTCGGTGGCCGGCTGCGGCGCGTGCGTGGGCTGCGCCACCGGCGACCCCGTGACGTGCCTTCAGGGCGCCCAGGTGTTCGGCTCGGGGCTGCTCGGCGGCGGCCAGAGCGAGCTGCTCGCCGTGCCCGCCGCCGACTTCCAGCTGCTCGCCGTGCCCGAGGGGATCGACGACGACGCCGCCCTGCTGCTCACCGACAACCTCGGTACCGGGTGGGCCGGCGCCCAGCGCGCCGACATCCCGCCCGGCGGCACCGTCGTCGTGCTCGGTCTCGGGGCGGTGGGGCAGTGCGCGGTGCGGGCCGCGCTCCTGCAGGGCGCCGGCCGCGTGCTCGCCGTCGACCCCGTCGCGGGTCGGCGCGACCGCGCCGCCGCGTCCGGTGCGGAGCCCCTCGTCGTGGGCGAGGAGGGCCTGGCCGAGGCCGTGAAGGCGCTCACCGGCGGCCGCGGCGCCGACTCCGTGATCGACGCCGTCGCCACCGACTCCTCCCTCGACGACGCACTCGCGGCGGTGCGCGCCGGCGGCACCGTGTCGGTCATCGGCGTGCACGACCTCGCCCCCTACCCGCTCCCGGTCCTGATGGGGGTCTTCCGCAGCCTCACCCTGCGCATGACCACCGCCCCGTTGCATCGCACGTGGGCGCAGCTGGTGCCGCTCGTGCAGCACGGTCGCCTCCACACCGGCGACCTGATCACCCACCGCTTCGCCCTCGACGACGCCGCGGCCGCCTACGCCGCCGTCGCCTCCCGCAGCGCCGAGGTGCTCAAGGTCCGCCTCGACGTCGCGGGGTCCGGCGCCTGAGCCGGGCCGGAGCCGTTCCAGGGGCCGGTGTCGGGCCCCGTCGGGTGAGCGCGCGGCCCGGAGGGCGTGACAGGCTCGAGGTGTGACGCAGCGCAGCGCGGTGGTGGTCGGCTCGGGACCCAACGGGCTGTCGGCGGCGGTGGCGCTGGCGCAGGCGGGGCTGCGCGTCACGGTGCTGGAGGCGGCCGAGGAGATCGGGGGCGGCACCCGCACGGCCGAGCTCACCCTGCCCGGCATCCGCCACGACATCTGCTCCGCGGTGCACCCGCTCGGCATCGCCTCCCCGTTCCTGGCCTCCCTGCCGCTGGCCGAGCACGGTCTGGAGTGGCGCCACCCCGAGATCGCCCTGGCGCATCCCCTCGACGACGGCTCGGCCGCCCTGCTGCACCGCGATCTGGAGCAGACCTGCGCCGGCCTGGGCGAGGACGGCGCCGCGTGGCGCCGCAGCTTCGCGCCGCTGCTGCCCGGGGTCGACGACCTGCTCGACGAGGTGCTGCGCCCGCTGGTGCACGTGCCCCGCCATCCGGTGCGCCTGGCCCGCTTCGGACTGCGCGCCGGCCTGCCCGCCACCTGGTTCGCCCGCCGCTTCCGCACCCCGGCGGCACGCGCCCTGTTCGCCGGCTCGGCCGCCCACTCCTACACCCCGCTCACCGCCCCCGCCTCGGCGGCGGTGGGGGTGATGCTCACCCTCGCCGGCCACGCCTCGGGGTGGCCGGTCGCCGCGGGCGGGTCGGCCGCGATCACCCGTGCCCTCGCCTCCCTGCTCGAGAGCCTGGGCGGAGAGATCCACACGGGCGTGCGCGTCACGTCGATGGCGCAGCTGCCGCCCGCCGACGTCGTCCTGCTCGACCTCACCCCCACCGCCGCGCTGGAGCTGCTCGACGACCGCCTCCCCGCCGGTCCGGCGCGGGCCTACCGCCGCTGGCGCTACGGCCCGGCCGCCTTCAAGCTCGACCTGGTCGTGCGCGGCGGGGTGCCGTGGACGGCGCCGCAGGTGCGGCGCGCCGGCACCGTGCACGTCGGCGGCACGCTGGAGCAGATCGCTGCGGCGGAGGCGTCGGTGGCGGCGGGGCGGATGCCCCCCGACCCGTTCGTGCTCGTGGCCCAGCAGGCCGTCGCCGACCCCCTGCGACTGGGGGAGGACCCGGACCTGCAGCCGGTGTGGGTCTACGGCCACGTGCCCCACGCCCACGCCGAGGACGCCACCGACGCCGTGCTCGACCAGGTCGAACGCTTCGCCCCGGGCCTGCGCGCGCGCATCGTCGCCACCGCCACCCACACCCCGGCCGACTACGCCGCCCACAACGCCAACTACCGCGGCGGCGACATCGCCGGCGGCGCCAACGACCTGGTGCAGCTGGTCGCCCGTCCGCGGCTGCGGGACCCGTACGCCACCGGCGTGGACGGGGTCTACCTCTGCTCCTCCTCCACCCCGCCCGGCGCCGGCGTGCACGGCATGTGCGGCCTGCGCGCGGCCCGCCGGGCGCTGGCCGGGCTCGGGGCCTGACCGTCCGACCGCCGCCCGAGGAAAACTCTGGACAGGGTGTCTTGACGCGAGTCATTTCCAGGTCGTCCAATGGTGCGGTGACCGCTGTGACCCCCGCCACCCCCGAGACCACCGCCCCGCCCACCGGGTTCGACACCGTCATCCGACGCGGCCGCTGGTTCGACGGCGCCGGCTCGCCGTCGGCGATCCGCGACCTGGGCATCATCGACGGCGTGGTCACCGCCATCAGCGAGGACCCGCTCCCGGTCGCCGAGCACACCGAGGTCATCGACGCCGAGGGCGCGTGGGTCATGCCGGGCATGGTCGACATCCACACCCACTACGACGTCGAGGTGCTGGAGGGCCCCGGCCTGGCGGAGTCGGTGCGCCACGGCGTCACCACGATCTTCCTCGGCTCCTGCTCGCTGTCCACCGTGCACGTCGACCCCGTCGACGCCGGCGACCTGTTCGGCCGTGTCGAGGCCATCCCGCGCCAGCACGTGATCGACGCCGTCGGGCGCCACAAGTCCTGGCGCGACGCCCGCGGCTACGTCGCCGCCCTCGAGCGGCTGCCGCTGGGCCCCCACCTCGCGGCGTTCCTCGGCCACTCCGACATGCGCACCGCCACGATGGGCCTGGACCGCGCCACCCGCGACGAGGTGCGCCCCACCCCGGTGGAGCAGGCCCGCATGGAGCAGATGCTCACCGAGGCGCTGGACGCCGGGTTCATCGGCATGTCCTCCCAGCAGCTGCTCTTCGACAAGCTGGACGGCGAGGTCTGCCGTTCCCGCACCCTGCCCTCGACCTACGCCAAGGCCCGCGAGCTGCGCCGCCTCAACGCGATCCTGCGCACGCGCGGCCGCGTGCTGCAGTCCGGTCCCGATATCACCAACCCCGGCAACATCCTGTCCCAGGTGCTGTCCTCGGCGGCGGTGGGCCGCAAGCAGCTCAAGGTCAGCCTGCTCTCGGCCGCCGACATCAAGGCCAACCCCGCCGTCATCCGGATCATGGGCCCGCTCGCGGCGATGGCCAACAAGCTCGGCGGCGACTTCCGCTGGCAGCACCTGCCGGTGCCGTTCGAGGTCTACGCCGACGGCATCGACCTGGTGATCTTCGAGGAGTTCGGCTCCGGCGCCGCCGCCCTGCACCTGGCCGACCAGGTGGCCCGCAACGAGCTGCTGCGCGATGAGTCCTACCGCCGCACGTTCCGCAAGGACTACGACGCCAAGTTCGGTCCGCGCGTGTGGCACCGCGACTTCTTCGACGCCGAGATCGTGGAGTGCCCCGACGCCGCGCTGATCGGCAAGTCCTTCGGCCAGGTGGGCAAGGAGCGCGGCGGGCTGCACCCCGTGGACGCCTTCCTCGACCTCGTGCTCGAGCACGGCACCGACCTGCGCTGGCGCACCACGATCTCCAACCACCGTCCCGAGATGCTGAAGAGGATGGCGGCCGAGCCGGCCATCCAGATGGGCTTCTCTGACGCGGGCGCCCACCTGCGCAACATGGCCTTCTACAACATGGGGCTGCGGCTGCTGCGCCACGTGCACGACGCCGCGCAGGCCGGTCGCCCCTTCCTGTCCCTGGAGCAGGCCGTGCACCGCCTCACCGGCGAGCTCGCCGACTGGTACGACCTCGACGCCGGCCACCTGCGCATCGGCTCCCGCGCCGACGTCGTGATCGTCGACCCCGCCGCGCTGGACGACCGGCTCGACGAGTACCACGAGTCGCGGGTGGAGCAGTACGGCGGCCTGTCGCGGATGGTCAACCGCAACGAAGCCGCCGTGCGCGCCGTGCTCATCTCCGGTCGCACGGTGGTGGAGAACGGTGAGCCCACCGAGCTGCTGGGCCGCGAGCGCACCGGGGTGTTCCTGCGCGCCGGCCGGCCGACGCCGCCCGTCACCGCCGAGGCCCGTCGCAGCGTCGCCGACCGCTGAGCCCCGCCCCGCGGCCGAGGGCGTGGAAAAGTGCACCGCCCCCGGGGGGACCGGGGGCGGCAGGGGCGGCGCGGCGTCGTCAGGAGCGGACGACGACGCGCCGGATCGGGGGAGTCCCCGGGTGATCAGCCCGAGAACGTGGCCGTGTCGATGACCGCGCGGTAGCGCACGTCGCCGGCGACGATCTTGTCGTAGTAGGCGTCGACGTCGTCGGCGCCGATGACCTCCACGGTGGCGGTGATGCCGTGCTCGGCGCAGAAGTCGAGCATCTCCTGGGTCTCCGGCAGACCGCCCACGAGCGAGCCGACCATCTGGCGGCGGAACCCGATGAGCGAGAACGCGCCGAAGGAGAGCTGGTCGCTGGGGGCGCCGACGTTGATCATCACCCCGCCGCGGTCGAGGGTGGCGAGGTGGCCGTTGAGGTCGATGCCGTCGCCGACGGTGTTGAGCAGCAGGTCGTAGGAGTTGGCCTTGGCCCGCAGCGCGCCCTTCTCGGCGGTGGCGACGTGGTCGGTGGCGCCCATCGCGAGGCCGTCGGCGGCCTTGGAGTCGGTGCGGCTGAACACGGTGACGCGGGCGCCCATGGCGGCGGCGATCTTCACCCCGACGTGGCCCAGGCCGCCCAGGCCGATGACGCCCACCCGGGTGCCGGGGCCGACGTTGAAGCGCTTGAGCGGGGAGTAGGTGGTGATGCCCGCGCACAGCAGCGGGGTGACGGCGGCCAGCTGGTCGTCGCTGAACGCGTCGGGGATGCGCACCACGAAGTGGTCGCGCACCACGATCTGGCCGCTGTAGCCGCCCTGGGTGCGCTCGCCGTCGTAGCCGGTGGCGGCGTAGGTGCCGACGACGCCGCGCTCGCAGAACTGCTCCTCGCCGTCCTTGCAGGCCGCGCACTCCAGGCAGGCGTCGACGAAGCAGCCCACGCCGACGCGGTCGCCCACGGCGTGGCGGGTGACCTCGGAGCCGACCTCGACGACCTCGCCGACGATCTCGTGGCCCGGGGTGATCGGGTAGGTGGTGCGGCCCCACTCCTGGCGCACCTGGTGGATGTCGGAGTGGCAGATGCCGGCGTAGCGGATGGCGATGCGCACGTCGTCGGGGCGCAGGTCGCGGCGGGTCAGCTCGATGCGCTCGAAGGGGGCGCCGGCGGACGGCACGGACAGCGCGGGGACGAGGGTGGGCACGGGTGTCCTCCTGGGACGGCTCGAGGGACGGGTTCGACAGACCATCAAGGTCGTTGACACCGGCAATCATTCCCCGGGCCGCGCCCGGCTTAGACCACCCGCGGGTGAGGGATGGTTCACGCGACCGACCGGGAATAGGGGGCCCCGCTAGGTTCGGATGGTGACGCACTACGACGTGGTGATCCTCGGCGCCGGCTCCGGCAACTCGATCGTGCACCGGGGCTACGCCGGCCTGCGGGTGGCGATCGTCGAGCCCGGCCCCTGGGGCGGCACCTGCCTGAACCGGGGCTGCATCCCGAGCAAGATGTTCGTGGTGCCGGCCGACCTCGCCCGCGCCGCCGCCGACGACGGTGCCCGGCTGGACCTGCTCACCCACGTCGACGGCGTCGACTGGCCGGGGCTGCACGGGCGCGTCTTCGCCCGCACCGACGACGTCGCGGCCCAGGGCCTGCGGTTCCGCGAGGAGCAGCCGCACGTGGACGTGCTGCGCGGGCGGGGCCGGTTCCTCGGACCGGGCCGGCTGCGCATCGACCTGCTCGACGGCACGGCGCGGGAGGTCACCGCCGCGCACGTCGTCATCGCCACCGGCTCGCACCCGGTCGTGCCCGACCTGCCCGGCCTGGCCGGGTCCGGCTACGACACCAGCGACGACCTGCGCCACCTCACCGCGCTGCCCGCCCGGCTCGCGATCCTCGGCGGCGGCTACGTCGGCACCGAGTTCGCCCACGTCTTCGCCTCCCTCGGGCGGGCCGCCGGCCGGCCCGACCCGGTGGTGCAGCTCGAGCGGGGTCCGGTGCTGCTCGGCGCGCAGGACGAGGAGATCGCGCGCCGCTTCACGGCGCAGGCCCGGCAGCAGTGGGACGTGCGCACCGACGCCGCCCTGGAGCGGGTCACGCGCGACGCCGACGGCCTGCACCTGCACCTGGCCGGGGGCGAGGAGCTCGTGGTGGACCGACTCCTCGTCGCGGTGGGCCGGCGCCCCACCACCGACGACCTCGGGCTCGAGCACGTCGGGGTGGAGGTGGACGACGCGGGGCGCGTGGTCGTGGACGAGCACCAGCGCACCACCGCCGCCGGGGTCTGGGCGCTGGGCGACGCCTCCAGCCCCGAGCCGCTCAAGCACGTCGCCAACCAGGACGCCCGCGTGGTCGCCCACAACATCCTGCACCCCGACGACCTCCGCGTCTCCGACCACCGCTTCGTGCCCCAGGCGGTGTTCAGCAGCCCGCAGGTGGCCGCCGTCGGGCTCACCGAGGCGCAGGCCCGCGACCGCGGGATCGACGCCGCCGTCACCGTGCGCGAGTACGCCGGCACGGCCTACGGCTGGGCGCAGCACCACGACGACGCCGGCTGGTGCGTGAAGCTGCTCGCCGACCGGGCCACCGGCCGGCTCGTGGGCGCCCACCTGATCGGACCCATGGCCGCCACCCTGATCCAGCCGCTCATCCAGGCGATGAGCTTCGACCAGCCCGTGGCGGGCCTGGCCCGCGGCCAGTACTGGATCCACCCCGCGCCCACCGAGGTGGTCGAGAACGCGCTGCTCGACCTCGCCCGCGAGCTGGCCCCGCCCCGGTGAGCCGTCGGGCTGCGATGATGGGCGGGTGAGTGCCCAGCCCCTCCCGCGGCCCGGCGTGCTGATCGCCGACCTGCTGGAACGGATCGCGACCCACGGCCCCACCGGCCTGGCCGACGCCGTCAGCGGCACGCTCACCTCCCTGCTCGGCGCCGCCGAGGTGGCGATCCACCTGGTCACCTACGAGGAGACCGAGCTGGTGCCGGTGGGCTCGATCGAGTCGGCCCGACGCCGTCGTCCGGTGGCGGTGGCCGGCACCGAGGCCGGCCGCGCCTACATCGGCGGGGTCGGGGTCACCGACGCCGCGCACCCCTGCACCCGCTGGGAGCCGATCACCTACGCCGGCGAGCGGCTGGGCGTGCTGTTCGTGCGGCTGCCCGAGGGCGGCGTGATCGACGCCGACCTCGCCGCGGTGCTGCGCGGGGTGGCACCCGCGGTGGCCCAGGCCCTCGCCGCCGCCCGCCCGCTGCGCGACGACCTCGAGCTCGCACGGCGCTCCCAGGAGATGGCCTCGGCGGCGGAGCTGCTGCAGGCGGTGCTGCCCCCGGCCGCCCTCACCACCGCCCGGTTCAGCCTGGCCGCGCTCGTCGAGCCGGTCTACTCCGCGGGCGGCGACGCCTACGACCACGCCGTCGACGCCGACGTCCTGCACCTGGGCGTGCTCGACGCCATGGGCCACGGCTACGGCGCCGCCCACGCCTCCACCGTCGCGATCACCGCCTACCGCAGCCACCGGCGCCAGGGCTTCCACCTGCCCGAGAACGTCCGCGCCACCGACGCCCTGCTCGACACCCAGGGGTTGGGCGGCCGGTTCGTGACGGCCTGGTTCGCGGAGTTCGACGTCGCCACCGGGCGCATCGAGTGGGTCAGCGCCGGCCACCCCGGCGCCCTCGTGGTCGCCCTCGACGGCGGCGTGCGCACCCTGGAGGTCGAGCCCGTGCCGCCGCTGGGCACGGGGCTGGTGCTCACCGACCCCGACGTGGGGGTCGACTACCTCGAGCCCGGCGACCTGCTCGTGGCCTTCACCGACGGCCTCACCGAGGCCCGCGGCCTGGACGGCGACCTGCTCGGCGTCGACGGCCTGGCCGACGTGCTCGCCACCGCCGCGCGGGAGCAGCGCACCGCCACCGAGATCGTGCGCCGCGTGCGCGCCGACCTGCTCGCCCGCGAGGACGCCTGGCTCAACGACGACGCCACCGCGGTGTTCGTGCGCTGGAACGGCCCCCCGGTCTAGCGACCGCGGGCCGGCCGGGCGGCGCTCAGGACAGCCGGAGCAGGTGGAGCAGGCGTCGGGCGACCTCGCCGCCGGCCTGCTCGGCCACGGCGAGGGCGCCGGGCACGTCGAGACCGTCGAGCAGGCGGGCCAGGGCGGCGTCGACGCCGGCCTGCACCGCCTCGGCGTCGGCCGGGCCGGGGGCCGCTGCCGCGGCGAAGAGCCGCTCGAGCCGCTCCTGGGCGCGGGCCAGCCCGGCGTCGGTGTGGTCCCAGGGCTCGCCGACGGGGCGGTCGAGCAGCAGCAGGCGCAGGGCGGCGGGCGAGGCGTGCTCGAGGACGTCGTCGACCAGCACGAGGTTGCCGGTGGACTTGGCCATCTTCTCGCCGTCCAGCCGCACCTCGCCGACGTGCAGCGTCGCGGTGGTGAACGGCGCGGTGCCGGAGGCGGCCTCCGCGAGCGCGGCCTGGTAGGCGTGGTGGGGGAAGGCGAGGTCGATGCCGCCCACGAGGACGTCGACGTGGGCGCCGTGCACCGCCAGCGCCATGGCCGCGCACTCGGCGTGCCAGCCCGGGCGGCCCCAGCCCCACGGGCTCGGCCACGCTGGGTGGCCCTCGTCGGAGGGCTGCCAGACCGGCACGTCGAGCGGGTCGCGCTGGCCGGGGCGGTCGGGGGCGTCGCCGTACTCGGCGAGCCGGCGCTCGGCCTCGGCCCGCTCCAGGCCGGCGGCCGCGGGCACGCCGGTGCCGTCGAACCACACCCAGCCCTCGTGCTCGTAGGCCCGGCCGGCGGCCAGCAGGGCGGCGGCGAGGTGCTGCACGGCGTCGACGTGGTGGCGCGCGTGCGGCTCGGCGGCCGGGGTGGCCACCCGCAGTGCCCGCATGTGCTGCTCGAACCGGGCCTGCTGCAGCAGCGCCAGCTCGTCGTAGTGGTGGCCGCGCTCGCGGGCGGCGGTGGTGAGGACGTCGTCGACGTCGGTGATGTTGCGGCACACCGACGGCGTCACGCCGGTGGCGTCGAGCACCGCGGCGAGCACGTCGGCCCACACGAAGGTGCTCGCGTGGCCCAGGTGGGTGACGTCGTAGGGCGTGATGCCGCAGACGTAGAGGCGGGCCGTGCCGACCGCGGGCACCCGGGCGCCGCCGAGCACGAGGTGGCGGTGCGGCGCGGGCGCGCGTCCGGCACGCAGGCGCGGGTCGAGGATCCCGGAGGTCAGGGTGCGAGCCATGCGGTCATCCTCGCACCCCGACCTCAGGAGCGCAGCGAGGCCGCCGCACGGGCCAGGTCGGTGATCCCCGCCCAGTCGGCGGCCGCGACCAGCGGCGCGGGGGTGAGCCAGGACCCGCCCACGCAGCCCACGTTCGGCAGGGCGAGGTAGTCGGCCGCGGTGGCGGGGGTGATGCCGCCGGTCGGGCAGAACCGCGCCTGCGGCGCCACGGACCCGACCGCCCTGAGGTAGCCGGTGCCGCCGCTCAGCTCGGCGGGGAAGAACTTCATCGCCTGTTGCCCGGTCTCGAGCACCGCGAGCACCTCCGAGACGGTGGCCGTGCCGGGCAGGAACGGCGCGCCGGTGGCGTGCATCCCCGCGAGCAGGCGCGGGGTGGCGCCCGGGGAGACCAGGAAGCGGGCGCCCGCGTCGACCGCCTCCTGCGCCTGGGCGGGGGCGGTGATCGTGCCGGCGCCGACCACCACGTCGGGCACCTCGGCGCTGATCGCCGCGATCGCCTCCAGGGCCACGGGCGTGCGCAGCGTCAGCTCCACGACCGGCAGGCCGCCCGCGGCCAGCGCCCGCGCCACCGGGACGGCGTCGGCGAGCCGCTCGATCACCACGACCGGCACCACCGGCACGAGCGCGAGCGGGTCCATCGGGTCGGGCGGGGACTCAGACATGCGACACCTCGCGGTCGGTGATCGGGGCGGTGGGGACCTCGGGGAACACGCTGGCGCCGGTGTCGGCCGCACCGACGCCGGCGCGGAACATCGCGAACAGCTCGCGCCCGGTGCCGGTCCAGGCGGCGGCGTCGAGCGGGGCGCCGGTCGTCGGCCGCAGCGGCAGCTCGGCCAGGGCGACGTCGTCGGCCAGCGTCAGCACCCCGGCGTCGGCGTCGATCTCCAGCAGGTCGCCGTCGCGCACCCGCGCCAGCGGCCCGCCGGCGGCGGCCTCGGGGGTCACGTGGATGGCGGCCAGCACCTTGCCCGAGGCGCCGGACATCCGGCCGTCGGTGACGATCGCGACCCGCTGGCCGCGGTCCTGGAGCACCCCGAGCAGCGGGGTGAGCTTGTGCAGCTCGGGCATGCCGTTGGCCGCCGGGCCCTGGTAGCGCACCACGGCCACGAGGTCGCGGCCGTCGAGGTCGCCGCGCTCGAAGGCGGCGATGAGCTCGGCCTGGTCGTCGACCACGAGCGCGGGCGCGACGACGCGACGGTGCGCAGGCGCCACGGCGGAGGTCTTCACCACCGCGGTGCCGAGCGCGCCCCGCACCACCCGCATGCCGCCGTCGGGGGAGAAGGGGTCGCTCGCGGGACGCAGCACGGCGGGGTCCAGGCTCGTGGGGGTGCCCTCGCGCCAGGTGAGCGCGCCGTCGGGGCCCAGCACGGGCTCGGTGGTGTAGCGGCGCAGGCCCGGACCCGCCACCGTGGCGACGTCGTCGTGCAGCAGGCCGGCGTCGAGCAGGGTGCGCACGAGGTAGCCGATGCCGCCGGCGGCGTGGAAGTGGTTCACGTCGGCGGTGCCGTTGGGGTAGATCCGGCACAGCAGCGGGGTGACGGCCGCCAGCTCCTCCAGGTCGTCCCAGGTGAGGGCGATGCCGGCCGCCCGGGCGATCGCGGGCAGGTGCAGGGTGTGGTTGGTGGAGCCGCCGCTGGCCAGCAGCGCCACGCAGGCGTTCACGATCGTGCGCTCGTCCACCAGGTCGCCGATGCCGGGCCCGCCCTCGCGGGCCTCGCGGGCCAGCTCGACGGCGCGCGCGGCGGCGGCCCGGGTGAGCGCCTCGCGCAGCTCGGTGCCGGGGTTCACGAACGAGGAGCCCGGCAGGTGCAGGCCCATGACCTCCATGAGCAGCTGGTTGGAGTTGGCGGTGCCGTAGAAGGTGCAGGTGCCGCGGCCGTGGTAGCTGGCGGCCTCCGCGGCCAGCAGCTCCTCGCGGCCGACCATGCCCTGGGCGAACAGCTGCCGCACCCGTGCCTTCTCGGCGTTCGGCAGGCCCGAGGGCATCGGGCCGGCCGGCACGAGCACGGTGGGCAGGTGGCCGAAGGCGAGCGCGCCGATCACGAGCCCGGGCACGATCTTGTCGCAGACGCCGAGCAGCACCGCGGCGTCGAACATGTCGTGGGAGAGGGCGATCGCGGTGGACATCGCGATCACGTCGCGGCTGTACAGCGACAGCTCCATGCCCGCCCGGCCCTGGGTGACGCCGTCGCACATCGCCGGCACGCCGCCGGCCACCTGCGCGAGCCCGCCGGCCCGGATCGCGGCGGCCTTGAGCACCGGCGGGTAGTCGACGAAGGGCTGGTGGGCCGAGAGCATGTCGTTGTAGCTGGTGACGATCGCCAGGTTGGGCTTGCCGGCGCGCACCTGGCGCAGCTGGTCCTTCTGCTCCGGCTCGGCGGCGGCGAACCCGTGGGCGAGGTTGGCGCAGCCCAGCCGCGCCCGCGCCGGGGCGCCGCCGTGGCTGCGCCGGGCCTGCGCGAGCCGGTCGAGATAGGCCGCACGGGAGGCGGCGCTGCGGGCGACCAGCCGCTCGGTGACGGCGGCGACCACCGGGTGCAGCGGGACCGGGGGCCGGGTCGGGGGCTGGTGCGGGGGCTGGGCGGTCATGCGCTCTCCTGCCAGGTGCGTCGGTCGCGGGCCAGCAGCCGCTCGGCTGCGGCGGGGCCGGGCGTGCCGGCGGCGTAGCGCTGCGGGCGGTCCTCGCCGGCCTCCCAGTGGCGCAGGATCGGCTCGACCCAGGTCCAGGCGGCCTCGACCTCGTCGCGACGCATGAACAGCGTCGGGTTGCCGCGCAGCACGTCCATGAGCAGCCGCTCGTAGGCCTCGGGGCTGCGCTGGTCGAAGGTGGTGGCGTAGGAGAGGTCGAGGGAGACCGGCCGCAGCCGGATGCCGCCGGGACCGGGCTCCTTGGCGGTGAGGTGCAGTTGCATGCCCTCCTCGGGCTGCACCTGGATGTGCAGCCGGTTGGCGGCCGTCACGCCCTCGCTGTGCGGGAACATCGCGTGCGGCGGCTCCTTGAAGACCACCACGATCTCGGAGGCCTTGCGGTGCATCCGCTTGCCGGTGCGCAGGTAGAACGGCACGCCGGCCCAGCGCCAGTTGCCGACCTCCGCGCGGATCGCGACGAAGGTCTCGGTGCGGCTGCGCCGGCCCAGGTCGTGGGCGTAGGACGGCACGGCGACGCCGTCGATCTCGCCGGAGACGTACCTCCCACGCACGACGTCGCGCTGCAGGGCGGCGTCGTCGAGGGGGCGCAGGGCCTGCAGCACCTTCAGCTTCTCGTCGCGCACGGTCTCGCGCCCGACGTAGGTGGGCGGCTCCATCGCCACCAGGCACAGCAGCTGCAGCAGGTGGTTCTGCACCATGTCGCGCAGCGCGCCGGAGCGGTCGTAGTAGTCGCCGCGGGTGCCGACCCCGAGGGTCTCGGCCACAGTGATCTGCACGTGGTCGACCCACCGGCTGTTCCACAGCGGCTCGAGGAAGGTGTTGGCGAAGCGCGTCACCAGCAGGTTCTGCACGCTCTCCTTGCCGAGGTAGTGGTCGATGCGGAAGATCTGGGACTCGGTGAACACCTCGCCCACCGCGTCGTTGATGGCGCGCGCCGAGGCCAGGTCGCGCCCGATCGGCTTCTCCAGCACCACCCGGCAGTGCTCGTCGACGACGTCGATCTCGGCGAGTCGGCGGCAGGTGGGGCCGAAGAGGTGGGGGGCGACGGCGAGGTAGAACATCCGCACGCGCGGACCGGGGGTGGGGGTGTCCTTGAGCAGGGCGTGCAGCAGGTGCCAGTCCTCGGGGGTCTCGGCGTCGAGCAGCAGGTGGTGGATGCGGCCGCACATCCGGGCGACGGCGTCGGGGTCGGCGTCGGGCACGTGCTGGGCGATCGCCTCGCGCACGCAGCGGCGGTAGCCGGCGTCGTCGATCTCGGAGCGCGAGACCCCGATGATCCGGGTGCCGGGGGCGAGCTGGTGCTCGGCCTCGCGGTGGTAGAGGGCCGGGATGAGCTTGCGGAGCGCGAGGTCGCCGGTGCCGCCGAAGACGACGACGTCGGCGACGGGCAGATCGGTGGCCAGCTCGACGGTGGGCAGGGTCACGAGGTCGAGGATGACATGTTTTGGATCGATCCAACAGGGTCTTATGCACTTTTCAGACAGAAGTAGCGACTAGGGTCGAGGCGTGCCCGACACCGCCGGCGACCTCCTCGCCCTCCTGCGCAGCGGCCGGGCCCGCACCCGCGCCGACCTCGTGCGGCTCACCGGCTTGTCCCGCACCGCCGTGCTGGCCCGCCTCGACGCGCTCGCCGACGCCGGCCTGGTCGCGGTCGGCGACGAGCTGGCCTCCACGGGCGGTCGCCGTCCGCTGGGGCTGCACCTGGTGGCCGGAGCCGGGGTCGTGCTCGCCGCGGCCGTGGGCCGCTCGCGCAGCCAGGTCGCCGTGGTGGACCTCGCCGGCACCACCCTGGCC
The DNA here is from genome assembly GCF_964228225.1 of Nocardioides sp. Classification (GTDB taxonomy): domain Bacteria; phylum Actinomycetota; class Actinomycetes; order Propionibacteriales; family Nocardioidaceae; genus Nocardioides. The sequence goes on from NZ_CAXQZB010000037.1 coordinate 46,741, forward strand.
GCCGACTCCCGCGACCACGAGGTGGGCGCCGGCCCCGAGGTCGTGATGGCCTCGGTGGCGCAGCGGTTCGAGGCGCTGCTCGCCTCCCCGGGGGGCGCCGCCGGCCCGCCGGTGCTGGCCGTCGGGCTCAGCCTGCCGGGGCCGGTCGACACCGCGCGCGGCAGCAGCCGCGACTCGCCCGTCATGACCGGGTGGGACGGCGTCCCCCTGGCCCCCTTCCTCGCCGACCTGCCGGGGGTGGCCGGGGCGCCGCTGGTGATCGGCAACGACGCCGACGTGCTGGCCGCCGCCGAGCAGCTGGCGCGTCCCGACCTGGCCGAGGCGCTGGTGGTCAAGGCCTCCACCGGCCTGGGCCTCGGGCTCGTCGTCGGCGGTCGCCGGGTGCCCGGAGTGCTCGGCGCGGCGGGCGAGATCGGGCACGTGCCGGTGCCCGAGGCGGCCGGGCGCCGTTGTCGCTGCGGCCGCGACGGCTGTCTCGAGGCCGTCGCCGGCGGCTGGGCGCTCGTGGCCGAGCGCGAGGACGTCGCGCACGTGCGCGACCTGGTCGCCCTCGCCCTGGCCGGGGAGGAGCGGGCCCGCGACGCCCTCGCCCGCAGCGCCCGGCTGCTCGGCGAGGTCCTCGCCACCGCCGTCACGCTGCTCAACCCCGCGGCCGTGGTGCTCGGGGGCGACATGGCCGCCGCCTACGACCTCTACGCCGACGGCGTCGGCGCCGCCCTCGCCGCCCGCGGCACCGCCCTGGCCACCCGCGACCTGCAGGTGCTGCCGGCCGCCCACGGCGACCGGGCCGGGCTGGTCGGCTGCGCCGCCCTCGCCCTCGACCACGCCCTCGCCCCCCGCGCGGTCGACGCGCTGCTCCGGCAGCGTGTGGCCGGCCGAGGCGCCGCGCGGGCTGCCGAGGAATCGTCAGGTACCTGAGGATTCTTCGACGGCGCCGGCCCGACCTGGCCGCCCCGATCTCATGGACCCGGGTCGGGGGCGTAGGTGTGGACGACGGCGAGGGTGCGCCAGCCGAGGGCGGTGTAGAGCGCGCGACCCTCGGGGGTGGCGACGAGCAGGCCCCGGCTGGCGCCGGCGCCGCGACCCCAGGCCACCAGGGCGCTCACCACGGCCGCGCCGAGCCCCCGACGACGATGGGCGCGGGCGGTGACGATCGAGTCGAGCACCACGGCGTCGCCGATCAGAGCGGCCCGCCCGGACGCCGCGGGCGCGCCGTCGAGCTCCACCTGCGCGGCGACG
>NZ_CAXQZB010000038.1:0-55725 GCF_964228225.1 Nocardioides sp.
ACACCTCGGTGTCGCACCGCCCCGGCCGCGGTCCCGCGAGCGTGTCGCGGGCCGTGCGCGCTCAGCGGTCGGCGAGCTCCCCGCCGCGGCGCTCGGACGCCCCGCCCTGGCCCTCCGCCTCGACGGCGCCGGCGGTGGTGCCGGCGGCGTCGGCGGCGTCGGCGGTCACGCCCTCGGCCTGCTCCTCACCGGGGATGCCGTCGCGGGTGCTGATCATGCTCCACACGATGGACACGGTGATGGTGACCACGATGACGCTGAGCGTCAGCGGGATCGGCAGCTTGCCGACCGGCGTCTCGGACAGGATCAGCTTCACACCGGCGAAGGCGAGCAGCACCGCCAGGCCGTAGTGCAGGTGCACGAAGCGGCGCAGCAGGCCGGCCAGGCAGAAGTAGAGGCTGCGCAGGCCCAGGATCGCGAAGGCGTTGGCGGTCCAGACGATGAACGTGCTGGTGGTGATGGCCAGGATCGCGGCCACGGAGTCGATCGCGAAGATCAGGTCGGTGGCCTCGACGGCGACGAGCACCACGAACAGCAGGGTCGCCACGCGCTTGCCGTCGAGCTTGACGAAGAACCGGTCGCCGTGGAAGCGCGGGTCGGTCGGGATGACCCGCCGCACCAGCCGCACCACGAGGTTGCGGTCCGGCGGGGTCTCGTCGTCGTGACCGCGGGCCATCTTGTAGCCGGTGTAGATGAGGAAGGCACCGAAGACGTAGGCGGTCCAGAAGAAGGTCTCCAGCAGCTCGACGCCCACGAAGATGAACGCCAACCGGAAGACCAGCGCCCCGATCACGCCCCAGAACAGCACCTTGTGCTGGACCGAGGCGGGCACCGCGAAGAAGGTGAAGATCATCGCGAAGACGAAGACGTTGTCGATCGAGAGCGCCTTCTCGATCAGGTAGCCGGCGTAGTAGGTCCCCGCGACCTCACCGCCCTGCCAGGCCCACAGGACCACGCCGAACAGCAGTCCGGCGGCGATCCAGAAGGCCGACCACAGGGCGGCCTCCTTGAACTCGATGACGTGGTTGTCGCGGTGCAGGAACAGATCGACGGCCAGCATCACGGCCACGACTCCCATCACCGCGGCCCAGGCCCACCAGGCGACCTCCATGGTTCCCCCTTCCCCTTCCGGGACTCCTCGGGCGCCACCGCGGCGCCCCGATGACACCAGGGTGCGCGAGGGCGCGTCAGGGGCGGCCGCGGTCGAGTGCAGCCCGAGTGCAGGGCGAGTGCAGGGTTCGGTGAAGATCCTCAGGCGGGGTCGCGGCGGGGCCAGGAGAACCGCACGGTGAGCCCGCCGTCGGGGGCGGCGAGCAGGGCGACGTCGCCGCCGTCGCGCTCCACGAGCTGGCGCACGACCGCGAGCCCGAGCCCGGATCCCTGGCCCGGACGGGTGGTCCAGAACCGGTCGAAGGCGCGGGCGCGTTCGGCCTCGGTGAGGCCGGGACCCTGGTCGGTGATCGTGAGGACGACGCGGTAGGGCTCGTAGCCGCCGTGCACCTCGATCCGGCCCCCGGGCGGGGAGACGCCGACGGCGTTGTCGAGGACGTTGTCGAGCACCTGCTCCAGCGCGCCGGCGGAGGCCTCGATCCACAGCGCCCCCTCGTTCTCGACGACGGCGACCAGGTCGGCGTCGTCGAAGGCCGCCGACCACACCTCCACCCGGTCCTCCACCAGGGCGGCGAGGTCGAGCACCCGTCGCTGGTGCTCCACGGTCTCGGCGCGGGCCAGGGTCAGCAGGCTCTCCACCAGCTGGTTCATGCGCTGGATCTCGCGGTCGACGGCGTCCAGCCGCGGCTCGGCGGCGGGATCGGTGACGGTGACCCGCACGGTGTCGAGGGTGAGCCGCATCGCGGCCAGCGGGGTGCGCAGCTGGTGTGAGGCGTCGGCCACGAACGCGCGCTGGGCGTCGATGAGGGCGGCGGTGCGGTGGGCGCTGCGGTTGAGCGTGCGCGCGAGGAGGGCGATCTCCGGGGGGCCGCGCTCGGCCGCGACGGCGTCGTAGTCGCCGTCGCCGTGACGACGGGCGACCTCGGTGAGCCGCTGCACCGGACGGCTCACGGTGCCGGCGAGCAGCAGCGCGACCCCGGTGGCGAGCACGACCACGGCCAGGCCGGCGAGCAGGCTGAAGCGCCAGATGTCACGCACCTCGGCGTCGATCTCGGCCGAGGGGGCGACCACCTGCACGACCGCGCGCACGCCGCCGTCCACCCGGACCGGCACGACGACGCTGACGGCGCGCTCGCCGATCAGCGGGTGCTCCCCCCACACGGCCTCGGGCGTGCGGCCCGTGAGGGCGCGGGCCACCGCGGGGTCGTCGGCGGCCGCCGGGTCGCCGGGTCGGATGATGCGCACGCGGGCACCGAAGGCGGCCTCGACGTCGCGGGAGCGCTCGGTCAGCGCGGTGGCGCTGGCGTCGTCGGTGCGCTGGAGCAGCGGGACGAACAGCTCGGCCTCGCGGTAGGCGGTGGTCTCGAGGTTGCGCCGCAGCAGCGCGGACGTCCCGATCGACACGGCCACCGTGAGCAGGCTGAGGGCGAGGACGACGAGCACGACGTGGCTGCCCACCAGGCGCAGCCTCACCGTCGTCGTCCCGGGCGCCGCGAGGTCGTGCGGGTCGTGGGGGTCATGCCGGCGCGGCCTCGAGCCGGAACCCCACCCCGCGCACGGTCTGCACCTGCGCGGCCGCGGCGATCTTGCGGCGCAGCGAGCCGATGTGCACGTCCAGGGTGCGGGTGGAGCCGAACCAGTGCGGGTCCCACACCCGGCTCATGAGGTCCTCGCGGGTGCACACCACGCCCGGCTCCTCGCTCAGCACGACCAGCAGGTCGAACTCCTTGGGGGTCAGCTCGACCTCCTGCTCCCCCACCCACACCCGGCGCCCACCGAGATGCAGACGCAGACCCCCGACGGTCCGGGTCTCCCGGGCGCCGTCGGTCGGTGGGGCCGACCCGCTCGCCGGGGTCGCCGGGGTGGTCGCCGCGGTCGCCGGGCCGCCGGGCGGTGTGGGCGCGGGGCCGGGTGCCGCGGTCCCGTCGGACTCGGCACCGGGCCGCTGCCACCGGCGCAGCACCGCGCGGGCCCGCGCCACGAGCTCGCGCAGGCCGAAGGGCTTGACCAGGAAGTCGTCGGCGCCGAGCTCGAGCCCGACCACCCGCTCCACCTCGTCGCCCCGGGCCGTGATGATGATGATCGGCACCTCGCTGACCGCCCGGATGCGCCGGCACACCTCGATGCCGTCGAGGTCGGGGAGGCCGAGGTCGAGCAGCACCAGGTCGACGTCGGCGTGCCCGGCCAGGGCCTGCGCCGCGGTCGTCACGTGCCGGACGGCGAACCCGAAGAGCGGGAGGCCGTCGACGAGCGCGTCGGCGATGGCCGGGTCGTCCTCCACCAGCAGCACCTGCACGCCAACGAGCGTCCCACACCGGCGCACACCCCCGCGCCGACGTGGGCGTCTCAGCGGGGGCGCAGCGGGAGCCGTCGGCGTCCCGGCGCCGGCTCCGGGGGCGCGGCCGAGACCACCCGCCGCACGCTCGGGTCGAGCCGTCGCAGGGCCGTCAGCACGCGGTCCTCCAGCGTGCGGCCGGCGGCGGGACAGCCGTCGCAGGTGCCGTGGAGGGCGATCTCCACCTCGCCGTCGTGCACCGCGACGAGCTCGAGCCGCCCGCCGTGGCTGCGGGCGTAGTCGCCGACCTCGCCGGCCAGCACCTGGCGGGCGGCGGCGGCGAGCCGGTCGGCCGCGGTGACGCCGGCCGGTGCCCGCCACCCGGCCGGGTCGGCGAGCGCGGTCTGCAGCGCGGTCCGCACGCGGTCGCCCTCGACCGCCCAGACATGGGGTGGGGCCAGGGTCACGAGGACCGCGGCGGGCTCGACCTCCAACTGGGACACGACGCCGTCGTCGAGCAGCCCGGCCAGCGGTGCCGGCACGACGGCCGGGGAGCCGACGAAGCCGAGCCGACCGGCCGGCACCACCCACCGCACCGTCGTCGGATCGCCCGGGACGGCCTCGGCGTGGATCGGGACGGTCGTGCTCACCGCTCCAGTCTAGGCCCGCCAGGGGACCTGATCGGCGGGACTCAGGTGACGGCGGCGACGATCGTCCGCGCCAGCAGCGCCATCACCCAGGCCAGCCCGAAGAGGTAGCCGAAGGCGATCGCGGGCCAGCGCCAGGACCCGGACTCCCGGCGCAGCACCGCGATGGTGGAGGTGCACTGCAGGGCGTAGAGGAAGAACACCAGCAGCGCGGCCAGGACGGGCGGGGTGAACAGCGGCTCTCCCGCACGGTCGCCGTCCTGCACCGTCATCTCGGCCAGGGCACCGGCCGGGTCCTCGGGATCGGTGGCGGCGGCGACCTGCCCGAGGGTGGCCACGAAGACCTCGCGCGCGGACAGCGAGGCCAGGACGCCGACGTTGATCCGCCAGTCGAAGCCGAGGGGTGCGAAGACCGGCTCGACCGCGCGCCCGACGTCGGCGGCCAGGCTGTGGTCGATGGTGTAGGTCGACACTGCGACGTCGTCGGTGGGGTCGATGCCCGCGGCGCGCAGGGTGGCGTCGCTGGGGGCGGGCAGGTTGAGCAGCAGCCACAGCACGATCGTGGTGCCGAGGATGATCTTGGTGACCTTGGCGAGGAAGCCGCGGCAGGCGTCCCAGACCGCCAGCGCCACCGACCGCACCGACGGGATCCGGTAGGGCGGCATCTCCATGTAGAAGGGCATCGCCGGACCCGCGGAGCGGCCGATGCGGCTGAACAGCCAGGCGGTGAGCATCGCCGAGACCGCGCCGCCGAGGTAGAGGCCGAACATGATCAGCCCCTGCGCGCCCACCGGACCGACGCGGGCGTCGGAGTCGACCAGCAGCCCGATGATCAGCACGTAGACGGGCAGCCGCGCCGAGCAGGTCATCAGCGGGGCGCCCATCATCGTGGCGATCCGGTCGCGGGTGGAGGGCAGGGTCCGGGTGGCCATGATGCCCGGGATCGCGCAGGCGAAGGACGACAGCAGCGCCACGAACGCCCGGCCCTCCAGGCCCGCGCGTGCCATCACCCGGTCCATCAGGAAGGCGGCACGGGCGAGGTAGCCCACCCCCTCGAGCAGGGAGATGAGCACGAAGAGCAGGGCGATCTGCGGCAGGAACACGATCACGCCGCCGACGCCGCCGATCAGGCCGTCGGCGAGGAACCCGGCCAGCCAGTCCACGCCGATGCGAGCCCGCACCTGGTCGCCGAGCCAGCCGAACACGGCCTCGATCCCGGCCTGCGCGGGTGCGGCGAGGGCGAAGATGGTCTGGAAGAAGGCGAACATCGTGGCGAGGAACACCAGGGTCCCCCACACCGGGTGCAGCAGCACCGCGTCCAGACGCCGGGTGCGGGTGTCGAGCTCCGGGGAGGAGTAGCCGGTGGCGGTGAGCACCGAGTCGATCCAGGCGCTGACACCCTCGGTGTCGGCCGGCGGCGGCACGACCGGGCGACTCCACTCCCCCGGCGCGCCCATCAGGGTGCGCAGCCGGGTGAGCTGCTGACGGCGACCCCCGACCACGGCGACCACCGGCACGCCCAGGGCGCGCTCGAGCGCGCCGACGTCCAGCCGGCCCTGGCGGCGGTCGAGCTCGTCGGAGAAGGTCAGCACCACGCACACGGGGAGCCCGCGGCGCAGGACCTGCGCCACCAGGCGCAGCGACCGGGCCAGGGTGGTGGCATCGAGGGTGACCAGCAGCGCCTGCGGCGTGGCGGAGGCGGCGTCGTCGCGGTCGAGGGTGGCCGAGACGATCTGCTCGTCGGGGCTGATGGCGCTCAGGCTGTAGGTCCCCGGCAGGTCCTCCAGGACCACGGGGCCGGCGTCGGTGTCGGCGACACCGGTGTAGCGGGTGACCGTGACACCCGGGTAGTTGCCGGTCTTGGCCCGCAGGCCGGTGAGGGCGTTGAACAGCGTCGTCTTGCCGGAGTTGGGGCTGCCGACCAGCGCCATCAGCGGCGCGTCGACAGCGAGGCCGCCGCGGCGCGCGTCGTCCGCGGGACCGCAGTGGTCGCTCACGCCCGCCTCAGCCGGCGTGGGCGATGCGGATGCAGGCCGCCTGCGCGCGGCGCAGCGCGATCTCGTACCCGGCGACGCGGTAGATCACCGGGTCGCGCAGCGGGGCACGGCGCACCATCTCGACCGGCGTGCCCGGCACGAAGCCGAGGTCGAGCAGTCGCTGGGCGATGGCCGGGTCGGCGGACTCGACGCCGCACACCTCGGCGGGGCGACCCCGCTCGAGGTCGGCCAAGGAGCCGACCTGCTGACCGGGGAGGTAGGCGGCCATCGCCGGCACGCCACGACGACGCAGCCCTGCGACTCCCATGACCGTCACGGCCATCTCCCCTCACCTCTGACTTTGGTGAGGCAAGGCTACCAAAGGCTTGCCTCACCTCACAGGTGATCTAGACCGTGGACGAGCGCGAACGCCGACGCCCCGGCCCGGGAGGCGAGGCCTCCCGGGCCGGGGCGTCGAGGTGGTCGGGCGTCAGCTGCAGCCGCTGGTGGAGCCGCAGCCCTCGCAGACGTAGCAGGAGCCGGCGGGACGCATCTTGGTGCCGCAGGTCATGCACAGCGGGGAGTCGACGGCGGTGCCGGTGATCTGCTCGAGCAGCTCGGCGGAGGTGTGGGCCACCTTCACCTCGGCGGCGGGAGCCGCCGGCGCCTCGGGGGCCGCCTGGGGCGCCCGGGGGGCGTCCTCGAGGAGCTCGGCGGCGGAGCCGGTCTCCTCCACGGCCAGCTCGTAGGAGCCGGTCTCGAGGTGGCGCTGGCGCTCGTCGGCGGAGTAGATGCCGAGCATCGAGCGGGCGTCGAAGTCGAGGTAGTCCAGCGCGAGGCGGCGGAAGACGTAGTCCATGAGGGACTGCGCCATGCGGACGTCGGGGTCGTCGGTGAGACCGGCCGGCTCGAAGCGCAGGTTGGTGAACTTCGAGACGTAGGTCTCCAGCGGCACGCCGTACTGCAGGCCGATCGAGACCGCGATCGAGAACGCGTCCATTACACCGGCCAGGGTGGAGCCCTGCTTGCCGAGCTTGAGGAAGATCTCGCCCAGCGCGCCGTCCTCGTGGGCACCCGAGGTCATGTAGCCCTCGGCACCGCCCACGGTGAAGGAGGTGGTGCGGGCGATGCGCGACTTCGGCAGGCGCTTGCGGGTGGGGGCGTAGACGACCTTCTCGACCACGGCGGGCGCGGCCTGCGCCTCGGCGGGCTCCTCGGTCTTCTTGGCCTTGGCGTCGGCCAGGGGCTGCCCGACCTTGCAGTTGTCGCGGTAGACGGCGGTGGCCTTCAGGCCCAGCTTCCACGACTGGAGGTAGACCTCCTCGATCTCCTCGACCGTGGCGGTCTCGGGGAGGTTGACGGTCTTGGAGATCGCCCCGGACAGGAACGGCTGGCAGGCCGCCATCATCCGCACGTGGCCCATCGGCTTGAGCGAGCGGGCGCCCATGGCGGTGTCGAAGACCTCGTAGTGCTCGCGGCGCAGGCCGGGGGCGTCGATGACGTGGCCGTGCTCGGCGATGTAGGCGACGATCGCCTCGACCGTCTCCTCGGTGTAGCCCAGCTTGCGCAGGGCCCGCGGGATGGTCTGGTTGACGATCTGCATCGAGCCGCCACCGACGAGCTTCTTGAACTTCACCAGGGAGAAGTCGGGCTCGATGCCGGTGGTGTCGCAGTCCATCATGAAGCCGATGGTGCCGGTGGGGGCGAGCACCGAGGCCTGGGCGTTGCGGAAGCCGTGGACCTTGCCGAGCTCGACGACCTCGGCCCACTCGGCGGTGGCCAGGCGCTGGACCTGCTCGTCGGCCAGGTGCTGGGGACGCAGGGCGTCGTTGGCGGCCTGGTGCTTGCGCATCACGCGGCGGTGGGCGTCGGCGTTGCGGGCGAACCCGGCGTAGGGGCCGACGATCGCGGCGAGCTCGGCCGAGCGGCGGTAGGAGGTGCCGGTCATCAGCGAGGTGATGGCGGCGGCCATCGCGCGGCCGCCGTCGGAGTCGTAGCCCAGACCCATGGCCATCAGCAGCGCACCGAGGTTGGCGTAGCCGATCCCGAGCTGGCGGTAGTCGACGGTGGTGCGGCCGATCGCCTCGGTGGGGAAGTCGGCGAAGCAGATGGAGATGTCCATCGCGGTGATGATGATCTCGACCGCACGCGTGAAGCGCTCACCGTCGAAGGTGTCGTCGTCCTTGAGGAACTTGAGCAGGTTCAGCGAGGCGAGGTTGCACGAGGAGTTGTCCAGCGACATGTACTCCGAGCACGGGTTGGAGGCGGTGATCCGGCCGGTCTCGGGGTTGGTGTGCCAGTCGTTGATGGTGTCGTCGTACTGCAGGCCGGGGTCGGCGCACTCCCAGGCGGCCTGGGAGATCTTGCGGAACAGCTGGCGGGCGTCGACCCGCTCGATGACCTCACCGGTGGTGCGGGCCCACAGCCCGAAGTCGGTGCCCTCCTCGACCGCACGCATGAACTCGTCGGAGACGCGCACCGAGTTGTTGGCGTTCTGGTACTGGACCGAGGTGATGTCCTTGCCGCCGAGGTCCATGTCGAAGCCCGCGTCGCGCAGCGCGCGGATCTTCTTCTCCTCGTTGGCCTTGGTCTCGATGAACTCCTCGATGTCGGGGTGGTCGACGTCGAGCACGACCATCTTGGCCGCACGGCGGGTGGCGCCCCCGGACTTGATGGTGCCGGCGGAGGCGTCGGCGCCGCGCATGAAGGAGACCGGGCCCGAGGCGGTGCCGCCGGAGGAGGCCAGCAGCTCCTTGGAGGACCGGATGCGGGAGATGTTCAGGCCGGCCCCCGAGCCGCCCTTGAAGATGAACCCCTCCTCCTTGTACCAGTTCAGGATCGACTCCATCGAGTCGTCGACGCTGAGGATGAAGCAGGCCGAGACCTGCTGCGGCGCCTCGGTGCCGACGTTGAACCACACCGGGGAGTTGAACGAGAAGTACTGGTTGACCAGCAGCCAGGTGAGCTCGTGCTCGAACAGCTCCGCGTCGGCGTCGCTGGCGAAGTACCCGTGCTCCACGCCCGCCCGGACGTAGGTGAGCACGATGCGGTCGATGAGCTGGCGCAGGCTGCTCTCTCGCGCCGACGAGCCGAGCGCACCGCGGAAGTACTTGGTGGTGACGATCGTCGAGGCGTTGAGCGACCACGACTCGGGGAACTCCACGCCGCGCTGCTCGAAGACGGTCTCACCGGTCTTCCAGTTGGTCTGGACGACGTCGCGACGCTCCCAGGTGAGCTCGTCGTAGGGGTGGACGCCCTCGGTGCTGAACACCCGCTCGATGGTCAGTCCGGTCGTGGCGGAGCCGGTGGCCTCGGGGCGGCCGCTGGCGGTCTCGGTCATGGGAGCGTCTCCTCTGTTCCCTGCGGGGGGTCGGTGCGGTGGGCGGGTGGTCGAGCCGCGCCGGTGGCGGCTCTGCTGAGTCTGGTGAGGACCACCGACAGTTCCGGATGAGATCCGGAGGAGTCGTGGCCCGCACCCGACCGAGGGGCGGGGGAAGGGTGGTGCGCTCGGCAGGCAGCTTCCCCACTACCTGCCGAGCGGATCGGGGTCAGTCCGCGCCGGTGGGCGCAGGACCGGGGGGTGCGGCGGGGCCGTCGACGACGGACCCGCTGCGCAGCGCGTCGATCTCCTTGGCGAAGTCCTCGGCGGAGTCGAAGGCGCGGTAGACGCTGGCGAAGCGGAGGTAGGCGACCTCGTCGAGGTCGCGCAGCGGGCCGAGGATCGCCAGCCCCACCTCGTGGGCGGGGATCTCGGCGGCCCCGAGCGCACGCAAGGAGTCCTCGACCGCCTGGCCGAGACGCTGGAGGTCGGCCTCGGCGACGGGGCGGCCCTTGCAGGCCTTCCGCACGCCGGCGACGGCCTTCTCGCGGTCGAAGGGCTCACTCACGCCGGAGCGCTTGACGACGGTGAGCTGCATCGACTCCAGGGTGGTGAACCGACGCTCGCACCGGGCACAGGACCGACGCCGGCGCACGGTGGCGCCGTCCTCGGCGAGCCGCGAGTCCAGCACCTTGGTGTCGGTGTGCCGGCAGAACGGGCAGTGCATGCGGCCACCTCCTCCTGATGCGGCCCCGGCGGCGTGGGGAACCTGTGGACAACTCGGGTCGCACGGTGGACGAAGCCCCCCTCGGATGTGGAGGAACGTCGCCGCACTGTGCACTAGATGTGGATAACTACATCGTTGTAACTACTACATCTAGTGGGACCCTACGCCGCCCACCACCACGGCGCAACCCTGTGCCCGGCGACCCGGCGTGTCGCCCCGATCGCCCCCGCGCCGCGCCCGGGATCGGGCCCGACACGGTCGCGCCCACCGCCTCCCGGCTGCTGGGAACGGCGCCTCCACCTCACCCCGACGGGCGTGTCGTGGACACCGTGACGGCGTCGGCCGAGCACGTCGGGGAGAATGCCCGCGTGGCATCGGGGAAGAGGGCGGCACCACGGCCGCAGCGGCAGGCGCCGACGCGCCGCCTGCTCCCCTGGGCGGCCGGCATGACCCTGGCACTGGTGGCCTGGGGCTACCTGGTCCTGGCCGCGATCGACTTCGGCGCCACGGCACGCGGCGGCGACTCACGGTCCTGGGCGTTCCTGGCCCTGGCCGCGGTGGGCGCGATCGCCTGCCTGTTCCTGGCCCTGCTGCTGCTCACCCGCCTGCTCCGGGCCCTCGCCACCCCTGCTCCGCCGCCGGCCCCACCGCATCCCCCCGCGACCGGCCCGACCGGACCGGCAGGACCTACGGGACCGACGGGCGGCGACACGCCGTCGCCGGGCCGACGCGCCGCGCGATGACGGGGGCCCGACCGTGATCACCGACCCCGGCAGGGACCCCGGCAGCGACGCCGGCCCCGTGCCGGACCCGACGCCCGCGACCGGGACCCATCGCGCGCGGACCGTCTGTCCCTGCGGCTGGGTGGCGACCCTGACGGCCGCGGACGAAGCGCAGGCCGCCCTCGCCGCCGCGCGCGCCCGCGCCGCCCACCGCGCCGACGCGCACGCGCCGCGCCGGATCGCGGGGTGGTGGCGGCGCACCGGACTCTCCCCCCGCGCCCACGAGTGCCACGTGGGGCCGACCTCGCACGCCGGCACGGGGTTCCGCTGCGCCGTGGCCTGCTCCTGCGGCTGGGTCCGCGAGTGTCGCAGCGCCGAGCGCGCCACCCTGCTCACCGGCGCGGAGCGCGAACACCGGCGCCACGTCACGATCGCGACCGGGCGGACCCCGCGGCGCGACTACCTCGTGCTGGTCGCGATCGTCCTGGCCCTCACCGGCCTCGCGATCGCGTCGGTGAACCTCGTCGTCGACCTCGCGCGCTGACCCGGCTCCGCGGCGACCCACCGACCGACCGAGCACCTCGGAACGCACAGCGGTCGGGGGCCCCGGCTTCCCTCCGGGGCTCCCGACCGAGTCGAGGGGGCGGCCCGAGGACCGCCCGTGAAGGCCCGACCGCGGCCGGGCACGGAGACGTTCGACGTCAGGGAGCGGGGACCTCGAGCCGCTGCCCGACCACCAGGCCGACCGAATCGAGGTCGTTGAGCTCCTGCAGGTGCTGCATCATGGCGCGGATCCCGCCGTCCTCGGACAGGGCGTCGGCGATGTCCCACAGCGTGTCGCCCGGAGCGACGACGTGGGTGACGGTGGCCTCCGGCTCCTCCGAGGCGACCGACCCGCCGGCCCAGACGACCCCGACCGCAAGCACCGCCATCAGGCCGAGCAGCAGCACGACCACCCGGCCCCGACGGGTGAGGCGGTAGACGGGGCGACCGCCCGCGGGGCGCGCGGCGGGACGAGCCCCCGGGCGGGCGACGGGACGGGCGGCGGGACGGGTGAGCACGGGGCTGGCGGCGGACATCGGGACTCCATCACTGCGGGGAAGAGGGGCGTGGCCGCGGAGCGGTCACGTGGTGCACGGGGCCGGCCCGTGCGGTGGTCGATGTCTACCGACGACCACCGACAGTTCCGGCGACCCCTGCGTCCGAGTCGATCGCTCACACGTTCGATCGAACACATGAGCGAGGCTAGATCAGATGTTCGAACAATCCAAGCACCGACGCGAACGCGTGTTCGATCGGCGTGTCGCCCGTCCCGGCGGCCCCGGCGGCCTGTCGCAGCAGCCCGGGCGACCCTGCGACCGGCCGCGGCCGGGCGATCCGGGACGCGCCGGAACATGCGCTGCGACCGGCGCGACACGCCGTTCGAACACATGTTTGAGTTCGGCGCGGGTCGGTGCCAGTCTGTGGCCATGGCCTCCACGCCCCGCCCGCCCGACCAGCCCGCACCCGACGACGCCCGGCGCTCCGCGCGTCCGTTGACCCCGGTCTCCGAACTGCCCGACGGGCCGGCCGACGCCACCGGCCTCACCCCGCGCCAGCAGCGGGTGCTGACCCACATCCTGGAGAGCCTCGAGCAGCGCGGGTACCCGCCCTCGATGCGGGAGATCGGCACCGCCGTCGGGCTCACCAGCACCTCCAGCGTGGCCCACCAGCTGCGCGTGCTGGAGCAGAAGGGCTTCCTCAAGCGCGACCCGAACCGGCCCCGCGCCCTCGAGGTCTTCCTGCCCGAGGCGATGGCCGCGCGCCGCGCGATCGGCAGCGCCGAGGAATCCAGCATCGACGAGACCGGCATCGGCGACGTCGTCGCGGCGGCGGCCCACGTGCCCCTGCTCGGGCGCATCGCCGCCGGTGGTCCGATCCTCGCCGAGGAGCGGATCGAGGAGGTCTTCCCGCTGCCCCGCCAGCTCGTCGGCGACGGCGAGCTGTTCCTGCTCGAGGTGGCCGGTGAGTCGATGATCGACGCGGCGATCTGCAACGGCGACTACGTCGTGATCCGCAAGACCAACACCGCCGAGAACGGCGACATCGTGGCGGCGCTGCTCGACGGTGAGGCCACCGTCAAGACCTTCCAGCGCAAGGACGGCCGGGTGTGGCTGCTCCCCCACAACGCCGCCTACGAGCCCATCGACGGCACCCACGCCACGATCCTGGGCAAGGTCACCGCCGTCCTGCGCCGCCTCTGACCGACGCCTGACCCGGCTGCTGATCGCGGGCCGGAGCGCCGCCCGACGCACCGTCGGGCGGCGCTCAGGTGAACGCTCGGTGACCGATGCCCGGGACGGCATGACCCGAGGGGCCCGACGTCGTTGGAGCAGATGTGACTCCCAAGCCTCTGCGTTCCCTGCGCCCGACCCGCGACGACGCCGCCGCATCCCCGCCGTCGACGGCGCTGCCCCCGCTGGGCCGGCGTACCGTCGTGGCCGGCGGTGGCGCCGGCCTGGCCGGTCTCGCCGTCGCCTCCGCACCGACCGAGGCGGCGCAGGGCGATCCGCGCGCCACCCGCGCCGCGCGGATCTTCCAGCACGGCGTCGCCTCCGGTGATCCCCGGCCGCGCGCGGTGGTGCTGTGGACCCGGGTGACCCCCACCCGTGCCAGCCGTCCGGGGTCGGGCCGCGGCCCCCGCGTCGAGGTCGCCTGGGAGGTGGCGCGGGACCGCGACTTCCGCCGCGTCGTCAAGCGGGGCACCGTCATGACCGGCGCCGACCGCGACCACACCGTGAAGTTCGACGTCACCGGCCTGCGACCCGCGACCTGGTACTACTACCGCTTCACCTGCCGTGGGGAGCGCAGCCGGGTCGGACGCACCCGCACCGCCCCCGCGCGCCGGTCCTCGCCGCGGAACCTGCGCTTCGGTGTCGTGTCGTGCGCCAACCTGCAGGCCGGCTGGTTCTCCGCCTACCGGGGCCTCGCCGCCCGCGACGACCTGCACGCCGTCCTCCACCTGGGCGACTACCTCTACGAGTACGGCCCCGGGCAGTACGGCCTGGGCCGCGACAACGTCGACGTCCGCCCGCACGACCCGCCCCACGAGATGGTCTCGCTCTCGGACTACCGGCGCCGCCACGCCCAGTACAAGACCGACCCCGACCTCCAGGACGCCCACGCCAAGTTCCCCTGGATCATCACCTGGGACGACCACGAGGTCACCAACGACCAGTGGCGCGGGGGCGCGGAGAACCACCAGGCCGGCGAGGGCGACTACCGACGCCGTCGGGCCAAGGCGCACCGGGCCTACGACGAGTGGATGCCGGTGCGGATGGACTCCACGGCGCGTCTGGGCGACGGTGACCGGCTCTACCGACGCCTGCGGTTCGGCACCCTGGCCGAGATCAGCATGCTCGACCTGCGCACCTACCGCACCGAGCAGCCGGCGAGCCCGGTCTCCCCCGGCGGCGGAGGCGCCGACGACCCCGACGCCACGATCACCGGGGCCCGCCAGCTGCGCTGGCTCAAGCAGTCGCTGCGCCGCGAGCGCGCGCTGTGGAAGGTGATCGGCAACCCCGTGATGATCACCCCGGTGACCTTCGCCCAGCTGCCGGCCGACCTGGTCGACCCCGTCAACGACGTCACCGGGCTGCTGCCCTCCGACGGCGTGCCGTACAACGTCGACCAGTGGGACGGCTACACCGCCGACCGTGCCGAGGTCGCGCGCCACCTGCGCGACCAGGGGGTCGAGAACGCCCTGTTCGTCACCGGCGACATCCACTCCGGCTGGGCCGCGGAGGTGCCCTTCGACGTCGGCACCTACCCCCTCAGCGACCCGGTGGCGGTGGAGTTCGTGTGCACCTCGGTGACGTCGAACAACCTCAAGGACATCCTCGGCACTCCCCCGCGCACCGCCAGCCGGGTGGTGGAGACCGCGATCCTGGCGGCCAACCGCCACATCAAGTACCTCAACTTCGACGACCACGGCTTCTCCGTGCTCGACCTCACCGCCGAGCGTGCCCAGATGGACTGGTTCGTGATCGGCGACCGCGCCCGGCGCGACACCCCGATCACCTGGACGACGTCCTACGCCACCCGCACCGGCACCCAGCGCCTCGTGCAGGTCGACGCCCCGGTCGGGGGTGGGCGCTGATGTGCGGCGAGCACCCGCGCGACCGCGCGGCGGGCCCCACCCCGTTCGAGGAGGGCCTGGCCGCCCTCGGCACCGGGCGCCGGCGGCTGCTGCAGCTCGGCGGCGGGCTGGCCTTCTCGACCGCGCTCGGTGCCGCCGGGGCACAGGCCGCCGTCGCTCCGGGGGTGCACCGCGACCGCCGCGTGTACGTGCTGGTCACCGACGGCTGCCGCCCCGACGAGATCGACAGCGGCCTCACCCCGAACCTGCAGGCGCTGCGCGACGGCGGGCTCCGCTACGCCCGGGCCTCCTCCCTGCCGATCATGGAGACCATCCCCAACCACGTGATGATGATGAGCGGGGTGCGTCCGGACCGCTCCGGGGTGCCGGCCAACGCGATCTACGACCGCGCCGCGCGCACCGTGCGCGACCTCGACCGCCCGAGCGACCTGCGCGCCGACACCGTGCTGGAGCGGGCCCGGCGCCAGGGCCTGCGCACCGGCACGGTGCTGAGCAAGGAGTACCTCTACGGCATCTTCGGCACCCGGGCCACCGCCCGCTGGGAGCCCGCACCGATCATCCCGGTCTCCGAGCACGCGCCGGACGTGTTCACCATGAACGCCGCCCTGGCCATGCTCGCCGACCTCGACCCGCACCTGATGTTCGTCAACCTCGGCGACATCGACCGGCTGGGCCACTCCGACCTCACCGGCCCGCTGGGCCTGAAGGCGCTGCGCCGCACCGCGCTGCTGGCCACCGACACCCTCATCGGCCGGTTCGTGGACACCGTGAAGGCGGCCGGTCACTGGGAGCGCTCGCTGATCATCGTCCTGGCCGACCACTCGATGGACTGGTCGCGCCCCGACCGCGTGGTCTCGCTGGCGGGACCGCTGGCCGAGGACCCGCTGCTGGCCGGGAAGGTCGAGATCGCCGACAACGGCGGCGCCGACCTCCTGTACTGGACCGGCCCGGCGCGGCAGCGCGAGGAGGCGGTGCGCCGGATGCGACGCATCGCCGCGCGCGTGGAGGGCGTGGAGTCGGTGCACGACCGGCGCGCGTCCTGGCTGCGACTGGGACCCGAGGCCGGCGACGTCGTCGCGTTCTGCGAGGCGGGCTGGCGCTTCAGCGACCCGAATCCGCTGACCAGCAACCCCATCCCGGGCAACCACGGGCACCTGGCCACCCGGCCGATCCCGCTCTTCCTCGCCGGCGGGCACCCCGCCGTCCCGCGCGGGCGGGCCGTGAGCCGGATGGGCCACACCGTCGACGTCGCCCCCACGGTGGCCTCGTTCCTGGGCCTGCGCGGTGCGCCGCGCGGCGGCTGGGACGGTCGCGCCCTGCTCTGAGCACCACCGCCGGGTGTTCACGGGCGTTCACGGGCGATCGTGGGAGGGCCGGGCCGGGTGCGGGCGGTCCGGCCCGCGGGGTCGACGCCGTGTCACCTGCTCGGGTTAGGGTGCTCGGACCCGTTCTCGAGAGGAACCCCCATGACCCGGATCACCCGGCGGCGCCGACTCGGTGGCACCGCCGTCCTCATCGCCGCGATGGCCCTGGCCGTCCCCGCGGCCGCCCTCACCGTGCCCAGCGCCGGGCGACGGCCCCCGCCGCGTCGTCGTCGGAGGGCCACCGCCCCGGCGCGCCCTCGGCGGCCCGGGCCGCGCTCTCCGCGGCCGAGCGACTCGCCACCCCCGCCTCGGCGCGGGCCGGCGAGCGCGACGCGTCGATGACCCTGCACCAGCTGCGGCGCAGCTACCCCGCGCTGTCGGCCTCGGAGAAGCAGCGCGCGGACGCGCTGTTCAAGCGGCCCACCGACGCCGGGGGCGACGGCTCGCTGGCCTACTCCGTGCCCGAGGCGACGCCGCTGTGCGACGGCGACCTGTGCGTGCACTACGTGACCTCCAGCTCCGATGCCATCAGCACCGCCGACACCGACTCCAGCGGTCGACCCGACTACGCCGAGCGGGCGCTGTCCACCCTGCGCCGCATCCACGACACCTACATCGCCGCGGGCTACCGCGAGCCGCGCGCCGACGGGTCGCTGGGGGGCGGGTCGAACCTGATCGACATCTACCTCGGCAACGTCGGCGACCAGGGCATCTACGGCTACTGCACCTCCGACAAGCCCTACCCCGGCGACAACGGCCCGTGGGACGCCTGGGCCTACTGCGTGCTCGACAACGACTTCTCCCCCGCCGAGTTCGGCACCGCCAACACGCCCACGGAGAACCTCGACGTCACCGCGGCGCACGAGTACTTCCACGCCACCCAGTACGCCTACGACTCCTACGAGGACCCCTGGATCCTCGAGGCCACGGCCACCTGGGCCGAGGACGAGATGTACGACAGCGTCGACGACAACCTGCAGTACCTGCGCACCAGCCCGCTGACCAACCCGTTCCGGCCGCTCGACTCCTTCGCCGACGACGGCTTCCAGTACGGCTCGTGGATCTTCATCCGCTACCTCACCGAGCGCTTCCGCACCAAGAAGGGTGCCCTGCCGGTGATCGTGCGCGACCTGTTCCTGCGCCTGGACGGCGCAGCCGGCGGCCCCGACGACTACTCCTGGAAGGGCCTGGACAAGGTCCTGCAGAAGCGCGGCATCTCCGCGGCCACCGCGTTCGTGCAGTTCTCCGCCACCAACCGCCGGGCCCGCACCGCGTACGCCGAGGGCCGGGCGAACGACTACCCGGAGACGCCGCTGGCCGGCAAGGTCACCCTGACCCCCCGCCGCCCCGGGGTGCGTCCGGCCAAGATCCGCCTCGACCACCTCACCAGCGCCACCTTCCGGCTCAGCCCGAAGGGGTTCAGCGACAAGCGCGCCAAGCTGCGCCTGGTGATCAAGGGCCCGGTGCGGGCGACGTCCCCGCAGGCGCTCGTCACCGTGTACGGCAAGTCCGGCAAGCCGAAGGTGTACAAGATCCGGCTCAACGGCAAGGGCGACGCCACCCCCCGGGTGCCGTTCTCCAGCCGCAAGGTCCGCTACGTCGAGGTGACCCTGGCCAACGCCAGCGGCCGCTTCCAGTGCGGTGCCGGTGACAACACCGAGTTCTACTCCTGCTTCGGTCTCTCCCGCGACGACGGCCAGCGCTTCGAGCTCTCCGCCACCGCACTCAAGCGGGGCTGAGCGCCCGACAGCCACGCGACACGGCCCGGACCCCGGTCGGGGTCCGGGCCGTGCTGCGTCTGCGGCGGCCCGCCCCGGAGGGGGTCGGCCGCGTGGTGGTCAGCCGGCGGCGAGCCGCGCGAGGGCCTTGCGGATCAGGGCCGGGTCCTGGGTGGGCCACATCGGCGGCAGCGAGGCCTTGAGGAACCCGCCGTAGCGGGCGGTGGCCACCCGGGGGTCGAGGATCGCGACGACGCCGCGGTCGGAGGTGGTGCGGATCAACCGGCCCGCGCCCTGGGCCAGCAGCAGGGCGGCGTGGGTGGCCGCCACCTGCATGAACCCGTTGCCGCCGGCCTCGTCGACGGCCTTCTGCCGCGCGCTCATCAACGGATCGTCGGGCCGCGGGAACGGGATGCGGTCGATGATCACCAGCTGGCAGGTGTCGCCGGGCACGTCCAGGCCCTGCCACAGGCTGAGGGTGCCGAACAGGCAGGTGTGCGGGTCGCCGACGAACTGCGCGGCGAGCTCGGGCAGCTGCGCCTCGCCCTGGGCCAGGGTGGTGAGGTGCGGGAGGCGGCGGCGCACCTCCGCCGCCGCCGCCTCCGCGGCGCGACGGGAGGAGAACAGGCCCAGGGCGCGGCCCTCGGCGGCGTCGACGAGCTCGACGATCTCGTCGAGGTGGGCCGGGGCGAGGCCGGCGCGGCCCGGCGGCGGGAGGTGGCGGGCGATGTAGAGGATGCCCTGCTGGCCGTAGTCGAACGGCGAACCGACGTCCATGCCCACCCAGGGCTGGGCGTCCTCGGCCGCCGGCGCCGCGTCGGCGCCGGGCTGCACGCGCTCGGTGGGCTTGAGGCCCACCGTGCTCGCTACGACCCCGAAGTCACCGCCGAGCATGAGGGTCGCCGAGGTCATCACGACGGTCTTGTCGGTGAGCAGCTTGTCGCGCATCTGCCCCCACACCTGCAGCGGCGCGACGCACAGCCGGGGCGGGATCCGCTCGCCGCCCTCGCTGAGCCAGACGACGTCGGCGGCGGCCGCCGCCGCCATCCGCTCGGCGGTGGTGAAGACCTCCTGCACGGTGCCCTTGGCCTGGGTGAGGCCGGCGTCGGGCTCGTCGTCGCTGCTCGACTTGGGGTAGGCCGACAGGCAGGCGCGGGCGGCGTCGCGCACCAGGGCCAGGGCGTCGGCGAGGTCGGTCGGCAGGGTCTCGAACCGGCCGGGACGGGCCTGCGCCATGGCGTCGCGCAGCGCGTCGGCGGCGTCGGAGAGGTCGTCGGCCTCGCTGCCGTCGACGTGGCGCTGGGAGCGGCGCGCGGCGCGCTCGACGTCGGAGACGCTCAGCTCGTCGGTGGCGGCCTGGGTGACGCGGGCGACGAGCTCGTGGGCCTCGTCGATCACCGCGACGTCGTACTCGGGGATCATCGGGATGCCCTCGATGGCGTCGATCGCCAGCAGGCTGTGGTTGGTGATGATGAGGTTGGATCGCTGGGCCTTCTCGCGCGCCCGCTCCACGAAGCACTCCGCGCCGAAGGGGCACTTGCTGGCGCCCAGGCAGTCGCGGTGGCCGACGCTGACCTGCCGCCACTCCCGCTCGGTGTGGCGCGGTGCGTGGTCGCGCTCGCCGCTGCCCTCGGCCTCGGCCTGCTCCTCGGCCCAGGCGCGCAGCTCGAGCACCTTGCTGGCCATCGAGCCCTCGGGCACGTCGACCAGCACGCCCTGGTCGTCGGGCACGCCCTCACGGATGCGGTGCAGGCAGGCGTAGTTGGAGCGCCCCTTGAGCACGGCGAAGCTGGTGTCGAGGCCCTGACCCTTCAGCGCCTCGACCAGGCGGGGCACGTCGCGCTCGACCAGCTGGTGCTGCAGCGCGAGGGTGGCCGTGGCGACGACGACGCGGCCACGGTGGCGCAGGCTGGGCACGAGGTAGCCCAGCGACTTGCCGGTGCCGGTGCCGGCCTGCACGAGCAGGTGACGCTCGTCGTCCATCGCGGCGGCGACGGCCTCGGCCATCTGCAGCTGGCCGGCGCGCGGGCTGCCGCCGAGCGCCTCGACCGCCGTGGCCAGCAGGGTTGCGACGTCGGGTGACTCAGGCACCCGAGCACCTTACGGGGCGGCGCCGACGAGATCGGCGATCCCCCGCGCGACGCGGTCACCGAACCGCGTGTGTCCGGCCACATCGGGGTGGAGGCGGTCGACGAAGTCGAGGTCGACGGCGGTCATCGGGAGGTACCGCCAGCCGACCTCGCCGGCCAGCCGACGCAGGAGGGCGTCCAGACGCGGCACCTCGGCGTCGATCTCGGGGACGTCGACGTGGGGCGGACCGACGAGCACGACCCGGTGCCCCTGCAGCGCCTGCGCCGTGCGGCGCAGGCCCGCCGCGACCTCGGTCTCGGGCTGGTCCCAGTCGTTGAGGCCGCCCTGCACGACGACGACGGCGTCGGGACGGCCCGCGACCGCGCCCGGGGCCCGGTCGGGGTAGGAGACGTCCGTGCAGTCCAGCGCCCCGGGCTCGAACCCGGACCCGGAGTAGCCCGCGACGTGGACGCGGGCCGGCAGGGCGGCCAGCCGCGCCGGCCACGAGAGGCTGCGGTCGGCGAGCCCGGCGCCCACCGAGTAGGAGTCGCCGATCACCACGACCCCGGGGGCGTCGGACGGGCCGGCGTCGGCGGCGGCGCGGGCCGCGGAGTCGCGGGCCCGCCGGTCGCAGTCGTCGGGGTCGCGGCCGATCACCCGCGCGGCGACGACCACCCCCAGGCCCACCAGCAGGGCGACGGCGAGCAGGACGGCGAGCACCCGCCGTCGGCGCCGCGAGGGCGGCGGCGACGTGGCCGGGACGTCGAGGACCACCGGCGGCTCAGCCGGCGACGGCGTAGGGAGCCAGCTCACCGGCCAGCGCCTCGGTGGCGCGGCCGGTGATGAGGCTGCCGTCGGCGGTGTGCTCGACCGAGCCGATCTCGCCGAACTGGTGCAGCTTGTTCACCAGGTCGCCGCGCTCGTAGGGCACCAGCGCGGTGAACTCCACGCCCGGGCGGGGCAGCTCGGACTCGATCAGGCGCAGCGCGTCCTCGATGCCGGCGCCGGTGCGGGCGCTGACCACCACCGAGTGGGGCTCGTGGCGCTGCAGGCGCGCCAGCACCATGGGGTCGGCGGCGTCGGCCTTGTTGATGACCACGATCTCGGGGATGTCGGCGGCCTCGATCTCGGCGAACACCTCCCGCACCGCGGAGAGCTGGCCCTCGGGGTCGGGGTGGGAGCCGTCGACGATGTGCAGGATGAGGTCGGCGTCGCCCACCTCCTCCAGCGTGGAGCGGAACGCCTCCACCAGCTGGTGGGGCAGGTGGCGCACGAACCCGACGGTGTCGGACATCGTGTAGACGCGTCCGTCGCTGGTGGTCGTGCGCCGGGTGGTGGGGTCCAGGGTGGCGAACAGGGCGTCCTCCACGAGCACCCCGGCGCCGGTGAGCCGGTTGAGCAGCGAGGACTTGCCGGCGTTGGTGTAGCCCGCGATGGCCACCGAGGGGATCTCGTGACGCCGCCGGTCGGCCCGCTTCGTCTCGCGGGTGCCCTTCATGTGCTTGAGCTCGCGGCGCAGCTTGGCGATGCGGTCGTTGATGCGGCGCCGGTCGGTCTCGATCTTGGTCTCACCCGGACCGCGTCCACCGATCCCGGCGCCCGAGGCGACCCGGCCACCGGCCTGCCGGGAGAGGTTGCCACCCCACCCGCGCAGGCGCTGCTTCATGTAGGTGAGCTGCGCCAGCTCGACCTGGGCCTGGCCCTCCTTGGACTTCGCGTGCTGGGCGAAGATGTCGAGGATCAGGGCGGTGCGGTCGACCACCTTGACCTTGAGGCGGTCCTCGAGGTTGCGCAGCTGGGACGGCGCGAGCTCGCCGTCGCAGATCACGGTGTCGGCGCCGGTGAGTCGCACGATCTCGGCCAGCGCCTCGACCTTGCCGCGACCGACGTAGGTGGCGGGGTCGGGCCGCTGCCGGCGCTGGTAGAGGGCCTCCAGCACCTCCGACCCGGCGGTCTCGGCCAGCAGGGCGAGCTCGGCCATGGAGTTCTCGGCGTCCTCGATGCTGCCCTCGGTCCAGACCCCCACCAGCACGACGCGCTCCAGGCGCAGCTGGCGGTACTCGACCTCGGTGATGTCCTCGAGCTCGGTGCGCAGCCCGACGACGCGGCGCAGCTGGTGGCGCTCGGCGAGGTCCATGGCGCCGATGGTGGGGTCGACGTCCTCGGGGTCGGGCTCGTCGGCGTACCCGGAGACGAACCCGTCGTCGAGCACGATCTCGGCCTCGGAGCCGGCCTCGACCCCGGCGTCGGGGTCGTCGTCCCAGGCGTCGGTGTGGGCCAGGGCATCGCGGAGGCTGAAGTCAGGTGCGTTCGTCATCCCCTCCAGCCTAGGCCGCACGGGGGCGCACCGACATCGGTTAACGGGTGCCGGATGCCCCCGGACGTGAGCGCGGCCCCGGCAGCGGGGCTGCCGGGGCCGCGATCGGGCGTCGTTCAGGTCACTTCGGGGGCATCCGGATGCCGCCGTCGACGCGGATCACCTCGGCGTTCATGTAGGAGTTGGTGAGGCACTCCACGACCATCGAGGCCAGCTCGTCGCCGGTGCCGAGGCGCTTGGGGAACAGCACGTTCTTGCCGAGGTTGGCCTTGAACGCCTCCGAGGCCTCGCCCTCGCCGTAGATCGGGGTGTCGATGAGGCCGGGGGCCACGGTGTTGAGGCGGATGCCGGAGGCCGACAGGTCGCGCGCGACGGGCAGGGTCATGCCCACGATGCCGCCCTTGGAGGCGGAGTAGGAGGCCTGGCCGATCTGGCCGTCGAAGGCGGCCACGCTGGCGAGGTTGACGATGGCGCCGCGGCAGCCGTCCTCGTCGGGCTCGTTGGTGCTCATCACGGTGGCGGCCTGGCGCACGACGTCGAAGGTGCCGATGAGGTTGATGTGGATGACCTTGGTGAAGGCCTCCAGGTTGGCGGCCGACTCCAGGGTGCCGTCGCGGCCGATGGTGCGCTGGGCCCAGCCGATGCCGGCGGAGTTCACGACCGCCTTGAGCGGCGCGATCTCGGCGGCGGCCTTGACGGCGGCCGCGATCTGCTCGGTGTTGGTGACGTCGACGAGCGCGAAGACGCCCTTGATCTCCTCCGCCAGGGCCTCGCCCTTCTCGGCGTTGAGGTCGGCGATGACGACGGTGCAGCCCTTGGCCGCGAGCTGGCGGGCGGCGGCGGCGCCGATGCCCGAGGCCCCGCCGGTGACGATGGCAGACGATCCACTCAGTTCCATGACGCCGATCCTAGGACGCAGGCCCCGACTGTGACAGTGCCGGTGTCACGATGCGGGCCGACGGTGGGCGCGGCGGCCCTCAGAGGCCGGTGGTGCCCCCGGCGACCACGACGGCGGGGCCGGTCATCAGCACGTGGCCGGCGGCGGTGCGCCGGATGGTGAGGGTGCCGCCGAGCAGGTCGATGCGGTAGTCGACCTCGGGCGGGGTGCCGTCGGCCTCGGCGACCGCGACCATCACCGCGCACGCGCCGGTGCCGCAGGCCTCGGTCTCCCCGGAGCCGCGCTCGTGCACCCGCATGGCGACGTGGTGCTCGCCGCGTCGCACCACGAACTCCACGTTCACCCCGGCGGGGAAGAACGCGGGGTCGTGCCAGGGCGCCTCACGCAGCGTGCCGGCCTCGGCGAGGTCGTCGACGAACGCGACGGCGTGGGGGTTGCCGACGTCGACGCCGAGGGCGTCGTAGCGCCGCTCCCCCACGCCCACCTCGGTGGGGCCCAGCAGGCGCGGGACGCCCATGTCGACGGTGATCTCGCCGTCGGCCGCGCCGCCGGAGAACGTGAGCACCTTGACGCCGTCGCGGGTGTCGACCTCGACGGCGGTGGCGGGGTCGACGAGCCCGGCCTGGGCGAGGTAGCGGCCGAAGACCCGGATGCCGTTGCCGCACATCTCGGCCAGGGAGCCGTCGGCGTTGCGGTAGTCCATGAACCAGCGCCCGCCCTCGGCCTCGGGCCGGCGCACGACGCGCAGCACGCCGTCGCCGCCGATGCCGGCGCGACGGTCGCACAGGGCGCGGACCCGCTCCAGGGGCAGGTCGCCGTGCACCGAGCCGTCGGGGTCGGGCAGGATCACGAAGTCGTTGCGGATGCCGTGGCCCTTGAGGAAGGGGTAGCCCACGGCGCCGGGCTGCTCACCCATACAGGCCCCTGCGGTAGTTCTCGGGCGCGTAGTAGGCGTCGAGCTCCTCCAGGGTCTGGCCGTCCTTGGCCTCGGCGCGGTGGGCCAGCACCGCACGGCGCGGCACCAGGGCCTCGGGGTCCCACGTCTGCGGCTCCCACAGCGAGGAGCGCATGAACGCCTTCGCACAGTGGGAGAACACGGTCTCGATCTCCACCACCAGCGCCAGGATCGGGCGGTGCCCCTGGACGACCATCGCGTCGAAGAACGGGGCGTCGCGCACGAGCCGGGCCCGGCCGTTGATGCGCAGGGTGTCGTTGCGGCCCGGGATCACGAACAGCAGCCCGACGTGGGGGTTGGCGAGCACGTTGCGGTAGCCGTCGACGCGGCGGTTGCCGGGGCGCTCGGCCAGCGCGATGGTGCGGTCGTCGATCACGTGCACCAGGTGGCCGGCCGGGTCGCCCTTGGGGGAGGCGTCGCAGCGCCCGTGCTCGTCGGCGGTGGCGATCACGCAGAACGGCGAGGAGGCCAGCCAGTCGCGGTCGACGTCGAGCAGCGCGTCGCGCTCCTTGTTCGCCGCCATCGCGGTGGGCACGCCGACCAGGTCGGTGAGCTCCTCGACGGAGTCGACGAAGGTGTAGCCGTGGGTCATCGGGCCTCCCGACGCAGTCCGGGGTGGCCCTTGGCCAGCACCGGCAACAGCAGGGTGCGGGGCGCGACCTGGCTCAGCGCGGCCGCCACCTTGTTGGCCGCACCGGGGATGACGACGAGCCGGCCCTTGGCCAGCCCGTCGACGGCGGCGCGGGCGACGTCGGGCGCGGAGACCCACATCGGCGGCGGGAGCGCCTTCTTGGCCTCCTCGTCGCTGAAGCCGGCGCGCTCGCCGAACCCGGTCTCGACCGGGCCGGGGCACAGCGTGGTGGCCGTGACGCCGGTGCCCTTGAGCTCCGCGGCCAGGCTCTGGGTGTAGCTGAGCACGAAGACCTTGCTGGCGCCGTAGCCGGCCTGCCCGGGCAGGGGCTGGAAGGCGGCGGTGGAGGCGACGTTGAGCACCGCCCCGCGCCCCCGCTGCACCATCGGTCCCACGAACCGGCTGCACAGGTCGACGACGGCGACGACGTCGAGCTCGACCATCGCCATCTCGTCGGTCGGGTCGCTGGCCGCGACGGCACCGAGGGTGGACCAGCCGGCGTTGTTGACCAGCACGTCCACCTCCAGGCCGCGCTCGGCGACCTGCTCGGGCAGGGCGGCCCGGGCGGCCCGGTCGCCGAGGTCGGCCACGATCACCTCGGCCCGCACGCCCTCCCCCGCCAGCTCGGCGGCCAGCGCGGCGAGCTTGGCCTCGGTGCGCGCCACCAGCGTGACGCCGTGGCCGCGCCGCGCCAGCTGACGGGCGATCTCGGCCCCGATGCCGGAGGAGGCGCCGGTGACGAGGGCGGTGCGGTCGGGCGCGGGCGCGGGAAGGGCCATGCGGATCAGCCTAGGACGCGGATGTGGCTCAGTGGGCCGCGGCGGGGGCCTCGGACGCGGCCGCGCCCTCACCGTCGGCCCGCGAGGGCAGCACGAGCGCCACGGCCAGCATGATCAGCCCCGCCACCGCGCCGATCCCGAAGCCCCAGCGCATGCCGCCGACGGCGGCGTCGAGTCCGGCGACGCCGTCGGCGACCAGGGACTCGGCCCGGGCGCTGCTGACCGCGATCACCAGCGCCGCCCCGGCCGCACCGGCGACCTGCTGCAGCGCCCCGAGCAGCGAGCTGCCGTGGGAGTACAGCTGCGGGGGAAGCGACCCCAGCGCGATCGTGAACACGGGGGTGAACACCGCCGCGAGCCCGATCATCAGCGCCAGGTGCATGCCGATGAGCACGGCCATCGGGGTGTCGAGACCGACGCGGGTGAAGCCGAGCAGCGCAGCCAGGATGACCACCGCGCCGGGGATCACGAGCGGCCGGGCGCCGACGCGGTCGTAGACCTTGCCGACCTGCGGACCCATCAGGCCCATCGCGAGGCCGCCGGGCATGACGAGCAGGCCGGACTGCAGCTCGGAGAGGTCGCGCACGTTCTGCAGGTACAGCGGGAGCAGGAGCAGCGAGCCGAGCAGCGCCATGAACGCCACCGCCATCAGCACCAGGCCGAGGGCGTAGGTGCGGTGGGTGAGGGTGCGCAGGTCGAGCAGCGGTCCGCGGCCGGCAGCCTCGGTGCGCTGCAGGGCGCGCTGGCGCAGCACGAAGGCCACCAGCACCGCGGTGCCGAACGCGATCGCGCCGTAGGTGACGCCGGCCGGCACGGCGTCGCCGCCCAGCTGAGACAGGCCGTAGACGAAGGGGCCGAAC
The DNA here is from genome assembly GCF_964228225.1 of Nocardioides sp. Classification (GTDB taxonomy): domain Bacteria; phylum Actinomycetota; class Actinomycetes; order Propionibacteriales; family Nocardioidaceae; genus Nocardioides. The sequence continues at coordinate 26,507 of NZ_CAXQZB010000038.1, forward strand.
CCGAGCGCCGACATGGCGACGCTGAGCCAGTCGATCGAGCCGGCGGTCGTCTGACCGACGTTCGTGAGGCGGCGCAGGCCCGCGACGGTGGCGAGCACGGCCAGCGGCAGCACGAGACCGAACATCCAGCGCCACGAGGCGACGTGCAGCACCACCCCGGACACGGCGGGGCCGAGGGCGGGGGCCACCGACATCGCGAGGGTGACGTTGCCCATGACGCGTCCGCGGTCCTGCTCGCGCACCAGGGTCATCAGGGTGGTCATGAGCAGCGGCATCATCACCGCGGTGCCCATGGCCTGCACGATGCGGGCGGCGAGCAGGATCTCGAAGGTGGGCGCCAGGGCGGCGAGCAGGGTGCCGGCGCAGAAGGTGCTCATCGCGGTGGTGAACGCCTGCCGGGTGGTGACGCGCTGCAGGAACCAGCCGGTGACCGGGATGACGACGGCCATCGTGAGCAGGAAGCCGCTGGTGAGCCACTGCGCGGTGGTCTCGGCGATGCCGAACTCGATCGTCAGGCGCGGCAGGGCGTTGGCCATCACCGTCTCGTTGAGGATCACGATGAAGGTGGCCAGCACCAGCCAGCGCAGCAGCCCGTAGTCGGGGGCCGGCTCGGCGGCGGTGGAGCCGAGGATCGGCTCGGGCGCGGAGGAGGTCGTCGTCATGGTGCTGCCGACTCTCCCAGCGTCGAGGACTCATCGGCCAGCCGATTTCGCTCCAGATCACCCGAACGAACCCCGCGGTAGGCGTAGCGGGTGGTGAGGAACACACCGTGCGGCGCGGCCTCGAGCAGCTGAAGGTCGCACGGCGCCGGGAACACCGGCCGGCCCGACCCCAGCGTGACCGGCGCGATCGTGAGCAGCAGCTCGTCGAGCATGCCCGCCGCCGCGAGGTCGGCGGCGAGCGCGCCGCCGCCCACCACCCAGACGTCGCGGCCCCCGGCCGCCTCCTCGAGGGCGGCGCGGTGGGTGGCGACCTCGCCGGAGACCAGCCGCACCTGCGGGGCGGCGAGCGGGAGGTCGCGGTGGGTGAACACGAAGCACGGCAGCGTGTAGGGCCACGGCTCGCCGGTGCGGGCGGAGTGGTCGAGCAGCCAGGTGTAGGTGCTGGCGCCCATCACGAGGGCCCCGGTGCCGGCCAGGAAGGTGTCGTAGTCGTGCGGCCCGCCGGGCTCGTGGGGCTGCTCGAGCAGCCACGCGAGGTTGTGGGCGCTGTCGCCGTCGGCGGCGATGAAGCCGTCCAGGCTGACGGCGGTGTAGTAGCGGTAGGTCGTCATCGGTCCTCCGGGACTCGGGTCCGGGCCGGGGTCTGGTCCGGGTGGGGGCGCTGCGCCGCCAGGCGCGCGCGATGGGTGAGGATCGGGTCGCCGTCGCCGGGTTCGCGGCCGAGCTCGCGCAGCATGGCGCGGGCCACGAGGCGTCGTCCGGCGCCGACGACGAGGTCGTGGGCCACGACCGTGGCGAGCACGAAGCTCTCGGGCGGGTCGCACAGCGCGTCGACCACGACGTCGTCCCAGGCCCGACGTGCCCCGAGGTCGCGCACCATCGCCTCCCAGCGGCGGGCGACGTCGTCGAAGCGCTGCAGCAGCGTCGGCCCGGACGACGCGGCGGTGCCGGGATCCGGCGGCGGGTCGCCCCCGACCGCGGCCAGCCAGACCTCCTTGCTGGTCACGAGGCCGTCGAGCACCTGCGCGAGGCTGGCCTCCTCCCCGCTCCACTCGAGCACGGTGAGGCCGTGGCGCCGCGGTGCCGAGAGCTGCTCGTGGGTGAGGTCGGCGGCGACGGCGAGCACGGCGGCGGTGTCGTCGAGGTCGTGCTGGAGCAGTGCCTCGGTGACGGCGTCGAGGGTGGCCTCGCCGGCGTGGATCCACAGCGAGCCGGGCGGGTGGAAGTGCAGCCCGTTGGGCGCGGGCAGTCGGAGGTCGCCCTCCACCGGGACGCTCGGGGGCCGGCCGTAGGCACGGGCGAAGGCCCGCGCGAAGCCGTCGGGGGTGTCGTAACCGGCCGCGAGCGCGACGTCGGTGACCCGGGCGCCGCCGCGCAGCTGCCAGGCGGCCCGTTCGAGCAGCACCCGCCGTCGCAGCGCCACCGGCGACTCGCCCGCGCCCCGGGTGACCTGGCGGGCGAAGTGGAACGGCGAGAGGTGGGCGCCGGCGGCCATCTGCTGGAGGGAGCCGTGCTCGTCGTCGAGCGCGGCGTCGAGCAGCTCGCGCAGGCGGTCGCGGGGCACGTCGGTGGGCACGGACCCATCATGGGCGCTGCCACCGACACCGTGCCCGACCGTTCTTGCTCACCTGGCCCGACCGTTCTTGCTCTCCTGGCCCGACCGTTTGTGCTCACCTGGCCGGTGCGGCCCTCAGCGCGGCACGGCGGCCAGGGCGTGCTCGAGCAACTCGGGGTCGTCGTGGTCGAGCCACACGATGCGGGGGTCCTTGCGCCACCAGGCGTCCTGGCGGCGGGCGAACTGGCGGGTGGCGATGACGATGCGTTCCTGCGCCTGCGCCAGCGTCAGCTCGCCGGCCAGGTGGGCGGCGATCTCGCGGTACCCGATGGCCCGGGAGGCGGTGCGGCCCTCCAGCAGCCCGCGGCCCAGGAGGTGCTCGACCTCGGCGACCAGCCCGTCGTCGATCATCTGCTGCACCCGCGCCTCGATGCGCGCGTCGAGGGTGGGCCGGTCGATGCGCAGGCCGATCTGCACGGTGCGCGGGTCGGCGTACTCCAGGACGGGCAGGGAGGCGGTGAACGAGGCGCCGGTGAGCTCACCGACCTCCAGCGCCCGCACGATCCGGCGGCCGTTCTCCGGCAGGATCGCGGCCGCGGCCGCGGGGTCGCGCTCGGTCAGCACCGCGTGCAGGGCGTGAGGTCCGACGGCGGCGAGCTCGGCCTCCCAGCGGGCGCGCACGGCGTCGTCGGTGCCGGGGAAGGCGAAGCGGTCGAGGATTGCCCGCACGTAGAGCGCCGAACCGCCCACGAGCACGGGCGGCACGCCGCGGGCCCGCAGCGCGGCGACGACGTCGCGCGCCCAGGCCTGGAACTGCGCCACGGTGGCGGGGTCGCGCACCTCGAGGGTGTCGAGCAGGTGGTGCGGGATGCCGCGACGCTGCGCGGGCGGGAGCTTGGCGGTGCCGATGTCCATGCCGCGGTAGACCTGCATCGCGTCGGTGTTGACGATCTCCCCGCCCAGGCGCGCGGCGAGGTCGAGGGAGAGGCCGGTCTTGCCCGACGCCGTGGGCCCGATGATCGCCACGATCGGCACGTCGGGGGTGGTCGGCATGTCGGTAGTGTGGCAAGCAGGTACCGGCTACGACCCAGGAGGACCCATGGGGTTCGCGGACAAGCTGAAGAAGTCGCTCACCAAGGCGGTCGACCAGCACGGCGACAAGATCGCCAAGGGCATCGACGCCGCGGGCAAGGCGGCCGATGCGAAGACCAAGGGCAAGCACTCCGGTCAGATCTCGAAGGCCACCCGGGCCGCGAAGGACGGCCTGGACAAGCTCGACGGCCGCAACGACGACATCCGGTGACCGCCGACGTCACCGGGTCGCCCGAGATCTCCGACGGCACCCCCGTGGCCGGGTACACCCCCGGCTACGCCGCCGAGCACGGCCGCTTCACCGTCATCCCGGCCTCCTACGTGTTCCTGCTGCGCGAGGGCGAGCACGGCACCGAGGTGCTGTTGCAGCTGCGCCGCAACACCGGGTACATGGACGACCACTGGGCGGCCGCGGCCGCGGGTCACGTCGAGCGCGGCGAGACCGCCCTGGAGGCCGCGCGCCGCGAGGCCGCGGAGGAGATCGACGTGCACGACGCCGACCTCACCTTCGTGACCGCCATGCAGCGCACCCGCCACGACCTCGCGATCGACGAGCGCATCGACTTCTTCTTCACCGCCCGCTCCTGGACCGGGGAGCCGCGGGTGGTCGAGGACGCCAAGTGCGCCGGGATCCGGTGGGTCCCCCTCACCGGCCTGGACTCCCTCCCCCAGCCCGTGGTGCCCCACGAGCGCGCCGTGCTGCTCGGGATCCACGACGGCACGCTGCCGGCGTACTCGACCTTCGGCTTCTGAGCGGCTCAGCCGCAGGCGGGCGCGTCGGGCAGCGGTGCGGGCACGCCCACCGCCGGCATGCCGAGCCCGACGGCGGCGGGTCCGGCCGGGGCGGCGGTGCGGCGCTCCCAGGCGTCGCCGGAGCGGGTGGGGCGGACGCCCAGCACGGTGTCGGCGACGAGGTGGTGCGGGGCGGCGTGGGTGATCTCGACGGTCACCCTGTCACCGGGACGCACCGGAGAGGCCGGGGCGGCGAAGTGCACGAGCCGGTTGTCGGGGCCGCGTCCGGACAGACGGCGGGTGGCGGCGTCCTTGCGCCCCTCCCCCTCGGCCACGAGCAGCTCGACGGTGCGGCCGAGCAGCCGCTTGTTCTCCTCCCAGGCGATGTCGTTCACCAGCGTCACCAGCCGGTCGTAGCGGTCCTTGAGCAGGTCGGCCGGCACCTGGTCGGGCATGGTGGCGGCCGGGGTGCCGGGGCGCTTGGAGTACTGGAAGGTGAAGGCGCCGGCGAACCGCGCCTGGCGCACGACGTCGAGGGTGTCGAGGTGGTCCTCCTCGGTCTCCCCGGGGAAGCCGACGATGATGTCGGTGGTGATCGCGGCCTCGGGCATCGCGGCCCGCACGCGCTCGATGATGCCGAGGTACTTCTCGCGGCGGTAGGAGCGGCGCATCGCCTTGAGCAGGCGGTCCGATCCGGACTGCAGGGGCATGTGCAGCTGCGGCATCACGTTGGGGGTGGTGGCCATCGCCTCGATGACGTCGTCGGTGAACTCGGCCGGGTGGGGGCTGGTGAACCGCACCCGCTCCAGGCCGTCGATGTCGCCGCAGGCGCGCAGCAGCTGCGAGAACGCCTGCCGCTCGCCGAACTCCACGCCGTAGCTGTTCACGTTCTGCCCCAGCAGCGTGACCTCGCTGACGCCCTGCTCCACCAGCGCGCGGATCTCGGCCAGGATGTCGCCGGGACGGCGGTCCTTCTCCTTGCCCCGCAGCGCGGGCACGATGCAGAAGGTGCAGGTGTTGTTGCAGCCCACCGAGATCGACACCCACGCCGCGTAGGCCGACTCGCGCTTGGTGGGCAGGGTGCTCGGGAAGACCTCGAGGGACTCCAGGATCTCGACCTGCGACTCCTGCTGCACCCGCGCCCGGTCCAGCAGCGCCGGCAGCGAGCCGATGTTGTGGGTGCCGAACACGACGTCGACCCACGGCGCGCGGGTCGTGATCGTGTCCCGGTCCTTCTGCGCCAGGCACCCGCCCACCGCGATCTGCATGCCCGGGTGGCCGGCCTTGATCGGCGCCAGGTGCCCCAGGTTGCCGTAGAGACGGTTGTCGGCGTTCTCACGCACCGCGCAGGTGTTGAACACGACGACGTCGGCCTGCGCGCCCTCGCCCGCCGCCACGTAGCCGGCGTCCTCCAGCAGCCCGCTGAGGCGCTCGGAGTCGTGGACGTTCATCTGGCACCCGTAGGTGCGGACCTCGTACGTGCGGGGCGTGCTCTCACTCATGACCGGTTCAGGGTACGGCGAGCCCGCACCGACTGCGGAACCGTGGGCTGACGGCAGCGGCCGATGTGGCCGCGGATTCGAAGGCTGGGAGACGCCACGGACAATTCGGGAGGCCCTCTTGAATTGACCCACATAACCTGCTGGGAGGAAATTTACTAAACCCTCGTTTTATGTATCCGAATGAGCCAGAGCCGTCAGCCGATGCCCAGAGCCATCGGGGGGCGTGCCCGCATCGAGTCCGTTCTCGTCTAGAGCGTTGAAGACGTGCACGCCGGGGCCAGTCGTCTCGAACCAGAGACCACCGACAAGCCAAACGCGAGATGCCGGACCCGGCTGGTCCACGCGCTCCGTCTGGAACAGGTGCTCCGTCATCGCCACTGCACGAACGGACGAGCCGATGTTGGACACTAAGGCCGGGTGTGCTGCACGGCGCCACTCCAGCGGCCACTCGACCCATGCTCGCGGCCGAACCGTCGTGTCGATGGTGTCCCACGTGACGGAGAGGTCATCGAACTTCTGCCAACACACCTCAAGCTGTCCCCGGCCAGCGAACGACAGCACGACCGGCAGGTCGGTGAACCACTCGTCGTGCTCCAAGTTCCAGGCGACCCATGCGTCGGTGATGGTCGTGCCGACAAGGTCCCGAAGCGCCGTGGACTGCTTGAGGACCTGCTCGGACGCCGGTAGCCAATCAGGCTGCCATCCCGACACATCGACACTCATGCGCCCATCGTCTCAGCGCAGCGATGTGCGCACTATCGAGATTCGGTCCAGTCGCCGCAGAGGCCACATCAAGCACCTGGCCGCAGTTTTCACATTCGCCGTGCCCGAAAAGTCCGCACCGAGTTGGCGATAAGAGGCGCCGTCTGGCGACCACCCGAGCGACCGTGTGACGGCCCATCAACGTTCAGGGTCAGCCGGAGACGGTGCGCACACGCAGTTGTCCCCCGTGCGCAGGCAGCCTCTCCATGAGGGCGTCAAGGACGAAGCGGGTGCGCTCATCTGGCTCCCCAGCCGCCTCAGTCGATGCCACGACGATGGCCCATGGCTTGCCACCGGCATCCGGGAACTGCTGGCCCATCTGGCCATCGAGCGCGAACGACACGTAGGTCTGCACCTTCTGCTGGAAGGTCGCCAGTTCGCTCTCCGCGCCCGTCCACGGCGCATCTCGCACGATGACCAACTCGACAACGCCGTCAGCCGACTCGGCGACAAGGTCGACCTTGCTCGGGTCGAAGTCCTGTCCGGTCTCGCGCCGTCGGAATCGCATGGTCCGAACCTTACGGGCGATGAGCCCGCGACTGTCGGCAGCCATCGATAGGCTGCCCGCGTCCTATCAGCGAATCTCCACGTTCGCCGCTCGGAAGTCGTGACCCGAAGGGACGCCCGCAGGGCGACCGTTCATCTGGCACCCGTAGGTGCGGACCTCGTACGTGCGGGGCGTGCTCTCACTCATGACCGGTTCAGGGTACGGCGAGCCCGCACCGACCGCGGACCCGTGGCCTACCAGACCCTCGTAGAGCCGGACGAAGTCGCCAGGTGCGACGGCGCGGCGAATGCAGTCGCCATCGAGCCGCCGGAGAATCGATGGCACGAGGTAGACCGCGAGGGTGCTGAGACGTTCCCTGCCGAGTTGCTGCATTCAATTGACCGCTGTGCCGTACCCACATCGCCCCACAGGAATGTGACTGCTTCTGAGAATTCCCGCTACGCATCCGCACGCGCGCTACCCGATTCCAGATAGTGCGCACGCGGCTACTTGGCGAGTCTGCGCAGGCGTCGCAGCGTCTTGGCGTCGGCGTGGACGACGCCAACTCGCTGACCCCGACCGGCCTAACGCCTAGCGAGTGGTTGCCCCTCGTGCCTTGTCCGTACGCGCTTTGCCCAAAGTCGTGCGAAGAATCCTGCCGCCTGCTTGATACATACACGCGTGGGTCACCGGCCCCGATGGATAGTGCGCACGTGCTCAGCGGCGGTTGAGCGGTCCCTTCGACCCAGTGTCGACCTCGCGTTGATAGGTCGCGAGGTCAATCGCGAAGGGCTCCCACTCGTCGGCAGGCTCCAGAGGCTCTGTGGTCATGAACCCGTACTCGTCCTCACGGTGGTAGCGGTCATACGCCAGCGTGGTGCCGTCTTCGTAGCGCTCTACTTGCTGCTCGACCACGCCGTCGAGCACCCAGAAGTAGTAGACGCACCTCCCCCAGCCGTCGTGCTGGTCGCCACGTGCCTCATCCCATGGTCTGCGGTAGAAGCGGCTATCCCTGCGCTGCATCTCTGTCAGGGAGCGTTCGGCCTCGGCAGACCAGTCGGGGTAAGGCACTGCCTCGCCAACGTCGGAGGTGCAGACCATCACGTTCCCGTCAGGGGTGCCCGGCAGCCACTTGCCCGGAAAGAGTAGGAGCGTCGCCGCGTCGCGCGCGTCGAGGTCACGGAAGTTCGGGTCACTGGCAACAGTCGTGCGTGACCACCAGGTCGCCTCACCCAACGCCTCGGCATGGTCTGCATCGACCGTGAGCGTGAGCCAACCCTTGGCGAGCCAGCTCCCCAGTACCGCAGCACATTCTGCGGGGTCCCACGGTCCGTGGTGCACAGTTCCGCTGGACAGCAGGTCACGGCTTCCCATGGGGAACTCGAATAAGCGGCTACCCTCCAGCACGAACAGATGCGTCTCTTGCACGAAGTCGTCATCCTCGGGGCTCACCGGCACAGTCTGACGGCTCCTACGCGTTGCTGGGCTCATGGGCGCTCAGGGCCGTGCAGAGCGTCTGACGAGACACACCAAGGTCACGCGCTACTACGGCCTTGGCAACGCCGGTGGCGTTGCGCTGCTGTGCCCCTGCCACCTGCTCAGGAGTGAGCTCCTCAGCCCTCCCCTTGTAGACGCCGCGCGACTTGGCTACCGCGATGCCCTCTGCCTGTCGCTCACGGATGAGCGAGCGCTCAAACTCTGCAAAGGCGCCCATGACGGTGAGCAAGGGTCGCGCCATTCGTCCACAGGCCCGCGTCATACGGTCGCGGACTGTCGGTGGTCCCGTGTTGAGTGATGCACATGGAGATGGCCACCTCGGACGACATCGTGGGAGCGGTGCGCGCGGGTCGCGCAGCGCTCGCGACGGCGTGTTCGGGTGAGATGTGGACGCTCGGCACGGCCGAGACGGCGACGGCGCTGCGGGAGGTGTCGGCGGCGCGCTCGGCACTGGCTGCCCTCGAGGCCGACCTCCTGCACCACGCCGAGACGGTCGGGGTGCACCACGAGTCCGGCGCGCACAGCGCGGCCGACTGGTTCGCGATCACGACCCGCACCACGCGCCGCACCGCCCGGGCGGCCGCGACGACGGCCGCCGAGCTCGCGACGGTGCCCGCGGTCCGGAGGGCACTGGTCGCGGCGGAGATCGTGCCGGAGCAGGCCGCGGCCATCGCCCACGCCGTGGCCCCGCTCGACGCCGGCATCCGCGAGGAGGCGGTGGCGTTCCTGCTGGAGCAGGCGCGCAGCCACGACGCCACGGCACTGCGGGTGCTCGGGAGCCGGATCGAGGCGGTGGCCGATCCCGAGGCGGCCGACGCGGCCGAGTCGGCGGCGCTCGAGCGCGAGGAGCAGCGGGCGGCGGTGCGCACCCGGTTGTCCATGGCCGACCTCGGCGACGGCACCGTGCAGGGCTCGTTCCGGATCCCGACCCTGCACGCCGCCATGCTGCGCAAGGCGCTCCTGGCGCTCGCCGCCCCGAAGCACCGGCGCGCGGTCGACGGCGCCGGGTCCTACGACCACACCGTGCCGACGCCGGCGAAGTGGGGGCGGGCCTTCACCGAGCTGCTGGAGCGCCTCGACGGCGCCGACCTCGCCCGACGCGGCGGCACCGGCGCCACGGTCGTCGTCACGATGACGCTGGAGAGCCTGCGCGCACAGCTGGAGCAGGCGGGCCTGCTCGACACCGGCGACCGCATCAGCGCCGGCGAGGCGCGCCGGCTCGCTGCCCGGGCCGGCCTGATCCCCGCCGTGCTCGGCGGCGGGAGCCAGGTGCTCGACTGGGGTCGCAAGCGCCGCTTCCACACAGAGACCCAGCGCCTCGCGATCGCCACCATGCACCGCACCTGCGTCACCGCCGACTGCGACGCCGACGCCTCGCAGTGCGAGATCGACCACGACCCGGCCTGGGAGGACGGCGGAGGCACCGACCTCACCGGGGTGCCCCGGTGCCCCCGACACCACCGGCTCCACCACCTCGAGCAGCAACGCCGGCGGCACAGCCGCGGACCCCGGCAGGCCCCATCACCAGCACCACCCGATCCCCCACCACGCTGCTGAGGGCCGGGCAACTCACCCACGGACGTCGATCCAGGGCCGACGCCGACCCTGCTCACAGGCCGCTCACAAGATCGACGGCCAGAGTGGGTGTCGTCCCGCTCGGCAGACGACACCAGGAGCCCCCGATGCCCCGCATCCCCGAACCCGACCAGACCCCGCAGGGCCCGCGCTACCAGGGCCGCGTCCTCGCACGCCCCGAGGAGGAGGTCGTCGACCAGGGGGTCGGGTTCGACCTCGGCACGCTCGTGAGCCGGCGCCGGATCCTCGGCCTGCTCGGCATCGGCGCGGGCGGCCTCGCGCTGGCCGCCTGCTCCTCCGGGTCCAGCAGCACCGCGAACGGCACCACGAGCAGCACCGCGGGCAGCGCGTCCACGACGTCGTCCGGGGAGATCCCGCAGGAGACCAACGGCCCCTACCCCGCCGACGGCACCAACGGCCTCAACGTGCTGGAGCAGTCCGGCATCGTGCGGCGCGACATCACCCCCAGCCTCGACGGCAGCGTGACCGCCGACGGGGTGCCGATGAGCTTCAGCTTCACCGTCACCGACCTCGCCGACGGCGCCCCGATGGCCGGAGCGGCGGTCTACCTGTGGCAGTGCGACGCGATCGGGCAGTACTCGATGTACTCCACCGGTCTGGAGGACGTCACCTACCTGCGCGGCGTGCAGGTGGCCGACGACGACGGCGTGGTCACCTTCGACACCCTCGTGCCCGGCTGCTACCTGGGCCGGTGGGCGCACCTGCACTTCGAGGTCTACCCCGACCTGGACTCGGTCACGACGGCCGAGAACGCCATCGCCACCTCCCAGGTCGCCTTCCCCCAGGACATGCTCGACCGCGTCTACGCCCTCGACACCTACACCGGCTCGGCCGAGAACCTCGCCCAGATCACCCTCGCCACCGACAACGTGTTCAGCGACGGCACCGACCTGCAGATGGGCACCTTCACCGGCGACCCGACGTCGGGCTACACCGGCTCGCTCGCCGTGGCGATCGACCTCACCACGACGCCCTCGATGGGCGGGGGCATGGGTGGGGGCCCGGGCGACGGGGGTGCCCCTCCCGCCGGCGGACCGCCCTCGCGCTGAGCCGGTCGGGCCCGGCGGGCCCTCGACGGGCCCGGCGCCGACCACTACGGTCGCGGGCATGACTCGGGAACCCCGCCGCCGCCTCGCCGCCGCCGTCGCCGCCCTCACCGCGCTCACCCTCCTCACGGCACCTGCCGCCCAGGCCGAGTCGCGCACGCTGCGCGACCCGGCCGGCGACGCCTATGGGAACCGGCTCGACATCACCCGCGTCCGAGTGGACAACGAGGACCGCGGCGTGCGCGTGACCATCTCCTTCACCCAGGTCGGCAAGGGCAACGCGTTCTTCTCGCTGCAGGACCGCAGGACACGCGAGGAGCGCATCTACTTCGCCACGTTCCGCGGCGACGACGGTCCCGAGAAGGTCGGCTACCTGCTTCCCGAGGAGCGCGGCCGCTTCACGTGTCGCGGCCTCACGGCCCGCTGGTCGCCGCGACGTGACGACGTCACGGTGACCATCGCGCGGTCCTGCCTTCCGACGCCGGGGACGGGTGCGGTCCGAGTCATCGTCGGAACGGAGCCGCCCGGCGGCGCCGACAGCGACCGGACGCGTCGGACCTCCTGGATCGAGCGCGACTGACCGGTCCGCTCAGGCTGTGCAGACCCGGGCACGGTCCTGGCGACCACTGTCCACCGGCGTCACCCGGAACCGGCAGGAGTCGTAGCCGCGGTCCTCGATCACCGCACGCAGCCTCGCCCAGCTGACGGGCAGCGTCGGGGTGCGGGAGAGCACGAAGCCGGAGTCGCGGCCGGGGTCGCCCACGACCGCCCAGGAGTAGTCGGGGGCGAGGTAGGTGATGACGTAGTTGGGCTGGCTGGTGTCGCCGAAGGCCGGGATGCCGTTGAAGGAGACCCGCAGCTGGGCGTTGGTGGCGGCGTCGCGCACGTCGGCGGTGCCGGTGACGCGGCTGGTGCGGCCCAGCCAGGTGCGGCAGGTGTTGGTGACGCCGATGGTGTCGGCGTCCACCGCGGTGTAGACCGCGCGCGAGTTTCGCGCGCACTGGATCTGGAACAGCTGCGGGATCGCGGCCACCTGCTCCCACTGCCCGAGGTAGCGGCTGAGGTCGACCGAGGCCACCGGGGCCAGCGGCTGAGAGGCCGGGTTCGAGGGGACGGCCGGAGAGGAGGGGGCGGCGGCCTCGACGGCCCCGGCCGTGCCCAGGACGGCGAACAGCGCGGTGGCCGCGGCGAGGGCAGTGCGGATGCGGGACATGGAGGTTCCTCTCGGGCGTGACGTGGTCACGGGAGAGGTGCCCGCCGGGCGGGGCCGCTACCCACCCATAAGGGGAGGGCCTACTTCTTGGGGGTCACCCAGAGCTTGATGACGCCCTCGATCACGACGGTGCCGTCCTCGCGCACGCCCTTGACCCGCACCGGCACGTCGGGATCACTCCCGGTCCACTGCGCGGGGTCGGTCTCGGCGATGCAGCGGATGTCACTGGTGGCCTTGGCGGTGTAGGCGATGTCCATGCCCTTGGGGATCCAGCGCTTGTCCGCGGGGATCGTGGCCTCCGCGAGCGCGCCCATGGCCGCTTCGAGGCCGTTGCACAGCGCGATGGCGTGCACGGTCTTGAGGTGGTTGTGCACGCCACGGCGCTTGGGGATCACCAGCTCGGCGTAGTTGGGACGCAGCTCGGTGAAGCGGGGGCGGATGGTGGCGAAGTACGGCGCCTTCTGGGCGAACGCCACCGAGAACACCCGCTTGCCGACGCTCTGGCCGACCACGGGCAGACCACTGACGTTCTTCCACAAGGACAGCACCTGGCTCATGCGCGCCAGACTACTGATCAGTAACTTGCCGCGCCACGGGTTGCCCTGTGGCGCCGATCACCCGTCGGGCGCCCCGCCGACGGCTCAGCAAGGGGCTCAGGACAGGGAGAGGAACAGCTTCTCGAGCGCCTCGAGCTGGCCCTCGGTGACGTCGCCGTCCACGCCCACCGCGTTGCGCCACTCCGAGGCGACCATCGCGAAGCCGGCCCGGTCGAGCGCGCTCGAGACGGCCTTGAGCTGGTTGAGGATCGATCCGAGGTCGCGGTCCTCCTCGATCATGCGCAGGACGCCGGCGAGCTGGCCCTGGGCGCGCTTGACCCGATTGACCACGGCCGTGCGGTCGTGAGTCGTCCCCATGTGTTCCCCCTGATGCATGGGCCGCCCCGAGAGGTACCACCGGGCCCGAGGGGTCGGTGGGGGGCGACCGTCCTGCTCAACGCCCCAGGGGGCACCGGGTTACGGCCTGTCATGCCGGGCACAAGATTTCGACACGATTGCCGTGCGGGTCCCAGGCGTGCAACCGCCGGTACCCGGGGAACGTGGCCCACTCGTCGTCGCTCACACGGCAGCCCAGCCGCTCACCCAGCCGCGCGCCGAGCGCCTCGATCCGCTCCCCCACCGCCCGCAGGGCCGCCTCGTCGGGCAGCAGGAACGCCGGGTGGGCGCGGGCGGCGGGCACGAACGGCTCCTCCACCCCGACGTGCAGCTCGGCGACGACGACGCCGTCACGCACCGACCGGAACCAGACCCCGCCCCGTCCGGCCAGCGCCGGCGGCTTGGGGACCTCGGTGAGGCCGAGCGCCCCGCCGTAGAACAGGCGGGCGGCGTCCTCGCCGCCGCGCGGGCAGCAGACCTGGACGTGGTGCAGCGCCACGGCGCCGGGCTCCGCCGCGGCGCTCACGCGCGCCGCCCCACGGCGAAGATCCGCCGGAACGGCAGCACGACGACTGCGTCGGGCCCGCTCGCCGGGTAGGCCGCGCGCAGTCGCGCCCGGTACTCGGCCTCGAACTCCTCGCGCAGGCCCGGCGGCAGCGCCGCGAGGGTGGGCCGGGCCCCGGTGCTGCTCACCCAGTCGAAGACGGCGTCGGCGCCGTGCAGCCGGTGCAGGTAGGTGGTCTCCCAGACGTCGACCTCGCCCAGGCCGGCCGCGACCAGCGCCTCGAGGTAGACCGCCGGCTCGTGGCTCGCGGGCACCGCGACCCCGGCCAGGTGGGACGCGTAGGCAGGGTCGGCGGCCAGCTCGGCGCGCAGCACGTGGCTGGGCTCGCCGAAGTTCCCCGGCACCTGGAACCCCAGCCAGCCCCCGGGCACGACGGCGTCGACCAGCGCCGGCAGCAGGGCCAGGTGGTCGGGCAGCCACTGCAGCGTGGCGTTGGAGACGACGACGCCGGCGCGGGGCCGCTCCCCCGCCGCGACCGCGGCGAGGTGGGCGCGCAGGTCGGCGCACTCGAAGCGCAGCCGGTCGGCGTCGTCCAGGGTGGCGCAGGCGGTGATCATCGCCTCGCTGTCGTCGACGCCGAGCACCTCGGCCCCGGGCCAGCGCCGCGCGAGCAGCACCGTGAGCGTGCCGGGACCGCACCCGAGGTCCACCACCCGCGTGGGCCCGGCACCGTCGAGGACAGGACCCTCGAGCACGGGATCCTGTCGGGCGGGGTCGATGCGGCCCAGCAGGTCGAGGAAGGGCCGGGCCCGTTCGTCGGCGTAGGCGAGGTAGTGCCCGGGGTCCCAGGCGGCGGTCGGTCGTGCGGTCATCGGATCCTCCCGAGATATCTTGACGTCAAGACACTTTGATCCTCGCCCGCATGTATCTCGATGTCAAGATTCTCGACCGAACCGGTACGATGGCGGCGTGCGGGACGACGTCGACGACCTCATGGAGGCCTGGGCCCGGGAGCGCCCGGACCTCGACCTCGGCCCGGTCGCGGTGTTCTCGCGGGTCTCGCGCCTGGCCCGCCACCTCGACCTCGCCCGCCGCGAGGCGTTCAGCGCCCGCGGCATCGAGTCGTGGGAGTTCGACGTGCTCGCGGCGCTGCGCCGCGCCGGGGCGCCCTACGAGCTCTCCCCCGGCCGACTGCTGCGCGAGACGCTGGTCACCAGCGGCACCATGACCAACCGCGTCGACCGGCTCGCCGCCCGCGGCCTGGTGGAGCGCTCCCCCGACCCCGGCGACCGCCGCGGCGTCATCGTGCGCCTGACCCGCGAGGGCAAGGCCACCGTCGACGCCGCCTTCGAGGCGCTCCTCGCCGCCGAGCAGGCCCTGCTCGCCGACCTGCCCGCCTCCGAGCGCACCGCCCTCGCCGGGCTGCTGCGCCACCTGCTGGCACCGTTCTCCGAGGCGGACTGAGCCGGACTGAGGCACTCCCCCGGCGAGGACCTGGCGTCAGGTCACCGGTCGGGTGCGGGCGTCTCGTGACGCTCGCTGGCGCTCGCTCCTCGACGACCGTCGTTCCCCACGCCCCACACCCACCGTCGCTCGCTCCTCGACGACCGACGGTCCCCACGCCCCTCACCCACCGTCGTTCCCCACGTTGGTCAGCACAGCGACCGGGCCACCTACGGTCGTCGAGGAGGCGCCCCGGCGCCGTCACGAGACGCGGCGAGGCGAGGAGCGGCCCTGCGGGACTCATTCGAGGAGCTCGGCGGCCTCCAGCCACTCGGCCTCGAGGTCGTCCTTCTCGGCCAGGACGGCGTCGAGCTCGGCGCCCAGCGCTGCCAGGCGCTCGTAGTCGGTGGCGGCCGCGGCGAGGGCGTCGTTGAGCTCGGCCTCGCGGGCGGCCACCCGCTCCAGGGCCTTGTCGAGGCGGGCGATGGTCTTGCGGGCGGCCCGCTCCTCCGCCGACCCGCTGCGCGCCTTCGGGGCCGCGGCGGCGGTCGACGGCACCGGGGTCGACTGGCTCGCGGCCCGGGCGGCGTCGGCGAGCAGGGCCGCACGACGTTCGAGGTACTCCTCCACCCCGCGCGGCAGCATGCGGATCTGCCCGTCGCCGAGCAGCGCCCACACCGAGTCGGTGACGCGCTCGAGGAAGTAGCGGTCGTGCGAGACGACGACCAGCGTGCCGGGCCAGCCGTCGAGGAAGTCCTCCAGCACGGTGAGGGTCTCGATGTCGAGGTCGTTGGTGGGCTCGTCGAGCAGCAGCACGTTGGGCTCGTCGAGCAGCAGCCGCAGCAGCTGGAAACGACGCCGCTCGCCGCCGGACAGGTCACCGAGCCGGGCGGTGAGCCGGTCGCCGGTGAACCCGAAGCGCTCCAGCAGCGAGGACGCCGAGATCTCGCCGTCGGCGGTGCGGGTGATCCGCCGGATGCCCTCGACCGTGTCGAGCACCCGCGCACCGGGGTCGAGGTCGTCGAGGTCCTGGGTGAGGTGGGCCAGGCTCACGGTGCGGCCGTGCTTCACCTTGCCGGTGGTCGGGGCGTAGGCGCCCGAGAGCAGCCGCAGCACCGAGGTCTTGCCGGCCCCGTTGACGCCGACGATGCCCACCCGGTCGCCCGGGCCCAACCGCCAGGTGGCGCGGGAGAGCAGCGTGCGCTCCCCGCGCACGAGGTCGACGTCCTCGAGGTCCACGACGTCCTTGCCGAGCCGGGCGGTGGCGAAGCGCTGCAGCTCCAGCCGGTCGCGCGGGGGCGGGACGTCGGCGATGAGCTCGTTGGCGGCCTCGATGCGGAACTTGGGCTTGGAGGTGCGGGCAGGCGCGCCGCGGCGCAGCCACGCCAGCTCCTTGCGCATCAGGTTCTGCCGGCGCACCTCGCTGGCCGCGGCCTGCCGCTGCCGCTCGGCCTTGGCCAGCACGAAGGCCGCGTAGCCGCCCTCGTAGACGTCGACGACGCCGTCGTGCACCTCCCAGGTCCACTCGCAGACGGCGTCGAGGAACCACCGGTCGTGGGTGACGACGACCAGCGCGCTCTCGCGGCGTCGCAGGTGCTCGGCCAGCCAGGCCACCGCCTCGACGTCGAGGTGGTTGGTGGGCTCGTCGAGGATCAGCAGCTGGTGCTCGCCCAGCAGCAGCGCCGCCAGGGCGCAGCGACGCCGCTCGCCTCCGGACAGACCGTGCACGGCCCGGTCGAGGTCGATGCCGGCCAGCAGCTCGGTGACGATCTCGCGCAGCCGGGCCTCGGCCGCCCACTCGTGGTCGGAGCGACCACCGAGCACCGACTCGCGCACGGTGTGGCTCTCCACGAGCTCGTCGCCCTGGTGGAGGTAGCCGACGAGCAGCCCCCGCTGGCGCGAGACCCGACCGGTGTCGGGCTCCTCCAGGCCGCTCATCACCTCCAGCAGCGTGGTCTTGCCGTCGCCGTTGCGGCCCACGATGCCGATCCGGTCGCCCGCGCCCACGCCGAGGGAGACCTCGCTGAGCAGCGGCCGGACGCCGTAGGACTTCGAGACCCGCTCCAGGTTGAGCAGGTTGGGTCGTTCGCTCACGCGATCCCTTCCACGAGGTGGGCGCCCGCCACGGGCCCGTGGGCCACCAGCGCCACGGCGACGCCGTCCTCGCGCAGGGCGGCGGCCAGCTCGCGGGCGTCGGTGGCCGAGGCGGCCAGGAACAGCACGGTGGGCCCGGATCCCGACACCAGCCCGCGCAGCGCGCCGAGCGACTCGCCGCGGTCGATCAGGTCACCCAGCTCGGGGCGCAGGTCCAGGGCGGGGTCCTGCAGGTCGTTGTGGAGTGCGGCGGCCAGCGCCTGGGGGTCGCCGGCGGCCCGCGCGGTGAGCACCGCGGTGGCCGGTGCCGGCTGCTCACCCGTCTCACCCTCGCCCGCCTCCCGCTCGCCCACGCGCAGGTCGTCGAAGCGCCGGTAGACCGCGGGGGTGGAGAGCCCGACGTCGCTGGGCACCACGACCCACCACCAGGAGCCCGCGTCGGGCACCGGCTCGACCAGCTCGCCCCGCCCCGTGCCGAGTGCGGTGCCGCCCAGCAGGCTGAAGGGGATGTCGCTGCCCAGCCGGGCGGCGATCGCGAGCAGGTCGTCGTCGCTGGTCTGCAGGTCGTGGAGACGGTCGATGGCGACCAGCGCGGCGGCGGCGTCGGCCGACCCACCCGCCAGTCCGCCCGCCACCGGGATCGCCTTGGTGATGGTGAGGCGCGCCGGCAGGGACCGGCCGTGGTGCTCCTCGAGCGCCCGCACCGCACGCACGGCGAGGTTCTGCTCGAGCTCCGGCCCCTCGACCGGCACCCCGGCGACGTCGACCCAGGCCGACCCCGTCACCGTCAGGGCGAGTGCCTCGCCCGGCTGCTCGGCCGGATCCGCGCGCACGTCGTCGTAGAGGCTCAGCGCCTGGTAGACGGTGCACAGCGGGTGGAAGCCGTCGGGGCGCACCGCACCGACACCGAGGTGGAGGTTGATCTTGGCCGCGGCCCGCACCGTGACGGCGCGCGCGGACGGTCCACCGGCGGCACCACCCGCGGACCGGCTCACAGCCGCCCCGCCTCGGCGAACCACGGGGCCAGGCCCTCGGCGAGGCGCGCGAAGTCGACGACGGTGAGGGCCTCGCCGCGCACCTGCGGGTCGAGTCCGGCGTGGGCCAGGGCGGCGTCGAGCGCCGTGGTGTCGGGCACGAGGGTGCGCAGGGCGCCGCGCAGCACCTTGCGACGCTGCGCGAAGGCGGCGTCGACCACCGCGAAGACCTGCTCGCGGGTGGCGGTCGTGGGCGGCGGCGGCCGGTGGGTCCAGGCCACCAGGCCGGAGTCGACGTTGGGGGCGGGCCAGAAGACGTTGCGCCCGATGGCGCCCGCGCGGCGCACGTCGGCGTACCAGGCGGCCTTCACCGACGGGACGCCGTAGATCTTGCTGCCCGGGGTGGCCGCCAGCCGGTCGGCGACCTCGGCCTGCACCATCACCAGGCCCCGCTGCAGGCTCGGCAGCAGCGCGAGCAGGTGCAGCAGCACCGGCACCGAGACGTTGTAGGGCAGGTTGGCCACCAGCGCCGTGGGCGCGGGACCGGGGAGGTCGGTGACCCGCAGCGCGTCGGCGTGCACCAGCCGGAAGCCCTCGGCCCGGGCGGGGGCGAACTCCGCGATGGTGCGGGGCAGCAGCCCGGCCAGCAGCTCGTCGATCTCGACCGCCACGACGTGGGGCGTCACCTCCAGCAGGGCGAGGGTCAGCGACCCGAGACCGGGTCCGACCTCGAGCACGACGTCGTCGGGGCCGATGCCGGATTCCCGCACGATGCGGCGCACCGTGTTGGCGTCGATCACGAAGTTCTGGCCCCGCTGCTTGGTGGGCCGCAGGTCGAGCTCGGCGGCCAGCCGACGCACGTCCGCCGCCCCGAGCAGGCGCGGGGCGGCGGAGTGCGACATGGCGTCGAGGCTAGCGGTCGGGCCGGGACCTCAGCGGGCCGGGACCTCAGCGGGGCAGGCCGAGCTTGGCCGCGCAGCCCGGCCAGGCGCCGTAGCCGCCGCTGGCGGCCCGGACCTTCTCGGCGATCGCGATCTGCTGCTCGCGCGAGGCGTTGCTCGGCAGACCGGTGCCGCCGTAGGCCTGCCAGGTGCCGAGGCTGAACTGCAGACCGCCGTAGTAGCCGTTGCCGGTGTTGATCGACCAGTTGCCGCCGGACTCGCACTGGGCCAGGCGGTCCCACACGGTGTTGCCGCCGCTGTAGTCGGGCGCCGGCTGCGGCTTGGTGCCCACGCGCACGATCCGGGCCGTGGGCCGCTCCTGGATCTGCCGGTCGATCGGGATGCGGCGCACGAGCTCGCCGTTGCGGAAGATCAGGCGGTAGGTCACCGTGCGGGTGCCCTCCACGCCCTCGCGCTCGACCTCGGAGGTGCCGACGTACAGGTCGCCGTCCTCCTCCTCGTAGGTCTTGAACGGCACCGGGACGTTCGTCACGGTGCGCTGGGCGATGCGGATGTCGGTGAAGACGATGCGGTCGCCGTCGCGCACCCGGGCGTCGCGCGCGGGGCGCACCCGGTCGTGCTCGTCGAGGCGGACGCCGACCTTGTCCAGCGCCTCGGCCACGGTGCTGGCGAAGACCGTGCGCTCGACGGTGCGCTCGCCCGCGACCTCGACGGTGACCCGCTTGGGGGTGACCACGGTGAGGTCGAGGCCGCTGCGCGGGATGCTGAGGCCGCGGCTGACGTTGAGCTGGGCGCCGGCGAAGCTCTGCCCGAACTGGTCCAGCGCCGACTGCACGTCGGTGGCGGTGATCCAGCGGGTGGTCTCCTTGCCGTCCACGACGAAGGTGACCGGCTTGCCGTAGCGCACGGTGATCAGGGCGCCGTCCTGGACGGCGGAGTCGGGGCCCGGGATGACGACGTCGTGCTCGCCGATCTCGATGCCCTCGCCGGCGAGGACGTCGCCGACGGTGGTGCCCAGGGTGCTCACCTCCTGGCGCTGGCCGTCGACGGTGAGGGTGACCTCGTTGCTGAGCGAGGCGTAGGCGTAGGTGGTGCCGGCCACGGCCAGCAGGGCCACGGTGGCCAGGGTGCCGATCAGTCGGCGGCTGTGCGCTGCTCGGACCAGCCGGGAACGGGCTGCGGAGGCACGGGAGGGGGCCGACGAGGCGGAGGTGCCGGCACGGCCGGCGGGGTCTAGCGACGAGGACTGGTGGAGCGAGGAGGACTGGTCTAGCGAGGAGGACTGGGGGTGCTGCGCATGGTGGGGCATCGTGCTCCGATGGTGGTGCTCCCCGGGCCTCGGGCCACCGGCGCTCACCCGAGACCGAGTCGGGTGCGGGAGCGTCGATCCGACACCCCCGAGGGCCCGTGATCGCCGTCCTGGCGCGCCGGCGGGAATCTCCCGATCCCGGCCGACGCCGACCAGAAGAACAGTGGATCGGTCGAGATTGCAAACCCGACACCCCGGTACTGACCCGTTCGGGTGGCCAGGATCACCCGATCGGCACCCCATCAGTCACCTGCGTCACATCCGTCACACCCACGGCGTCGGGATCGGCTGCGAGGAGGATCACAGCGATCGCCGGATCCCGCGCGGCGCTCCTCGGTCGCGTCCGGTCGGTCGCCTCGGGTCGGCCGGCGCCGGTCAGCGGAACGAGGCCCACGCACCACCGAAGGCGACCTCGGTGTTGGCGTCCACCGCCGCGCACAGCTCGGCGAGGTCCTCGCCCCGCTCCTGCGCCATCACGCGCATCGTCAACGGCACCAGATAGGAGGCGTTGCGGCGTCCCCGGTACGGCGTCGGGGTGAGGTAGGGCGCGTCGGTCTCCACCAGCACGCGGTCGCGCGGGGTGATCCGCAGCGCCTCCCGCAGGGGCGCGGCGTTCTTGAAGGTCACGGTGCCGGCGAAGCTCAGGTGGGCCCCGCGGTCGAGGCAGCGGCGGGCGAAGTCGGCGTCGCCGGAGAAGCAGTGCATCACCCAGCGCGCGGGGGCGCCCTCGCTGTCGAGCACCTCCAGGATCGCGTCGTGGGCGTCGCGGTCGTGGATCACCAGGGTGCGGTCGAGGCGCTTGGCGAGGTCGATGTGACGACGGAAGGACTCCACCTGCGCGGCTCGGCCGACGGCGTCCTCGGGGGGCACCCAGTGGTGGTCCAGCCCGGTCTCACCGACCGCCCGCACCCGCGGGTGGGCGGCCAGCGCCTCGATCTCGGCGAAGGCCTCGTCCAGCCGACCGGCCGTGCCGAGCCGCGCGGCGTCGGTGGGGTGCAGGGCGACCCCCGCCACGACGGACGGGTGCGCGGCCGCGGTCTCGACGGCCCAGCGCGCGCCGGGCAGGTCGCAGCCGATCTGCACGATGCGGGTCACGCCGACGGCGGCCGCCTCGGCGAGCGCCTGGGCGACGGGGACCACCGGCTCGCCGTCGCGCACGACGTCGAGGTGACAGTGGTTGTCGACCACCGGCACCGGCAGCGGCTCGGGCACCGGCGGCCGCTCGCCCGGTGCTCCCGGTGCAGTCGGCACGGCCATCAGGCGCGTGCCCCCACGCGGACCAGGATCGCCTCGGCGAGCGGTTGCGGGGCGTGGGTGGGGATCCAGTGGTCCTCGCCCTCGAGGATCACCAGCTCGTAGGGGCCCTCGACGTGCTGCTCGGTGCGCAGCACCCCGGCGCGGTCCAGCGCATCGTCGCCGTCGCTCCACACCAGCGTCGTGGGCTGGGTGACCCGGGCGCCGATGAGGCTGCGGTCCAGGAACGGCAGCGCGCGGTACCAGGCCAGCCCGCCGGGCAGCGCCCCGTGGTCGACGATCTCGCTGCGGAAGCGGGCGAGGTCGTCGGCGTCCATGCCGGTGCGGGCCAGCATCGCCTCGAAGAAGCCCCCGCGCCGGGCGCCGAGCCGCTCGGGCAGGACCGGCAGCTGGAACATCGCCATGTACCAGGAGCGCAGGAACTGCCGGGAGGTCACCAGCGCCTTCAGGAACGCCTCGGGGTGCGGCACGGAGACCGCCACCAGGGTGCGTACGAGCGCCGGGTGCCGCAGCGCGGTCACCCAGGCCACGATCGCGCCCCAGTCGTGGCCCACCAGGTGCACGCCGTCGGCGGCGCCGGGCGCGACCTCCCGCGCGGCGGCCACGAGGGCGGCGACGTCGCCGGCCAGCAGCGTGGTGCGGTAGTCGCGACGACGCCGCGGGCGGGCGCCCACCGAGTAGCCGCGCTGGTCGGGGGCGAGGGTGCGGTAGCCCTGGGCGTGCAGCACCGGCGCCACCTCGCGCCAGCAGCTGGCGCGCTCGGGGAAGCCGTGGAGCAGCACCACGACCTCGCCGTCCTCGGGGCCCTCGTCGAGCACCTCGAAGGTGAGACCGTCGTGGGAGTAGCGGGTGAGTCGGGTCATGACACGTGCACCACCTGGTAGACGTCGCGCTTGGGGACCCCCGCGAGCCGCGCCACCTCGGCGAGGGCGTCCTTGCGGGTCATGCCCGCATCCTCGTGGGCCGCGACCGCGGCGCGCAGCGAGGCCTCGTCGCGCGAGACGGCGGCGGTGGCGGCCGCGCCGGCCACCACGAGCGTGACCTCGCCGCGCACCCCCTCGGCGGCCCAGTCGGCGAGGGCGGCCCGGCCGCCGCGGCGGACCTCCTCGTGGGTCTTGGTGAGCTCGCGGCACACGGCGGCGGGGCGCTCGTCCCCGAAGGCCTCGGCGAGGGCCCGCAGCGCGGCCTCGGTGCGGTGGGGCGCCTCGAAGAACACCATCGTGCGGCGCTCGGCGGCCAGGTCGGCCAGCCGACGGGCGCGCTCACCGGCCTTGCGCGGCAGGAAGCCCTCGAAGCAGAACCGGTCGACCGGCAGCCCCGAGACCGCCAGCGCGGTGAGCACCGCCGAGGGGCCGGGCACGGCGGTCACCTCCAGGCCGGCGTCGACGGCGGCGGCGACCAGCCGGTAGCCGGGGTCGCTGACGCTCGGCATGCCGGCGTCGGTGACCAGCAGCACCCGCTCCCCCGCCTGCAGCGCCTCCAGCAGCTGCGGGGTGCGGCCCACCTCGTTGCCCTCGAAGTACGACACGATCCGGCCCGACACGACGACGCCGAGGTCGCGGGCCAGCCGGTGCAGCCGGCGGGTGTCCTCCGCGGCCACCACCTCGCAGGAGCCCAGCAGCTCGGCCAGGCGAGGGGAGGCGTCCTCGACGCGGCCGATCGGGGTGGCGGCGAGGATGAGCACGCGCCCGATCATGCCCGATCGGGCCGGCCTGCCCGATCGGGCCCGGCCTCCCCGATCGAGCCCGCGCGCCCGATGACCCGGGGCCGGGGGCGGGGCGCCGTAGGCTGCAGGGCGTGAGTGCCGTCGACGTCCGCGAGCCCGCGACGCTCGCGCGCACGACGTCCGGTGCCCCGCTGCCCTCGGCGCTGGAGCGCGCACGGCTGCGCTGGGACGCCCTGCACCGGGGCCGCGAGCGACTCTGGGCCTGGCTCGGGGCGCTGGCGGTGACCGCGCTGGCGTTCGCGATGCGGATCGACGACCTCGGCTCCCCGCGCCGCTTCGCCTTCGACGAGACCTACTACGCCAAGGACGCCTGGGCGCTGCTCACCCAGGGCTACGTGCGCGACTACCTCGACACCGTGGGCGGCCAGGACGTCAACGACGCGATCCTCGACGGCCGCACCAGCGGCATCTGGGCCGAGGGCCCCTCGATGGAGGTGCACCCGGAGGTCGGCAAGTGGCTGATCGCCCTCGGCGAGAAGGCCTTCGGGATGGACCCGTTCGGCTGGCGGATCTCCGCGGTGGTCGCCGGGTCCCTCATGGTGCTGGTGATCTGCCGGCTCGGCCGGCGGCTCACCGGCTCGACGGTGCTGGGGCTGGTGGCGGGACTGCTGCTCACCTTCGACGGCCTGCAGTTCGTGCTCTCCCGGCTCGCACTGCTCGACATCTACCTCGCCCTGTTCCTGCTGTGCGCCGTGGCGTGTGTGGTCAACGACCGCGACTGGTTCCGGCGCCGGCTCGCCGACCGCTGGGACGGCGCTCACGAGGCGTCCGGCGCTCCCGCGGCGCTCGGGCCGGTGGCGGCCGTGCTCGTGCGCCCCTGGCTGCTCGCCGGCGGCGTGTGCTTCGGGCTCGCCCTGGGCACCAAGTGGACCGCCGCCTACCCGCTGGCGGCCTTCGGGGTGCTGGTGTGGCTCTGGAGCGCCGGCGCCCGCCGCGCCCACGGGGTGCGGTGGGCGCGGCTGCGCACCGCGTTCGTCGACGGCGCCGCGGCGTTCGTGCAGCTGGTGGGCGTGGCGGCGCTCGTCTACGTCGCATCGTGGACCGGGTGGCTGATCCACGCCTCCGAGTATGAGCAGCACCTCTCCTCCACCCAGTACACCGGGTTCATCGCCGAGAACGGCTGCACCGGTGAGGGCGAGGACCGCACGGCCGACAACAGCTTCGACGACGACGCCCGGTGGCCCACCGCCACCGAGCCCGACGCGACCGGACCGGGCGAGCTCGTGCAGTCGCTGCGCTCGCTGTGGTACTACCACCGCGACGTCTACACCTTCCACACCCACTACCTCAACTGCGCCGACCACACCTACCGCTCCGACCCACTGGGCTGGCCGCTGATCGGGCGCACCGTGGGCGTGGCCACCGACCTCGACGTGCAGCCCGGCGAGGACGGGTGCACCGCGGAGGCCGGCTCGGTCTGCTACCGGCAGGTGCTGCTCATCGGCACCCCGGTGCTGTGGTGGAGCGGGGCGGTCGCCCTCCTCGCCGCCGCGGCCCTGTGGATCGGGCGCCGCGACTGGCGCTTCGGGGTGCCGGTGGTCGGGATGCTCGCCAGCTGGCTGCCGTGGACGCTCTACGACTCCCGGCCGATCTTCTACTTCTACGCCGTCGCGTTCCTGCCCTTCACCGTGCTGGCCCTGACCATGGTGTGCGGGGCGATCATCGGCCCCGACCGCACGCCGAGCCGACGCCGCACGGCCGGCGTCGTGGTCACCGGCACGCTGCTGGTGCTCGTGGTGGCGAACTTCGCCTACCTCCACCCGCTGCTGACCTACGAGGTCATCCCGCGGGAGGCGTGGCTGGACCGGATGTGGCTCCAGCGCTGGATCTAGCGCTGGATCTAGCGCTGGATCCGGGGCCCCTGAGGTGACGCCCGGAGGGTGGCCCGAGCAGCCCTAGGGTGGGCCCGTGGCCTCCTTCGTCCCCGGCTGGACCGACCTCCCCCCGCTGCTGACCGACTTCTGGACCGAGCGGCACCTGTGCACCCTCACCACGCTGCGCCCCGACGGTCGGCTCCACGTCGTGCCCGTGGGCGTGGCGCTGGACCCCGAGCAGGAGTGCGCCTGGGTGATCGCCGGCGGCGGGTCGCGCAAGGTCGCCAACCTGCGGGCGGGCGGCGGGGGCGCGGTGGCGGCCTGCCAGGTGGACGGCGCCCGCTGGTCGACCCTGGAGGGCCACGGCGTGGTGGTGGAGGACCCGGCGCAGATCGCCCGCGCCTGCGAGCGCTACGCCCTGCGCTACCGCACGCCCCGGGAGAACCCGGCGCGCGTGGCGATCCGCATCACCGTCGACCGGTTCGTGGCCGGCGCCGCACTGCTGCCGCCGGCCTGAGACCAGTCCTCCGGGACAACCGGTCCTCGGGGAGGCCCGGCCCCCGGGAGGGTCAGCGCTCCAGGCAGCCGTTCGCGAAGGCGACCAGGTCGACCGAGTCCCAGTGGGAGGGGTCCTCGTGCGGGCCCTCGGCGGGCAGGTAGCTGACGTCCACCCCGAGGGCGTCGAGCTGGGAGACCAGCGCGCCGCCGTTCTCGTCCAGCGGCACCCAGGTGTCCTCCGGTGAGGCGACCACGCGGTAGACGAGGTCGCGCGGCAGGGCGTCGACGTTGAACACGGGGTTGCGGTCGGGCGGCACGTCGCCGCCGAAGGCCTCGGCGATGTAGCGGTCGGCGGTGGGCACGGCGTCCATGCGCTTGAGCGAGATGGCCGGCTTGACGCCGTACCAGCAGCGCGGCCGGGCCTCGCCGTGCAGCAGGGCGTTGAGCGAGACCGACCCGCCCATCGAGCCCGAGACCCACAGCGTGACCGGGAGCCCCACCTGCTCGGAGGCCCAGGCGGTGAGGCGCTGGACGTCGTCGGTGGAGGCGGCGTTGCCCCACGACTGGAGGTGGAAGTCGGAGGAGGCGATGGCCCAGCCGTCGCGGCGCAGCGCCGAGAGCCAGGGGCCCTGCATCCGGTCGTTGACGTTGCCGCCCTGGCCGTGGAACCACACCGCGAGCCCCTTGGGCCGGCCGTCGCCGGTGGGCAGGTCGAGCCGGACGCTCTCCCCCGCCAGCTCGCTGCGCACCACGCGACCGGCCTTCTCCCCGCTCGCGGCGGTGGTGAGGCCGATGACCAGCAGCGCGAGCAGCGCGACGATCGCAGCACGCACGAGGGGTCTCCTCCCGAGTCGGGGCCGCCCGCGGAGCGCGGGACAGGACGCGTCAGAGTGTAGGTGAGGGTGCGGACAGTCTCCGCGTCGAGCGGTGCTCCTGCCGACTCTCCTGGCGACTCTCCTGGCGACTCTCCTGGCGATTCTGCTGACGACGGCGCCGCTGCCGCCGCAGCCGGCGCACCAGCACCGGTGCCTGCGCCTCGGCCTCGGGCCGGTCCAGCAGCGCGTTGAGCAGCCGGTGGTAGTCGGCCACGCCCAGCCCGAACCGCTCGCGGATCGCCTCCTCGCGCGCGCCCGCGTGGCGCGCCCAGTCGGCCTCGAAGGCCAGCACGTCCCGCTCCAGCGGCGTCAGGCCCGCGCCCGACCCGGCGGGGGTCGGCGAGGAGGGCTCGGAGGGTCGGCTCATGATGGCGGCCATGGTCGCGCACCGGTCCGGCTGCGCGCGCACGGGGTCCGCCGGGCAGGATCGGGGTGTGAGCACGCCGACACCCCCCAGCGCGGGCCCGACCTCACCCCGCCCGACTCCTGCGGACGTCGCCGCCGCCGCCCGCACCCTGGGCGCCTGGCTGCCGCCGACGCCCCTGCAGCGCAACGACCGGCTCTCGGCCGCCCTCGGCCTCGACGTGTGGCTCAAGCGCGAGGACCTGCAGCCGGTGCGCTCCTACAAGGTGCGGGGCGCCGCCCACCTCATCAGCGGCCTCACCGCCACCGAGCGGGAGCGCGGGGTCACGTGCGCCAGCGCCGGCAACCACGCCCAGGGGGTGGCGCTGGCCTGCGCCCGCGCCGGCGTGCGCGGACGGGTGCACCTGCCCCGCACCACCCCCCGGCAGAAGCGCGAGCGGATCGCGGCCCTGGGCGGCGACCTCGTGGACGTCGTCATCGGCGGCGACACCTACGACGACGCCGCGGCCGCCAGCCGCGCCTACGCCGCGGCCTCGGGCGCCACGCCGGTGCCGGCCTTCGACGACCCCCGCACGATCGCCGGGCAGGCCACCGTGGGCACCGAGCTGCTCGCCCAGGTCGCCGACCTCGACGGGGTGCTGCCGGCCGCCGTGGTCGTGCCGGTCGGGGGCGGGGGGCTGCTGGCCGGGCTGTGCGTCTCCCTCGGCGGCACCGACACCCCGATCGAGCTGGTCGGCGTCGAGCCGGCGGGCGCCGCGAGCATGGCGGCGGCGCTCGCCGCCGGAGGCCCGGTGGACCTGGCGACCCTCGACGGCTTCGTCGACGGCGCCGCGGTGCGGCGGGTGGGCGTGCACACCCACGCCCTCGTCGCGGCCCACCGTCCGGTGCTCGACGCCGTGCCCGAGGGTCTGGTGTGCGTGGAGATGCTCGACCTCTACGGCGCCGACGGGGTCATCGCCGAGCCCGCGGGGGCCCTGGCCACCGCCGGGCTGCGCCAGCAGGCCGCGCGGCTGCGGGCCGTGCACGGCGAGGGGGCGCGCGTGGTCGCCATCGTCTCGGGCGGCAACAACGACGTCTCCCGCTACGACGAGGTGGTGGAGCGGGCGCTGGTGCACGAGGGCCTCAAGCACTACTTCCTCGTGGAGTTCCCCCAGGAGCCCGGGGCGCTGCGACGCTTCCTCGACGACGTCCTGGGCCCCGACGACGACATCACCCTGTTCGAGTACGTCAAGCGCTCCAACCGCGAGACCGGCCCCGCCCTGGTCGGCATCGAGCTGCAGCACGCCGAGGACCTCGTGGGGCTGCGCACCCGGATGGCCGAGTCGTCGCTGCGCGTCGAGCCGGTGCCGCCCGACAGCCCCCTCTTCCGCTTCGTGATGTGACTGTCCCGCTTCGTGATGTGACCGCCCCGCCTCGTGCTGTGACCGACCCGCCCCGGGAACGGGCGCGGGGCGACGGACGTCACCCCCGCGACCACCCCCGCGGGGCCCCGGCGGATGGGATCCTGGCGCGGTGAACACCCGTGCTCTCGCCATCACCGGCGCCGCCGCCGGCATCGGCCGCGCCATCGCCCTGCGCTTCCTCACCGACGGCTGGACGGTCGGGGCCTTCGACCTCGACGCCGCCGGGCTCGCCGCCCTCGAGGCCGACGCCGCACCGCTGGCCGGCCGCGTCGTCACCGGCACCCTCGACGTGCGCGACCGGGCCGCCTTCGAGGAGCGGCTCTCCGCGTTCGTGGCCGACACCGGCCGGCTCGACGTGATGATCAACAACGCCGGCGTGCTCGTCGCCGGTCAGTTCGCCGACCTCGACGCCGCGGCGCTGGAGCGTGAGATCGGCGTCAACGTGCTCGGCGTCATGCACGGGATGCACCTGGCGTTCCCCCACCTCAGGGCCACACCGGGCAGCGTCGCGGTGAACCTCGCCTCGGCGTCGGCGATCTACGGCCAGGCCGAGCTCGCCAACTACAGCGCCACCAAGTTCTACGTGCGCGGCCTCACCGAGGCCCTCAACCTGGAGTGGGCCGACCACGGCGTGCGCGTGGTGGACCTGTGGCCGCTGTTCGTCGAGACCGGCATGCTCACCGACGTCACCACGGGCACCACCGAGTCGCTCGGCGTGCGGCTCAGCGCCGACGACGTCGCCGACACCGTGTGGCAGGCCGTGCACCCCAACGCCGTGCAGCGGCTCTCGCGCCAGGTGCACTTCGCCGTGGGCCGCCAGGCGCGCGTGCTGGCCCTGGGCTCCCGGTTCTCCCCCGCCTGGCTGACCCGGCAGGTGAACAAGCGCCTCGCGCACTGACCGCTCCTCCCCCGCGAGGACGAGCGCACCCCGCGCCTCACGACGACGCCCCCGGCCCGCGCGGGCCGGGGGCGTCGGCGGGAGG